>JAGGVU010000011.1 GCA_021157845.1 Candidatus Aenigmatarchaeota archaeon
TTGCTGTACCAACTATTTTCATAGACAAGTTTTACATTATTTTCAGTAGGATAAATCAACATGAATGAAGGTGAGACCAAGTAAGGTCCTTTTGCCCCATAAGCTTTCCAATTAGGATGATAACTCATTTTTACAAGAACTGGCTGATTAATACAATCTGTATATATTTCAATACGTTCATTTTTCACATCCTCCTGAACAAAACAATCTCTAATTTTTTCTTTTGGTAAATTTTCTATATTATTAACCTTTTTAATTTCTGGGACTTTATCAAAAATCAGATAAACGTCTTTTAATTTTTTAAACCAGTCCAAGGATATCTCTTTCCAGTTGTTTGTTTCAAAATAGACGGGCTCGTATTTTAGTGGTTCTACTATTTTTCCTCCGTTAACCACGCTGAATACATAAAGTTCTATGCTTGGAAATTCTCTCAAAAGCTTAAAATCTTTGCTTTTTATGGCTTCTTCTCGTGTGGTCTCTGTAGTGGCTATATAATATTTTACGCCAAACATCCGCAAATGCTTAGCTGCTTTTGTGAGGTTTAAACTGCCACAGTATAGTCCATAAACAGGACAACTCGGTGTTTCAGAGACTTCTGCCTGCAAGACATACGCAAACGGCGTAGACACAGCAGATTCCATATAAAGGCCTTCTATTACAGGCTTTCCTGTGAAAAGTGGTATAGATTCCAACGTTCTTGGTGTTCCGAAGCTATTGTGTTTTTTATTATACTCGTGCATCACCCTCCCAGGAGGAAGCAGTCTTAAATAATCAAAAAATTCCTTCAATTCTGGCCATTGTTCCTTGCTTTCAAATCCTTCATAATTCCATTTTATCCAGTGAGGCAAATATGTAATATAACTGAATAGCCACAAAATGATAATAATTAATATAAAAATAGTCAAAATTTTTCCATTTCTTTTTATTTTATTTACAACTCTCCCAATAACTACTCCTGCAAAGATAACTATAAATAAATACAGAAACGGGACAAACCTTATATTTAGTACCATATCTATTGGAAACAATGCGAAGAATAATGATGAAAATATAGCAGAAGCTAAAAACAGATCATTTTTTATTCCTTTTTTAGCCCCTTTAAATATGCCGACAAATGCAACTAAGAAGAAAATTATTAATTCTTTTGGTACAAGAGTGGAGAATTCTTTGACAGGCCAATGCATTGTTACAGTTACGAGATTTAGATCTAGTGCAAATGGAATTGACCAAAAGGCTGTCAAGAAAAATCCTAAAAGATATACTTTTGATAAGTAAGCTATTTTATTTTTTTTTAGATTTTTTGTTAATGCTAAAAACAATACCGGAGCTGAAACAGCTATCAAAGCCGGATATAAATGGCTCAAAACGATAGCTGAAAGCAAAAGAGAATTTAAAATAATGTGCTTTTCATTTTTTAACCCACTATAAATAGTTCCCAAGAACAAGATAGCTAAGGAAAGGGAGATACTATAACAAAACTCTCCCGCAAGCATACTTGAGGCATTTCCACCCCACATGGAATTGTTCTGTATGAATATAGCAATTAGTGTGAATAATGCTCCTAACAATCTCTCATTTTTTTTGAATCCCATATATTTTAGCGAAATATATGTACATATCGGGAGGAGAAATATTCCAAGCACAGTGACAAGTTTGAATGAAATTTCTAGTGGAATTAAATAACTAAGCATGGCTATCAGAACAAATGGAAGTGGAAAATAAAATTGAAAAATGGGCAGCCCAGCGAACCAGTCAGGAAACCACCCCTTTATTTGTCCATTAGGAAGTAGATATTCTTTCATATATTTTGCAGGATAATAATGCGAGGCAGTGTCACCCCCTGCAATAGTCGTTTTCATCAGGAGCAGGCTTGGCTTGAAATAATATAATAAAAATCCATATATAGCCAAGAAAACGATTAAGGTGATTAATTTTTCTTTATGCTTTTTAATTTTCTTGAATAACTCTTGATTTTCTGTTTTGAAAAATTTTAATAAAATAAATAATAATAAGATAAATAAAAAAACTTCCAAATACATAATTAGTTTTGATATCAATTCTTTTTAATGTTTTTGTTGGCAATTTTAAGCAGTTAATAAAAACCTTTAAATTCTGATTTTTGTAATTATTAAATATTGTAGCGAACTATTTTAATAAAAGTGGTTAAATGAGTAAAAGAGTGAATAAAATTCTGATTATATTCTTTTTTATAATTTTTTTGGCAACTACTGTTTCTGCTCTTATAGACTGCTGTGGTGATTTCTCGTGCTTGCAGCCGACATATGCCCTATGTTTGCAGAACTGTGATTGTGGCACGACATCAACCACAACAACCCAGCCATCATGCTCAGGTGAATGTGTATCAATACCTTGCTGGAGAGGTGGCTGGCCATCTGCATCTGGCTCATGCCCATCGGATTATTATTGTTGTGATACTAGCACGTGTGATCCTAGTAGTTGTGCAAATGGATGTGTGTATCTATATGCGGGATCTGGTCAATGTGTAGTTGGTCTATGTGAAGGAAATGAATGCAGGTGTCACACTTGGACATGTCCAGAAGGCGAAACGTGCGGTTCAGAAATAGGGACATGCATATCATCCACGACCTCATCAACCGTATCTTCTACTACTTCATCAACCACATCCACGACCTCATCAACAACCACAACTATAGATCATCAGCCGACAGCGCCGACATGGATTTTTCCAAGTGCTGAAAAAACAGATTGTGAAAGCGGAAATCCAGACATCACTTTTGACACGACGCCGACCATAAGCTGGACACCAGGGACAGACCCAGATGATGAGCAGGTCATAACACGTCTATGGGTTGGCGATGTTTTTGAAGGGTCATGCGAATTAAATTATACAGATTGGCCAAGCAAATGGGAAATTATATCTGATAAGCAGTTCACAACACAAACATCCTACACTTTATCAGACGCAGAATCGCTGGAAGTAGGTAAAACTTACCTATTCTATTTATGCTCAAAAGACGCCGATTTAAGTCAGGACTGGTCTAAGTGTGATAGTGGGTATCTAAAGGTTGTAGACGGGTCAACATGCGAATCGTGCACGTCAAATGGTTTTGAATGGTGTGATTCAACAGAAGAATGCCTTGAAGATTGTGTTCAAACTGCCCAGGGTGGCCAATGCTGCAGTTCTGGCCGGCTTATACAGACTGTGTTGCCAGGTCCTATAGGGCGTGTATGTTCAGAATGTAGCCCAGCAATAGTGTCTAACCAGTATTGTATTGATAACTATGGCCCTAATTGGTATTATGTGCCATGTACTATTGGCAACTGCGATGGAAGATGTATAACGAATCAGCAGGATTGCGGAACATCTGAATTATTTTTGATATTCAGGTATTTGTTCCCTTTTGGCATTTTTAACAAATAAAATTGCGTAGTGTTAGTAATTAATGTAGTGTTAGTAATTAATGGTTAAGTTAAAAATGCGACATTATTGAATATATCATAAATATAGACAAAACTTGGACGAAAAGTCAAAATTGCTTTCTGTCGATCCGTTTCCATTTGTCTCGGAAAAGCACGTCTTGTTGATTAATATTGTATAGTATAGACAAGCATAATATTATTTAACCTACTATTTATCATACGGCTATCTCCTAGCTTAAGTAAAAAATAGGAGATCACACTAAATGAAAGAGCCAATAGGTCCGGCATAACTTTTAAATACTTTATGATTATACTAAATTATTGTTATAACTATTAAATAATAATTAATATATGATGTGATTATATGCAATTAAATAAAAAGAAAATCGGTGCCGTGCTCTTAGGTTTAACTGTACTAGGCAGTGCTGCTGCATATGCTTGGAATCCTGTGGGAGATGGGAATCATTATACAATGGATGATTGGAAAGAGGGTTCTTCTATTGTAACTGCCCGTGAAACCGGACCAAATTCTTCTATTATCGGCTCATCTGTCTATGATGTCAATTCGTTCAAACAGCCTGCAAACAGAAACCTATGCTTTGACACAAATGGTTCTTTGGATGCTGCAGAAATGTTTGAAGACAAAAAGAGCATTTTTATGGTGGTCATGCCTTCTGAAGTGGGGTGGAAAAATAATTATGAAAGATTTTTTGGCAACTACAATACAGAACTCAAAAAATTAATACATACAGTCAATTTACCTGAAAAATATTACATGGATGTCTGGAAATTGATGACAGATGACGGAAAAATATGGACAGTTTATCAGGGTCTTGATCATACAGTTGAAAGACCAAATGACTTAACACCCGAATTCGGTGATGATGCGTGGAGCGACTGGAATAAAAATGGAGTTATGGAAAATGCTGAACTGGGAAATATGTTTTATTGTTGGACCCCAGAGGGATATACAAAAGGAAAAGTTAGAAAATTTCCAGGAAAATATAAATTTTTTCCAGTAGACATAGATAAAAAAAATTTAAGAAATTTTACTTTTTCCACTGCTTATTGGGCATTTCCCTGGTCTAATAACGGTGAAAATGAAGGGGATCTTGTATATAAGATATTTGCCACATATGACGGCGTTCTTTTAATATCTGATGAGAGAAGCATGGAAAATATGAGCAAAGCGATTGATACTTATGACTATTTTGAAGCTCATTCTGATGATTTTCATTCAGATATGGCCAAAGAATACACCAATTTTGCCGGCATAACAACAGAACCAATTATTATTGGTGATACTATGTTGTGGGCTTATATTGGCTACCATCAGGAGGATGTAAAGCCATTAGAAATAAATATAGAACTTCCCGACGGCACAATAAAAACGATAGAAGGAGATTATATTGACATAGCAGATGGAATAACACCGTACCAAACATGGAAATGTCTTAGTATGGTTAAAGATTGTTATTTTGAAAAGAATTGGACAATTGACTGGAAAATGCCAGATGAAGGTATTTTAAATGTAGAAGCTCATCCAAACCCTCTGGCTATAAAATTGCCAGGAACTTATTTTGCTAACGGTGGTAGAGAATTTAACCTGCTTGATGAAAAGTATAAATCCACTGTTGAAGAATTGCTGGAACAAATTAAAGATGTGGAATGATTTTTATCCCCCGTTTCTTTCATTTTTTCTATGTAATTTATCGCGATTATCTTCGAGCTTAAGTGAAACATCATAGTAAATGATAAACGAGCCAACATCCCATTCTCTATAATTTTAAATAGATGATTAGCTGTAATTAGATAAAAAGAGTCGCACTTTATTAATCTCAACTATAATAGACGAAATATTCCTCAAATCTATTTAAATTTAGCCAAATAATACGATAGTGAAAGATATGCGTGAGCTGCTCAAGAAATTGCCTCAACTTAAGAAAACAGTTGAATATTTACTGAACAGACAAAATCCAGACGGAACTTATTACACACTAAACCCTGATCCTATTTCTTCTTTGTTTTTTCTTGGAATGATGAACGAATTGAAAATCAAACCTAATAATAATACTGCGAATTGGGTCCGATCATTGCAAACAGGTAAGAGGGGATTTGGTGAAACTACTGGAGAAAATTCTTGGGATTATACAACTTACTGGGGATCTGAGATGCATAAGTTCGCTGGATTAAAACCTAAATTTGAGAATAACATTGTCAATTTCATCAAGTCTCATCAAAATCCGGATGGTGGGTTTGGTCAAGTCCAAAATTCTAATTCTAATCTTTTATCAACCATTAACTGGTCTCTGGCTTTGCTCAATCTTGGACATGAGCCGGCTAACAAGAAAGGCTTGAAAGATTATTTGCTGGCATCTATTAGGAACGGTCGATTTGGATTGGAAATACTCTACAAAATATTGACTATACTAAAGAAACTCAACTGTAATTTTGATGGAGAGATAGAGAAGAATGTTCTCTTCAGATTGAGAAGTTATTACAGAGATATGCCTGAATTTATGAAATATCCTGATATAAAATATTTTGAGAGAAGTATATTGAAGATGTTTGGTAAAGAAGTAGAGGACTGGGATGTTAAAATAAGACCTTACAAAAAACCAAAATTCGCTTACTACAACCTTAAACTCAACAACTTCTTTAATAAAAAAATAGACTCGAAAACCAAAAAGGGACTGATAAATTACGTTAAGAAGAATGAAATGTCTGAAGGAGGGTTTGGCAATCAAATAGACCCAAATACTCATATAGCATATTGTTGTGTAATGGGACTGGATGCACTCGGACAAGAAATCAGAGAAAAAGAAAAGCTGGTCCTTTGGTTGAAATATTGTCAGAACGAAGATGGTGGTTTTAGTTATAAACCTAATGGTTCATCATCTGAAAAGGCTACTTACTGGACATTAAAAATACTTGAGAAGCTGAAATCCTTAAATATTATTAATAAGGAGCATCTTCTTAAATTTTTGAACCATCGTATAGAAATTGTTAACCCATTTATGTCTTATTATCTTACTGGCATTTGCGAAGTCATGGATATACTTCCCCATAATTATGAACAAATTATTGATGGATTATTGGAATTTCAAGGTGTGGATGGTGGATTTGCACCAGTGAGAGGAGGGAAAAGCGAAATGTACGAAGCATTTAGGGTGGTCAATACATTCAACTCAATTGAAAACATAGTTAAGAAAAGAGGAATAGATCATGAAAATCCTTTAGAGAAAATAAGTGAAAGTTTGACTGGTTGGATATTATCATGTGAAAGGGAGGAGGGTGGATTTTCTTGGGTTCCTAACGAAAGGAGTTATACTCAGCCAACCTACCATGCGGCTGAAGTTCTAAATATTTTGGGCAAAGATGTGGATTTAAGACACGTTTACTGGTTAATGAAATTTCAAAATGAAGACGGTGGATTCAATGGCGGAGAGATAGGTACCCCATCTGATGCCCATTTTAGTTTTTGGGCATTGAAAACTATTAAAAATATATTAAATGAATAATTTACTAAAATATTTATTATCTGTATAGAAAAGTGTTTTAATTCTACTAACAAGTGGTTTCCGATTTAATCTGATTACTGTCAATAACATAAAATATTTGAGAGAATAAAAACGAGCTTGACTTAAATGATAAATATAAAATTGTTTATAGAATCTAAAGGCCAGACATTAATATTTAAAATTACAAAAAAGGTTACATTTATTTCTGAGGTTATACATACATGTTTCACATCTTTTTATTTTTTTCTCTCTTTTAACATTTTCTGAAAAATAATCTAAAATTTCTTTTCTGTTTTTAACATTTGTTATATTTGTTATTAATGGTCCTTCTAAGTCATTACAAAATTTAATTTCCCCATCTTCTACACTGAAAAGTTCATGACAATCAAAACAACCTGTTGGTTGTCCATAATCTTTTCTAATTCTAAGGCATTTCGGGAATGGCCTGCTTATTACAAATCTTATGTTATTTTTCTTGAGTTTTTCCAGAAAATTCTCTATTTTTCTTCCTGTGCTTGGATTTAAGTCATTTTCTGCAAATCTGAAAGATAAGAGGTATTCTCTCTCATTTTGCTTCATTTTGTCTATTAATTCATTCATGTCCTCATCCATTTTTATCTTTACGAATAACCTTCCCAATGCCTCTTTTGCTATTCTCTTCTCTCGAAAATCTATAAAGGGCCAGTCTTTACAAAAGTCACACTTCTCCCAACCTTTGGGTAAAAAGTTGACTATTTCATTACAATTTTTTTCAGACAATGCAAAGTGCCCTGCTAATGTCTTTTTCCACTTCTCCATCATCATGTCTAGATTTTCACGATTTATGTTGCCCATAAAACATCCTTTCATTGTTATCGAGCAGCCATAAACGTTGCCATTTGGGAAGGTCGTAGGAAAAAACTCTGAACAATACTTTCTTTGTGACCGTTTCGCAGTATGCGTTAAATAATATCTTAAGTTTTCTGGAGCGCCATATCTTTTAGCATTTTCTTTTATTTTTTTATGTATATAATTATAAGTTTTGTTGAAATCTTTCAAGGCTTCTCCATTCAGTTTTTCAGCTCTTCCAAACATACCCCAGCGGTGTACTTCTATAGGCAAACGGTGTTTGGTTATCAGTTCTGTCATTTTATCTATCAAATTATAGCTCCCGTTATCAAGAGAAAGTCTCAGAGCTATCTCTATGTCAATGTCTTTTGCAGTTTCTATAATGTTCTTAATATTAATTATTGGTATTCGTCTCGCATGAAAACGGTCATAGCTTATTACAATCAAATCAAGTCCTTTATTTTTAATCAATGAAAGACACTGACGTGCATCTTCTTTTTTATGGCCCCAGAAGCCTGAACTAATAATAAGCAAATCCCTTGGATGGTAATACTCTAGAAGAATATCTATACACTTGCTCAGTTTTTCTAGGTCGTAAAACGGTTCACCGCCTGATATACGTATACCAATTCCATTTTTTGAATATTGTTCTGCTACGCGTCTTATTGTATATTCTGGCATCCACTTCTCAGGTTCTTTGGAGGCCGTGCAAGAATAAACACAAAAATCACACTCAACCGGACACGCTATAGTTAGTAATAAATCTCCATCAAGTGGTTTATGCCTATGGTCGAGACCTATTACTATTTTTACCACCTTTTTTCATAACCAATTTTTTGGAGACAATAACTACATGGGCTTGCTGTTTTTCTTGGTAGTTGCCATGAGTTTATTTCATTTTGTTTTTTCTTTACAAACTCGTCTCTTATGCGATTGTTGAATTCTATTATTTCATCAAAAAATTTGTCTTTAATTTTTTCTTTATTGTTTGCTGGAAGATAAGAGAGAAAGTGACAAAATCCCAACTCTTCACTAGAACTTATAAAAAGCCTTTTTTTTCTTAAATATGTGCAGTTTCCTGGCGGATACTCAAAATGTATTGTCTTATGAACAGGTTCACTCATGTTTTTCAATTGGTTTATCTTTTCTATTACTCTTCTTTTAGTTTCATCTGTTAGAATAAATTTTTCATCTGAAAAAGGAAAAACTTCTATTGGTATAAGCATCTTTGCACCGTAGTGTTTTGCTATTCTTAACATATCTTCTATTTTGTCATAGTTTTGTGGTATTATGCGCATTATTATATCGAAGTCCAACTTCCTTCTTTTAATATATTCAAAAGATTCAATTGTTTTTTTATAGCATTTTTTCCCCATTATTTCATCATTTTTCTCTTCATCCGGATGATCTAGATAAATGGAAAAGTGAACCTTTGATAAGAGGTTGTCATCAAAGAATGCTACCTTATCTTTCAGGCCCAAGCCGTTTGTAAGAATATTACAGAATAAATCATTATTTTTTAAGAGCTGGAGTATTTGTTTTATATTTTTATGTAGTAGCGGGTTTCCCATACCACCCAGCTCTATGTTAGATATCCTCCTTTCGAGGCAGTTATTTTTTACTATTATATCTCTGAAGAAATCTATATTCATCTCCCTTTTCTCACGTTTCGGACAATATATACAATTTAAATCGCATTCGTTTGTTGGTTCGACGACCAAGACATCTATATTCTGATTATTCATTATAATCTATATTTTTTCTGTTGTGTTATACCATTTCATGAGGATGTTCTTTTTTTCAGAGCCAGTTAAAATGTCAAATATATGTTTAACCATACCGCCCCTTATCTTACACTCTCTGTTGACAGGTAGTTTCGGTATGACGGTTTTATGCTGACCATACGAAGAAACCAAGCAGTTCCCACAATATGGATGCCATACGCAATTATCGCAGATAGAGGATAGACCAGATGTCAGTCCGATAATATTTAAAGCTGGTGGAGATGTCATAATGTCTTCATAAGAGTTCTCCTTGACATTACCTAGTTTAAAGGTTTCGAAAGAGCGGGCCTCATCACACGTAAATATGTCTCCATTATAATCATATGCAAGTTGTGTTAACGCCGCGCCACAAGGAGAGCTGAAGCATGTATATGGCTGATGTTTGGAAGACAATATATTCTTTAATATAATCAGAGAAACGCCTTCCACGATGTTCGTGCCTTCCTGATTTAATTTTATAATATAATCTAATGAGCTCTTCCAAAAATCTAAAAATTCTTTAGCGCTATATCCTAATTGCGACCACCTTTCACTGGCGAAGCCTGCATTTACCATATGCCTTATGCGTATGCTTTCAAAACCCCGCTTTACATATTCATTGACAATCTCCTTTCCATGAGAAAGAGAAAATTTGGTAATTGTGGGCAAAGCACCCAATGGATATTTATATTCGTTTTTGATTTTATCTATCCAGTAGACTACGTCTTCGTATGTACCATTACCATTGATATATCTTCTGTTTTTATCGTGGACTTCTTTTGGGCCGTCGAGAGATGTGCAAAGGCTCACATTGTTTTTTATTAAATATTTCAGTATTGATTCGTCCATCATTGTCAGGTTGCTAACCAGCATATACTTGACTTTTTTTCCTTTTTCTTCAGCTTTCCGTTTGGAATATTGGATTATGTACTTTACTATTGGAAAGTTTGCCAGGGGTTCTCCTCCTTGAAATTCTATTCCGATTTCTGGTGACGGCGATTCAAAGATAAAATCAATTACATCTCTTGCAGTTCTTTTATCCATGTCGTATTTTTTCTCTTTTATGTCTTTTGCTCTTGCGTGACAATAGCTACATATCTGGTTACATCTAAGTGTTGGAGTTATGATATGCAGAGACACACCATTGAAAAGATGCGAAAGGCGCTCTCTTTGTCTGTTCGCGACCCTTTCTAAGTTTCTCTCGGTTAATATTATGCCGTTTTCCTCGAGACTTTTAAAGAGGATCAAATCTTCTTTTATTTTGTCTCTCTTAAGCATCTCAAACTCTTCTTCATCAAGTACCGCCCAGCCGCCGTGTTTGGTTGTAACCAATATTCTGTTCCTAGCAAACTGGTGGTACTTATATTGGTTGATTTTATACCCAGATTTATTTAGGTCAAAATAGCTATAAACCATTTATTCACCTTTGGTTTCTAGAGGTCAAAAGCACATAATTGCAGAACTCATATCCAATCTTTTTCAAGTCAATAACAGAAACTTTTTTAGGTTTTAGGACAACCTGTATAATACCACTTGGGTCACCATCGAGATATACCCAGTAATCATTTGTGAAGGCTTGCGCAGCAATAATTATATGGCGTGGTTCGTAAAGACAGGTTTCAAATCTTACAACACAGCTGCCGTCATTTGTAGAAACTTCATTCATTCTTTTCACCTTCCTCCTTTACTGGTGATTCTGTTTTCACATTAGTCAACACTGCTCTTTTCATGATCATTTCTCGCAAAGAGCGATTTCTTTTTGACTGGTCAACATAAACATAATAATTCAAAAGTTCATTGTTGAACTCTCTACCAAGTGTTTCCAGATCTTGATTTTTTTTTGGTCTCAACTCAACTATTATCTCCTCATTCGGATTTCCTGATATCACGACATATGCCTCATCTGTTACAATATAACTAGCTCCCCTTATTATTTCCATCGGAAAGATCTTTGGGTTTACAGAGACAAGAACATGGTCAGTATGAATCTCCATATTATTAATGACTTTTATCTCTTCAGATACATCAGACATATTAATCACATCCCTACAAATAATATTTTATAGAATACTTATATTTTTATTTTATGGGAAAAACTTATAAATTTAGCCCAGAAGTAAGGGATAAATATCTTTGCATAACTTATAATACTGCCCTTTAATATTATTGTCAGAAGAACACCAAGAAACAGAAAAGGCGCGAAAGATACCGTTTGCTGTACCAACAAATGCTCGAAATCGAGTTTACCTTCTTTTTTAAGTTGCTGAATTTTTTTTATATCCTTTTCTGTTATACCAGATGAACGGTATTTTATCACAGGGCTTTCCTTGACTCTTTCTATTAGACCCCTAAGCATGGCAAATCTTGTTGGCATAAAAATCACCGGTGATTTTGAATATTTTCCATCTTTTTTTACAATCACCTCTGATAACAGCATACCTGGTTTAAGGTCTTTTAGATTCACACTTATATTAAATTTCAGCATTCCCATGTTGAAAACGAAGAAAACGACCAGTAGAAGGAATATCATGATTTTAATTGTGTTTATCCAAAAGCCAAAATACAAAAATGTCTGATAATCTACTATAATTCTTACTAGCAAACATATTAAGAGCGCCTTCGTGAAGTTTTTACCGAGCTTCGCTCTAAGTATGAAAAACATTGAAAAAATGACAAGAAACGATAGAAAGAAATTTCTTGGTACATGCAAAAAACTAAAAAGTACACTCACGAACCAGGACATGACAGTTATAATCAGAAACACATTTATTATGATGTTCCAACTGAATGTCTTTTTAAGCATCATTATTTTTTCCTGGCTGTTGGTCTTTACAAGCAGATTTATAACAAGAAAAACAAAAATTGGAATAAAGGTATTTATCATAATAATCATTGAAGGAAAGTACTTGACATAACCAAGATAATAAACAGAAAGTGGAATCATTGCAGAGTAGGCAAAAAAAAGCTTGCCATCTGCAGCTGTCCATATTCTTATAAACCATAAAAGATATCCAACGAAAAGCGAAAATCCTGCATTTATCATGAATGATACAAAATACTCTTGGGCTGTGAAAGCGTAACTCGCATTTTGGAGAAAAGCGAACAGAACTGCAATTGCGATATAGTGATTCGGGATTTTGAAGTGTTTTATATCCTCCAAAGAAGTCAGAATGCCAAAACCAATTATAAAGGATATTATTACAGGATAAGGGAACATAAAATTAGTTAGACCAGCAAACTTAAGAAATTTAAAATCTTATTTAATCAATACCAGATAATTAATTATTCGTCAATCAACGATTATCCACAACCGAAAACCTTTTATATGTTGTTTGATAATTATTATTGACTTAAAGTTTATCACTATAAAGTAGTTGGGTGATTATAGATATGAATGAATTAAAATCTGATGCTAGGTCTGTTGGTATATTTTATCGACCAATGCTCCAAGTTTTAGATAGAGGCAGCAGTGTTGAGTACAATTTTGGAGACATAAGTGTAGTTGATAATCCTGATCCACTTACAATCGAAGAATATCTTCCAAACTTAAAGAGAAAAGAATATGATAGAGTAATAAAAGTTAGAGATAATATTATAGCAGGCATAACAAGAGACGAATATGGAGAAACCATCCATACAAATAAAGAGGAAGATTTTGACAAGTTCTTGGCTCTTTACCAACTCGGTCTAAGCCATTTCTTACCATCTATATCAGACCTGAGAAATGCGGAGATTCATAAAGGCAGAAAAGACATTCCCATAGACCCATTTACATACATATCTTCCTCAGCAAAAAAAATTGGCAGGGAAAGGCTAAACAGAGAATATTCAGGCAGGGCAATTGATGTCAATCATCTAATGGAAAGAATAGATGAATATAAAGAGAAAAACCCAGAAGGTGCTGCCTACCTACTAAGACAGAAGTTTGTCATAGATACAGGCAGAGGTCTTTACGAAGTCCCTCTTTCAGATTTGTGGCAGAACTACACGACAAAAGAAGAAATGGATAGAATGAAACAAACTCTGTATAATCACATAAAGCAACACCCAGAGCTTGGAATGAGAGTAATTAAGAAAGATGGAGAAAAAAAGATACAAAAATATGACCCTAGCGCGACCGCAGATGAGGTTGCAGACAGGCTGGCAGATACGCTCATAAGCCTGGAGGAAAAGACAGGTCTCAACTATGCCGACATAAGAACAGATGAAATAACATATGGTGCGTTGTATGATGAAATGAAGACAGCACCAGAAGAAAAAGAGTCCAATAAATTAAAAGCTTACATCAAAAAAGGACTTGCTCTTGGTGCTTCAGGTATTTTCTTAGCAACAGCTGGAGCAGCTTTTGCACCTCTTGTTTCAGCTGATTCAGGAGACACAATATATATTGTCCATAATGAGGCAGATGGACCAGCAGCAGACGAGCTGGCAGACTACTTAGATGATTATACTAATGTTGAACACGCTTCTCCAGACAACTGGCTTAGCGTTGCACATAAACCAGGCATAAAGGTCATTCTTGGCGGGCCAGACGCATACGACGGCATAGGAGAAATAGTTGAAAGCAA
>JAGGVU010000017.1 GCA_021157845.1 Candidatus Aenigmatarchaeota archaeon
CCACCACAACCTCCACTACATCTGACACCACATCAACAACCTCAACAACCAGCACAACCTCCACTACATCTGACACCACATCAACAACCTCAACAACCAGCACAACCTCCACTACATCCACAACCTCAACAACCAGCTGTTCACTACACGGTCCGTGTCCGCCTGATATTCATGACATCTGAAATGGTTTATTTATGGTTAGAAAAAAAAGAAAAAGCACAAAGTTAGTCACTCTACCCAGTTTAGTTAAGAGTAAAAAAGGTAATCGAAAAAAGAGGGACAAGAAGCAAATAATATATCTTTATTTGGCAGCGATAGTGCTTTTCTTAATAGTGTTTGCTTTTTCTAGATATGGCGTGAACAAAGTCAAAAGCTTTGATATGGCCAAAGATGTTTTTATTAATTCTCAGGAAATGAAACAAACCTTTGAAAAGTACGGCTGTACGGTGCCGATAGAAGAGTCTGTTATGAAGATATTTTATATAGATAGTGAGAATATAGAGCAATTCTTATGCAGAGACTGGCCAATAATTAATACAATTCCTGATGCTCATAAGATATTAAAAGAATGTACACTAGAGAATGCTAGAATAATTGATTATTCTGCAAGACAAAAAATGACAGAACCTTTCAAGCTGGAAACTCCGATACCAGATGAAGTCAAGAAATATTATGCTATAATAGCGATATGCGAAAAAGACCAGCTTAGCGTTATGACAATAGCCGTAGATGCAAAAACAGGCAAACTCTACTGGTAAAGAATGAAAATATGAAAGAAGTAGAACACACCTATGGCCAAAAGGTTTATGCTCAGTGAGCAACTGTAAAAACTGCGCGTGGATGAGCAAATTTTAGCCTGCGTAGATATAAATACAATATCATTTTTACTTGTTCTTATTTATGGACTAATTTTGAACGATTTACAAGAGGTTAAACCTTAAAGCACTAAATAGAACCAATTAGTTCAAGATCTGGTGCGGATTTGTCAACATAACTTAACAACTCACCTTCAGAATAATTTCCGTCAGGATAGAAGAAGAGTTCTATTAACTTAAAGGTTTTTTTATCTGGTACGTCACCAAAAACAACTACATGCCCCCTATTTCCTTCAAATTTTTGAGAGCATCTTGTTGGAACTTTGTACAAGTCACTTTTAACACAAACAAAATATGGGTCAAAAGAATTTATTTTCCGAAAATCTGTCATTACTACTAGAAATTGCCCTGGCTCAAATTTTTTCCTTTTGTCACACCGGTAAAGCTTTCCAGACTCTTCGCAACAAACTATGTAGGTTTCTTCGTCTCTGTTCCACACCTCTTTACAAGCATTTCTAAATAGTAATTCCTTTTCCTCTTTTGTTAGTTGTGGTTCAGCCTCTGCCAATACTTTACCATATGTTTTAGTTTGATTAGGGCTTATGAAGTAACATCCTAAGGTCAGAACCAGCAGAACACAGGCCAAAATAGCTAAGGCCCTGAAATAGTTTGGTCCATGCCGATTGGTTCTTATTATTTTATCATAGTCCAGTGTTTCTGGCATAAAATATAATTGTAATTTTTGGTATAAAAAGGTTTCTTATATTCAGTAAGCAGTTGATTGGATAAAGAGCTCATTGACATATATTGAAAATTTTAATAATCTATTTATAATTTCAATCTCAAGACTATTTCATGAAGATTCTAAGCAGCGGCCTATATAAAAGAAACATAAGGGTAGACCCAAGAAGACCTTTGGTAAAAACGCCCTTTCTAAGTGAAATTTCTATGATAGAGGACAAATATCTTATTTTTTCTCCTGTTTTCGGCCGGATTTATCTTCTAGATGAGGAAGCATATGGTGAATTGAAGAATAGCAACATAAGAAAGGAGATGCTTGATGCAGGATTTTTTATAAACAGAGGTATGAATGTCATACCACAAAGCCAAAGGCCAAAAAAACTTTCTCATATGACTATATTTCTTACGGGCAGTTGTAATCTCAGATGCAGATACTGCTACGCCAGAGGAGGCGAAAAGCCCTCTTTTATAGATTTGGATTTTGTAAAGGCTGCTGTCAACCAATTTACGGATAAAACTAAAAAAAATATCAAAGTATCTCTTCATGGCGGAGGAGAACCAACACTTGCTATTGATAGGATAAAACAAATAGACGAGTTTCTCAAATCACAGTTTGATAAGGTTCAATATAACATACAGACAAATGGTGTTATGGATGAAGAAACTCTTGACTGGGTCCTTAATAACATCAAAGGAATAACTGTGTCTATAGATGGCCCACCCTATATACAAGACAAGCAAAGACCCATGGTTGGCAACAAGCCAAGCAGCCCCTTTGTTGAAAAAACCGTAAAAAGGTTGATAGATGAAAGAGGAAAGAAAATTTCTACGCGGAGTACAATAACAAAGTTTTCTGTTGAAAAACAGACAGAAATAGTAGAATATTTTCATAATTTAGGCATCTCAAATGCACAACTAGAGTCATTGACAGAGTGCGGGAGATGCCTGGACAATATGAATATCTATAATACTAGGCCTGATTTCAATGTCTACATAAAAAATTTTTTCAACGCACTGGAACTTGCTGAAGATTATGGCATTGGAGTATTCTCAACAGGTATTTCTTTCAAAAGGTTTACATCTAGATTTTGCGGCGCATCTGGCACCAATCTATGTCTTACAACAGATGGTTATATATCTGCGTGCTATGAAGCTGTTTCCGGGACCGAAGGGCCAGATGTCTTCATATATGGTAAATATGATAAAAAAAATGGAAAAATTATTATAGACGATAATAAGCTTAATTATTTGTGTCAGCGAAGAGTTCAAAACATGCCGGATTGCCAGAACTGTTTTATGAAGTGGAATTGTGGAGGTTCTTGCAACGCAAGGGCGGTTAGAGCTACAGGAGATATGTATAAGCCAGATAAAAAAACGTGCGAACAGATTCGACGTATGGGCAAAGAATTCTTAAAATATAGGGCAAAAAAAGATATGTTAGGTATCAAACCAGTTCTTAGCAGGAGAGAAAAAAAAGTTAGTTTTATATTTTCAGATATGAAAATAAAAGAAACCTTTGATAATAATGATCTGGAAGGAGCCTCACTAATAAATATAGATTTGGATAGTGTTGACCTTGAGAAGCTTTCACAACAGATAATTGAAACCAAAGAAAAAAATCTTTGGAAGCCCACATTATTCGTTTTGAGCTTTATTCTAAAAGAGAAATATCTCAACTCATTATATGGAAAAAGAATCATTAAATTCTTAGATGAACTAAAAAAGAACAGGGTCTATTATAAGATTGCTACACCTCTGCCAAGATGTATGTTTTTATCTGATTATAAAAAAATGGTAAAAGAGTATAAAATACCTTTTTTTCAAGGTCAATATATAAAAACTGATTTTCAGCAAAAAAGTTTCGAAAGATGTAAGACTTGTGGCTATAAAACCAGGGGAGAGTGCCTGCTGTTCAGAGATGGTAGGATGATTGGATGAAAAAGTTCAAGATAACACTAAAGGAGTTTGTTGCACTTTTTATACCACTCTACTTTATCTCTGGGATTTTACACGAGTTAGGCCATTACGCTGTTTTTGCTTTTTTAGGTTATGGAAGTAAAGTTAGAATTCTGTTTGGTCATTGCTTCTTCAACGCACCTTTTTATATGTCTGAAAAAGCAAGTGTTCTAATGTTATTGGGAGGCCCTTTTGTAAATCTCTTTTTGGCTTTTATTTTTTACTATCTTTTCAAGAAGACAAAAAAAATGTGGAATAAAAAGCTTTTTTTTGTATTTTCACAGTCGAATATATTGTATAGGATTTCGGTATATATCCAACAAATAAGATATTCTCTATTCTTTAAACTACCTTTTCTTAATGATGAGTTTCGAGTTTCACAAAGGATAGGTTTCGGTCCTTTGTTTTTGCCAATTCTGTTTGGGACAATTTTTAGCTATATACTTTTTAGTCTATACAAGGATTTAGACCAGACAAGAGGTAAAAAAATATTACATGTGCTTACAAGCTTTGTACTATCATATATAATTATCTTTTTTTCGGTTTGTCTGGATAAAATATTATGGTAAGTTAAACGGGATGAACAAGAGTGTTTTTTAATAGGTTTTTAATAGAAATACTCCATAGTAAACTATTTTAAATAGGGCAATTATATTTATATTGAAGTGAAAGGCGATGCTGAAGAAAGTTTCATTGCTTTTATTTTGTTTGTTGTTGGTTTCTCCAGTTTTTTCTGTTGATGAAACTCAGGTAACTAAGCAAATTATTGAAATATATGATGAAGATTTAAATCTGGTTCATGAAAAAACATGTTTTTCAGAAGAATGTACCACCAATTTTGATCAGATTTGTAATATAAATTACATGGTCATTACTAAGACTTATCACAATCCTGTTCCATATACTGGCTCTCCAGAAGGGTGCGACTGTTATGGTAGTAGTCCAGTTCATTGTTCAGGTGGTTGCTCTCTTATGGATAACCCTGTTACTAGGGTGTATTTTATAAAATTGAACTGCCCAGGAACGTGTGAGGAATGCACAAATGCCGGCTTTGAATGGTGCAACCGTGGTTGGCTTGAAATAAAGACAGGAGATAATGATTGGGAAAGCCTGTCCAGAAAAGTTGACTTGCCATCTTCTGGATATGCAAAAATTGTGATGATAAAGCAGGCAGATTACCCTACTGACAATGCCCAGGCTTTTTACATCAAACAGGACGATAATAATTATTATAAATTTAGTTGGAGCGGGTCTGGCTACGATAGTCAGGGAATATACAAGATTGTGGCTGGTAACACAGTAGATTCTTCTTCCATGACAGGAACCATAGATACAGATGGTAAGGAATATACGATTGAGATGTGGTGGGATCCTTCTTTTATGCGTTTAGATATAAACGGACAGCGGGTGAAAGACGTATCAACAATTGATACCACAGAATTAAATCCAACATCTTTTACTCTTAAAAGTTCTCAGATAGATTTGGGATTGAAATCTATAGAAATTTATAATGCATATGGAGGTAGTATTGGGAGCCTAATCTTTTCAGACAATTTTCAGGACCAAGGGCTGGTTGCTCATTGGGACATGGATGAAAATTCCGGTTCAATAGTAAGAGATTCTAGTGGATACGATAACGACGGAAAAGCGGACACATCAAATCCGAACACAAAAATATTGGCAATCGGCGACCATTATAGTACATGCTATATAAGTGATTATGATGTGCATTACTATAATCCAGAGTCTGGTACAGACCTTGTTCCTGACGAGGTAGATGGCATAAACCTCTACGACTTTGATGTTATATATTGGAGAGGGGATGATGAATTAAACCCAAGCGCAAGTGACATTGATCAACTAAAAACATTTTTACAAAAAGGGAAAGGGATATATGACATTTCAGCTGGTATGCAGAGAGATGGTCTGTCCGGCCAAGATTTTCACCCAGGGTCCAGTTATGGTGGTTCTGGAGGGAATTATCATATTTTAACTTCAAATCATTATGTAACTTCTGGCTATTCAGGAGATTACAAGAGTTGTGTAACCCAGTGTTACAGTGCAGGCTATAATAATTATAAATCTGGAGCCACAGCCTTAGCAAAAGAAACTAGTGGATGTTGTGGCGGGAATACCTATACAATGCTGGCAAAGGAATGGAATGGCGGTAAGGTGTTTTGGGCTGCTGGTTGTACTGCTGATTCAGCAATGTTTCACCGTGCTATAGATTGGCTTTCTCCGACAGCAAACTGGGTAGAAGGAAAATACGGTTCTGCTTTGGAATTTGATGGTGTGGATGATTATGTCGAGGTGCCAGATATAATAAATAGTTCGAATTCTTTTAGTGTAGGAGCTTGGGTAAAAACTTTTGATTTGACAAGACCTGAATGGGAAACAACTATAGTTAATCAAAGAATTGGTGCTGTTGCATGGACTTTATACCAAGGTTCTGATTCAAAATTTAAGTTTACAGTTTGGCACAATGGTTCTGTTGCATGGACTGCTGTTTCACCTACTATAGAAGCTAATAAATGGTATCATATTACAGGAGTTTATAATAAAGAAGATTCTAATATTAAAATTTATTTAAATGGTATCGCTTCTTCACCAGTAACTACAACAGATAGTATAGCAGATGTGGCGACATCAACACGAATAGGATGGGGAGCAAATGCTAACAGATTTTTCAACGGTATCATAGACGATGTCCGCATCTATAACAGGGCGCTGAGTGCTGGTGAGATTAAGTCGTTATATGAAAGTGAGCAATATATTTGGGAAGCTGTTGACACAAAGCTGCCAGCAAATGCTCATGAATGGGATTCTGGTGAGTGTTTTCAGAGTTGTAGAGAGGGTGGCGCGGCTGGAAAATGCTGCACTAGTAGTATAGTCCAAAGTCTGGCAATAACAGGCAGAGTTGCAGGACCAGGCGTCGGTCCTACTATTACTCCTCCGTCAGGAACAATATGCACACTTTGTAACGAATCCATAACATCTGAGGCAGACTGTGATAGTTTGTATGGTGCTGAATGGTATTATGTTGCATGCGATTCTACTCCTGCAAATTGTTTTGGAACATGCATAACAAAGCCAGAAGATTGTGGGCCGTGTGGCGTTGGTGAATTGTTCTTACTCTTCAGGTATCCTGATGTGGACGAAGGATTGATAGGAACTACACCATGTTATAGCATGGACACACATAAGTGTTACCATGTGGGCGAAGATGCTATGTCTATAGCAGAATCAACTCATCATATGGGTGGTCAAACCACCACAACTTATCAGAGTATGACCGGTCATGCGACCAAAAACAGAATAACCGGTGCTGTTACATACGAAGATGTCATGCCAAATATCACAAGAGGTGATGTTTTGGAATTTGTTGTAAACGCATTTACAGATCCAGACCTTCTTAGTCAGTGTATCGGAATAGAAGCTGGCGGGCCATGTACAGCATCGTTTACAGTTGAGGATGATAATGGTGTAAAAATTTATCCGGTTGATGATTCTTCCGAATCAATGCCGTGGGACTTCTTAGAAGAAGGGTGGCTTGGCAGTGTTAACACAAGCATATTAGGGCCAAGCGGACTGCTTTATAACTGCGACAAAACATATACAATAGTTGTCAATGTATCATCTCCTACAGCATCTGGCCAGATAAGCAAAGATTTCTTTGTCAACTGCGTGCCGTCTTTGACTGTAACACCTAAAACTCTCCAACTGGCGCTTGGCCAGAATATTTATGATAATGTATTTAAGATAACTATAAAAAACCCGACAGACGATAATTTTCTTGGCGGAACCCTGACCATGACAAATCCAAGCCCTTATAATGATGATTCAATACTTGCTCAGCTGGCTTTTGTGGGCGCTGAGCCTGGTAATAATGACCAACTAACTGATATAACAATTCCTAGTGTTTCGCATTACGAGGCAAATGTTTTTATGGAAAGGGCACATCGCTCAGACTCCTATAAAATGCTCTTTGCGTTTACAGCTAACAGTGGTTCTGTCAATTTAAATGACCGAGCTACAATAAATATATTTTCAGAAGCATTGACCGAGTTTGGCTGGATTCATATATTACTGGTTCTTTCTTTAGCAGCTGTTTTTGTTTGAATTTGAATAGAAATCTTTAAATACTTTTAATTTTAATAGTGTTATTATGAAATATTTTGAAAGAAAAATAGCGAAAAAGATTAAAAAAGTGCTTGATAGGAGAGAGATAATTTGCATAAGAGGTCCAAGGCAGGCAGGAAAGACAACATTATTAAATATAATAGCAAAGGAGTTGCAAAGAAAGGGTATAAAAGAAGAAAATATTATTTACATAACATTTGAAGATGTGGACAATCTTGAAAAGTTTTCTACAAATCCAAAGGCATTTTTAAGGAGTTTCACAAATAAAGAAAAAACCTATTTCTTAATGGACGAGTATCAATACTTAAAAGACGGAAAAAAATTGAAAATGTTATATGACTTATTTGAAAACACAAAATTTTTTATAACAGGTTCTTCATCTTTAGAATTAACATCTAAACTTGCAAAATATCTTGTAGGGAGAATTTTCTTTTTTGAACTTTATACATTTGATTTCTACGAATTTTTACATGCCAAAAATAAGAAATTATGGGAAGCATACATAGAAAGGCATAAATTGGTGTCTGATTTGATAAGAAACAAAAAAGAAGTTAAAATAGATAAAAAAGACATCTTTATTAATGATTTGCTCAGTTATTTTGAAGAATTTATAATTTTTGGTGGTTACCCAGAAGTTATTAAGACAGATGACAAAGAAATGAAAAAAATTATTTTGAAAAATATTTTTGAGACATATCTTGCAAAAGAGATTAAATATTTATTAAACATAAAAGATTCACTTAAATTTAAAAAAATTTTGACATTTCTTGCAGCATCAAATGGAAATATAATAAATTATAATGATATTAGTTGCTTATTTTCATCATATTATAAAGAAGTTTTAGAAGTTTTAGAAATTTTTGAGCAGACTTATTTAATAAAAACCCTTCGTCCATATCACAGAAATATGAGAACTGAACTAAGGAAAAATCCAAAAATTTACTTTTTTGATACAGGATTGAGGAATTATATGATAAATAATTTTAATTCTTTAAATTTAAGAGAAGATGCTGGAATTCTGGCAGAGAATTTTGTCTTTAGGCAACTTTTTAATTTTGACAAGATAAATTATTGGAGAACAACATCAAAAGCAGAAGTAGATTTTATAATTTCTGATATACCGGTAGAGGTTAAATTTTCCGAAATTAAGAAACCAAAAATTTCAAGATCTTTCAGAAGTTTTATTAAAACCTATAAACCGAAAGTAGGTATAGTTTTTACAAAAAATCTTTGGGCAATGGAGAAAATGGATGAATCTATTATTTATTTTATTCCTCTTGTATATGCGTAGGTTCTTTCTTTAGCAGCTGTTTTTGTTTAATTTTATTCATAGTTCTTTATATAACCATAAGCTTTTAATATTATTAATTACTATATAGTGACAAGGTGATTATGTGGTTGAAGTATATAATTCAGACATTATTACCACTAATAATATGCATAAGGATAACATGCCAGATAAGTCAATTAATCCGTCTGAGTTAGTAAAAGAAATAAACAAATACCCAGCTAAACCAACTGAAACAATCAGTCTTTTAGCAGAGCATGGCTATAAGCCGTCTGATTTAAGAACATGGGAGGGCATGCTCCAAAAGAGCATAATCAATGGTGAAAAAATCGGAAACAAAGAAGACATTACAGATTCTCTATACTATTTTTCAAATGGTTATGATAATTTTATAGATTCTGAAGGAGATTTCATCGTAAATGCGAATAAGCTTGACTATTACATGAAGCTTATAGAAAAATATGAGGATAAAAATCCAGAAGCTGCCTGGCATGAGGCAGGCAAATATGCAATAATTGGAAATGTGAAAAAGCCCCTTTTTGAAATTTATGCTGAGTCATATTATGGAATAAAGATGACTGAGGAAAGAAAACAATATTTAATTGATAAACTAAGAGACAGAGAAATAAGAAGCAGAGATGATCTTCTTGGCTTATACAACGAAATTATAGAAGACAGACCAGATGCATGGTATGCATTTGAGCGGATGAATGAAAAAAAAGGCGCGCTGGAAAATATATTTCTAAAAAAGCCAGAATACAAAACAGAAGAAGAAGCAATGAAAATTGTGGAAAACCTAGGATATGAGCCTGAGATTGATTCACGCATTATAAAGATAAACAAGCACTTGCCAAAAGATGTTAAAAAATATTTGGAAGAGGCATTGCCAAATTACATTATAGAGGATAGAGCACCAATGTGGAAGAGAATTCTTGGGCTTGGTGCAGCAGTTGGCGCAGGTATACTGTTTTCAAGATGCTTAAACAGTGTGGACAAAACACCAACTCCAACAACAATATCACCAACCACTACTCCTCCAGCAACAACATCAGCTCCTGCAAAAGAAGACCTGTCAGCTTATCCAAACCTGACACCAGACATTATAAAAGTGATACAAAATTATGATGATGATGCTGTTTTAAACGAAGAAGAGAAACAGTATGCTGAGGACTTGAACAAAGACCCATCTCTGTTCCAGTATGCAAATAAAATAACTCCGGATAACCTACTAATTTTAAAAGATTATTTTAAAGCTTTAGGCGCTATTTCAGAACTGAGATATACTAAAGATTATTTTCTTAGTCATCCAGAAGATTTGAAACTAGTTGAATCTGCCTTTGAAAATAATCCTGGATTTGTGCGAAACCTGCTTAAGAATAAGACATGCTTCAGGGATAATAAACTAACTGATGTAGAAAAAAATTATATAATGAATCCTACAAAAGAAAATGAAGAATTGGTTTTAGACGATTACCTTTCCCAGTTTTCTGATGAAAAGCTGAAGAAAAATATGGAAAAAATGGGCATCGGTCCAGTAGAAGAATGGTTATCAATCTTTGGCAGTGAAAGGCTTGATTATGAGTTCTTGAATGGCCATATAGAACCAGCAGATTTCAATGGCATGAAAATACTTGCAGAAAATTATGAAATAGAAAACAGCCCATACGCCTTTTTTACTATTTTAGGTGCTGAAAATGTAACAGACGGGATAACTGACTCAGAAAAAGAGATAATAAATGAAATATTGTCAACATATAATCCCAGCTCATCGCTTTATGAAATAAG
This sequence comes from Candidatus Aenigmatarchaeota archaeon, assembly GCA_021157845.1. Taxonomy (GTDB): domain Archaea; phylum Aenigmatarchaeota; class Aenigmatarchaeia; order GW2011-AR5; family JAGGXF01; genus JAGGVU01. The sequence continues at coordinate 10,726 of JAGGVU010000017.1, forward strand.
CAATCCTCTTGGAGGAGATATAATCTGGAATCTGGCAGAAAAAACAGACCTTGAAAAAGATTCAGGAATGGCATGGGCTTTGGTGTTGTCACACCAGCCACTTATGGAGATAGAGGATGAAGATATCAAAAGATTCGTGTTAAATGAGACATATGAAAAATTTAATTTTGCTTGTGATTTGAATCTAAACGATATGCACCTAAAGGAAAGACCTTTTGTTGAAAAATTAATCTGGGCATTTCCTGGCACAATGGAATATACAACACTTTTTGAGGCACCTGAATATAAGGGCGAATACTCAAGAGATGTTACAAAGATGGAGCCCGATTACTTGACAGAGATATACCTGTCTGTGGATGATATGAAAAATATGAAAAAATTTTTAGAAGAAAAAAATGCAGGCGATTTATTTGATATATTTTGTTTATTTTGTATGGATGAAGAAATAGGAAAAAGGGAGATTTTTGATTATAAGGAAGATGTCTTTAAAGGCAGTTTGACAGAAGGTGGTTGGTTTTCCTCCTTAGATGATATGCTAAAAGAAATAAAAGACAAGGGATATGTTACAGGAGATTGTACGAACGCTTCATATCTTCGCATGGCTGCTCTTGAAACAATTGGAACTCCGGCGATCAAGATAAGTCAAATATATGAAAAAGATGGCAAAGAATACGGACACGCTGATATTGCACATGCTGGCGGGGATAACGGATGGTATTTTATTGGGCCTGCCAAAAAAACATTTTTTTATTTTCCTTTACTAGCTGAATTTGATGAAAATAAAAAAGTTATTAATAGCGATAGAGCAGATGTAACAGAAATTATAGAAAAAAATAAAGATTTTCCTGTCAAAATAACTTCTGGTAATTTAGAAAAATTAATTTATGAGACGTGGATGGAGAAAATTAAAGAATAAGACAACCTTAAAAACAAAACCCTTTTTATTAAGATTTTATTAAAATTAGGCTTTTTATCGAGAATATTGAAGAAATAGAAGAAATCAACTAGAGAAAACTTTAAATAACATTGGTTCATATATGATACATATGGTTCAAAATAGGGACGATCTTGGTTTGGAGATAATCTTGCTTTTGTTGAAAGGTGAAAATCATTTAAGGAGTATAGCAAGGGCTTTAGAATCGTCACATTCAACAATTTTAAGAAGACTAAACAAGTTAGTAATAGAAAATGTTTTAGATTACAAGAAAGAAGGGAAAAACAAAGTTTTTTTCATAAAAAACACATTAGAGGCAAAAAATTATATTTTCAATGCAGAAAGATATAAATTAATTAAATTGCTGAAAAAATACCCAGAATTGGGCATAATAATAAGTGATGTCTTGAAAAAGACACGCGAAAAAATGATTATTCTTTTTGGAAGCTATGCTAAGTTTAGAGCAAAAAAGGACAGTGACATAGATATTTATGTTGAAACAAGAGATAAAAAAGTTAAAAAGGAGCTGGAATTTATAAATTCAAAAATTAGGATAAAGATTGGGACTTTTGATACAAGTTCTCTATTGATAAAAGAAATAGTAAAAGATCATATAATTTTAAGAGGAGTAGAGAGATTTTATGAAAAAACGAAATTTTTGGAACGTACTTAGGAAAAAAGGAAAACTAGAATTGGTCGAACCATCTATGGAAATTTGTAATTCTTATCTTGCGAAAGCTGAGAACTGTTTAAAATCTGCTAAAATATTGCTAGAAAACAAACTTTATGAAAATTCCATTTCAATGTCATATTATGTTATGTATAATTCTTTGATTGGCTTATTTTTCAAGACAGGTATAAAATGCGAAAATCATTCTGCTTCTATTTTGCTTCTTAAAAAGTTGTTTAATAAAATTGATTTATTTAATGTCATATCTTTTGCAAAAGAAGAAAGAATAGATAAACAATATTATGTAACATCAAAAGATAATTTTGCGTTAACAAGAGAATCTGCTTTGGATATGTCAAGAAAAGCTGAAGACTTTTTTATTAAAATTAGGCTTTTTATCGAGAATATGAATATCGAAGAAATGGAAGAAATTAGAAAGAAGTTTGAATCTTTCTTCTAAAGGGAAGAAATTGGCCAAAGAAAACCTTTAAATATTATTACATATTACTATTAGTCAGTAATTATACATTATTGTATAATTCGTTGATATAAAATTTGATATAAATTTAGCGATATTAAATTATACAGGTGTGGTCATGTTCAGGCATAAGTTGATAGTTTTATTAGTAGTATTTGCTAGCTTAATTACTATTTTTTCTTCTATTGGAATAGCTGATGGATATTGCACGCTTCCACCCGGTTCAGTTTTAGATTTTAACGCAGATAGTTGTACATGCAACTGTAAGCCTGTTTACGGCGATAGATGTAGAATGCCAGATGGCGAGTGGTGTTATTGGGACGATTATTTAGAGGGGAAATGCCCACAATGTTATGACACATGTCATTATGGTGAAAAATGCACATGCCCGGCTGGTGGCTCTGCAACATGTGTTTATGTCGGTGTAACAACCACTTCGTCAACAACTACTTCTACCACAACCTCTTCAACGACATCAACTACATTACCAGCCTGTGGCAACTGCAACTTGGCTGTATATTCAATATCAACAGATGGCCATGTTGAAAAGGGATATGAGACAATAACAGTTACTGTGCGGAATCTTGGCTCTTTAGCTGTAACAAGCGGTTATATTAATTTACATGCTTCCTGTGGCTCAATATTATATGATCCGCCTATAGGTTATCTTTCACCAGGCTCATCCAAGACATTTACATTTACATGGAACACGCAGGCATGTTCGTGTGGACAGGCAGTGTTGAGGGCATCTGTTTCACAGGTTCGCTGTGGCAGCTCTCCATGTACAGGTCATCAGCAGACGCTTACAAAATATATTAATATCATATGCAAGCCAGCATGCCAAAACCCATATGGCCAAGAAGGGGATGGCAGATGCGATTATTCTTTGAGGCAGTATTTAATATGTTCAGCTGGCAGCTGGATATGTCAGGGCCAATCTTCATATTGCTCTAATTGCAACCACTGTGGTGACGGAATGTGCAATTGCGATGAGACATATATAAATTGTCCTGCTGACTGCAAACCGAATTGCGACGAGGGATGGCTGACAGAGTACAGATGTTACGGAAATTACAGGCAAAGAAAATATCAACATGAAGACTGTTCCATAGAATGGAAAACAGTTGAAACATGCCAGTATGGGTGTGAAAATAATGAGTGCAAAGAGCCGAATATATGTTCTGACCCTAATCATCCTGAATATTGCTACCAGTGTGATCATGTAGGAGATGGTATATGCAATTGTGGCGAAACCTATCAGACAGCTCCCATGGACTGTGGGCCAGAGTGTGATGATGGCTGGCTCTCTGACTATAGATGTCATGATGACTGGGTCCAGAGAAAATACCAGTATTCTGACTGTTCTATTGGCTGGGTAAACCTAGAGTATTGCGAATATGGATGTGAAAATAATCATTGCCAAGATAAAAAAGATGAAGATTGCGATGACAGGGATGGATATTACGGTTCAAAATTCTGCAAGCATGGCGATGTTTATAGGGAATATAGAAATTATTACTGGGATGGAGATGAATGCGATTATGAATCGTGGGATGAAAAGATAGACGATTGTGAATATGGCTGTGAGGACGGTCATTGTATAGATGAATGTGATTGTTGCTGTCAGAAGACATGTAGTTGTAGGTGCGATTGCAGTTATTGTAACTGTCACGAATGTTATGATAATGGCGATTGTGACAAAAAGGATGGATATATTGGTGAAAAATTCTGCAAGAATGGTAATGTATATAGAACATATAGAAATTATTATTGGTCTGATTGCAACTGTCTGTTCACAGAGACAGATGTTCTGATAGAAGATTGTCCAGCCGGATGCGAGGCAGGATATTGTGTAGATAACTGCAACGACAAAGATTATTATACAACATGTGATTGGACATGCATAGATGACAATACAAAAATGTGTACACGGAGTTTCTATGATTATTATTACACCAGTCAAGGAGGATGTAAAAGAAGTGAAAAAGATGCTTCTTACACAGTAGATTGCAAGGAAGGACAATATTGTTATGGTGGTTCTTGTGTATCATGTAATAACAAATGCGATGGTCTATGTGAATCATCTGCGTGTTATGGCATAGATCCAGATTGTGACAAGAACGGAATGCTAAAGGCATGTAGCTGTGAAGACGTTTGCTCAGATTGGATAGAATGCGGGGATGGAAAAAAGAAAAAGACCTGCGTTGAATATTACTATTTTAGAGGTTCTTGCAAAGAAGGCGATAGTTATGTTTTATACGCAACTGATGAGCAAGGTGAAAGAGAAACAATAGAGCTGGGTGAGTTCAATGTTTTTAACGGCCTGATAACAGGAAAAGGATTTAAGCGATTCGTTTTGCAGACATCTGATGGCAAAGCTGTCTTGAGGCTGAATATCACAAAAACAAACAGCATGGCACCCCTGGCAATAATAGTTAATGACGAGGTTGTGAATGATAAAATTCTAAAAGAAGGCATGTATGAATTCAATATAGACATGGGTCAAACAACTGCAATAGAATTTAAACCAGCTTCTAGTTCGTGGAAATTGTGGGCTCCAAACTTTTATGAATTAGCCGCAGAATTGATAACGCTATAGAATAATGTGGATAAATTTACTACGAATTTGAAACCCCTGCACAATAATAAAGGTTTTTATAGTTTTCACTTATTAATAATTATAATAATTATGCCTAGTGAGCGGTTGCGAAAACCATGTGTGAATAAGCTCACGGCATCATATAAACGTTCGAGGTGTGGCAAATGAAAAATTTGGCTCTAGTCTTTATTTTATTAATTATGTTAATGAGTTTTAGCGTTGTGGCGGATATTTCTATAACAGCTAAGCCGGAAAATTTGTGCCAATGTGATACAGGCGTTTACAAGCTGAGGTTAAAAAATGATGCAACAACTGAAAAAACCTTTTCCATCTATATGACAGGTCAAAAGGCTCAGTGGGCTTCTGTTGCACCAAAGTCAGTCTCATTAAAATCAGGCGAAGAAAAGCCTGTTTATGTATTTGTGACCCCTGAATGTTTTGCAGATGTTGGCTCATATACAATTACAGTCAATGCAAAGTCAGGTTCGATATCGTATAAAAAGGACTTGGTTGTTAATGTTAAGAACTGTCACACAATTGAGCTTTCTGGCATAAAAGAAAAAACTGTTTGTGTTGGTGATAAGTTTACATATGACATAAAAGCAAAGAATACCGGAGAATTCAAGGATACATATAAAATAAAAGTAGATAACGCAAAGGCAGATAAATCCACATTAACATTAGAGCCAGGTGGATATGATATACTTGGTCTTAGCTTTGATGCTTCCTCTGTCGGAGCAAAAACTATCAAAACCACATTTGAAAATTCTGTCATATCTTATTCAAAGAGTTTTCAAACTGTTATTCATGTTGATGCCTGCTCGGACTTTACAGCTGATATCATAGAGCCAAACATGACATGCATTGGTCAACAGACCGCATTTAGTGTAATTGTAAAAAACACTGGAAAATCAGATGATGTTTACTATATTAAAACAGATATATCAAATCACAGCTTTTCTTTAAAACCAGGTGAAACCAAAAAAACACTTATTGGATTAACACCAAGTGGAGATACAGACATAAATATAGAAATAAAATCAGGTTCAGGAATTAATAGGACATTGACAGCACATATAAAAACAAAAAGATGTGCTAAATTCATGCTTTTGACAGCAAGAAACAAAACAGTCTGCGCAGGTGACCCTGTAAAATATTCTATTTCTGTGAAAAATGAGGGCATCTTTAAAGACACGTATAAGCTTACAGCAACCGAAGGCTCTTTAGCTAAGGCAGAATTAGAAGTAGGCCCAAATGAGATTGGTAGTACAGAGCTTAACATAAAAGGTCTTGAGCCGGGTAAGAAAACAATTACTATTACAGCAGAATCATCCACTGGTGTAAAGGCCAGTCAAGATAGTTATATTGATGTTATAAAATGTTGCGATGTTTCTGCTATAACAAATGTAGAACCTATAAGCGTGTGTGCCGGTTCAAAATCCTCTATAATAACAGAGCTGGGAATAAGAAATTTAGGCCGCTCAGACACTTATGTGATAGACTCACCAAGTTGGGTAGTGCCAGATGAAAAACAGGTTGAATTAAAGGCAAATGAAACTAAAAAGGTTTTGCTAAGAATTAAGACACCATCTGATATCGGCAGTTATGAGCCGGTTATAAAAGTTATTTCAGGGAGTTGCGTTGACAAAGCTCATTTAACAATAAATGTAAAGAGCTGTTATGGGATGGATGCTTTTGCAGATAAGACATCATCTAAGCTTTGTCCAGAAGAAAGCACAAAGTATAAGATAAAAATAAAAAATAAGGCAAACATAGCAGACACATTTGATATTAGCTTGAACACAACTGTGGCATCATTGGATAAAAATAAACTAAACCTAGACGGCGGAGAGACAGGAACTATTACTATGACTGTGGGCCCAATTAATAAATCATACACATTTGACTTGGTTATAAGTTCTCATAGCGATCCAAAAGTAAAAAAGACATTAACATTTGATACTGAGTTCATTCCGACTGCCAAGTGTTATTGCGTAAAACTGGATAGTGTTGACTATATACCTATAAAGCAATGCACAAATAAGGTGGTTGATTTAAATCTAACAAATTGTGGCTTGAAGCAGGACATTTTTGAGTTGACTGTTAATGGTTCAGCAGCTGATTGGGCATTAATAGAGCCAACCAGTTTACAAATAGAGCCAGGCAGCAAAGCCAAATCTTACCTTGCTGTGAGAATGCCTTTTGGAACAGAATTGAAGGATTACCTTTTAACTATAACTGCAAAAGGCAAAAAAGGAGGCAGTGATAGTTCAAATATAAAGATAGCTGCGTTGGAATACAATAGTACAGAATAATAAAAGGTGTGTTAAATGAAAGATAATTTTAATCTGGCAATTATTGCCTTGGTGCTTGTTGGTATAATTATAGTGGCCGGCTCTCATTTTTCCACATCCAGACAACCCACCAAGCCATCGACAACTACTACAACTTTGACAACCTCAGTAGAGTCAGAAAAGCCGTTGTTCATTTTTTTATCATTTAACGGAGAAAAGGAGTTTGTAATAGATTGTTCGTACTTTAAGGATTCGTATTGCGCAGCTGGTGTTGACACAGAAAAAGGATGGGTAAGAGGTCCAATTAGCCAGGATGATTTTGAGAAATTTTATAAATCTATTTCAGGGTTTAGCACTGTTAGTAATTCAAATCTTGTTTTAGTTGATAATGAAGAAAGAAAATATCTGAAGGTAGAAGACGAGGAGCTTATAAATAATTTTGTTCAGAAAATGCAAGGCATTGTTTTCAATGCTTCTGAAAATATAAGATGTCTGGCAACAGACTCAGAAAAGATAAGTTCTTATCTTGAGAAAAATGAATATTCAACATTCTTCTTAGAGCCGGCATTTTTAAATAACGAGCCTGTCTGGAGATTTGGTATTGGTTCTCCAATCAGTCCTGAGATTTTTGTATACATATCTTTTGACGGGTCAAAAGTTTTGCAGTAATTAACAGGATAAACTTTTAAATAATTCTTTTAATTGTATATTGTATATACGGGCTTGTAGCTCAGATGAACTTTTCAAAAAAGTTCAATCAAAATGGAAAGTTCAGAGTAATCTGGCTAGAGCGGTGGCCTCTTACAGCCTTTTCGCTTTGCGAAAAGGTTGAAGAAAGCCATAGGTCGTGGGTTCGAATCCCGCCAAGCCCTTTTTTGTAATTTAACTATAAGCATAATTACGGATAGTTGATTAGTTTGTTTTTGAAATCAAAAGAAGATAAAAGACAGATAGTACATCTGGTTCTCGGCATTTTAATTGCTTTTTTTGCATGGTTTTTTCAGGAACTGGTAGCAATTCCTCTATTTTTTGGAATTATTGGATTAATAATTTTATCACATTATCCGGAATTCTCGGTTTCCAAATTTCTCAACAATCATTTTGAAGAGCATCGTAAGACGAAAATGTTTCAAGGCGCAATTTTTTACGGGATTGGAATTCTTCCAGTTATCCTCCTTATTCCTTTTATTACAAGGGAAGTGGGCTGTGCTATTATTACTATCCTCTCAGCCGGAGATTCCTTTTCCACACTAATAGGAAAGAGGTTTGGAAAACATAGTATGGGAAACAAAAGTGTAGAGGGATTCTTAGCTTTTTTAGTTTCTGGTTTTATTTTTAGTTATATATTTCTTTCATCTGTTTTCTGGGCTTTTATGTTGAGTTTTTTTGGGGCTACTTTAGAATTATTATCGCCCAAACATCTGGATGATAATATTTTAATCCCATGGGGCTTGTTAATAATATTTTTATCTATTGCTATAGTTGGTTTATTTTGGTATGATTAGAGTATCATAAGAGCTTCATTATCCATGGACCAATTATATTGAACATTAGCACTAAAAACGCCAAGACAGAAACATAATTTGTGATTTTTTCTGCTCTTCTCTTTTTAACCTTTTTCTCTATTAATCCCTGAAAAATGAACCCTCCATCCAAAGGTTTCAGTGGCAGAAGATTTATGAGGCCAACACTGAGGTTTAAAATCCATAGCCAGTTGAATGTGTTTAGAACTAAAAGAGGTAGTTGACTTTTACTATATTTCTCTTTTACAGTTAATAATGTTGCAACATTTTGTATGCCGATCATTGTTTTATTTTCCTGCTTGTATGTTTTTATCGAATAATTGCCTGTTGTTGTTTTAATCTGAATTATTTTACCAGGTGTTATATTTTTCATTAACGACGTTAAATTTTCAATATTTGATATTTTATAGTCATTTATTGCTATTATCGTTCCATTTAGCGATTTATTATATGCATCTGTTCCGTTTATTGTGGATGCGAATGTAATGCCTGATGGTACATATAGGTTGTTGAACATAGTCAGAAATAAGAAAAGAAAGATAGCAGCAACTATTAAGTTTGCAAACGAGCCAGCTGAATAAACTTTTAGTCTTGTTGACAGCTTTGATTTTTTCAGCTGTTTTTCATCTGGCTCTACAAAAGCACCGGGCAGGAAGAGGAGCAAAAGCACACCAAGTGATTTTATTTTTATTTTTTCTATTCTTGAAATAATTCCGTGCGAAAGCTCGTGGGGTACCATTATAGTTATGATAGCAATGACCCATAGCCACCATGGCAAAAGTATAAACCCTGTCTTTATTACCGGCTTGGCAGAGGCAGATGGCAACACAAGGCCAGCACCTTTTGTTACTTCTCTTGTTGCGATTCCGTGGGCATTAAACACAAGATAACCAGATATGAATATCATTCCACATATCGCAACTACTACACCTATTTTTGAGAATGCTGACCAGAATGTTTTATGCCTTGCTATACGGTTTATAAATTTCTTTCCCTTTTTTGTCCGCCTTATAAACATTAGTCCTTCAAATTTTATTTTTTTTCTATCTCTCCATATCAGAACTGCAAGGGTTAACAGAAAAATAATAAACCCGGTTTCCTGAATAAACATGCTAAATTTTAGCGGAGAAAGAATAAAAAGATTTTACCAATTAGTAAAAGTTATTTAAGTCAATAAATAATAATTATATCAATTACAGTTAGCGTGTGATTTTAATGTCTTATACATGGTCTGACAAAGTTGTGGAAGAGCTAAAGAAGAGGAATGTGAAAAAGCACGTAGTTCACGGTATGTGGACGCCATCTGGTTTTTTTCATATAGGCAATGCAAGACCTGAGCTGTTCACGCCGACTATTGTAGCAAATTCTTTAAAAGACGCTGGACTAAAAGTGGAACATAATTTTATAGTAGACGATTTTGACGATTTAGACAAGATTCCAAAAGGATTTGATAAAAATAAGTTCAGCCAATATCTTGGAAAGCCACTTAGAGAGGTGCCATCCCCTGTTCAGGGGTTTGATTCGTGGGCAGACTATTTTATGAGCCAGATAAAAGATGTCGCTGACAAGTTTGGAATAAAACCAAATTTTATGAGTGCTTATGATTCCTATCATTCTGGTAGATACGATGAAGCAATAAAAATTATTTTAGAAAAGTCAGATAAGATAAGAGAGATAATGAAAAAAATAGCAGGGGTGGAAAAACCGAAAGAGTGGTTGCCTCTTATGGTTGTTTGCGAAAAATGCGGCCGCTCCGCAACTACAACCGCTATTTCTTGGGATGGCGAGTATTTGAGCTACAAATGTAATAGGGATCGTGAATATGTAAAAAGTTGTGGATATGAGGGTCGGATCAAGCCAGCTGGTGGACATGTCAAGATACCCTGGAGAATTTACTGGGCAGCCACATGGTTTAGTTTTGGCGTGACATTTGAGTCAGGTGGAAAAGACCATTTTACTCCAGGTGGTTCTGTTGACACTGGACGCGCTTTTGCCAGAGAAATTTTTGGCATAGAGCCACCTATATTATATGGAACAGAGTTTATACAACTGGGAAAGGAAAAAATGTCCGGCTCAAAAGGTAATCTCATCTCGATGAAAGATTGGCTTAATTTTGCAGAGCCAGAATTATTAAGATTTTTATATGCAAGCTATCAGCCGGGAAAGGTTATAAATTTTGATCTCAAATCAAATAAGTTTTTGCTTTTGGTAGAAAGATATGACATGTCTGAAAGGTGTTATTTTGGTGTTATTGACAAATGCCTGAGACATGATGAGAAAAGGATAGCACAGCTAAAGAGAATTTATGAGCTTTCTCAGATTGACAAATCTATTTTGTCATTAGATAAATTACCTTATCAGTTTTCATATTCTATGGCTGCCCTTTATTCCCAGCTTTATAATGAAGAGCAAACTATTGAGGTTCTAAAAAAGCTTGGTCATGTTAATGTGTTAACAGATTTTGAGAAAAAAAGGATCTCAAAAAGATTGAGACTTGCAAAATATTGGGTTGAACATTATAATCCATCTATGACTATAAAAATAAATGAAAGCCTGCCCCAGTTGGATTTGAATAAAAAGGAGAAAGAATGTTTGTTAGATCTGTCAAAAGAGTTAGATAAAGAGTGGGCTGAAGAAGAGCTACAGCAAAGAATATACGACCTTGCAAGAGAGCATGAAATAGAACCAAAACGGTTTTTCCAGTTATGCTACAGAATTTTGATAAACAAGACAAGTGGCCCAAAACTGGCTGGATTTATTTTGATGCTTGGCAAAGAGCGGGTTAAGAAGATTTTTGGTAATCTTGGCTAAAATTGGAATGTTAAATGTTATCATTATGTTAATGCATAAACAATAGTTTTGCTTAAATTCTGTTAACATATAAACATAATCTTTTAATCTATGTTAATATATAAACAGGAGACCGAAAATTATTTATACCCCTGTTTATCTATAAACATACACATTGTTGACATGTTAACAAATGGCGATTGTTCAATGACAACGAATTTTTTAAGTTCAATTATAAAAATCAGAAAAAAACTTAGGATTTTTCTTAAATCTAATCCGAATTTCAGGCAAGTTCTTCTGGATGTTCTAGTAGACACAAACTCAGAAACACTTAATGTATATTGTATTATAAAAAGAGACACAGATGTAAGCCTTTTATCTTCTTTTTTTTCTGATGACAGACTAAATGTCAAGTTTATACATGCTGAAGATTTACTAAAATCCAGCACATTTAAGAATTTAATTTCAGGCGGTTACTCAATTTTAAAATCAAAATTCTTAAGCGATATCATTGGTTATTCGAATAGTATTATTTTTAATTATACTATATCTGGTCTAAGCCAGACTGATAAGACAAAGTTCGTTTACGCACTTTATGGAAGAAATAAAAGGCCCGGTGTTTTGGCTGATGTAAAAGGAAAAAAAATTGAAAACAGCGTAGTTGTGATTCCAAGAAATGGTAAATCCAAAATAAAAGAAATTTTTGACAAATTTGGGGTAAAATACAGCGAAATAGACGCCCTCTTGAAGAGGTAAGAAAATGGGAGAAGAAAAAGAAAAGGATAAATGGGATGCATTTTTTCACCAAGAAGATGAAGAAAAAGAAGATAATGAAGATGAAGAGAAACCTCGGAAAGACATAAAAATATATGAAACCACTGGCTTTCGATTTACAAAAAGTGAAAAATTTGTTATAGTCGCACTTTTGGTGATAGCAGGCACATCCTTATATATTGTGCTGAATGGCGTTGATTCGTTTTATTCATTGATTCATGTCAAACAAATAAGTTACGCATACGCAAGCTCTAACTATTTGTCAACAGACAAAACAAATTACGATATTGATGATGAGGTAAAACTATGGTTTAGTTACCCGGCTCAGGGAGAGTGTGACTTGTATATAGCAGGGCCAAACAGCCAGTTCTCAGATTTTGCAACACTTAACTGCTCAATGGTAGATGGCTTGACACTTGATAAAAAAATACTGGGCACAGAGCGTGGAGCATATACAGTTTTAGTGATATCTGACAAAAGAGAGGATTTTGTCCAGTTTTTAAGAGGAGTGTAAAATATGATGTTTGGAAAAAAAGGAAAAAAGACATTTGCTTTATTTGTTTGCTTTTTATTTTTGTTGATGCCTGTAACAACAGCTGAAAGCATTTCTGAGATTTTCGGAAGAGGTGTTCTTAATTTTACATCTCAGAAAGAAGAGTTAAACGTGAATGACCTAGCTATAAAATTAATGGAAGCTAAAGGTGACGAAGTCCTGGACTTCTTATCAGAGCCGACGCTCTTATGTACAAAACATGGCAGTGATGAAAGCTTAGAATCATCCAGCGGCGTTTATAGGTTTGCATGCATATACTTTTCTTCAAAAAAGAATGAACTAAGATTTTCTTTAGACAATTCAAAGTTTCTAGGATTTATACCCTCTGATCCAGATGCGTTAAAATTAAAGAGAAATTATAAAAATAAAGTTGCATTTAGCGTACAGACGAGCCCGGAATTTAGTGACAGAGTTGTTTTTTCATTATTTTTCTCCTCTTCGTCTGCTGACCCACAGCTGACATTTAGTTGTAAAAAGGGAAGGATTGTATTCCTTGACAATATGGATGATTTTGAGCAATTTATCGAATTAATGCATAATTATGAGCTTCTTTTATTTTCAAAGCATGATTTTGAGAGCAAAACAGGCAAAGAGGCTATATTGAATTACGGATTAAAAAATATTGATACAAACGATCCAAACGTGCTTAGACTTATGAAAAGTTTAACACAGAACAACCTCGCTAGCCTTGTTAGATCGCCTCTTTATGTTCCAACAGAGTCAGGAATTTATAAATTCAACTTAATGGGGTCAATGGTTATTGTTGAAAAAAATAAGAAAATTGTTGGAACAGCTGATTATGTGTATTATTTGCTTCCTGGTGATAATCCGCCATCATCTCTGCCAACTCCCCTTAGCAAGGAGAAAACGCCAACAGCATTTTTCACAGCTGATGAAAAATTAACTGAAAATTATCTTGGATATTATAACTATGAAATACCTTCTTCTAATTTTGAGGATAACCAACTAACAACTGCTGGCACAATAACAGGAATGTTCATTAAAGAAAAAATAAATGCATTTTTGGCGTGGATTAGAAATTTGTTTGCAAAAAAAGCTTCATTTGAACTGGTGAATCACACAGGAAATGAAACAAAAAAATTAGTGAGTTTAGATGTTTACCCGAGTTCTATTGTTAATTGGAATAAAATACCTCCGTCTGTTTTGATTTCACTTGAAGATAAAATGGATTATTATTCTCGATACCCAGAAAAAATTCCTCTAAACAGGGACATAGATTTGGGAGAAGGATACTCTATAAGATTTTTGACGAGCTCTGATATAGAAAAAGCTGAAGGACCAACTGGTTACGCAATAGTCGCTGGAAAAGAGATACCAGATTTTCTAGAGATAAAAGGTCCGATGGAGATAACATATGCATCTGTTGATGTTCGACTTCAGTTAAGTTCGGTTGCGTTGAAGAATCTTGGATTTTCAGAAAAGGAAATTACTGACATAGTTGGTGCTGGAAATTATATAACGGTTTCTATCTCTGGAGATAGCGATATGGTAAAAATAGGAAATAAAGAGTTAAATATTGATAAAGTGTTATCTGATAAAAATAAGATAATTATTTCTACTGGCTCCAATACAGAAGAAGTTAAAGGGTTAACTCTTCCTATAATCAGGACTGAGAAGGTTGGTGATATAGAGTTTTCATATGTTGGTGGAACACTTGCTGCGATAGATGGAAAATTTGTTGTTCCAGAAACGGGTTATAACATCTATCCGGGAGACTACAAAGCCATTAAAAATAAACTTGATGCTGTTTTCAGAGAAGCGCAATCTATGAAGGTTGATCTCAATAAAATAGAGCTTGAAGGCATTTTACCTGATGATATAAAATTATTAAGAACAAATCTAGCTGAAATTTTTGGTTCGTCAAGTGATTTAATTCTTATTTTTGGTGCAAAAGAGATGGGTGATTATTTGGGACTGGAATCTATTTTACCGGGTGGTAAATCATTTATAGCAATCAAAACTTCTGATGGTAAAACGATTCTTGACACTTTTTCCACACTTCTCCACGAGATATTGCATGCATGGAAATCCAGAAGTCTTATCTCGCAAACTACAATTTTGAGCGAGATTAACTCTTTTACTATGGAAGAGAATAATTGGGAAAAATTAGCTGTAATGGGCTCTGGAGATAAAGCATATTTCCGAATGAGCGATGAAACATTTAATGGTTATCGTCATAAGGGAGCTGATATTCCTTATGGGATGAGAAAGTTGTATCCAGCTTACACCTACATATATGATACATATGGAGATGCCGGAGTTAAACAACTCAATGAAATATTAATAAAAAAACCAGGATTATACAACTTTGTACAATATGAATTTGGGAGGTCTTTCCAAAAAGCAATTCTCATGACAGCATACAATGGCGGAAGTCGGGACGAATTCATAAACCTGTTAAGAAAGTACATAAAAAAAGGAATTGCAAATTGGAATGTCTTGGAATTTTTTGATAACAACGAAATAGAAAAATTTACTGATGACTATATAAATTATTTGTTAAAAAATGGAAAAATTGTTTCCTCTGAAGCAGAATTTAATGAGTTTATCAAAGAATTAAAGGGAACAGATGTTTATGAAGCGTTTTCTAGGGGTATGAAACCTGGTTTCTTTGACAAATTTTTAACTAGCGAGGTGTTGGAAAAATTAAAAAATAAAAAAATAGATGAATTTCTTTGGTTTTTATATGAAGGAAAAACAATAATACGAACAGACGAATTATTAAAGGATTTCAAAGACCTTAAGAAATTGTCACCTGAAAAAATATCAGAGTTTTTTAACCTGATGAAAAAAGTTGATGTAAAAGAAAACCGTGTATTGTATGTAAGTTTTCATTGTGATGAAACACTGAAAAATTTGGCTTATGAAGTTGAAGATGGAAAAAAATTTATAAATCTCGTGAAAGTCAAGTCATTTATAGATGAAGATTCTTTGGGAGAAACTAAAATTTTCTTGCCAGCCATAAGCAAAGAACAGGATGGAAAATTGTTTGTCTATGTGGCAGAAAAAAATCGTTTATTAGTTACATCTAAGAATGGAAGGGAAGTATATTTTATAGGAAAAATTGATTTGAACAAAGAATTATCTGAGCCTATATCAATCAAAACGAGCGACAGTAATAACTTTAAACTTATTAGTGTTGAAACTGGCCGTGCTGTTGGATTTTGGCTGTCTGATGATAATTTAGAAGTGGTTTATTCACCCGGAAAAATAACAACCTCTGGTTTTAAAGCAGACTGGAAAACACCAAAAACACTTTCTCTCCAAGATGCTCTGAAGGGAGAATTGAGTTGTGGGATGTATAAGTTTAAGCCGACCGTAGCTAAAGAAGAAGATTTGTGGGGCGCGATATCAAACCCACGAAATTGGGAGAAAGAACCTGGGATAAAAATTTGGGCCAATGAAAAAATTGATGAAAAAAATTTCAGGAAATTAAATATGCAATTTGATGAAAAAACAAAGACAGTTACTGTTGCAGATACGTTTGTAGTAAAACAGATGACTAATGAAGAAATGCTGACAGCGGCAGGAAAAGATGCTTTAATGGAAGATATTTTTGGAATAGAATATGAACTGCATCCAGAAAAATTTAAGACTTATGCCGAAGAATTAAGCGTCAAAGCTGAAAATGGAAAAATAATAATTGAGGATCCACACGGTACCGGGAAGTTTGCTGAAGTAAGCTCTGGTGGGAAAATTGAAATAAAATTTAGTCCAAAATTAACAGGCGGAGTACCTAATGCTGTTAGTAAAGCAAAAATAGGCGCAATGAAAAGTGCCGCCTATCATTATTTTAATACAGAACTTGGCAAAAACGTGCCAATGGAAAAAATAAAAATTAACCTTAAAAACAGAGTAGCTTTTGCACCTGACTGGACAGCAATTAAGTTTGATGATACAACATACAGAAAAGTAATTGGATTTAAAAAACCAGATGATGTTAAAGCAGAAATTTTAGAAAAAATTAAACCATACCTTGAAAGATACGGTTTTGACCCAGAAAAGCAAAAAATAGGTTTGCATTTTGAAACTCAAAAAGTTATTGTTTATCATGAATACATCGATCCTCAAACAGGTGAAAAAATTAAACTTGGAGATTATGACATCAGTTTGGAAACAGGGAAAGTGAAATGGTACGATGGCGCCAAGGTTGATTCTGAACTTGAGAGCCTTGGAGAACATTTGGCTGGAACAGACAAGATAAAAGTTGATGATGTCTGGAAAATATTAGAAGGTCCAGATGAGCTAAAAGGACTTGTAAAGGATTTATCATATGAGCAATGGAAAACAATTCTTAATGGTGGAGAAGTAAAGGTAGGAGATAAATTGGTGAGTGCAGACAACATAATCCTGCCCCCTGAAGGAGCAAAATTTGATACACAGACAGGAAAGATATTACCTGGGATAAAACTAGAACTCCAAGTTCGAAAACCATCTTGGATTCAATTTACCGACTACGAGGGTCAAACTTTTTTAATAAGTCCAGAGGCTATCAAAAAAGCAAAAATGTTCGCAGCTACCACAGAAGGTGAAACCTTTGGGTGCTTTATAGGTCCAAAAGAACCAGTTAAAATAAATGGGAAGAATTATCATCTTGTTACAGATGTAAAACTTTACTACGGTGGTGTTGCACATGGTTCTCTTGGAGTTGATGCTAGTGTCAAATTTCCAACGGATTTTGAAATTAAGTTTTATTATCACAGTCATCCATCAAAGAAAATAGTTGATGCGTTAGCAGCAAAGAAATTTTATGCGCCATCAAAATTTAAATATGATGCTTATCTTTCATCAGCAGATATCGATACATTTTTTGCCAAACATTTCGGGCTAGAAACAAGATCCAGCGCTCACGTGATGATTTCAAGTGCGTCTTCACAGGTGAAGATATTTGATAAGTGGAAAGGTTATGATGAAAAATATGACTACGCAGATTTGTATTCTAACAATAAATTGCGTCTTGAATGGGTTAAAGAGGTGAATGAAAAGGGTGTGATAAAATCTTTTAACTTAGATGGCTCTGTCTATAATACAAAATTTGACGATTTGACATTTGACAAATTAGTTGAGAAAATGAAGCAAAAAGGATTTAATGTCCAAATAGTTGAAATGAAGGCCAAGCCACAGCAGGATTATCTTTCTGATGGAATTGTTGCCAGAAGACTTGCCATAGCTCCTGAAAAAAGTTTTTACGATGGCGGAGAGTTAAATGGTATAAGAAATGTTATTATAAAGGGGGCTAACAAAGAAAATCCCATCAACTTTATTCCTTTAACCAGCAAATACCCAACAAGCGATATGTATCAACTTGTTAAGGTTGAATCTGTAAAAAAAATTGGTGGAAAATCGAGCATATATACATTTAATTACGGCTCTAATCTTGATGGAGAAGAGGTTGTTAAGAATATTGATGG
>JAGGVU010000015.1 GCA_021157845.1 Candidatus Aenigmatarchaeota archaeon
ACAATTTTAGCAGGTTTATTTGTTTTTTATTCATATAGAAAGTCTTAATTTCATTAATTCTATAAACATGTTTGGAATTAATAAAAAAATGAAAAGCTTTTTATTTTTATGAGAAATTTTCAAAGGTATCTCCTTAATTTTAAAACCATTTTTTTTAGCCTTAAAAATAAGTTCCACATCAAAAGCAAAACCTTTTGAAGTAAATTTTTTAATAGAATCGAAAACTTTTCTATCCATTATCTTTGCTCCTGCTTGTGTGTCCTTCATTTTTATTCCAAATAAAATTCTGGCTAAAAAATTCCAACCAAAAGAAGTTATTTTTCTGATTATATATTCATCTTTATCAAATCTTTTTGAGCCACAAACAAGTGTTTTCTTCTCAAAACTATCAATAAGTTTTTTCACATGCTTTGGTTTGTAAGAACCATCAGCATCCACAAACCCTATTATATAGCCAGAAGATTTCCTTAAACCATAAACAACAGCTGCACCTTTACCTACTTTTTCTTTTATAATAAAGTTTTTCACATTAGAAAATTTTTTACTCAAATTTACAGCAATTTCTGGCGTTTTATCTGTACAACCATTTGGAACTATTATTATCTCTTCTTTTGGAAAAGATTTTACAAAAGATAAAACAGTTTTTTTC
Organism: Candidatus Aenigmatarchaeota archaeon; assembly: GCA_021157845.1. GTDB lineage: Archaea > Aenigmatarchaeota > Aenigmatarchaeia > GW2011-AR5 > JAGGXF01 > JAGGVU01. The sequence continues at coordinate 650 of JAGGVU010000015.1, forward strand.
AGATATTTCTCCTCATTATAGGCTGGAATAACTATTGATATTTTATGCATAAGATCCTATTAAACAGTTTAGTTAAATAATTTATTTTTAATTATTTTAAATTAAAAATATGTTGATTAAAATAAATTTTATCCTTATGATGAAGAGATGTTATCTCTGCCTTATTTCTAACATGTTTCAAATGATTCCATAATATAAATTCAAATTCGTTATATTGATCTTTTACCGAATCGAAAAAATAAATTCTAAGGGAGCCATTAACCACATCAATTTTATGATAATTTTTAACAATTACTGTTGTACCGTAATTTCCGTACATATTATCAAACAGGTCTATTGTATACGTATATTGGTCTATTTTTCTAAATTCAGAATCAACTGGTTTAAATTCAACATATATCTGTCCAACATTACTGCTGTTTGTTAGCTTAGCATATCCAGAAACAAAAACCTTGTCACTATCATTATACAAAGTAAATGTTGTATTATAAACAATATTGTTATTGACCGCATAATGCCATATCTCTTTTTTGTAATTGTCTTCCCTTATACCAACATTTGTTATATTTCCATATTCGAATAATTGAGAACCGTTGTAATAGTTGAGTGAAAAATATAATATCGGTGAAAAATGATATTCTCCTGATATTTGTTTTTGTTTTATAAACATCAGTGGATAAATTTCTGTGATCCAATTATTTGGCGGGTTTTCTAAATGTGACCATTGCGCATTTTGCTTTATTTGAATATATGGTGAATTAACTATAACAGAACCAAATCCAGAATGTTGTCTATCTGGATTATAGAGGTAGTGGACTGCCTGAAAATTTGGGGTTTGAACTATCTTCTTCTCGCTCTTTGAATATGATTCTTTTGCAAATTCTGATATCTTATTATTATTACAACCTCGTGTGACGTAATAAATTGTATGCAATTCTCTTTTGTAACCTCTAAACGTCGGTGTATGAATAGTTCCGCTTCCAAGATGCCAATCTATCTGGTATTCATATGGGTAGTCTCCTGTTTCACCTGTAATTGAAATGTCATTCGTATATATTAGTATCAAACCTAAACTAACATTTTCCTTTAAAAACTGCCAGTTAATCCATGAATATGTATTTGATATAGGACTGAAAATTGGCTGAAAATATCTTCCATCATACATATTAACATTACCATATTCATCAGTACCATACATTTTCACATTGCTCGAGCCCTCTATCATCCAACAAAATTGATTTTGGTTTACCATCCTTTTTTCTCTGTTTTCAGTCGTTTTTGCAATACTTCCAAAAAATGGCTTTCCCCTTATAAAAATCCACATCTCTGAAAAATTATAATTGTTATAAAGAGTTCTGGCTTCTATTTTTATAGTATTACTAGAATTTTCAATAATTTGTATAGACACATTAGGAGAATCTTGAAGACCAAAAAAGGAATTATCTATACTCTCATTTATTCCTACATATGGAGCTCCCTCGAGATATCCGAATCCATAAGTTCCTTCATTAAAAATTAAATTATTCGTAAAATTCCCGTCCGATTTTTTTATATAAAATTGCTTTAAAATACCTTTTGCTGTAGAATTTTGAGTTCCTATATATGCTTTGTACATATCGGTTTCGATTATAAGAAAACCATCTAATTGATATAAATTGAAATTTTTGGTTTTTTGAAAATTCTCATAATATATATAAATTGAAAAGAGAGAAATTAAAAAAATCGTCGCTATTATTGATTTATTTTTATAAATATTGTTGAATTTCAATGAAAACACCATCCTCAATCATATTTTACACTATATTTTATAAATATGATTATCATATATGATTAGTGAAAATATGAAAATCTCTGACAAAAAAAATATAATCCTGCCAGCTATCGTTGGCTTGGCTTTATTGATAATAATCTTCATAAACATAGGAACAAAAAATATTTTCTCTGTTTTCAAAAATATATCATTAAAATATTTCTTTTTAGCGGCCTTCTTTTATATTTGCTCAAATCTTGTCGCATCTGTAAAAATTTCTTTTTTTAGCAAACTAAAAATGAAAAAAATATTTTTTTCTCATGTTGGTGGAATGTTGCTAAGTCAACTAACTCCCGGAAGAATTGGTTATTTCTATACATCATATTCACTGGCAAAAAAAGAGAATAAATCAGTAAGCAGTTATATCGGAATCATAGGGTTCTTGCAGGCAGTTTCTATGTTTGCCAAGGCCATGCTAACTATTTTTGCTCTGATATACTTTTCTAGGTTCTTTATTATTCCTTCTGCTGTGGCAAATGCATTCTGGGTTCCACTACTATTCATTTTGGCAATGATAGTTCTATTATTCACCAATATACCGAATAAAATCTTAGGAAAAAAATTCGAGAACAATATTAAATTACTCCAACAGGGTGTTCGCAAACTTGGAAAACCAATTATCGCAAAATGGCTTGTGCTTGATTTTGTTGCATGGCTCTTTCTTGGCGCACAATGGTACTTCCTTGCTAGGTCGGTTGCTATCCCAATTGGTTATATATTTTGTCTATTCCTTCACCCATTGATAACAGCAATAATGTTTATACCAGTCTCGCCAACTGCGCTTGGAATTGCAGAAGGCGGAATGGCTGTGCTGTTTAATCTGCTAAAACTGGGTTCAGCATCTGGGGTTGGCTTTATGGTCCTAATTAGAATAAACACATTTATAGCCGATTCCGTTGGGTTAATAGACTTAAAAAATGTGCCAAAGTTCAGGCTTGATAAGATTGTGAGGCCAAACTATTGATTCAAGGCATTTAAATAGGTTTCATTAATCAGTGAAACATTTATAAAGATTTCTATATAATAATTGAAAGGTGAGCAGATGCTAAAGAAGGAGTGGGTTTACAGAGAAATCTTATATCAATTGCTGAAAAATAAAAGGAAATTTTTTAGTCAGAAGAGCCTAGCCAATGTATGCAAAACTTCTATAGGCAATGTTAATCAGGCTATTAAACCTTTTGAACGTATGAATGCAATAGAAAAAAAGAATCTTGGTTTTAGAATTATAGATGCAAAAAAAATTCTATTTTATTGGGCAAGTATAAGAAACCTTGAAAAAGATATTTTATACAAAACCTTTATAAATAAGCGCGTAGAGGTGATAGAAAAAGAGCTGCCTCCTTGTTTGTTTACAGCTTATTCAGGATATAAGTCATTGTTTAAAATTATCCCATCCGATTACTCTGAAGTTTTTGCATATGTTGATGAAAAAAACTTGAAAATTGTTGAAGAAAGATTCCCCCAAAAAATGGGAAAAGCAAATTTAATTATTCTAAAAATGGACGAACATCTAAAAAAATTTGACAAGATTACATTGGCGCAACTTTTTGTTGATTTATGGAACATCAACACGTGGTATGCGAAAGAGTTTTTGAACAAACTGGAAGTGAAAATAAATGGAATTCTGGAACGACCAAGCTACTGATAGGAGCTGGAATATCTTAATCAAACTGGCAAAGAAATACAAGTTTGTGTTAATCGGTGACTGGGCCTGCTATCTCCATACTGGAACAATAAAATCAAAAGATATAGATATAATAGTAGATTTCGAAACGCTTAATCAAATGAAAAAAGAATTTTTAATAACAAAAACAGCATTTCTAAAGAAATATGAGGCGATAGTTGAAAATATTTCTATAGATATATATGTTCCTTATTTTTCAAAACTCGTTATCCCTTTAGATTATATACAAAAAAATACAATAAAAAAAGAGGGAATTGAACTACCGAAGCCAGAAATTCTATTAATTCTAAAGCAGCAGGCAGAGTTGGAAAGAAGAGATAAAGTAAAGGGACAAAAGGATAGGGTTGATATACTTAATATTTTGTTAAAAGGTAATATAGATATGAAAAAATATTTTTTTCTTGTTAAAAAATATAATTTAGAAGATTATGTAAAAAGGCTGCAAACCATTATACGGACATCGAAGATAGAATTCGAATATCTCGGAATATTAAATCCTAGAACTATAAAGTTAATAAAGAAAAAATTAATGAAAGATTTCACTATTGGTAAACTTTCAGTTAACTGAAGATGTTATGTAACCAAGTATATTAAATTTATTTGCTCAGCAACATATTTTCTGCTATGATTATTTCTGGTGAACTACCTAATTTTGGCGCCATTTTCTATTTTTTTGTCTGGCTGAAGAATTGATATAACATCTCCAGATTCAGCTGCCAGAAGCATTCCCTCACTTTTCTCTCCTCGAAAAACAGCCGGCTCTAAATTACATAAGACAACTATCTGCTTACCGAGCAACTCATCTTTATTATAATACTTCTTTAGACCAGCAACCAGTTGCCTTTCTTCGCCACCCAAATCAACTGTCAATAAAATCAATTTATCAGCATTTGGATGGTCTTTCACATCCTTTACAGTACCTATACGCATATCTATTTTCTTAAATTCATCGAAACTTATTTTCTCACTCATATAATCACCTTCCTTATTTAGCATTACCATGCCAATAGTTAATAATCTAACTAATTTTCGCCTTTCTCTTTAAGTCATCGTCCTCTATTTTTTTTATCAATATTTTCGGCTTGACCTTGTGGCCCGGCTTTATCAGAAAATCTGAAATATCGGACCACTTACACAGGTCAACATTAAGTGCGTTTAGAGCAGTTTGCCCGAGAGATGGAATAAATGGGTATAATAAAATTGTTATTGTACGAAGAACATTAACAGCTGTGTATATAGTTGTTTCACTGTCAGAGGAGTTCCACGGTTTTTTATCCTGAAAATATTTGTTAGTTGCTGAGGCTAGTAACAATATTTCTTTTAAGGCGTCTCTTAATTTCACTTCCCAAATGAGTTTTTCTACTTTTGACACTGTTTCCTGAAGTTTTGCCTCTAATATTTTTTCTTCTTCCCCGCGCTCAGTTGGCTTAGGAACAACGCCAAACTTACTTTTTATAAACGAAGTCACTCTATAGAATAAATTGCCATAATTAGCCAGCAGCTCGTTATTTATTTTGTCCTGAAAATCCTTCCAGTTGAAATCAGAGTCTTTTCGCTCTGGCAAAATATAAGAAAGATAGAACCTCCAATAGTCAGCTGGGTATAATTTTAAGGCCTCATCGGTTAGCAAACCTATATGCTTAGATGTTGAAAACTTCTGGCCTTCCCAGTTCAGAAACTCATACCCTTGCACAAAATATGGTAATGAATATTTTCCAGAGCCAATCAATACACCTGGCCAGAATATTGTATGAAATGGTATGTTATCTTTCCCAAGAAAATGATATATTTTTGAATCGGTCCACCATTTTTGCCACTCGTTTTCTTTTTTGTTTAGACCAAACCATTCCTTTGTCATTGAAATATATCCGATGGGTGCGTCAAACCACACATAAAAGACCAAGTCCTCATACCCCTTTAACGGAACAGGTATGCCCCACTCTAAATTTCTTGTTATGCATCTTGGCTTTAATCCCTCCTTTATCCACGCAAGTGCAAAGTTTCTCGTGTTTAACGGCCATTGCTTATTTTTTTCAATCCATTTCTTTAATTTTGGCTGAAGCTTTGAAAAATCAACAAATAAATGTTTTTCTTCTTTAAACTCTATTTTATCTCCACCGCAAAAAACACAATGCGGACTGATAAGCTCTGACGGCTCTAGGAGCTTCCCACATTTCTCACACTGATCGCCTTTTGCTGATTCATACCCGCAATATGGGCATGTGCCTTGAATAAATCTGTCTGGCAGAAATTTTTCACATTTTATACAATATGGAATGATCAGCGATTTTTCTATGATAAAGCCATTTTTCTTTAAAGCTAAAAAAATGTCCTGCGTGATTTTTTTATTGTCATCAGAAGAAGTACGGCCAAAATATGTGAAGTCTATATTCCACTGCTCATATATTTTTTTTTGTATTTCATAATATTTGTCGCAGTAATTTTTAACATCCAATCCTTCCTCTAATGCGGCAGCTTCAGCAGGAGTCCCATGCTCATCTGTTCCGCATATATAAATATTCGGAATGCCAAACAAATCAATAAACCTGTGAAATATGTCAGCTGGGAGGATAGAGCCGGCTAGTGTGCCCAAGTGTTTCACGCCATTAATATATGGCAATGCTGACGTTATTGTTATTCGCTTGAATCCAAACACCTCTCTATTATTTTCAAGGCTAATTTTATAAAGATATAGAAATTAGTTAAAAAGATAAAGTTAAAAATTTACCCAAATGGTGTTTCAAATCCTGGACCAGATAGTTCTGTTGTTGTTTGGGTTGGCTGACTGAAAAGCTGAAGCGTACAATCATCTTCAACTTTTATAAAATAGGACTTGCCTAAGTCAACTACGCCTCCGGTTGATATCCATTTCCCAAGTCGCTGGTCCCAATATAAAATGTTATCTACTACACAGTCATTTAGCATGTATGAAATCGGTAATCCATTCCCGGGTATTAAATTTACACCCTTCAAAGTTTCGCTAACGTCATCTTTACCTTTTTTAAGAGGCATTTGATTAAATATTGATATGACTCCTGTTACCTCGACAGAGCACGTCTTATTTACATTAATAAGATAGCCAATACCTGCGCGTATTTTTGTATCCGCTTTCCACTTTTTTGTCTCAGGATCCAAAAACCATACAGCGCCTGCCTCTCTGTCATATTCGGTTATTAAAGGTTCACATGCTTCAAAGAGGGAGAGGTCTAAATCAGAACTGAATGGAGATGAAATATGGTTCCAGCCCTTATAAAGATTTAAGTTAATTGTTACTTCTGTTGCTCTGGTTTCTGCCTCGGCCGTTGGTAATGAAGGATACTCTTGGCTGATGAAATTCCCACCCGCCTTGACACCAGTTCTGCTAGCTCTACGTTCTGCCTCTCTTTCATGCTCTGGATTGGGGGCCTCACACCCATTCCCTTTCCAGACACCGCCTAACTGTTCACAGTCAAATTGACTGTCTGCATAAGGAAGCCTATCCTTTCCGTGAACACCAACAGGTACCCAAAATCCCTCTACATCTAAGATGCCTGGCATTGGATTATTTTTAAGCCAATCCTGATACTCTTTACTAGTTGGCCCATATTTTTTTTGCATTACAATCCTTTTTTTATTCCAATCACACATCTCTTTGCTTGTCCAGTCTATATTCGGGTCACATGATGTATGCTGCCAATACCATCTAATACCGTTCTCATCTGTGTAATACCCATTTGTACTTTTCGGATCCACATTTGGCCGTGGAAAACTAAGCAATTCTTCTAATTTTTGCTTTTCTTCCCATTCTTTTCTCTTTTTCTCAGTTAGCGCATTAAAATAATCTATACATCCATCTGGATTGGTTTTACAATTATAATTGTATTTTTTTCCGTCAACAATTCCGTTGACACTGCTGAAGCATTTTTCTTCAAACCAAACACCGTCACATCCCTCATGGTCAGCTACCGGCTTCTTTGGCTCTTTAAATTTTTCTTTTTTTGTTTTTTTCTGTCTCTCTTTTGGTGGGAGTGTCTCATCCTCTCCTTCTCTATCAACTCCGCATCCCCATCTTCCATTTCCTAAATTAGTTGGTACCCTTCCTTTGCCACACTTCTCTTCCAGATGAGCAGTACTTCCTTCTGCGTGAACCCATTTTCTTTTCTTTTCATCCCATATATATTCGTCCCGCTCAACACCGTCTTTGGTAGGTGTATAAATATATTTATGTTTAACACCAAAACAGTCTTCGTCAACAGGACCTGGCGTATTTTCTACATCCTTTGATTTTTTTTTCTTTGTTGTTTTATCTGTGCCTGATGTTTCCTCTTCTTTTGGCAGTGGGTTTGGTATATTATATAAATAACTATGAGGATCATAACTAGTTGGTTCTTCCTCAGGTGCTGTAGGAGGGTCATTAACATTTAAATGATCGCAGAAAGCTACATCAGGATGGGAAGAACAAAAATCCTGGGCCACCTCTCTCTCTTCTTCAGACATAGGCACTTTTGCATATACACTGAAAGAAAAAAGTGAAACTAAAAAAATCAAGGCAGTAACAATAATAATTATCTTTTTCATTCAATCACCTCACAGCCAAGTGTGCCAAGTCTTTTATCCAAGTTATTCGCAAAATTAAATCCATAAGAGCTTTTCGTGTTTAAAAAGTAAAAGGTGTCAGTAGGATATTTTTTATCTTCATCAAGCGTACTAATTCTGATATAGGCAATGTTTTTTGGCTGTTTATTATATTCTAACGACACATCATAAGACGATACAAAGCTATAATAAGATCCGTTGCACAATAATGTTTTTTCAGCTATTGGAGAAAACTGGTCACTAAAATAAAGGGATACTTCAGGCTTAAACCAAAACATTCCACAACCTTCAAAATCTTCGCCTTCTACGAAAAATGTAAAATGTTCGTAAACAGGAACATCTCTGACAAATTCGACAGGAAATTTCATTCCCTGAGGTATAACGTACCAGTTAACAATATCCGGCGAATAAGACCAATCAATATGTCTGTGGGTTTCATATTTTTCAAGATCTTTTCTGCTCATATTTCCAATAAAATTTTTCATACAATACTCTCTTGCTGTAAGTGATTTTTCCTTTGAGTTCCCAAATCTCGGAGCAAAAAAATAAAATCCACCAAGAATAACAACTAAAATAACAAGCAAAATAGCAATTTCTTTTATGTATTTATCCACCATAATGGTCATCGTAATTAATCCTTATCTTAGGCTACTTATATATTTTATGGTGAATGGAATGGTGGGTTAAAAACTGGTGGAGTCTTTGAAGGCAGTTCCTTGCATCCACAAATGCTAGCGCACTCTAATTTTGTGTCAAAACCGTACAAAATTTTGCAGGCACGCATAAAAGGATCGTTGTAACTAAGCATTGTATAATCACAGTTGTTTTCTTTCAATCTATTGCACCCTTTATAAAACTCATGCTGGGCCTCCATAGAAGACATAGCAGGAGATGAGCGTGAAAGAAAAAATGCACTTACTGCCAATAAAACAAATATGGCAACTAACAAAATAATTACAATATTAACAGGTAGGCTTATGCCCTTGGCTGAATACATAAATATAATTTAGACGGTTATTATAAATAAATTTTTTATGCTCAGAATTTGTTATGCTTAGCACAGGACTGACTGATTCCATAAGACGTCAAAATAATGCCCAAACTTGGAAGAAATTTGACGTGATTTTATCAGCACATTTGTTTCGTGGTTTTTCTTCAATGAATAATAAACCCAGTTTGTAGAGCCTAATAAAACATAATTGTCTGCTATGAGAAGCTTTGCATGTGTTGTTATATTACCGGGGTCATACCTGACAATAACAGAGCTGTTTTGAAAAAAGTTACATACCTGTGCCTGTTTGTCTTTAAAACCGACGCCAAGATAATCCTCGCCGCCCTCTAAGATTATTTTGACATTTACACCCCTTTGCGATGCCTTTTTTATTTCGTTTAGCAATAGGTTTGTTTTTGAATAATTATAAGTTGGATAATATCTCATCTCAAACATGATAATTTCTATCTCATGATTTGCAGCCCTTATTATATCATAGGCGTGTGAAAAATATTCATCATCTGTGACAACCTGTACACCGGCCTGCCGACTAACAAAAACAACAAAGGCAGAAAAGAGAAATATTATCAGAAAAACAACAAAACTTTTCTTTGCACATGACATATAAACTAATAATTTATTCGCACTTAAATAAGTTTTTTGGTTTTGCCTGAGCATAAAGTCTGCTTTAATTGTTCACTAAGATTGGAAAAAAGAGATTATGTATCTTGTTTGTTCTTTAAATTTTGGTAGTTTAGTCACAACCAAGGGTTCCAGACTCTTCCATGCCTTTTGCTTTTCCTGCAATTTTTTCTTAAAAGTATTTAAATTGAATTTTGGTATTTTTTTCTTAATCAGTTTCATGTCTACTGTTGCCCCCAGTTTTAACAGCAAAGCAATATCATAAACATCTCTTGGTCTGTTCCTCTGATATACTGCAGAAACTTTGTTCGCGAGCATATCTTCTTTCGATGGCACAAACATTTCAACTGGTGGGATGTCTGGATAAGGAGAATAAAGGGTCACTTTCTCGGTTGTCTTTGGTTTTGAAGACGCTAATATTTCTATTGATAGTGGTATTTCTCTAGGATGTACCGGAAAAGACAAACCAAGTCTAAGAAAAAGCATGTTTGATGTTCTTTTGCTTTTTAATATATTACAATTTACTCCAAGCAGAGCAAGCTCTTTTTTTAGATAGTTTGAAAGGTCCACTGGTATTTTGACTGCGTATGCATCAATATCTTCTGAAAATCGGTTGCCTTTGAAAACCTTCCATATGCATGTGCCACCGCCAAATATCATATTTGGCATTTTTTTATATAGTAGATATAGTAAAAGATCTTGAAAATAATCTTTCCATATTTGGTCGATTAATTTTAATCTTCTCATGTGCGCATAGCTTTTCACTTCCTCCTGCGTGAGCATTTAATCAACTCCTTTATTTTGTTAGTAATTAATTCGTTTCCAGATAATTCTGCATATTTTTTTAGGACTGAATAATCAGCGTTCTTAATTAATTTGAAAATCTCTTCTTCTGGCATCCTGCCAATATGAATTGCATCAATAATTATCTTCTCGGGCTTTGCGACCGGTATCCTTATTCCATCCCAAATAATGTTTTCGTAACCAAACATCATTCTTGGATTTATAGTATAAAACATTATTGGAGTATTCTGGAAGATAATTTTTTTCGTAAATCTTTTTCTTGATGTAGCGACCTCCACAGCAAATGGTATCTGTGTCGTAAGCCTCCTGATGCTCATTGCTGTCCAGAGCGTCAGGTAACATGGTTCTGTTATGTGCGCAGCAACAGCTATTATATCATTTAAACAGGTGTATTTTCCCCTTTCAATGCGTTTTATTTTTCCTGACCTAGCAAGCATAAAGAGTAGCTTTTTTGCATAATTTTTTTTTATTCCCTTATTATGCAGATCTGTTGTTGTAAAAACAGGCTTTCTCATTATATGCTTTAATATTTCTCTATATTTTATAACTGGCATAATGACTAATACGTAGAAAACTATTTAAATATGTTGGTTACCTTCTTTGGTTACCAACATGAAAGTTACTAAAAATGGTAACTAACATGGAATGCGTGAAAATCATTAACTCCAGAAGGATATTTCAGGAACTATGTTAAAAAAATAAACGATAAAAGAAAATATATTAAGATGCTTTGCATTTTAAATAGGTTCATAATAAAAATTCTTTATGATTGGTAATATCTCTGAAATAATTAAAAAAATAGCTGAAAAGGAAAAGAAGAGAAAATTTCTTTCAAAGTCGTTAAGAAAAAAAATAAATGATAGAATAAAAGTAGTTGAAAAGAGGGAAATAAATACAACTATAGCAGGGATAGATGGTGGCCTGCTAAAAAAGGATTTTCACCTTTTTGATATAATAATAAGAAGAGCTATTAGTGTCTTGTTTACATATAACAAAAATAAAATCAAGTCTGTAAATTATTATCCTAGTTTAGTCAAATCAGATGTTTTGATTTACAATGGTGATGAGCTAAATACATTTGCAAACTTAAAGCGCGTTGAAATAGAACTCGAAACAGCTATTGAAAGTTGGAAAAAATACCAGCCATCTATGATACTCTTAGACGGCTCAATAGTTCCGCACCCTTCGCTCCATGTCTCTGAATCTTCATCCCTTTATGACTTATATAAACACGTGCTTAAGCTTTATCAAAGCTTATATAAACTTTCAGAAAGCTGCATGATAGCTGGTATTGTAAAAGACTCGAGAAGTAAAAAAATTACAGAATTGTGGAATAAAAAATTTTTTGATAGCCAAAATGAGCTATTGAAAACTACAAGGGACACAAATATCTTGTTTTATATATTAAAAACTGGGGAAAGAACAGAAATAATTGACTATCAGAATATAGAAAATTTAGAAACAAAAAAGGAAGTTATTGAAAAATGGCCAATAAAATCATGTTATATGAAAACAGCTGAACATGACAGACCGATAAGAATAGATTTTCTGGCGCATAAGGACAAAATAGATAAATTATTTTCCCTGATTTATACGTTATGTTTTTTTAAACAGTGTGCAATTCCAAATATATTGATAGAAGCTGATAAAAGGGCACGGCTCTCGGAAAAAGAATTTATACATTTTAAAAATATTCTGCCTCTGGAAATTTTCGGGATGAGAAGAAACAACAAAATATTATGATTGTTTATTGCCACGTGCTAATACCTTCTATGCGGCCTTGCACGAAGAACAAACAAATAATATTTTTCATTCCCTTCCATTTCTTCCAAAATCCGTTTTTTAATTATTTTTATCGGATTTGTCATTAATTTTACACGCTTTTCTATATCTTCAAAAGATTCAAATGGCTTTATGCTTCTCTCTTTTAATATATTTCCAACATGCTTTTTGCCTATACCCGGTAAAAGTTCAAACTGATGCATGCGCGGAGTTACCATAGTTGCATGATTAAAAAAATTGACGAACTTGTGCTCGTGCTTGTTAATTATTTCTTCTATCGTCTTTCCCAGCGCAGACCGCGCCATATTTGTTAAGTCCTGCAAGGATAGTTTTCTTTTTATAAATTTTATCCGCTTATCAGCCCTCAGTTCTAATCTATCGCCTGGATTTATTTTTTCGCCCTCTTTTATAACCAGTTCAAGAAGAGAAAAGAATTCTTCACCTATAGCTTGAGCTACAGGTTCTGGCCGTCTTTCGCCAGCATAACCGCCTGGTAAAAAATCCAAAACTAATACATAGCTTTCTTGCATAAATTATCAACTGCGCAAACATTTTTAATCATTTTTTCTTTTTTATAGTATTTTGCATTATTTCTACAATTTTCTTTATTTCATCTTTTTTTAAGTTCGTTCTTTCTTTAGCAAATATCTGCTTTACCTCATCTTCTGTCATGGGCAGATTATTTATCAACAGCGCCACATGTCTTGGCTTTAAAATTTGTATCTCTGACAGTTGTTTTACCAGTTTTTCAAATACCGTTTTTGTTATTTTACAGCTCTTTTCCAAAAAGTCAATCGTTATTTTTTGTTCGTAATTTAGATCTTTCTCCTTTTTTCTCTCTTCAATTATCTTCTTTGCCTCAAAATTTGTTATTATTTTTTCATCTAAAATTTTCATGATTATCACTCCTTTCCAACTATTTTCAAGTGCTCTGGTTTTGCTATTATTTTTTTCTCCTTTTTTCCATCCTTAACCAAAACCACGTATGCTGAGCCTCTTGTTTCGATAATTTCGCCGGTTGTCCCGTGAAATCTTGGATGCGGAAAAGATTTGGAACTTGGGTTTATTACTATATGAACCTTATCTCCAATTCTGAATTTTTGCAAAATGTCGCTCACACGCAATATCCTTTTGGCTCGTAGCTTTCTTCTTGTCCTGCGCCTGCTGCCATGTGTTTTTTTAACCATGAATCACACCTCTCTTTTCAATAGTCATAGTGTCATATATATCTTTTCAGCTAAATGCCAAGATGTTTTGAAATTATGCCAGTGAGCTCACTGAGCATAACTAAATCAAACACTGCTATAATTATATAACTAAGTAAAGAAAAACTTTTTAAACCGATTGTCCTGAATTATGCCATATTTTTGTTACGTCCAGCTCTTTACACTCAGCGGGTGTATTTAAGAGAAAAGCCACAGACGGCCTAGTTCTTCCATTGTTGCCAGAAATTAATTCTTTAATATAGGTTCCTGCCTCTGTTTTTATTTCCATCAGAAAATGTCTCTTATCTATGTATTTTGCCTTTAAAGACATTATCTTTCTTTTTCTTGTTCTGTTCGAACGCCGGTGTAAAACTCGTGTAGGTGTTTGCTGTTTTATTATACCAATGAGCTGTTTCAGCTTTCTGAGGTCTGAGCGCTTTATCTCATCTTTTGTCTCAACTAAAGCACGATAAGACTTATAAAATCTGGCTTCCTTTAAGGTCCTGACCTCAGCTATATTGCTAAACCTTAGACGTCGAACTTTAACAGATTTTTTATTATTTAGTTGTTTTGCTATGTTTTTTATTATAACCCTGTTAAGCCTCTTCACAGGCTCTATAATCTCTAAAACAAACGGCCTCCAGCCAAGACATCTTGCATCTATGTCCTCACGGCCAGCAGCATGCATCTTATGACCAATCCCTCTTGTTTTTTTTATAAATGGCCGTGCAATAATCTGCTCAACACTTGTTTTATATTTTTCAGGCCATTTTGTCTGAGGTATTCCGCGTCTAAGCTTCTGATATTCGCCATATATAAAAAGTGGGTTCTTCTCTATTTTTACCCGGCCTGTTGCAAAATTTAGAATAATATTTATGTCCGGCCTTTTCAAGTCAGCTTTTTTTCCAAATTCTTTCTCAACTTTTTTGCCAATTTCCCTGTTTAGTTCTGCTTTCAAAGGCTCACAAAAATCTATGCCAACCTTCTCCCATAGTTTCTCTTCATTAGTTATCAAGCCGCTGCTTAGTTTTGTACCGACCAAAAAAGTTGAAAATTCTGTGGTTCTGAGGGCATTTTTTATTTTTTTAACCCACCTGTCCAAATCATCAAAAAGACCGTTGCATACAATGCATTTTGGCTGGATTTTTCTTTTCTTAAGCTCTCCCTTTTTAAGCTCCTCTTTTTTAAGTTCTTCTGAGTGGAATTTTTCTGTTATGTTTGACTTGTCTATGTCTATGCTGCGCTCAGCATCTGCTTGCATCAGAAATGCTTTTCTTAATATTCTACCACGCTCGTTGTTGCTGTAACCTTCCAACAGCTGGGCAAACTGCCTGCCCAAACAATGGTCACAAACATAACCCAACTTGAGAATCATTCCAACCTTTTCCATCACGCGCATAGTTATTTGTTACATCCAGAAGATATAAAAATTGCTGTTTAACTGTTTTTATGATTTTCACTAAGATTTTACTAAATTTGGCTATATTCTAGACAATAGAAATCTTTAAATAGTCTATATTACTATATAGTAGTAACTAATTATGGAGGTGTTGACATGAAAACATATAAATTTACAATTGACGGTCAACCATTTAGTTTAGAAGTCAAACCTAGTTTTAATCCGTGTGGAAAAGGCATAGACTATAAGATCTTAGATGATAATGAAGAAATAATCGAGCATGTCAGCTCTGCAGATAAAAGAAAAACATTTATAAAGAGAAAAGTACTTGCAGTGGTTGGTGATGATGAATACGACCTCGAAAAATTAGAAATTTACGTTGATCCAACTGGAAGAGGCTTATATCTTGGGCGTAAATATGGTGGCTTGCATGATCCTGAAATCGACAACTTCAAACTAAAGGGCGAAATTCCGGAGAGGTTTAAAAAAATTGAGCCAGAAACATTCGCTTAAACTAATTTTTTTATTTTATTAATTTTTAAATATATTTAAATCGAATTAAATTTACGATATTTATAAATTCGATTTTGATATGTTAAAATCAGCTTCGCTGATTTTAAATATATTTAAAAAAAGAGGTGGAAATATGAAAACAGACACTCGTATTTATGGTATTTATGAAGTAATTCCTGACAAACATTGGCTAGCTGTATATGCAAAAGAATCAAATGGTGAAAAAATTTTAACGCACCAACATTTAGACAAAAAAACAAAAGGTTTTTTTAACCCACGTGAATACATAAAAAAAAGTGAAATGAGTAAGGTCAGCCATAGCGTTTGCGCATTTTATGGACGTATTGATATGTACCATAAGGTATTAGGAATATTTAGGCCACCCTCAGAAGAGTGCACAGTCAAATATAAGGATGAAGAAGGTAAGGTTAAAGAATATACCATTAAACAAGATGATGTAATAGTTTTTATTTTAGACAACTTATCAAATATGTTTCATATTACGGAAAAAGATGAAACTATTTTTAATGCTACCGAGCATGTGCTAGAAATTCTTCAGCCACTCAGCGGCGAAAAGCTAAAGAAATTTCTTGAAAAGTATGGAGAATATTTAGATTAGTTATAAGGTAAAATAAAAACCGTTGAAGATGATTTATATGAAAATTTACAGTAAACTAAAGAATTGGTACGACAAACTTCACTATGAAGATTCTGATACAAGTTTAGATTTGGATAAATTCGTTAGGGAAAAATATGGAGCCAAAGGACAGGGTGTTTCCAGACTCTTATGCATTTTACCTTTGATTGCCGTAGATTATCTAACCACTAAAACCCCTAAAGATCATTATGGTGTTTATACAATATCTGCTGTTTTAGCTTTAGTGTCCCCACTTACACTTGACGACATTTCAAAGGTATTGGAGCGCTGCGAAACAAAATTTACAGAAAAACTAGAGAATACTAGACTCTTAAAAAATTTAGTAAAATCTTAATTTCTTAAAGTGCCACTGGACTCGAGCCAGCATGCCAGGACTGGCGTGGCCTAGCTCTAAACCTGTAAATTCTCTCAGAATTATCATCAAGTATTATCCCAGCACCTTTATATTTTGGCAATTCAGTAAGATATTTGTCTATATCAAAAAGTATATAGGTTTGCATTATCGCTTTTAAAGCATCTATATCTGCTTTAGATGTAAGGCGGAAAGAAATGACCAAATCAGCCTGTGCAAGAACATCTGGATGAAGTTTGTCAGGCCGTTGAGTTGCAAAAAGGGTTGTAATGCCCGGCTGTCTTCCCTCTTTAACTATTTTTGCAAACACGTCAGATGCTGGTGTCTTGCCTTCAGCTGGCACAAAATTATGGGCCTCGTCAACAAGAATCCAGCACATTGGCGTCCTTTCGATTTTTCTTTCTTCTATTTTAGCTGTTTCCTCCAGCCTCCTTGCCTTTACACGCTCTTCCAATATTTGACTGCTAAGCAAACCAACAACAAGAGCGCGAACGTTCTGCGGTGTTATGGAAACATCAAGTATTGTGAGTTTTCCTGGCTGCAAAATTAAATCTTTTATAGATTTTTTTCTCTGGCCAAATATTCCCCACCCTTTTGCACCTAGAAAATAATTCTCAACAACCAATTTTTCCTTTTCAAACCATTTCTCTTTTTTCACATATTCAATTATGTCGTCTATTGTATATTCTTTTTTTGACTTTTTCAGCTTATTCACAGCACGTTGTAATAATATACCTGGCGTATCAACTGGTGAAAGTTCAAATACATTAAGCCAATCTTCAGATGTAAGTTCGTGCGGCATTATATAGAAAACATCATCATAGCTAACGCCAGCAGAATCAAAAATATGTTTTTGGCCTTCTGGTATAAGAACGTTAACATCAAAACCTTTTGGCTTAAGTCCCCATTCAGCTAAAAGATCTATTTGCTGCTCGTTCGGAGATTTCATTGTCCAGAATATACCCTGTGTATCAACGCTCAATGCGCAAAGATTTTTTTTAATTTCATCAGGTAATTTACTAATCTCTTCTACAAAAATCATCATAGAATAGCTCTTACCTTGACCACGTTTTCCTGAGATGCAAATTACATGCGGTCTTAGTATGTCCATCAGCAGTGGGCTTGTGAGATGTGCATCCTCGCCTGTTCCAACTATATGCTTGCCTAAAAATATCGTGCCTTTTGTCCCATACTTTTCCAAATCATCGAAGTCTCTTCCAATAACAATCTCTGGCATTAGGCACCAACCATTATATAAATGTTTTGATCCCTATATATAGATTGATAGAAAGGTATTAAATTATTAAGACCAACTAATATCGTAAAGGTGAAGAAATGAAAATAGCTGAACTCAAAAACAATTCAAGAAAGGTTGATATCGAGGCAAAAGTGATAGAAAAAGAAGAGCCGAGAGACGTGAACACAAGATATGGAAAAACCAAGGTGGCAAATGCAAAAATAGAAGATGATACAGGCACATTTACACTAGTTCTGTGGGGAGAACAGGCAGAAAATGTTCTTGAAGGTTCGATTATAAAGATAGAAAATGGTTATGTTTCTTTATGGAACGACGAGCCACAGCTCAGTGTCGGAAAATTCGGCAAGCTCACTATAGTTAAAGAATAAATATTATGATGTTGCGTTTTTTGTAAATGCTCAGAATATAAGATTCTCCTAAATTTTAGTATCTCAAGACCAGTTATACTTTAATAATTTACTCGGATTCAAAAAAAATCTGTTATTAGAAAATACAATAGAATTTGGGTTTCTTTAATTATGCACATCATAAACAGTTGATTCCAAAGCCAGCAAGCCTATCGAGTATAAAAGTCACCAAAAGCCGAAGAGGAAAAATGGATGAAAATGGTAAAACTTATTCGTTTTGTTCGTATCCGGCTTGTGTTTTCTTCAGCAGGTCTCTTAATATATCTGCCGGTTCTGTCGGATTAACAAGACCTTCAAAAACTATTTCCGGTCTGGCATAGCCGCCCATACCAGCTGTTTGTATTCCTATTTTATTAATGCCCAAAGCACGCTCTATAATATTCTGGGATGTAACAATATTTGTTATCTTATATGAAGGAACAAATTTTTGTTTTCTTATTATTATTCCGCCACTAAAATATGCTCCCTTGTCTGTAATTTTATAATGATATGTCTTTTGCAGGAAATAAAGATAGACAATAAAAAGTATAAAAATTACAAAAACGCCTACAGTGAACCAATATGAATAAGATAAAGAATATTTGAGGAAAACGGAAAATCCGAAAAAGACCAAAAAAGTGAGAAAATATAATAATTTTGTAAATATCCACATTACTATTACTTTTTTAGCTGGCTTTCCTTCGTAATAAACTTGTTCATCCATACTAAATTATTGAAGCGTGAATTTAAAAAGTTTTATAAATGGAAAAAAACTATTAATAAAGGAATAAAAATTAATGCCCAGACTTTTCTTGACCATAGGAAAACCTTAAAGCCATCTAAAGGCGGAATTGGTATTAGATTAAATAAGGCCAACCATAAGTTTATCCTAAATGCGAAGGAAACTATCTCTGATATGAAATGCGGAAGGTTAGTAAAATAAGATAAAACTATAAATGAGATAGTTGCCAAGATTATGTTAACAGCTGGCCCTGCTAATGATATCAAACCATTTTCCTTTCTTGTTATGTGCTGAACAGACCCCCACAAGTCAATTTTTGGATAAATAACAACAGCACCAAGTGCTGCAAATATCAATGGAAACCCCAATAGTTTTGTTATT
This sequence comes from Candidatus Aenigmatarchaeota archaeon, assembly GCA_021157845.1. Taxonomy (GTDB): domain Archaea; phylum Aenigmatarchaeota; class Aenigmatarchaeia; order GW2011-AR5; family JAGGXF01; genus JAGGVU01. The sequence goes on from JAGGVU010000015.1 coordinate 19,832, forward strand.
ATTCCAACACCCAAAGCAAATTTAACGCCGCGCTTCCACATTTGATATTGTGAATAACAGCCATAATGTCTGGCCATTTGCCTGTGACCCATCTCATGAAAGAGAAAGGAAATAGAAACTGCAAGAAGAGATATTAAAAAAACCGTAGCAAAAGATGTTATTGTCGCTACAGAAAAAGATAAATTAATGGTTGCAAATGCAAATATAAATGCTAAAACTAGCGCAGATATTGTCAAATCTTTCATTTCTTTCCTTTCCATGCTACCACATGTAAATTATTAAGAAGATTATTAAAGATAATTATATAAGGTTTTCAGGCAACTGCATTTTTATAATGTTTTTTTATTTTTCTTGGGAAATATAGTTTTTAATATTTTTCCAATTTAGGAAACCTAAATTTTCTTTTTTAATATTTTCCTGTTTTTGGAAAATGTAGCTTTTTCTTTTCAAAAAAAGGACTAAACTTTTTAGTTTTTGATCCAACTTTTTAGAAAAAAGTTGGAATGGAGACAGGCTGCAGTCGACAATCACTGACATATAAAATAAGCCCCAAACTCTTGCTCCATCCAGTAATCCTCTAAGCATGGATTATGAAGCTTAGGGCTGCTGTCTCCCGACCCTGACCCGTTTCACAACAAAATCCATCCTAAAGGGCTGAACTTCTCAGCTTGAATCTGGGATTTTACATGCCAGTAAAGCCTTCTGCAGTTTTCAGTCCTGCCATAACGGCGATTTGCAGCTACAGGCGACGCCGAACCGCCCGACCTAGTCTCCAATATAACTAAAGAAAAAACCGTTTTAAAGCTTTCTATAAATTAAAAAATAAAAAAAAGTTTAGTTTACATATGATGAATCTGTCAACGTATCAGTAACACCACCACAATCAGTTGACACAACAGCCCTGTCAAAAGTTGAGGCATTCACAGCTGAACAACTTGGTGATGATACCATACCACAAGCACCAGCACTTATACTTACTGCTGTTCCATCACATGTTGCACCTGTTGTGCTATATATTACGCCATCCACTGTTAAGTCTTTAAATCCTGTATTACAGACAAATATACCGTCACTGCTATTATTATTTATGTAAACATGCTTTATCTGAACAGATGCATCTGAACAGTCAACTGCTGTAGCTGTTTTTGTTGTTATTGTTCCGGTTGTTGTTCTTGTAGTAGTTGACATCCAGCCCATGATTACAGTTGCTATTGCTACTGTGAAAGCTATCAATAGAACAGCTGCTATCAAAGGGCTAATACCTTTATTATCCATTTTTCAGACCTCCTTAATTTATAGTTACATCAGTTGAACTGTATGATGTTATTGAATCTCCTACTCCACCGCATGTTGTTGACCATACCCGCGCTTCTTCAAATGTTGAAGTGCTGATTGCTGGGCATGAAGCCAATGTTACTTCATCTGTTGCACCAGCAGGTAAAGATACAGCAGTACCAGTACAACTTGCACCAGCATTGTTATATACTGTTCCATTCACAGTTAAATCTTTAAACCCTGTATTGACCACAACTATTGCTCCTGATCCACCGCTTGTCACATAGACATGATCTATGTTAACTGCTGCGTCAGAGCACCCGACAACTGTTTCCGTTTTTCCTGTAATATTTGACGTTGTTGTTCTTGTAGTAGTTGACATCCAGCCCATGATTACAGTTGCTATTGCTACTGTGAAAGCTATCAATAGAACAGCTGCTATCAAAGGGCTAATACCTTTATTATCCATGATTTTAACCTCCTTACTGCTTAACCATTATTTAATAAAATATATTATTTTCTCATATAAAAAGATTTTGCACGTCCTAAAATCGTTTTTTTTACATTTTTCTTAAATTTTGAAACTTTAAGACATATCTCCAGTTGTTAAAAAACTAAATTTTAAAATATAACTGAATAAAAAGATGGGATTAATGATTATGATATAGTCCCAGCCCCAAAAGAAATTTTAGAACTAAATGTTAATAATTTTAATTAGCAATTTACAAAATCAGACGATACTGGATCATATTCATCGCGCGCATCAGGACATGAGATATCTGAGATGTAAACCTTCTCAATTTTTGTTGAAGAATTAAATCCTATACAGCTTAGTGTAGACGAATTTGTTAACGACTTTATATCTCCAGAACTCAGATTTGCCGGGCTGTTTCCATTACTATCCTCTAATGTTAATGTCAATATTCCTCCTGTTGTATTTAATATGACTATTTTTTCTATGGATATATCCTTTTGCCCTATATTGCTGACCTCAACAGTCACATTATGCTGCGTTCCTGCACCACAATTGCTGTTACAGTCAAACGTAAATGATTTGATGTACAAATTTGCAAAAGAGCAGTCTAACTGCGTTGTTGTTTTTTCACTTATCTGCTGTGTTTTTTGTCTGACAAACTGACTGGCCCAGCCGCCAACCAGAAGGCTGATTGTAACACTCATTGCTATTAATAAAGTTGCTGAAATCAACGGACTTATTCCCTTTCTTTTCATGATTATCATTATAGTTTTAAGGTATATTTATTATTTTAGATTATGCCAGAGTTCAGATTAGCGCCTCTTTATGAATGTAAATATCAGTATCTAAATATTTACATCAGAATTACCATGCTCACCAGCTATCTACACTAGTTGCAATTTATCCATTCTGATTCTAAGAAAATGTTTTTTCTCTGTATACATTTGGACAGTCTACAGAAACTACCTTTATCTTTGTAAGTGGCATGCCAACAGCTGTCTGGTTGTTTGTAACAGAAAAGCTTACAAGCTCTCCCACAGGTATAGTCTGGTTAGCGGCATTTTTAACTGACTGAATTATTGGACCAGCTGTAGAATTTGAATAACTTAAAAATACATTCATATCTGTAAAATCAAGATCACCAGAGTTGTAGATTACAATATAAACAGTTGAATTTGTTTTTCTTGTTCCGGTTTCAAGCGTAAAGTCAGCTTTGCCACATTTCTCTATCTCTTCAGACTGTTCTGTCATGGTTTGGGTTCTTCCTACAATATAATTCTGCGCCCATGCAGCCATAAGACCTGCTATAGTCATAGTAAACGCTATCAGCAGAACAGCTGCTATTAGAGGGCTAATGGCCTTTTTGTTTTTAAAAAACATTTATACCAACTTCTTATTATTTGAATGTTAAACAAGATTTAACATTATTTAAATATTATTTTATGCCACTTAAATAATTTTTCTTTATGCCCGTTATGCCCAACAAGCAACAATGTCGCACAATAATTTAAATAATAAATAAATGCTATATTATTTTTATTTTAGTTTCTTGCATTTATTATCAGTGTTGCTGCAGCACCTGCTACAAGTAAAATTATTATTCTAAACATTTGAACAGTATCTTTTACAATATAGGTCGAAAGCAGAATAACAATGCACCAGATTATAGCATTTTCTATTTCTTTCTCAGTTCTATAATTAAGGTCAAAATCATACGGACCTTTTTTTGCCATGCGAATCACCAATTAAATATTTTTTTAGCCATATATAAAGGTTTGGCCCTCTTTTTTTCTTAATCTACAAAAACATCAGCCAGTAATCTATCTTATATTTTCTATCCTTATATCCAAAAAATCTGCACCAGCATATAAAGTATAAAATATGTCATAATCCTTTGTTGAATTTACTGAAAAATGAACAGTACATAATGGCAAGTCGGTGCCTGCTCTCAACAATTGAGAATATCCAGTTCCGGTTGCCGTAGAGTAATCATTATTTAAAACAACTGATGAATTTACAAAACTAATTGTAACGTCTTTGTCTTTCTGCGTGATGTTTTTTATGTTTAAACTCGTGTCAAGACAACCAGCTGTCGAACAATTCACATCCTGAATATATACACGGATATGGCTGTTTTCCATCTTAAAATAAGAACCAACATCACTACAGGATACATCATTTCCGCCTATCCTGATAAAATTTCCTTCCTCTTTTCGTGAGCCGTATGCTATTGACTCACCTTTTATTCTATGTTCTGTATATATTTCATCAGCTTTTGAATCTATGAATATTTTCGGCATAATGTTTTCAAATTCTATTCTTCTTTTTGCGCCGATAGGCTCTGTTCTAATTTCTTCGATATAGTTTTCTATGGTTTTTATTTTTTGCTCAGATTCTGTTAACTGTAAGATAGACTGTGACTCACCTATCATGGGCTTAAGTGTTGTAATAACAATTATAATACCTGCAAAAACAAACAAAACAATAAATGAGCTTGATAATAATGGGTTAACCATTTTTCACCACATTCACCATGTTCTATTGTATAAGTCCTTTCTTCGCAAATTTATGTTTTTTCCTTTTATTGTTATGTCAAAAAATGCTTTTGAAAGGTTGGCTGACGTTGTTACCAAAAATTTTTCCCTTCTATTTTCTGACCTAAATGTGTAATCTATTGTTATATTTTTATCAGTTGTAGCTGAAGCTTTTTCACTATAATAGCTTTCATCTGAGATATTATGCTCTGTTCCGCCGTCTATAGTTAGATTTATCTTTTCTCCTAAATAATTACCAATTGTCAGAGTATAATTAGCAGCTGTTTTATTATAGTAAACAAATACAAAAAAAACCTCTGTATCAAAATCGCTCTGAATATAAGATGTTAAATTAACAAGGTTTTCATATGTTGTCTGATTTATATCTGACGACAAAGATGAGAGCCCCACGCAGTATTCATACTCTTTCAGAATATTCTGTAAATTTTCATCGAGAATTATACTTTCTTCTGCTCTCTTTTCTTCTATGCTTTGGTAAACACCCAAAAGATTTTTTACCATAAGAAGACCTAAAATTATTAAAATACCTGATATCAAAAACATTTGTCCTTTTTTTCTTTTTCCCATTTTTTTACTCTCCAATCAGATTTAAAACTAAATATTTTTCCACAGATACACCCTGATTCTTTTGAAATCGTATGACTTCCAACCAGACAAATAATAATCAAATACAAATATTGATTTTCCATTAGGAACATTTCTCTGGCTACAGCTGTCAGAAGTTGCACATATCTCTATTTCAAATCCGATTTTCTTTGGCATGTAATCTCTCATATCTGATTCTATGTTTTTCTCAGCTATCTGGGCGTTATATGTATATACATCACTTCTCAACGAACCATAATCATCCAGCTGCTTTAGCACACGGTATGCATATTCCTTTATAAGTGGTGCTTCTAATTCAGGCCTTTCCATCGTTGTTCTAAACGTATATGCAAATGTTACAAAAATAAGCATAGTTGTCATCAGGACTTCTAGTGTGTATAAATATCCTTTCGTTCCAAACCTTTTGGAAAAAGTTTTGGATGCAAACGAACTTTTAAAAAAAGTTCGATCAAAATTTCTTTTCATTCTCACCACGTGTAAACTTTTAGCTTCCCTTTCTCAATCCCAGCAGTTGAATTCTGATATGCAACTGCCTTTTCAAGTGCTATAACATCTGCCCTCTCTGGTATGTCACCAGTTGAGAAATTAAACACCTGATTTCCAGCAGAGTCAAGCAATTCTATGAAAAATCTGTCTATGCCTGTTTTAGATGCAAATGAAGCAGCATTGGACGAGTTAAGCTTTTCTATCTTTCTATACTGGATTATATCTAGGTATCTAACAGGATATATTGTTTCAGTTATATTATCTAATGCAGTCGAAACAGTACCTGTATTATCAGTAAAGTTTGAGTCGTCATCAATAAATACCTCAAACCACTTTGACTCATTTATGTCAAGGTCCACGTTAAATATTATCGTATTCCCATCTGTGTCGTATGTAACAAGATTTCTCGAAGAGTCATAAATAACCGCAGAAAACAAATCAGGACTCATGTTCATAAGTGTAAAATTTATCCGAACAAGCTCATTTGTAAGGCTAGTTACGTTTCCACCAGTCTTCAAATTTTCTTCTGTATTATCCACCAAAACAAAAAACCAATATGCTTTTGTCTTAAGTCCGATATTTTCAGGGTAACTGGACACATCAGACGAATTCCATGTTGTTTCGTAATCTGCCAGTGTTTTTATTAGTGTTGACGCCTTTGAACGTAGGGAGACAACCTCAAGAGACTCCTTTGAAACAGTTACGAAATTTGTCATATAATTTATCATAAAACTTAGCATAAGTATAAACAAGCCTAATGCAATTATGTAATCCAGCTGTATAGCACCTTTTTTAGATTTTTCCAATCTCATATCCAACACTATCATTTTCATATATCTTCCTTTTTAGATATGTTAATCCGCCCGGAGTTTGGCCTGTCACATTGAAGCCAATTGTGCAGTTATATGTTTCACCTGTGAAAAGGCTTATGACAAATTTTCTATTAATCATCTTGCCTCTGTAATATGAGCCGCCTATCTTTTCAGGCAACATCATATCAATTTGTCCAACTGTCTCGTTTATTTGTTGGTCAAAATTATCATTTGACTCGAGCATAAGAACAGCATTTTTTATTTGGTAGCATGTCTCATTAACTTCCAACTTTCCTATAAAGGTTTTATAATCCCTTTTTATGCCGTTTATAGAATTTAACACGACCAAGACTAAAATAATTGTAAACGCTATCATAAGTGTATGTGCCAGCAGTTCTGACTGTCCTTTTTTTCTCATTCTACCACATCAACATCTATTTTTGTTTTTCCATTTTCTTTTCCAGAATTTTCAACTATTAAATCAACAGAACCTCCCAAGACCTTGTCTGCAAGCAAATCAATTGTATAATATTTCAGCACGAGAAAAACATTCACATAGTCATGTGAAGCTTTTGCAAAATCATAGAATGTATCGGAAAATAATTTACCATTGTCTATGTTTGCGGCGTTTGAACTGACTTCATTCACATCTCCCTCTGTGAAAACCAAAAAAAATCTATTTCCATCTGCCCTTTGATTGGCCTGCAATAAATAATCGTCAATACTATACGAAGAATTATAATTGGTGCTTATTTCTTTGTTAGCAGCTATAAGCCCAACTACACATCCTTCTCCGGAATCGTAAGAAGAAATATAATTAGTGGACGAATTCAGCGTATCATCTGACTTTGATGAACCTATGTGAAAAGCTAGGTTAAGCGTAACAGAATCCCCAACCCATGATGAGAAAGCAAGCGAGGCAAAAATAACTAAAATTAAAACTAAGGCAAGTAGCAGTATAATCATTCCTTTCGTCTTGTTTATATTTTTCATAGGGACACTTTAATTATTTATTATACTATTGAAAAAGTACATTATATTTTTCTTCCTTTTTTTGATAATACTTTCTTCACATCGTCCAATGATATGATGTCACATTTTATCTCTTTGACCAAAGTGGTTTTTGCAACTGAACACAACATCAAACGGTTTTATTTTACTTCTATATTTTTAACTTCCAGCTCCAAATAATCTGCAACAGGACCTAGTGTGAAAACAGCGTCATAATCTATATTGGCATCTGATTCGACATGTATTAGTATCCCCTTTTCTATTCCCGTGTCTATCAACCTTGTATATCCTTTGCCCCACGCACTTGTGGCCTTGCCACCTATTGTTATTTTTGAAGTTGGGGTGATATTTACAGCCAAATCCTTATTCTTTATAAGTTCAATAATATTCGTTGTGTTGATATCAGCTAATGGTATTGTCTCTTCTATGCTTTTTACAACAAAATAAACATGGTCGTTTTCCAGAATCAATTCATCATATCCGTCGCTATCATAGTCTGTTTTTGTGGCCGCCACATAAGGACCTGCCTGTATTGTCAATGGCCCTTCTTTTGACCGTGTGCCTGGCTTAATTATCTCTTTTTCTGTTACTACTTTTAACCGTATTTCATCCTTGTCACCAACTATGCTCAGACCTTCAGGTATGTTCAGGGTAATTTTTCTTTTTGCACCAGATGATTCAAAAACAAGTTCTGAGACTATAGCATCTATTTCTGTTAATATATTTTTTGCTGTATTTATCTTTGTATAATCCTTTCCCTCTTTTTTTATTGAAGTGATTTTCTGCACACCGATAAACCCACTAATAACAATTATTGAAACTAATACAGCGTATGCTATAAAACTTGCCTGTCCTTTTTTTCCGAACATTTTTATCAGCTCTAATCTTATCAATTTTATTAACTAACAGACATTTGTCTGTACGCCTTTAAGACACCTGTCTGCATGCATTTTTATCAGCTTTTTGTTAGTTAAAGTTAACAATTGTTAATTAAAATTAACAATTACATTAACTCACCCAATTTTGCCTAATAATTTCACTTAATATTTATATTGACGGTATCATTTACAACCTCCTTTTCAAATACCAAACTTGTTCTTCCTTTTCCTCTTATATTTCCGACAAAGTTTATCCCAGGATATTCTGTACTTATAACAACAGGATACCTTCCTTCTGCCTCGTAAGCAAACGGCTTTCTTATCAGTTTGAACCTGTTTGACTCAGGCATATTATCCGCTATCACAGATGAATTGCCTGTTGTGACTGGTATCACAAACTTGTTTCCGGTAACTTCCTGGCTCATTTTCAAAGTATATGTGCTTGTTCCCTGCGAAACGTCCATATAATAGAATCTATTACCTGCACTGACAATGCCAAATATTGAATCTGTTGCGGGATCGTATGAAGATACATAATACTTTGTCGCATTAGACGATGTATAATATCCTTCTGTTATTTGGTTGTCGCTAACAGTTATCGTATCATCTTTTGCTCCAATCGCATAAGTCATCTCAAATGCAACATCATATTCACATCCAGAACCTGTTCTATCAATATATATAACACCATAGCCAGTCATGTTCGTGCTCTTATAACAAGCGTCATTATTTACACCACCTGTGAAATATTGTATTCCTTCAGAATAATCACAGTTAGGATCAAATTTTATTGTACAGTGGCCAGTGCTGTTCGTATTACAATTCCATCCATTGTCAAAATTGCTCTGCGAATTTGACTTGCTTACCCATATTGTACCATTAACATTATCACCAACCCATACATTTCTGTCAGCATCCTTAAACCGCAGGCTGATATTCAGATAGTTGAGTCCTCTTGTCGCAACAGTTGAGCCATTACCTTGTGCAATCATTATTGACGAATCCTGTATCAAATCATTCTGCTCAACTTTCATCTCATAACTTGGTGTTTCAGCACTGCCTTCGTCGTCTGTTGCATTTAACTTGAAATAGCTTGTGCCAACATCATTACATTCATAATAATAACTGGTGAAGTTTACTGTTTTGTTTGTCGAACAGTCTGTGCATATTTGGCTATCTAGTAAAGACCATGTAACACCGTCAGAAGAGTCCCATAAGTAAATAGTAACATTATCTCCGTCTGGCTCATAAACCGATACAGTGAAATTAAACAACTCACCCCACCCACCTACTGGATAACCTAATGTAGTATTTAGAGCAGGCGGGCCTAAAGATGCATTAGATAATTGAACAGTTGTCTTAACTTTAAATTCATCTTCGTCTCTTCTCGTGTCTGTTCCACCATCAGCATCTTCTGCATAGCATTCAACATCATGATATCCGAGATAACCATCAGAATAATCTGACGGCACAGTCCAGTCATAATAATGGTCAGAACCATCCCAGCTCATTGTGGCATTGTTGACAGCATTCCATGCCCCAACTGACCAATGTTTGACACTCACTTTGACTGTCATATTTTCCTCAGCTGTTTCTGTGTCTGATACGTCGCAGTATATTCTTATTGACTGGCCCCGCAAAACCACAGATGTGTTTGTGTAAATATTAGTAATATTTGGCACATAATTCAAAACCTCAAACAAACTTGTATTTGTCTGGCTATCATATTCTGTCCTCGGATCTGTCAGGAATATTTGAACAGTATATGTTGTCGTAACATTAGATGCAGATGGCGTATAATTATAAGTCCACCAGTCCTGGCCAGAATCATAAGTCATGGTATCATTTATTATATACCAGCTTCCTGAGTCCGGTTTAATGCTTATCTTAGCAGTTAAAGTTGATTTGGCATTGTCACTATCAGTTCCGTTCATTCTAATTTGTATTGGCTGCTCTCTGTAAACAGACGAAACATTTGTTGTTACACTTGTAATAATCGGATTATAATTCTCTATAAACCATCTCTCACCAGCTTCTCCAACATTTCCAGCCGTGTCATTACAATAAGCATTTATCGTGTAATTAACGCCGTCTGTGACAGATTTAGAAGACCACCAATTATTTCCGCTGTGACTTGTAAATGATTCGTTAACACCGTTCCACTCCAAGACGCACGAATCAATAGATGTTTGAGAATCAGATGCTGTTATATTTATTGTGACAGAGTTCCCAATTGTCACCTCACCATTAGTTGGAGTCGGTTCTACGAAAGATACAGATGGCATGTCTAAGTCTACAACCAATTTCAGACATGATGACCACTGACCAGCATTGCCCAGAGCATCTGTGGCCCGCACCCGCCAATAGTAAGTTCCACTTGACAAAGATTTTGTAATATTTGTGTTGCTTGTTAAATTAGTTTCGTTTAAGACTGAACAAGATGCATCTGAATATAATGACCAGTTATACTCGGAAACAGAAGAGCATCCAACATCACTTGGCGCTGTCCAGCTGAATGTTATGCTGGCGTTATTTGTATATGTGTCATTTGCAGGACTCAACCCAGTCGGTGCATTTGGACCTGTTGTATCAACTGTGATTGTTCTGGTCTCTGTGTTATTTTTATTACCAGCCGCATCAACTGCATATGCTGTGAAGTTATGGTTACCTTCTGCCAAGTCAGTAAAGTTGTGTTCTAACCTATGTAAGCCTGCATTATAGGATGCGTTTATTTCTTCTGGTGATAAGGCTCTGTTCCAGATGCGGACTTCGTCGATTGTGCCGTTGAAAAATTCTTGATGTGTAGCAACCAAATATTTACCTATATTCCATGCTGACGAAGACAAACTAATTTCCAAAGTTGTAGTATCACTATCAACTTGTGCTCCATCAGCATAAAGATATAGATAAGTTGTTGTTCCATCTCTTTTCCAGATAGCTGCCATGTGATGCCAAGAGTCGGCTGCCCAATTATCACTTAACTGATAATTGAGGTATTTATTCCCAGTCTGACCTGTTCCTCCATACCTGAAATGAAGCCCCACACTGTAATGGATTGAGAGATATATACTATTATCGCTAGTATATACAATGTTATTGTTAACAAGTTCGTTATCCACAACAGTGTTCCAGTTTGACATTTTTGCCCAAACTTCAATAGCTCCTTCTGTGCCTACTCCCAAACTAGAAGAACTCGCCACCTCCACATAATCATCACTGCCATCAAACTCATATGCCTGACCGCGTTTGCCGTTTGTAAGTGTGGGGCAATTCGTGCATGAGCCGTCATTGCCATAAGTTGAAGAGTCATTGTAATTTCCTTCAAACCTCCACCAGCCTACTAAACTATTGTCAAAATCTATGTGTCCTGAAACATCATTTGTGTCTGAGATTGTGACATTAACATAAGACCAAG
>JAGGVU010000007.1 GCA_021157845.1 Candidatus Aenigmatarchaeota archaeon
AAAAATCCGAAGAAGCACAGCCTGATAAAAAAGAGCATGAGGAAAAAAAGGCGGAAAGCGAAGCGAAGGGTGATAAGGGTAACAGGAAGGCAGAGTTGAGCCATCCTGAGAAAAGCCAAGAATCAGCCTAAAAAATTGATTTAAAAGGTGAAACTATGAACAAAAAGGAAGAAAAAAAGCCAAAAGAAAAGCCAAAGAAGGAGAAAAAAAGCCAGAAAGAGAGGCCAAAATCCAAGCAGAAGCACAAAAAGGTTCAGGTGTGGAAGCTTTACGAAGTTAAAGACGGGAAGGTTATTAGAAAAAATGAGCCCTGTCCACGATGTGGAGCTGGAACATTTTTGGCTGTGACAAAAAATAGAAAATATTGCGGAAGGTGCGGCTGGGGCCAAATAGGAAAGGCAGATAAAAAGTCATAATTTCTCTAGCATCGTATAATTCTTTTTAAATTCTCTTTTTTCAATTATTTATTTTAAATATGAGCAACTGTTAAATATTTCAGTAGTTTATAGGTGTTTTAATGTATAAAGTAATTTGTTTTGACTTTGATGATGTCATAATTGATACTAACCTGATATTACGATTAGGTGAGAGATTTGGAAACCGGCTTAAAGAGTTAAAATATGTGATAGATTTTCTTTTGCACGCAAAAAACCCAAGAACCTTTTCAGCAGATTTTCATAAAGCAGCAAAGATGGCAAGGGGCATGCCATTTGAGAAATTAAAAATTCTGGCAGACCACATGAGACTGACACATGGAGTTAGAGGCACATTAAAAAAACTCTATGACGATGGGTACAAATTATCAATAATTAGTGCAAATGACAGAAACCTCATAAATTATATTTTAGACAAAAATAAAATTAATTTTTTTGATTCAATTTTCGCATCGCACCTAGAAACACATAACGGAATTTTAACAGGAAAACTTAGTGGAAAGGTTATTAAATCTGAAAAGAAAAGTGTTTTGAATGATGTAAAAAATTTATACAACGTTCAGAATAGGGAAATAATGTTTGTTGCAGATGGTCTGACAGATATACCGCTTTTCAAGTTGCTTGGCCATGGCATATTCTTTTGTCCAAATATTATTACAAAGACCATTATTTACAGAGACCCAGTCCTTACAAAATTAGAAAGAGAAAAAAAAATATTTATCGTAGAGGATAAAGATCTTCAGGAAATACTTCCCTTTATAGATAGCAAATATGAAAAAAAGCATAATATCAGAAAATGGTATAGAAATTTCTGGAAACTTAAATTTAGGCGGTCAAAGTGATATGTCTTGGTATAGAAAGCACCGCGCATACGTTCGGTGTTGGCATATGTAAAGGTAAAACGATACTATCTGATAAGAGAGCAGTATATAAGCCTCCTTTGGGAAGCGGAATACATCCTAAAAAAGCTGCCCAGCACCATGCTGCTATGGCTCTTCAGACAATAGAAGGTGCGCTTTCTTCTGCTCATCTGAAACTAAAAGACATAGATCTGATAGCATTTAGTCAGGGTCCGGGCCTTCCACCGTGCCTGCAAGTTGGTCTAATCGCTGCAAAAAGCTTAGCAGAAAAAGGAAAAAAACCTTTAATTGGGGTTAATCATTGCTTGGCACATGTAGAAATAGGAAAACTAATAACTGGCGCCAATGACCCTATAGTTGTTTATGTTTCAGGAGGCAATACACAGATATTGGGATATACTGATGGAAGATATAGAGTATTTGGTGAAACAGAGGATATAGCATTAGGGAATGCGCTAGACAGCTTTGCAAGAAAAATTGGCCTTCCGCATCCCGGTGGGCCTGTCATTGAAAAGATGGCTAAATCAGGAAAAAAGTATATTAAATTGCCTTATGTTGTCAAGGGGATGGACCTTAGTTTTTCAGGGATTGTAACTGCTGCTGTTAGAGAATATAGTCAAAAAGGACAATTAGTCAGTAACCTTTGTTTTTCTATTCAGGAGACATGCTTTGCTATGCTTACAGAAGTTACAGAACGGGCACTAGCACACACGGGCAAGAAAGAGGTATTGGTGACAGGTGGGGTTGCTGCATCTGGTAGGTTAAAGCAAATGCTTAGAATTATGTGCAAAGAGCGTGGAGCAAAGTTATACTTTGTGCCTAAAAAATATTCTGGAGATAATGGAGTAATGATAGCATTGACAGGTCTGTTAGTTTATAAGCATGGTATAAAGCCGTTAAAAGGAACTATAAAAATAAAGCAAAAATGGAGAATAGACGAATAGCTCATCCGTACATAGAGCGTGATTCTCTTGGTATTTTTAGGTGATATGCAGGTATTTTTATTATTTCACCATGATTATAATTAGAATTAATAATGTCTTCTATTAATTCTGTAAATATTTTCATATCCTTTTCGATGTTATCAATGCATTTTGGTTTGTAGGTTGATAGTGCTATTACAGGCTTTCCACTGGATTTTTTATTTGAAGCGTCAGAAATAGCCTGAACAATAGCATCTACGGTTGATGAGCTGTCTGATCCATTACTATATTCAGCAACAGCTTGTGCACTGAATTGATATCCATCTTTTTCTATCTCAAATAGCCGATCATTTCCTGTTATGTTATACTTGTCCGCACAGCGTTTGCGAAACTTTTTTAATGCTTTGACAGCAGGTTTTGAAGCTCTTTCTGGCTCCGAATATATCAATCTTCCAACTATACCATTCCATGATAATAGCGGTTCGGGAAAGAAAACAATTTTTGAAGAAATATTATACTTAACATCTTTTTTTGTTTGTATAGCACCAAGCTTAAGGCTAAAATACCTGAATGGTGGATCTAGAGAGATATCGTATATCAGGAAACAGGTTTCAGGATTTTTAGAAATCCAGTCCTTCTCAATTTCACAGTCAATTTTTATGGGCATATGTTAACCTCTAAATTTATGTAATTTTGATTATGTTTGTTACTCATAAATAAATATTTAGCAATTATATTTATAGTTTTTGAAACCATTAAAAGTTTAGAAATTTAATCATTTTTATGTCAGTCATAAGAATAAGTCTTAATCACCAGAAACACTTGGAAATTGCAGCAGATTTGGCCGTCAGCTATCTAAGAAGAGGCGAAATTATAATTTATCCAACAGAAACATGTTACGGCATTGGGGCAGATGCTACTAATCCTGATGCTGTGAAAAAAGTTATAAAAATAAAAAAGATGCCAGAGGATAAACCAATATCAATTATATGTTCTGATATTTCTATGATAAAAAAATATGCTGTTTTGGACAACAAAACAAAAAATTTGATTAAGCAGTTTATGCCGGGTCCGTTGACGTTAATATTAAAAAAGAAAAACATTCCAGACATAGTTAGTAAATCAACTATTGGTCTTCGTATCTCATCACATCCATTAGCCCGCTTAATAACAAAAAAGCTGGGAAGGCCAATAACAGCAACATCTGCAAATATACATAAAGAGCCTCCGCTTTATTCTGTGGAACATCTCGGGAAAACATTGGCTGTTGACTTTGTTATAGATGTTGGCCGTTTACCAAGACGAAAACCATCAACCATTTTTGACACCAGAACAAAAAAAATTATAAGGAGAGGCCCAATAACATTAAAAAATCTTACTGGTGCATGAAAATAGCAATTATATGGTTCTTGGCCTTTTTCTCGATACGCACAAACCCGTATCTTTCAAATTGCACAATTGAGCCGACTTTTTCTTTTTGCAGGTTTTTTTCTGCATAACCTTTTACCATCTTATCTTCCTTCAGTACCCTCACTTCGACAAAAGAAGATGGCACCCAATGAATCTTTGGTATGGATTTGTTTTTTATAGTTGTTATCTTTGTTTCTTTTTTCAATATTATATTAAATAGGTTTTTAAGCCGTATTTCCATATTTCTATAGTTCTCGAAGTCCACAGCATTTACATATATGACTTTTCCAACATAAAGAATTCGTTTCTTTTTTTTATGCGGGTGAATCGGGATTGCAACTCTTTTTCTTTTGTTATTTTTTATGACAATTTTTGTTGGGTGTGAAACAAAGAAATAGCGGTTTGCCTTTTGGTCGATTAATTTTCTGTTATAAGCAGCAAGATTTTTCATTGATATGCTTATATCAGATGTTTTAACTCCTATATCCAGTATCATATTTCTTATTGCTTCTGGCTGTATACCCCGCCTCTTTAGGCTTCTTAGTGTTCCAAGCTTTACGTCATCCCATCCTTTGTAAATATTATTTTTAATACCTTCTTTTATTTTGCTTTTGCTCAAAACAAGACCAGCTAATGAAAATTTTCCAATAGTTATAGTTACAGGATAATTCCAACCGAAATACTGATAAATATATTTTTGCCTCTTTTCAGATATTTGCAGGTCTACTCCCCTTAAAATATGTGTAACACCGGTTAGATGGTCATCTATGGCTGATTGAAAATCAAGCAAAGGCCAGACCCTCGCTTTTTTCAACGGATGTTCTGGATTTTCAATTATTCTGAACGCAGGCCAGTCCCTTAATGCTGGGTTTGGGTTTTCAAGGTCGGTTTTTATTCTTAACACAGCCTCGCCTTCTTTATACCCATTTTTTAAGAACATTTTTTTCCAGCGCTTTACATTGATTTTTGGGCTTAATTTTCTGCACGGACATGGCTGCCTATCGTCTCTCAGCTCCTTCCATTTTTCTCTGTCACATGTGCATACATAGGCCTTACCCATTTCTATGAGTTTTAATGCATACTTATAATATAATTTAAACCTCTTGCTTGCTATTATGACTTTATCCCATTTTATGCCGAGCCACTTCAAATCTTCTTTAATCCAGGTATAAAATTTCTTTTCCGGAACTTTATGTTTTGGATCGGTATCATCAAATCGCAATATAAATTTTCCTTTGTATTTCTTGGCAAACGCGTAATTAAGAATAGCTGGCCTTGCATGACCGAGTGTAAGGGCACCATTCGGGTTTGGTGCCATACGAACAACAAATTTCCCGATTGTCACGCCCGGTAATTCTCCAATACCTTTTTTTTCACTTTTAATTTTTTTTTCAACAAATCCCAATTTTTCTATTAGTTTTTTTTGCTTGGTTGGGGAGAGATGATTTATTTCATCTGTGGCCCATTCTACTCTCTGCTTAATTTCCATTATATTTGCCCTGAATTTTGGGTAGTCGGCAAGTAATCTCCCAAGAACTGATTTTGAAAACGCCTTTCCATTATGCTCTATGGCGTTTTGCAGAACATATTTTTTCACAAGCTCATCAATGTTCATGCATATATATTTGTCATCTTATCTATTAAAAACTTTTGCAATTGTCGATTTTTTTACTATTACCAGAGACTTTTTTTGTGTTTTGATAAAGCAGCTTGCGGGTAAATAAACATTTTCTGATAGTTAGACAACAAAAAGCATTTAACCCCCCAGACTAAAAATTTATTATGAAGTTTTACTACACGCTCAACTCAGGCCAGACAATTGAGATGCTTATTCCAGAACAGGTTTACTATCCCAGAGAGGATTCTATATTTTTTGCTAACTTAATTCAAAATTATCTATACGCTAGCCACGCTAAATCTATTTTGGACATGGGCACTGGTTCCGGGTTCTTGGCTATTGTTTGTGCGCTTTCTTCTCCTGCTTCTGTAACAGCAGTTGACAAGGATAGAATTTCGATAGAATGCGCAAGAGATAATATAGAAAGCTTGGGGCTTGGCAAAAAAATAAACATTGTTCAATCAGATTTATTCAATAACATAAATGAAAGATTTGACCTGATTATATTTAATCCGCCTTATTTGCCAGAGGCTGATGAAAATAAATATTTGTCAAAACAGGAGAAAAGCCAGCTATCTGACAGGGATGTTATTAAAAAATTTCTAGAAATTGCCAAAAATTATTTAACAAAGAATGGCCGGATAGTTATTTTATTTTCTTCTGCGACTAAAATAAAATTTTCAGGATATGATGTAAAAACGCTTGTGAAGAAAAAGCTTGAGTGGGAAGAGCTTGTTATCTATGAACTAAGGCCGAAATAATTTCTATTTCACTTCTTCATACAACTTTTTATGCTCAGTGGAGCTACCGGCAAAATTTGATGACTTACTCTTTGAGGATATTTTAAAATTTATGGAGGTTATGAGGTTTAAGAATCAGCATATGGTTCTATCAGGAGAAGAAAGACTATCGGCTTCTTAAAGATAAAAATCAATTTTTGATTTAAAAATATTTCTTTTATTAACTAATTATGCCAATAAACGCAACACCAGAATATTATAAAGCTGAAGAAAAATTTAGACATGCAAAAACAAATGAAGAAAAAATACATGCGCTTGAAGAGATGATAAGAGAACTCCCAAAACACAAAGGAACTGAAAATTTGTTGGCCCAGCTGAGAGCAAAGCTTTCAAAACTCAAAAAACAGAAGACCAGCCAAAAGGGAAGCAAAAAGGAAGGAATAAAAAAAGAGGGAGACGGCCAAGTTTGCATAATATCAATGTCAAATATTGGAAAATCAACTCTTCTGAAAAAACTGACAAACACAGCTCCTTTGATAGCTAACTATCCCTACACTACGCAAAATCCTGAAGTTGGTATGATGGATTATAAAGGAATAAAAATACAGATAGTTGAAATACCGTCAACATTTGAGCCGGAATACGTGAGCATAGCAATGACCGCTGATCTGGTTGTCTTTCTTTATGACAAAGAAGACGATTTGACAACAGTTAAAAATCTTTTTTGGGATAAAATAAGAACCAAGAAATTATGCATACAGAGAAATGAACCAGTAGATGATATAAAGAAAAAGATATGGGCCATGCTTGGGCTAATAATAGTTTATACAAGAGACCGCCTAACAAAGAAGGACGAACCCATGGCACTTCCACAAGGTGCTCTTGTAAAGGATTTTGCATACCATATACACAAGGATTTTGTGAAAAATTTTTATTTTGCGCGGCTGTGGCGAAAAGGTAGAAAAACAGAAGAAAGAAAAGTAGGTCTGAAATATAAACTAAAAGACGGCGACATTGTAGAAATACATACGAAGTAAACATCTTTTTATAATTTCTTTTTTTATGACAAAATGGGGTAAATAATATGATTGAACGTATTACAGGGCTTATAACATTTTTGAGTAACTATGGCATACCAACAGAATTAGTTCTTATTGTTATATTTTTATTGTTTTTATGGGTTGTTAAAAAGATAACATCTGTCTTTATCGGCGTTTTAAAGGTTTTGGCAGTTTCTGTCTTATTTCCATTTATACTGCAAAAAGTTGGGTTGATTGCAACTGTTGATATAAACACAATCCTTTTTTGGATAAATATCGGTATGCTTATATATATACTCTACCTAATGTATAGAACAGCAACAGGGTTTGGTAAGCTTATAAAAAAGCTTTTCGGCCGTTAACGAGTTTGGTATTTAAAGGTTTCCAACTCTTATATTCAATAAATATTGAACCTGTTTAAGGCGATAATGTGGACGGAACTGGCGGAAGTATTTTATGGTTTTTGGTCTTTTTCTTATTCATTTTTATATATCCAAAGCTTATGCTGTCACAGATGATATATAAGTTGGAGGAGTCTGCTAAGAGGTTGGAAGGCTTTTCGATAAAAGCTAGAAACATGATATACAGAGAATGTAAGAAAAAAGATAAAACCACATTAAAAAAAATTGATTCCTACCTTGATTTTTTTACACTTGAGCCTGTGAGCCTTGACCCTTATAAAATCGTGTCAAAGCTAGAAAAAATTATGAATCAGATGGAGGACAGATTCCGTAAATTTGTTTCAGAGATAGCTGGTACACAAAATGAAGAGGATAAACAAAAAATAAATTACGGCTTAAGAGCAGGTATATCTGTGCGTCAGATTGCTAAAATCGTGAGGCATAATGTTGAAATGATTAAGAAATTCAAGAATCTTCAGCTGGCAATGATACTTCAAATGCAGATGCCTTATATAGAAAAAATAGCGAAAAGCGAGCTAGATGGAACTGAATCGTTTTTAAAGGCTTATCCAATAGGCGACTCTATCGGACCTTTGGTTGCCGCTTCTTTGATGTCATCTTCAAAGGAAATTGAAAAAGATGTCATTGGCTCAAAAGAAAAAATAGCTGGAAGAACATGTTTTATACTGAAAGCTTCAGGACCAGGACCAAGGCTAGGCCGCATAGACAAGGCAATAAAAAAAATAATGAAAAAAAATAAAATTAAAAAAATTATAACTGTGGATGCGGCCCAAAAACTGGAAGGTGAAAAAAGTGGAAGTGTTGCCAGTGGTGTTGGATTTGGGATGGGTGGTCCGGGAGTGCAAAGGCAAATAATAGAAGAAGAAACGCTCCCAAAGGGAGTTGTACTTGATTGTATTGCAATAAAGGTTGGTTTTGAGGAAGCTATTCAGCCAATGACATACCAGATTTATAAATCTCTGCCTTATGCAAAAGAGGCGGTCATTAATCTTGTAAAAGAGCTGAAAAAAAATGAAAAAGCAATTATAGTCGGGGTTGGCAATTCGTCGGGAACATGTAATATAAAAAATGATCTGCCAAATGTTGAAAAAATTGTCAAAAAAATAGACGCAAAAAGAAAAAAAGGGCAAAAAAAGAAAAAGTCATGGCTTTGATTAGAGATCAATTAGCTGACCTAGTGGAATGAGAAATAACCATAACTATTGTAACTGTGCCATGGCAAATAAAAAGCTTTAAGAAGTTTGCTATTAGAAAATTTAAATAAGTTTCGGGTAAAAAACTATAAAAGTATTTGATAAAATTTTATTTGCTACTGAAAAGAAATACATATATAAAGATTTGAGACAAAAACTATATAACAAAAAGATTAATGATAATTAGCAATGTGATAAAGGGGTTGGTATGAAATGATTGCGAGTCAAAAGGTTATGGACGCTTTAAAAAGCATGGGCTTAAATTTGTACGAGAGAAAACTATGGGTAGCCTTGCTTTCGAGATCTATGTCAACTGCCGGGGAATTAGCTGATATTTCAGGTGTTCCGAGATCTAGATGTTATGATGTTTTAGAATCACTAGCTGCAAAAGGATTTGTAATGGTCCAGCCAAGCAAGCCAATGAAATATGTGGCAATTGAGCCGTTTGAGGCTCTTGAAAGGGCAAAAAAGAGAATTGCTCAAAATGCCTTAGAAACAACTGAGAGAATAACTAGGATACAAAAATCAGATATCACAAAAGAGTTGGCAAAAATTCATAAACAGAGTATGGCTGTCGTAAGACCAGAGGACCTTACAGGCACTTTGCATGGCCGGGTTGCCATGCATGACCAGCTTAGTTCTATTCTAAAAGACGCAAAAAAATCTATAAACCTGATGATGACAGAGCAGGGCTTGGAAGATTTGGTGAACAAACATGGTCATTTATTGCAAAAAGCAAGTAAAAGAGGAGTGAAAATCAAAATACTTGCTCCAAAGACAAAACAAACTGCAGAAATTGCAAAAAGCTTGAAAAAATATGCTAAAATAAAGGACATTTCTGCTGTTGAAGAAGTTGAAGACATGGCAGCTAGATTTGCATTGGCAGATGATGACAAGTTTTTAATGGCATTGACCCATGACAAAACTACCCATCCTACGCAGGATGTCGGATTTTGGGCAAATAGTGAGCATGCAACAAAGCAGGTTATGCAGCCAGTATTTGAAATGATTTGGAATAAAGCAAAGCTCTTTTAGGGTTTTTATTCTTGTGTCAATATTTGGAAAATGGAGTTAGAGGTTTATTCTGCAGGCAAGGGCCGATACAAAAATAGAGGTTTTCAGAAGCCCGTCTAAGGGTTAGGGGTTTATTCTAGTGGGCAAGACCCCAGCAAGAGCACTGAAAGCTAGTGGTATTCGTGTGTCAGATGTTTATTCTGGCAGGTAGCAGACTTATCTAATCTAGCGGTCAGATGCCCATGAGTAGCCAGTTAGTGATACTTATAACAGGCCACTTTCTACGGAAGTCTTAATTATGAAATAAACTATAAGGAGTGGAAAATTTATGACGCAGCTCTAGATCTGGATGTATCTTTCCCTTTAGTTTAGATGAATTTTTATAATTTTAGTTTTGATTAGTTTCTTATGGTTGGCGAAATAAATAAAGCAAAAAAAGAAATTATTGATAAAATTCTGGCTAAAAAAATAACAAATAAGAGAGAATTGGAATTGGAAAAAATTGCTATTTCTAAAAAATATAATTTAAATAAGTTATTTCAAAACGCTGAACTTATTGATTTTGTAAATAGAAATATATTAAACAATAATGCTGTTAAAAATTTGTCCAAATTTCTACAGATAAAGCCTGTGCGAACAGGAAGTGGTGTTAGTGTTATTGCAGTTATGTGCAAGGGATATTGTCCGGGCTCATGTATATATTGTCCGACAGTTGATGGAATACCAAAAAGTTATACTGGCGTAGAGCCGGCAACAATGCGCGCCAAGAGAGTGAACTTTAACCCTGCTAAGCAGATAAAGAACAGATTAAAACAGCTGGAAGTGACAGGCCACCCAACTGATAAATGCGAGCTTATAGTTATGGGCGGAACATTTTTAGCTATGGATAAGGATTATAAGAAAAAATTTATGAAATCTTGCTATGACGCTTTGAATGGCAAATCCTCTAAAAACCTTGAAGAAGCAAAAAAATTAAACCAGAAATCTGAGCATAGGTGCGTTGGTCTAACTTTTGAGACACGGGCCGATTTTTGTAAAGAGAATCATATCAAAGAAATGATGAATTATGGTGCAACACGTGTTGAATTAGGTGTTCAGACGGTTTATGATGATGTGCTTGATTTCGTAAACAGGGGGCATAAAGCAAAAGAAAATATAGTCGCAACAAGAAATTTGAAAGATAATGGTTTAAAAGTTACGTATCACATAATGCTTGGTCTGCCACTTTCTGATCAGCAAAGAGATTTTAAGATGGTTAAAAAAATTTTTTCTTCTCCTGATTATAAGCCAGATGAAATAAAGATATATCCTACCCTTGTAATTCCAGGAACGAAATTATATGAAATGTATAAAAAAGGTGAGTATACGCCGTTATCAATAAATGAGGCAACCGAACTTTTAATAAAAATTAAACAAATTGTCCCAAGATATGTAAGAATAAAAAGAATTATGCGCGACATATCTGAAAAAAAGGTTGTTGCCGGTCCAAAAACCACAAACCTCCGGCAGCTTACCGAATATAAAATGAAAAAGGCCGGTATGCGGTGCAGTTGCATACGATGCAGGGAATATTGGCACAGGATAAGAGAAGGAATTGTACCTGAGAAAGAAAATATAAAATTATACAAAATCAGTTATAATGCTTCTGGCAGCAGGGAACTATTTTTAAGTTATGAAGATAAAAAAAATGATGTATTGATAGGATTTTTGCGTCTCCGACTATGCAGCAGGGCCTTTGTTCGCGAGCTGCATGTTTACGGCCCACTGGTTAAACTTGGAGAAAGGGATAAAGATGCTGTACAACATGAAAAGTACGGACAGAAACTCTTGAAAATTGCTGAAGAAATTTCCGCTGATAAAGGTTATACGAGACTTTTAGTAACAAGCGGTATTGGTGTAAGGCTATATTATAAAAAGTTTGGATACAAACTAAATGGGTTTTATATGGTGAAAAATTTATGAATGTGGTGCAGATACTATTCACAACCATACTCCCATGGATAGAATTGCGGGGGGCAATACCTTTGGCAGTTGCCTCATCTTTTGAATCATATGTTCCGCTGATAATTCTCGTAAATATTTTGTTATTTTTTCCAGTTTGGATTGGTCTGGAAATTTTTTATAAACACCTGAATCGCTGGTCTTTTATTAGACGAATTGTTAATAGAATACATGATAAAGGGAAAAGATATGTTAATAACTATGGTCCTATAGGGATAGCAATATTTGTTGCAATTCCTTTACCAGGCTCTGGAGTTTATTCTGGAACATTGCTTGCCTGGCTGCTTGGCCTTGAATGGAAAAAGTCCTTTATTGCATGTTCGCTGGGAGTTTTAACAGCAGGCATATTAGTATATCTGATGAGCACTGGTGCTTTGTTGATATTTAATAATTTATAGCATGCGCCATAGTTACAACAATAATGATGTCTCATTCGCCTGGCAATAATTTATAAGACTTGCCTTAACCCCTGAAAACCGGCCGCTTTGACAGAAGTTTTGGCAGTGGCAATGGCCTATAAGGTTTATCTTTTATTTGTTCTCTGATAAACTTAATCAGCTCATCTTCTTTCATATTTTCAACTTTTCCGGTTTCTCTGAACCGAACAGCGAGCTTTCCACTCTTTTTCTCCTTTTCGCCTATCACAACTATATAAGGTATCCATTCCATCTCAGCATCGCGGATCTTCTTTTGCACGCTTTCAGCCCTGTCATCTACATCTACACGGATTTTCTTTTCTATTTTATTTGCAATTTCTTTTGCGTAATCAGTAAATTCATCTGAAACTGGACAAAGCCGGACTTGCGTAGGTGATAGCCATAGCGGAAGAACGGGGTTTTCACCATTCTTTTGTTCCATATAAGCTCTTTCTAATAGTGCATACATTACCCTTTCAACAGCGCCACTGGGTGACAAATGCAATATAATAGGGTGCTTCTGTTTATTATCAGCATCTGTAAATCTCAGGTCATATCTTTCTCCATTTTCAACATCTATCTGATCTGTTGTCAGGCAGGCTGCTTTATCCAATGCGTCAATAAAATTCCATTCGTATTTCAAGACAAAGTAGAAAAACTGACTGTCCCAAATTTCTACTAGCGCTGGTTTGCCCCATTTTTTTACAAGAGCTATTATATAATCTTTATTTTCATCCCAGAAACTTTTTACTGTTCTGATAGCGAGCTCAAAATCTTCTCTGCCAAGGCCAACTCCACTCTGGATTTTATCAGCAAGTTCAAATCTTTTAATCATTTCACCCTTTGCCTGCTCAATGTCCTTGCAGAATGCGTGACAATCAGGCATTGTGAATGCTCTAAGTCTCCTTAACCCGGCTAATTCACCTCTTTGTTCAACTCTGAAGCTGTATTTTGTTATTTCATATAGCCTAACCGGTAAATCCCTGTATGATACGTTTGCGTCATGCATCATTAGAAACTGACCAAAGCAGGCTGCAAATCTTAGGAACACCTTTTTATTTGGTGTCTGAATAGTGTACTGTCTTGCTGGGAATCTATGTAAATATTTTTTCAAAGATGGGTGCTCGTAGTCATACATTATTGGCGATTCAACTTCCATTGCACCATATTCTAGGGTTTTTTGCGTAACCCACTCTTCTATCAGTGCTTTTATCATTTTTCCCTTTGGATAATATCTTAAATTGCCTGGATCACTTCCGGGTTCGTAATCGACAAGCTCAAGCTTTTTCATTAATTTTATATGTGGTGGCTCTTTCTTTACTACTCTGCTTTTCTTCATTTCATATTTTGCAAGTTTTTTAAGTTTCTTCTGCTCAGAAAAATTAAACCCTTCAATTTTTCCGTCCTTTATTTCTATCTTGTTCATTGTTCCATTCGGCTCTAAAATAAACCAGTTTGATTTGAGCTTTTCCTCTTTTTTTAGTGCAGTCGAAACCTCAACTTTATCTGCTTTTATATCTCTGCTTAATTCTGAAAGTGGGTGCCCTTTGCATTTTATTGTAAAAGACTTATACCAGCCAAATGGGCTTAGATAAATGCTATAACTAGGTTTTAACCCGTTTTTCATCTCTTCAAGTATCTTAATTGCATGTGTAGGTGTTGCTGGCTCTGATGTCAAATGAACCCATGGGTATATCACAATCTTTTTAGTCTTTACCTGATTTGCAATTTTTTGTATTTCTGCAATTGAATTCGAGACAATTTGTTTAGGGTCTTTTTCGTCGCATTTTTCAACAGATGTAAACACGACCAAGCAGTCATCCACCCGTTTTAACTCTTTTTCAATATCAGGCGCATCTTTTATGGCCTTCTCCTTTGGTTCGAATTCCAGAAAATCAGAGTGTATCAACAATAGCTTCATAATAATCTCCTCCACTTATTTTTTATTTTGGCGTATTTATATCTATTTTTTACAGTTACTATTTTTGAAAAAATACATCTAAAAGAATTAGATTTATTGTAGTGTAAGATATTCACCAGTCATTTGATTCACCAATGATATAATTATCGTGATAAAAGATATAAAAAGTTTATTCCAGGAGCTCATTAACCAGCTTTTCAGCGTCAAATATTTCTAAATCTTCGTAATTTTGCCCAGTTCCTAGAAACAATATTGGCTTCCCAGTTACATAACCGACAGATAATGCCGCTCCTCCCTTTTCTGCAACATCTGCTTTTGCCAGAATTATACCATCTACTCCTATTGCTTTGTCAAATCTCTTTGCCTGCTCAACAGCATCATTGCCTGTGAGCGTATCTATTACCAAAATTGACAAATCTGGTTTATCAACCCTTTTTATTTTTTTTAATTCGTCCATCAAATTTATGTCTGCGTGGTTTCTACCAGCAGTATCAGCTATAACAATGTCTATGTTTTTTGATTTCGCGTGTTCTATGGCGTCATATATTACAGCAGCGGAGTCAGCACCATATTTGTGTTTTATAACATCAACACCAAGGTTTTTCGCATGTATTTCTATCTGTTCCAGCGCAGCTGCTCTGAATGTATCTCCAGCAGCAACTACGACCGTCTTTCCGCGGTTTAAAAAGAAATGCACTAATTTAGCTAGTGTAGTAGTTTTTCCAACTCCATTAAATCCAACTAAGATAATAACAAATGGTTTGTCAGACGATTGAATTTTTTTTTCTATGTCAATCTTCCCTTGGTTAAAGACAGATAACATAGCACTTTTCAATGCGGCGAACATTATTTTTTCAGCATTTGAGCGATTTACTTTTTTTCCAATTAATCTGTTTTTGAGCTCAGATAATATTTTTTCTACAACTTCTAATGCAACATTATTTTCCATTAGAATAAGTTCAAATTCGTCCATAAATTTTTTTAAGTCTTTTTCACCAAGCTCTTTTTCACTCACCCTTTTCAGCAGTCCTGATAACAACCCTTTCTCTTTTTCGTGTATTTCTTCTGCAAGCTCTTTTATTCTTTTTTGTTTTTCAACCTCATCTTTTTTTCCCAAAGCTTTGCCAATTTTTGATAATAATCCACCAGCTTTCTTCTCTTCCTTTTCAGCTTCTGGCCTTTTTTCAACCGGTTTTCGCTTAACAATTTCTTTCACATCCAACCTGGCCTCTTTTGCAGCCTCTTCTGGCTTTAATATTTCTTCCTTTTTTTCTTGCTCAGAATCTGGTTCAGCCTCTTCCTCCTTAGGCTCTAATATTTCTTCCTTTTCAGCTTCTGTTTTTTTCTCGGCTGGTTTTTCAACAATTTCTTCTTCAGGCTTTAATATTTTCTCTTCTTCCTCCTTAGGCTCTAATATTTCTTCTTTAGTTTTTGGCTTTTGCTCAGCTGGCCTTTGCTCATCGGTTAGCTGTTCATCTCCAGCCTCTTTTTGCTCAATTTCTTTAGACTTTCCCAGAAGTGATTTTAGCTTTTTTTTAAGAAATCCAAACATAACTATCAACTATTTTTTTTCCTTAGTCGTATAATTTCATCTTCTATTTTTTTTAGTTCTTGGACATATTTTCCAACCATAATATTTATTTGGTTAATAGAATTATTTAATTCCTTAATCTGCCTGTCCAGAATTTTTATAACATCTTGACCGGTTTTTTTAACAGAAACGTCCGCACCTACACGTGATAGAAAGGTTTTATTATCTTCTATTCTTGCTGATACAAAGACATCGCTGCCTATAGGTGCCCATATAAAATCACCTTTTTTTATTTTTGATATTTCACCTATAGTATTTTTTGTTATATTTAGTTCGAGTATTTTTTGCTCTATAATTTCTTTCTGTTTTAGTAGCTCTTCGACTTCTCCTTTTAGCAATTGATTTTGTACGTATTTTTCTTCTAATTCCTTCATCAAATCATCTCCTGTTAAATAGACATTTGTCTTAGCCTGTTTATCCTCTCATCTGTTGGCGGGTGCGTGCTGAAGAGTGAAGACAGCCCTCTTGCAGAAAACGGATTTATTATAAACAGGTGCGACGTTGAGGCATTTCCACGCATTGGGTGATTATAAGCGAAAGATGATATTTTTTCAAGGGCAGATGCCAGTCCTAAAGGGTCGGATATTTCAGCCCCGTATTTATCCGCATAAAATTCCCTGTTTCTTGATATTGCTGTTCTTATCAGAAGTGAAGCTATTGGAACAGCTATGAACATCAGCAGATAGCTTATAATATTTCTGTTTCTCCGGTCACCAAACCAGAAAATGTATCCGAGCCATGTTATAGCTCCTGCTATTGTTGCGCTCATAGTCTGTAAAAGCGTATCCTTGTGTTTAATGTGGCTTATTTCATGTGCAAGAACTCCCTTTATCTCATTTTTATTAAGCATTTTTACCAGACCAGACGTGACACATACTGCTCCGTGCTTTGGGTTGCGGCCGGTTGCGAACGCATTTGGCACGTCCATTTCTGTTATATATAATTTTGGAACAGGTATACCTGCTTTTTCTGCCAGGTTTTTAATTATAGTTTTTATTTCTTTATTGTCAAATGGCCTTGCCTTATACATTTTCAGGACAAAAGAGTCAGAGTACCAATAAGCAAAAAAATTTGTTATGAATGCCATAATAAGGCCTAATAACATTCCTGTCGTGCCTGCAAAAAAGTACCCGACGCCCAGGAATAGCGCTGTAAGCAAACTAATCAACAAAATTACTCTTATTTGGCCCATAATATCACTATGTATAATTAAAAGCAAACTAATAAAAATATATTTAAAATCAGCGAAGCTGATTTTAACATATCAAAATCGAATTTATAAATATCGTAAATTTAATTCGATTTAAATATATTAATCCCACGA
>JAGGVU010000005.1 GCA_021157845.1 Candidatus Aenigmatarchaeota archaeon
ACTTTAAAGGGTGTGGTTGATGGAAAAAAATATTTTT
Organism: Candidatus Aenigmatarchaeota archaeon; assembly: GCA_021157845.1. GTDB lineage: Archaea > Aenigmatarchaeota > Aenigmatarchaeia > GW2011-AR5 > JAGGXF01 > JAGGVU01. Next base: position 38 of record JAGGVU010000005.1, read on the forward strand.
TCTGAATATTTAAACAAGCCCTCTTTATTTAAAAACAAAGATGTTTTATCTGTTTCATTTATACCTGAAAAAATTCCCCATAGAGATAATGAAATAAAACAAATAGTTAATGTTCTTTCTCCAGTTTTAAAGGGACATGCAACAAGTAATATATTTATTTATGGAAAAACAGGAACCGGAAAAACCATATGCATGAAATTTGTTCTTGATGAACTAAAAAAAATAATTCAAGATGATAATAAAATAAAAAGCATTTATATAAACTGTAAAATGAAAAAAGTTGCGGACACAGAATATAGACTCTTGGCCTATTTGTTGCGGAGCTTTGGAGAAAATGTTCCTGATACAGGACTTCCAACAGATGTTTTGTATAGAAAATTTTTCAAGCTCCTAGATAATGAAAAACAAAATATAATAATAGTTCTTGACGAAATAGATGCACTTGTCAAAAAAATAGGTGATGAATTTCTTTACAACCTGACACGAGTTGACTCAGAGCTAAAAAAAGGTAAATTAACAATAGTAGGCATATCAAATGACTTGTCTTTTACAGATAATATTGATTCTCGCGTTAAAAGTTCATTAGGAGAGGAGGAACTAATATTTCCACCGTATAATGCATTGGAGCTAAGGGACATACTTTTGGAAAGGTCAAAGGAAGGTTTTGTAGAGGGGTGTATAGACGAATCTGTTATTAATAAATGTTCTGCTTTAGCTGCTCAGGAACATGGAGATGCAAGAAGAGCACTAGATTTGTTAAGGGTTGCTGGTGAGATAGCTGAGAGAACTAACAGTAAAAAAATAACTGAGAAACATGTTGATCTTGCAGAAGAAAAAATTGATTTAGACAGGGTTACTGAAATTGTTAAAAACCAGCCAAGACAATCACAAGCAGTTCTTTTTTCTATTATAAAAACAAATAATGAAAAAATAATGACAGGCGACGTTTTTGACAATTATAGAGAAATATGTAAAAATAATGGCCTTAAAATTTTAACGCAAAGAAGGGTAAGTGATTTAATAGCAGAGCTGGATATGCTTGGTATAGTAACAACAAAAGTTATTTCAAAAGGAAGATATGGCCGAACTAGAGAAATTTCTCTGGCAATAGAAAACAAGGTTCTGGACAGGGTAAAAAAAATATTAAAAGAAAATTTTGGTGAATGAATGGACAAAAAAAAGATTGTTCAATATTTTTTGGAGAGAGGATTTTTAATTTCTCCAGATGTTTTAGAAAAATTATCTAAATTCAATGATAGTTATATTTTTAATAAAATAATAGAGAATTCTTCAGACATTTTTTTAACACAATTTTCAGAAAATAAAGTAAGGGTTATTAAAAATTTAGTGAAAATACCAAGAGAAATAAAGACAGAACAATTTATAAAATTTTTTCAGGATAAATATAAAAAAATGCAAAAAATTTTTTTAAGGAGAACAAAATTTAATTTTGTCTCTTTAAACAAACTTGGAAAAGAAAGAAAAGAAGTATATATATTTGGCATAGTTAAAAACATAAAAGAGAAAGCAGATAAAAAAATTGTTGAAATTGAAGACATGACAACATCTGTTAAAGTAGAATTTTCTTTAAATGTGAAAAATATTGATAATTTGATGTTAGACGAAGCTATAGTTGTCAGGGGCATATCTGCTGGTGACTATTTGTTTGGTAAAGAAATAATATACCCTGATATACCTCTAAGGTCACCGACAAAAGGACAGGAAAGGGTTTGTTTTATTTCTGATTTACATTTAGATGAGACGCCCCCTTCTGATATTAAAAAATTTTTTGACTGGTTTAAAACACAAAAAATCTCATATCTTTTGGTGGCAGGCGATATCTCAGATAAAAAATCTTTTATTAATTACGTAAAAGATTTAGGCTCAAAGGTATTTTTAATACCTGGAGAAAAGGACGATAGTTCCTATCCAGCACTAGGTATAAAATTAAAAGAAGGTTTAAAAAACGTAATTTCACTTAGCAACCCAGCAATGATAGAAATTAACGGTGTCAAAATATTAATGATACATAAATTTAATTTGGACATGCTGAAAAAAAGATATTTGGGGCAGTCAAAATTAATTTTAAACGAGGATTATCTGGTACTTGATGTAGTTCCTGATATAGTTCATTGTGGTCATACCCATGAGCCAGAAGTAAAAAATTATAAATCAGCAACAATAGTCAATAGTGGTTCCCCCTTATCAGATTTTAAGCCGGTTGTTATAAATTTGGCTGATAGGTCAGTTGAACAGATAAGGTTATAAATATGGTTAGAATGCAGATAATAGACATTGATTATATAGTAAAGGAGAATAGGCCTGTTATAAGGATATTCGGAAAAACTGAACAGGGAAAAACTATAGTTGCTTATGACGATTCATTTATTCCATATTTTTATATTCTCCCAAAGCGCGGAAAAACAGAAGATGTAATAAAAATCATCAAAGATAACGAAAAAATACGGAAGATTAGAGAGGTGAAAAGATTTCTTTCAATAGGTTATCATGAAAAAAAAGAAACACTATTGCAGGTTTTTACAAAAATCCCAAAAGATGTTGTAGCGTTAAGAGAAGAATTTTCTTCTATTCCTCTAGTTAAAAACATATGCGAGGCTGATATTTTATTTAAGTACCGATATATGGTTGATAAAAACTTACATGGTATGGACTGGGTTGAAATAGATGGTACGCAGGAAAAAAGTAAGATAATAAAGGCACCTGTCTTTAAAATTAAAAAAATAAGACCATTAAAAAATATCAAAAAAAATGCACCTTTAAGATATTTATCCTTTGATATAGAATCTGTAACAAAAGATAAAGAAAGAATGGTAGATGGTAAAAAAGACCCCATTATTATGATTTCTTTGGCATTTGATCCTGCTTGGCGCGGTAAAAAGGATGCCGTCCTTTTAACAAAACATTGTTCAGGAAAAAATATTATATCTCTCTCTTCTGAAAAGGAAATGTTGGAAAAATTCCAAGAAATAATAAGTGACTACGATCCTGATATTATAACAGGATATAATATTAACAATTTTGATATACCATTTGTTCTTAACAGATTGGAAAAAAACAACATTAGTAAAAATCTTGGCAGGGCTGCAGATAAACCAGCATTTATGAAAAGCCTTGGAATCTATCAATCTCCTGTTATAACAGGCAGGGTAGTTGCAGATCCGTACCAAATTATTAAAAATGATCCATGGATAAAACTTAAAAGATACACATTAAACAACGTTGCTGAAGAATTTTTAAATGAAAAAAAGATAGACATAAAATATACAGAGATGGAGCAGCTTTGGAATGGTAAACGGGAAGGTATACAAAAATTTGTAGAATATTCCAGAAAAGACGCAGTTTTGGCTTTGAGAATTCTTCTTGAAAAGGGATTGCTTGATAAATTCTTTGAATTATCAAAAATTTCAGGGCTTTTGTTGCAGGATACATTTGGTGGTCAGACAACCCGCGTAGAAACGAGTTTTTTACATAAATTTAAGGAGCTTGGTTTTGTCCTTCCAACAGCACCTACTAAGAAAGAAGTAACAAAAAGGATGATAGAAAGAAAAAAACTAGAATTAAAAGGTGCTACGGTATTGGAACCCAAGAAAGGGCTTCATACAGAAGGATATGTACTGGTTCTTGATTTTAAGAGTTTATATCCGTCTATTATACGAACCTTTAATATTTGCCCAACTTGCCTTGTAACAAAAGATTCTCCCCCAGGCGTTAAATATCACAAGTCTCCGTGGGGAGCTAAATTTGTTGATAAAGAAGTTAGGGAGGGTGTTTTACCCAAAATACTTTCAGAACTTTTAAAAACAAGGGTTTTGGTTAAAAAGGAAATGAAAATCTCAAAAGGAGAAAAGAAGCGGATTTTAAATGCTAAGCAGCTGGCACTAAAGACTATGGCTAACAGCTTTTACGGATATACTGGATATGTGCGTGCAAGATTATATGTTATGGATATTGCAAATAGCATAACAGCATATGGTAGGGAGAATATAAAAAAAACCAAGGAATTTATTGAAAAAAATTATAATGTTGAAGTTATATACGGGGATACAGATAGTGTTTTTGTTAAGACAAATTCAAGCAGTTTGGACGATGCGCGAAAGATTGGAGAGAAAATAGCAAAAGACGTTACAAATAACCTGCCAGGCTATTTAGAGTTAGAGTTTGAAAAAATTTATAAGACATCTTTAATCCTTTCCAAAAAGAGATACGCGGCATGGAAATTTGAGCCGGGTCCTGATGGATGGGAGAATTCTTTAGAGATGAAAGGCATAGAAACCGTCAGGCGTGACTGGTGCCAGCTTGTGACAGATGTTATGAACTATGTTCTTAATGTTATCCTAAAAGAGGGGAATATTACAAAAGCGCTTGATTATGTAAAAAAAGTGATAAAAGATGTAAAAGAGGGAAAGGTGCCATTAGAGAAACTGACTATTATAAAGGGAATAACAAAAGAACTTAGTAGCTATAAAGGAACATTGCCACATATAGAATTGGCAAAAAAATTGAGGCGCAGGGCCCCATCAGATATAACAGTAGGTTCAAGAATAGGGTTTGTTATAATAAAAGGTAACCAAATGCTTTCAAAACGTGCTGAAGATCCTGAATATGTTAAAGAGCATAATCTTAAGATAGACTCTGATTATTATATAGAAAATCAGTTACTTCCTCCTATAATGAGGATATTTTCATCTGTGGGCATTTCAAAGGGCGAGTTATTTGGGTATGGCCGTCAGGCAAACATAAAAGATTTGTTAAGCGGAAAAAAGCGAGTTTTAAATCATAAAATACGAACAGAGCCAGATATAAAACCAACTGCAAAGCATGATAAAAAAAATGATACTGTGCTTGAGGGCTGGGAAGAATTTGTTTGTAAAAAATGCAAAAAAAGTTATCGTCGCATGCCATTATCAGGAAGATGTGAATGTGGCGGAGAGCTTGCAATAGCATTCCACGGAAACGTCGGAGATAAAGTTATTCTAGGTAAGAAAAAGGGCAACAATATATAAGCAAATTTTAGTCAGTAAATAAGTCAAAAATTTTTATTTAATTATTAATATTCATATGAACTTCACATATCTAGTGAATATAACACTGTTATGTTCATATTTCTTTTTAAAAGAAAAACGCTCCATAGGAAACAAGGGGGTCTGAATTTTCCACTTGAAATAAGGGGGTGTGAAGTTGTGAACTAAATGTGAAATTAAAAAAAATTGATGAAGTGATATATGAAAAAATATGAAGAAGTAAAATGAAAACCAGCCTTAACTTCACATGATATTTTTCTTAAATTCCGAGAAAATATAAAATTGTTGGTATAATTAATGCGCCCATAAGATGTACGCGCCTTATTTTTAGCAGTGGTGGCAGTAGGCCAAGACAGGTGCATGTTGCAAAAAGGAGCAGGCCATATGGGCCTGTTAAAATAATTACAAGCGCGGTAAGAACTGTCATTATAAATATTGTTAAAATGTGATAATTTATTTTTTCCACATATTTTGCAAAAATTTTTGACAATTTAAATGTGATTATCACGCTAATTAATGTAGTTAGAACAGCTATTATTATAATCAGCTTTATTTCAGTTATCCCAACATCAGCTATTTGTTTTATAGCAACAGCAGAGCCACTTCTTCCTTTTCCAATAAGCCAAAGCATCAAAAATGAAAAAAACATATTTATGACCTGTATAGAACCAACACTTATCAAAAAGGATTCTGTGGATGAAGTAGAAACAAGCATTGCTGCAGCACTTGCTGAAATTCCTGGTAACAATGAAGTGAAAAGACCGGCAAAAGAACCTTTTATAACACTGTTATAAATCGTATTTTTTGACACAGCTATCTTTTTATCCTGTCTAGGAATCTTTTCCTGCTTCTCCATACTTAAAATAAGGGTGCTCATACCAAACATTCCTGATAAAAGCGGGAATAGAACAAGATTTTGACTTATTGGCAACTTTGAGGAGAGGATGCCAACAGTACCAGCCAGCAAAAATATAAAAAAAGAAATTCGCCTATCCTTTAGCATCAGAAAAACACTTATAAGTGCTATGATTACCCACACATATTTCTCAAGAAATGGGAGGATTTTTGGGATAATAAAAACCGAAGCAGATATTAATGTAGAGGAAAATAATACTGCTCCAACACATCCAAGCATAAACAGGCGGATAGCTTCTGGGCCAGCCCCTCTGATAAGCATCTTATGAGCAGGTAGTATTGACAGCTCTGTTCCTGCTTCAGGAACACCAACAAAAACAGATGGTATAAAGTTGACTACAACGTTTGTAAGAGAGACAGAAACAATAAATACTATCAAGAATAACGGATTAATAGATGTTTTCATTACAAAAGCCAAAAGCAGGGTATTTACAAGATTGGGATGTATGCCTGGTATAAGACCGCATATTATACCGACTAATACGCCAAAAATAAGTGAAAGAAAAATAGAAAACATATTAATAGTTTTTGCGTCGAATACTTTAAAGGTGTGGTTATGAGAATAAACTGGAAAGAGGCTAGAAAAAGCCTTTTTGTGCAGCTCGTTGTTTGTTCAACAGTTATCTCAGTTATATGCGCAAAATGGATATTAAACACATTCTTAGAGGTGAAATCTAATGTTCGATCAACTAAAAAATATTAAACAAATGACAAACCTTGTTAAGCAGGTAAAAACAAACATGAAAGAGATAGATGCCGAACGTGTGGTTATAGAATTAAAGGATAAAAATATTGTTATAGAAAAGCCAAAAGTTATTTATATGGACATGATGGGCCAGCCCTCCTATCAGGTTATGGGCCAGGCCAAGGAAGAGGAAAAGAATGAGCCAACTGAAGATGATATAAAAATGATAATGGAAAAGACGGGCAAGGATAGAGAGACCGTTGAAAAAAAATTAGAGGAATTAAATAACGATCTGGCTGCAACCATTTTAGAGCTAAAAAAAGGTGATTAATCTGAAAAAGAAAAAAAATATCAAGAAAAAATCTATTAACAGAAAATCTAGAAAATTATCCCTAAGCAATCTTCAACCAATTGCGTTTTTATTGGTTGGTATTGTTTTGACAGTGGAATCTCTTGGTGCAATGTGGTTATTATCAGTTATGGGAACATTACCCCAACTTGTATTATTTTTGACAGTTTTCTGGGCATTCCAACTTATCAAACTAATAGCTGGTTTGGCGCTCTTTTTTGCAGGATTAAAATATTTTGTATGACTTGATTCAGCATAACAGAATTCTCGTGCTCAGTGAGCTTAGTGTAGAGACAACTATAAATATGCCAGACTAATGCGTCAATATGATATTTAGTGAATAAAACCATTCTTAAAATATAAAAAAAAAAGAAAAAAATAGGACAAAGTCCTATGCTTTACCAAAGTCATATATAGCTTTTAGAGCAACAACAACAACTGCTGGAGCAACTAAGTGGCCAATGTTTGTTAACATAGCCTCTAGATATGTTCCTATTGAAGGTATTGCGCTTAAGTTTGCTGTTCCTGCTACTAGAAATGCAATAGAAGCTATTAAGAATGACTGTGTTTGTTTATCTCCTAAATTAAGGAAACCGACAAGCAAACCAAGTAATACTAGTACTACTGGAACCCATGTTAATGTTACAAATGCTGTCACTATTGCTATTAAAATACCCAATAAGAAAGCCCAGCTTCCTATTTGGTCTTTATCCATTTTTTCCACCTCTTATTTTAGTATATAGTTTGTAAAAAGCATTATTGACATAAGGTATTTAAAGATTTTGATGGCCAAAAAGCTTTTAAATGCTTCTATCATATATTAGGGTTTTTACAATAAACTTTAGGATAAATATGGTTTGCAGCCTTAATCCTGACTATTTTGGCCTTGTTTAATTATAAAACTTTAGAATAATTATACATATCTCTGGCAACTGATGTATATCGACTGGTGTATATTTAGTCCTCTAATATATGCCTAACAATAACGCCAAATGCCCGTCTTGTTATTAAAATTCCAACCAAAACACCTACAGATGCAGTTATTGCAAAGCCCCTTAGTAGTCCGAATCCAAGCACCATTAGCGGCAACATAGCACCGATGGTCGTACCACCTGCGCCAAATATCATGAAGAATGCTCTTTTTAGCCGTTCTTTTAAAGACCACTCTCTCTTTTCACCGCTTATTGATTCGTCGAGTATGATTATCTGGCTATCTACACCGGTTCCAACTGCAGCTATTATCCCGCCAAGAGCAGCAAGGTCAATTGTCCAGCCAAAGCCAATAACACCAAGAAATACAGAAGCGCCAAGAATGATCAGCACTTCTGACAGAGACACAAGCATAACTGGTATGGCTAATTTTAGTCTCCTATATCTTATAAACACAACAGACATAACAGCGATTATAGCTCCTAATCCTGCAATAGCAGCTGACCTTAAAAATGAAGAGCCAAGCTTAGGTGATATAACATCCATCTGCTCTATTGATATTTTTGCTGGCAATGCTCCACTCCTGAGTATTGACTGCAGTTGCCTCTTTTCTTCAACAGCTTCTGCCTCATTTTCAGCTCCGCCTGTTATAGCTGGTGTAGATGTTGGGCTGGTTTTCAGGCTTGCTGCTATTCTGAGTTCATCCATTAATTTATCATCTAAATATAATTTTATTGGTTCGGTGAGATAAACCTTTTCACCAGTTTTAAGTGTAGAAGGTATGTTTTTTATTATTTTATCAAATCTTTCGACACCTTCCTGACTTATAAGAACCTGAAAGCCCCATTCACACCCATCTTTATAGCATTTAAGCCAAGAATGTTCTGGGTCCATATAAACCATTTTGACATCTGAGCCAGAATAGACAGTAGCCTGTACATAGCTTTCATTTACCTTTTCAAATTTTATTTTTTCTAATTCAAATTCATGTTCATCAGGAACATCATAATACTTGTCATTAAAATGTATTTTATTATTTTCTATAGGAAGAGGTATTTTTGCTTCAAATTTTCCCTGTTTTTCTAGCAAGTTTTGAAGCTCTTTTTTATTTCCACCTGCAAGTTCTATTTGTATATATGCTGTTTCGCCATCCCATACAGGTTTGAATGTTGACTCCTGTAGACCATAAACATTTATCCTTGTTTGCAATGTTGTTATAATTTGCCTCACCATATTTTCTTTTTCTTCTTTTGTTTCTGTTTCATTGAGGTCTGGTTTTATTATCGCCCTCGTACCTCCTCTGATATCCAATCCAAACTTCAGGTTTGTTTTTTCAACTTTTTTTGTTTCCACACCTAAAGAACCATTAATAAGAAAGAACATTTTCCCTTTATTTGTATCAAGATTAACTTCTGTATAATTTTTTTCTAGCAGCGCTTGTGTGGCGTCTTCATTATTTATCTTATAAATTATATCACCTGGTTTAAGTCTGTTGACAAGAGGAGAAGATGAGTCTATTGATGTTATTTTCAGGCCATTTGCATTTAATCTAGGATGTATGGCTACAAGTGAAATAACTATAAAAAATATCCATAATAATACGCTGAAATTTTTTAGCAGTTTAGTCATTTTTTTCACCTAAAAATCTTAGCAATATTCCAACATTTGTCAGCCATGTTGTAGGTATGTCTGTTAATAATCCAAAAAGCAGAACCATTGCTATTTGCTTAAGCACAATATTTGATGTGACAAGGTATAAAACAGAAATTGCTGCCAAGGTTGTGCAAGACATTGTCAAACCAGTTTTAATAGCTGCCTTTAATTTTTCTTCTCTTGTTCCGCTACCTTTTAGCAACTTGCTTGTTAGCAATATGTCAGTATCTATAGAATAACCTATTAGCATTAAAAGTGCTGCAAGTATTGGTAAAGATAACTTAACACCAATTAACGAGAGTATTGTTATAGTTATGGTTATGTCAGCAACTGCTGCAAAAACAACAGCTGTGCTTGGAACGATTGTTCTGAATAACAAAAGAACAACAACAGCCATTAATACAAACGCAAAGAATATAGCGAGCTTTGTCTGGTGCCAAAATATTTTACCAAGAGCAGCGCCGACCTGTTTTATAGAGTAATCTTCTATGGTTATAAAATTCAATTTTTCTATTATTTTCTTTTCATCGACACCTTCAGGCATTTGTATTAATATTGTCCTTTTTGGGCTGGCAACACTGGATGCAATTCTTACATTTACATCTTTTATATTTTCTGATTTTAATACGTTTTCTACATCAGTTATTTTTACATTATCAGTTGTTATTATGCTAAGAAGCTTGCCGCCAGATAATTCAATATCCCTCTGTATCAGATACCCTGTAGTATGAATATTATATCCGAGAATCAAGACACATAAAATAAATACAATGATCGGCAAAAACATCAGTTTTTTTACATTTTTGAAATAAAACGACCATATCATGATATCACGTTACAATTATAATGAATAAATAAAAACGTATTTAAAAATATAAATCGCAAACTATTAAAGTGATTATCTGCTTGACAGGGCGATTAAATGTATGATATAGGCATAATAGGTGCTGGTGTTGCAGGTTCTTACCTAGCGTATTTGTTGAAAAACAAAAAAAATAATATAAAAGATAAAAAAATAATTGTATTTGAAAAATCGCCAAAAATCAAATTAAAAGATTCTGGCATTGTTTCAACAGCTATAGAAAAATTTTTTGACAAGAAGACAATAAAAAAGTTAATAGATAAAAAAATAAGAACAGCAGAGATTGTTTCTCCCTCTAGAAAAATTATAAAAATAAAAACAAAGAAACCTTTTGTTTACGTGCTGAAAAGGAAAAAATTTGCGAAATTCCTACGCAGTAAAATAAAGATAAAATACGAAACCGTAGAAGAAGTTAAAATTTATGACAATTTTTCTTTGGTTAAGACAGATAAAGATAAATATTTTATAAAAGTTCTGGTTGGTGCAGACGGTGCTAACTCAATAACAAGAAAGGCGATAACAAACAAGAAGCCAAAGATGTATTTTGGGATTTTTACAAAATCTTTGAAAAACAAGGAAAAAAAGATATTTCTCAATAAACTTTACTCACCCGATTTTATTGCATGGTCTATTTTTGGAGAATATGGCCTTGTTACAGGATTCAGTCCGAAAAAAAATTACAGTTATTTTTTGGCAGAGCAAAATGTAAAACCAAAAAAAATATATGCTGGCCTGATACCGACTGGTCTAATAAAAACAAGAAGAAATAATTGCATACTAATTGGCGATGCGGCCTGCCAAGTCAAGCCAATAACAGGCGGTGGAATAATATATTCCTTAACAGCTGCAGCAATCGCTCATAAAGTTATTTTATCATGCTTTGCATTGGGTGATTTTTCTGGTCTCAAAAACTATGAGAGGGAGTGGCATAAAAAACTAAAAAAGGAAATTCGGGCTGGCCTTTTAGTTAGAAAAGTTTACAGACAGATGTCAAACAACGAAATAGATGATTTTTTTGACGAATTTGGCCCTGATATAGAGCAGGCTGCGCCAGTAATAGAGAACAACTATGATAATCTTTCCAAGTTAATATGGAAGATGCCAAAATTAAAGCTAATAAAATTCATATTAAAGCACTGGAGAAAGATAATTTAAGAATAAAAACCTTTTCAAATAAGTGATTTCATGGTTGCACGAAAATTAACTGAAAAATTAAAGGAAAAACTTGGCTTTATCAAGGATGAAAAGCTTAAAGAAGAAGTTGTTAAAGAAATAGAAGGAAATAAAAAAACACCACAACCAGCAACAAAAGACAAGAAAGATGAAATAGAGATAGATATCGGAGGCCTTAAGAGAATTGAAAAGCGTTCTGTAAATTTTATAAAAAAAAGATGGCCACTACTTCTTATAATAACAATAATCTTACTCGGCTTTTACATACGTATTGTTGGTTTTCATTATCCGTACCTGAGAAATATTGATTCATATTACTTTTACAGATATATGAATTTTGTTGTGAAAGATGGTCACATACCTGCCATAGACCCATATATGACCGCACCAGAGGGGTTACCTACATCAGGGCTGAGAAGACTGTATATTTATCTTGGTGCTTACTCATACATGTTTACAAGATTGTTCAAGCCAGATCTGCAATTATGGCGATTTTTAATTTATTTTCCAGCCTTGCTTGCATCGTTAGCAGCAATACCAATGTACTATATTGGCAAAAGCCTGATGGACAGAAAGGCGGGTGTAATAGCTGCATTTCTTTTTATTTTTAATCCATTTAACATGACCCGTACTCTTGGTGGAGATCCTGATTCAGACTGTATAGTGTTGTTAATGACGCTTGTGCCAATAGCATTATTTCTCGCAACCCAAAAGACATTAAAAAATGGTTGGCATAAAAATTCAATTATTTACTCTTTATTAACTGGCATTGGCCTTGCCTTGTTTGCACACACATGGTCTGGCTCTTGGTATGTGCCATGGCTTTTTGCTGGGTTTGTTTTTATTAAGATAGTTATAGATTTAGTACATACAAAAAATTTAAGCAGGACAATGCAAACAGCAAAGCCTCTTTTATTTTCATTTTTGACCATAGTTTTAGTATTCTTTTTACTAACAGTCCCGTTTTTTGGTATTAGATATCCGATTGGTATAGTAAGAGGTCCTTTTTGTGCTTCCCAATATAAATCAGAAGCGCATATAAGATTTCCAAATGTCTGGGTTTCCATTGCTGAGATGACGGCACCTGATGGAAGCGGAATTTTACAAAAAATGTCAACAGTAGCCCTTCGCCTAAACCCGTATATGTTTATTTTATCTGTTACATCCTTGCTATATCTTGGTCTATCATTTTTCAAAAAAGGCAAACACAAAGATACATTTATATTATTGTTCATATGGTTTATTGGTTCATTAGCAGCAAGCATATTTGCTGTTAGATTTATTGTTTTACTATCAACACCTGTTGTGATTGCTGCCAGCATTTTAATTGCCAAACTATTCAGGGTAGCAATAGGAGAAGACAAAGAAATACTTGATTAAGAATTAAATCAACAAGGTGAAAAAATATAAAAAAGAAAACCAAAATATTCCAAAAATAATATCAGATGATAAAAATGGATGACAAAAAAATTGCACAATTGATTTTATGGCTAGTTTCAGTTGTTTATCTATATTTTAAACTTTCAATACCTTCAAAAATCGGGGTTCTGCCATTCAAGTATTTATTTTTATTTTTTTGTGCGGTATCCATTTTGTTAATCTTCAAATTTTCGTCTAAACTTGACAAAAATATATCATACGCCTTAACAGGAACATTTTCACTAGTTTTGCTGGTATTTCCTGTTACACGGCCAATTTCCTGTCTTTTAATTGCCTTTCTTTTAATTAAGATTAGTTCATTTATCAGTAAAAAGATTTCCTATATTTTGGTATTTGTTTTTCATTTCTTATTTTTAATATTCGCTACTATACCTCCAACACATTTGAGTACAAGAATAATTTTATTTTTAGTTCTTTTTTGTTCTATTGTTTATTCTTTTATTTACAACAAACCTCTTTCATTTTCCACTAATAATATTCTAGTAGTTTTTTTGATATTTTTCTTCCTTTTTGTATTTGTTTCGCCAAACCTAGTATCAGCGCACCAATTAGCAATGTACAGCCCGACTATTCTAACAGACAATTGGTGGGACGCACTTAACTGGATTAAAAATAACACGGCCAACTGTTCTGTTATCGCAACTTATTGGGATCCTGGCCACTTTATAACAGCGATAGCTGAGCGTGGTGCTGTTTACGACGGTGGATGCCAGAATTCCAAGGCTCACTTTAATGCGTCATTAATAGACATGAACTCAAAGGCATTTGACGACCTGACAATGTATGAATTATCTGACGGACAAATAATAAGATCAAGAATGAAGGATATGGCTACTGTTCTGTACACAGATGATGAAGAAAAAGCAATAGACATACTAAAACTTTATAAGGGCAACTGTAGCGAGATGTATTTTATAGCTTCGTCTGATCTTGTTGGTAAGAGCCAGTGGTGGTCATATTTTGCAACCTGGAGTCCAAATACGGGAAAGGGGGTAAAATCCTTTTATTATCCTATCCGCTTATCCATGACAAACAAGGCACAGGATAATTCTACTAACTATGTATATTCCTTGGAAAACAATCAGGCGTTTGTTGTTAATGAAAAAAACATTAGCGGCGTCTTGTCGTATACCCCATATCTTAAGCAAGGACCTGCATTTGCAAAAGTTGGTAAAATTGTTTACTTTTCTGGTAATCATATGTTTTTAAAGCCGATAAAGGACGCAGAGGTTCCTGGTATGATATGGATGGATCCGTCAAAGCAGATAATATATGTCATACCAGAAGAAATTGAAAACAGCATGTTTACACGAATGTATTTTTTCAATGGTGCTGGCCTGTCTCATTTCCAGCTTGTCAATAATTGGGGCGGAGAAGTCAAACTTTTCAAAGTTAAATTTGATTAAATCTGATAAATAAGCCCGAAAAGTGAGAGTATGCTCAAATACCTGATAAAATTAATGCGGCCGCATCAATGGTATAAGAATTTTGTAGTTTTCATAGCTATTATATTCTCAGGTAACCTGTTCAACACACTCCTTTTAGAAAAATCTATTTTGGCCTTTGTTGTTTTGTGCATGCTGTCCGGGTTTGTTTATATTGTCAATGATATAGTAGACATAGAAAAAGACAAGAAGCATCCTGTAAAGCGAAATCGCCCGCTTCCATCTGGCCATCTTTCCAAATCAGCTGCTTTATTTTTTTCAATAATTATTTTGTTAGTTGGTCTCTATATTTCCTTATCTATAAGCCAAATGTTTTTTTTGGGCGGCCTAACATTTGTCTTTATAGGTTTGCTATATTCGTTAGTACTGAAAAACGTCTTTTTAGTCGATGTCCTGACAGTAAGTGTTAATTTTGTTCTTCGCGCGGTTCTTGGCGCGTTTGCAATAAATGTAGCTGTTTCAGAATGGTTGATTTTATGCACGTTTTTGCTGGCCTTTTTTCTTGCGTTATGCAAGAGAAAATCTGAATTGGATCTTTTAGGAAAAAATGCGTACAAGCACAGGGCGGTATTAAGACATTATACTGCTGATATGCTAAACAATTTTATAATATTCACACTATCTTCACTTTTTATTTCATATGCTATTTACACAATTTTTGTTACAAATTATTATACGACTGCGACGCTTCCAGTCTCGCTTTACCTTCTATTCAGATATTTTTCATTTGGTTATGATAAAAAAAAGAAGGCCATTTTAGGTTCTCCTTCAAAGGCCTTGAAAGATAAAGGAATGCTGATAGGTATAATAACATGGGTTTTACTGATAGTCTTTATATTTTATTTTCTTTAGCGATAAAGTGTCAACCCACAGAACAAACGACTCGTTCTAAAATTAAACCTCCTACGGCTTATGATAAAAGGTGCTAAACAATAGTTAGTACTATCTTTTTAGCCAATGTTAACTTTAAATAGTAAAGTTAACTATATATAGTAGTGTTGATATGCTAATTTCCGACACTATGGATGCTGTTATCAGAGTTCTTTTGAACTCAGACAGGCTAACTCTTAAAGACATAGCTAGAGAAACAGAAACAACAAAAGCCGCATGTAGTAAAATAATAAATAAATTATACAGTACTGGTTATATTTCAAAAAGACCAATAAAAGTACTGAATAAAATACGCCTCCTGAAAGCCTGGGCATACTCTAAGTCAATAAAAGAACTAAAAAGTGTAGAATTTATTGCTGCAGAAAGGGCACAGTATAATTCAAAAAAAATAGCTACAATAGCTGATGCTAATCAACTTGAATACGCCTTTACTTTATTTACAGCAGCAGAAATAGTAATGCCAATTACGTCTGCTGTTGAAACACATGCATATATTTTAAAAACAGACATAAAGAAGTGGATATCCTTGCTTAAAAAGAATAATATATATCAGTCGCAGAAAGGAAACATTATTTTTTATCCTGTTAAAAAAAATTATTTTTTTGGATCTAAAAAAATAAGGAGTCTGAAAATAATATCTGTTCCCCAACTCTATACTGACTTGTTTTCTGTTGGTGGAAGAGGAGAAGAGCTGGCAGAAGAGATATTAAAAAATCTGATATATGGTGAAAAAAATGTATGATATCACAGAAGTTAACTTATCATATGAATACCTAAAAAAAATAATCTTTGAGGCCAAAAAAAATAGTGCTAACGTAGCAATTCTTGGCGGATGGGCAACTTTTTTTTATGTAAATGAAAAATATAGAAGAGCATTTGGTATTGATTACTTAAAATCACGGGATATTGATATATTTGTTCCGCATAAAAAAGAGAAACTCTTTTATAAAATCATTAAAAATTTCAAATTTTTACCAGCTGAATATAATTTCAGGTATAAAATCATCTATGATAGAGAACAAAAAAGAATAATAGATGAAAGAATAGCAAAGAATAAGCCAATTTACAATTTAATTTACATATTTCTTGATATTTTCTCTGATAAAAAGACAAAGTTAATTGGTTCATGGGCTATTCCGATTCTCAACAGGGCCAAAATTAAAAACGTAAGCGGTTTCCCTGTGGTTGACATCAAAACTTTAGTTAAACTCAAATGTGTTTCATTTTTTGATCGTGAGAAAATAGATAAGGAATTCAAGGACGCGTGTGATATCTATGCGCTAGTTTTTTATTCTGGAGAAAAAATAACTATTTCTCATGGCCTTAGGGCTGGTCTAAAGAAAATTGCAGAGAGAGACGACCTCTCGGATTTTGTTGCCAAAAATGTTCTGCGCGATGAATTCAAAGCACCATTAGTAAAGATGAATATAAATAATTTACTACATTTATGAAAATAAAACACCAATAAAGAGTCATATATACTAGAGTGGTAACATGTCAAAGAATTATGCACGACACATAGCAAAGGGAGCTGGCGTAGTTTTTTTATTCACAGTAGCAGCATCATTTTTAGGCTATTTGATAAGGCTACTTTTAACACGTCAGCTATCTGTTGCAGATTATGGCCTGTTCTATGCTTTATTTGCATTTGTATCATTTTTTATCCTCTTTCGCGACTTAGGGTTTGGCTCGGCTATTGTAAAGTTCATACCAGAGTTTGAGGCAAAAAAACAATATAAAAAATTAAAATCAATGTTGGTATTCACATTTAGAATACAACTAATATTTGTTCTCCTCTCAATAATATTTTTAACAATATTTTCCAACTGGTTTGCTTTACATATCTTCCATCAACCAGTTTCATACTTGATAAAAATATTTTCTTTTATCCTTTTCGCAGATTTGGTCCTTGTTTTCGAGCGATGCGTATTTCAAGGCAACCAAAAGATGCTTTTATTATCCCTGACTAATTTTTTAAGGGTTTTTTTAATCTTAATTCTACTTTTCTTTTTCAAACCACTTAACATAGAAAAAACAATTTTTATATTTATATTAGCGCCAATTTTAACAGCACTTATTTTATCACCAAAGATATATTATTTAGTTAGGCCACTTCTGAAATATAAGACCAAAATCACAAAAGGCCTTAAAAATCAAATAATAAAATTTTCTTTGCCTGTCTTTTTCGGATTAATTGCTTATATGATTCTTGGATATACTGACACAATAATGCTCACGATGTTTCGTTCCCTGGAGGAAGTTGGCCTTTATCAGGTTGCTCTGCCAACATCCCGGCTATTATTTGTCTTTACAGCAGCTTTGACAACAATGTTATTTCCACTAAGCTCGGAACTATGGTCTTCTGACAAAAAAGAGAAACTAAAATTAATACTAGAAAAAATGATTAAATTTTCCTTTGTCTTAATTTTACCCGCTCTGCTAATTATGCTTTCATTTCCAAAACTAGTGCTCAACTTGTTTTTCGGTTTTCAATACATACAGGCCTATCTCGCCTTGCAAATATTATCGCTAACATCAATATTCTTTCTTATGCGGGGGATAATGGGCACAAGTTTGGCTGGCATAGGTAAACCTATTCTAAATACAAAAGCAGCTGTTATAATGGCCCTGTCCAATGTCATTATTAATCTCTTGCTGATTCCACGCTATGGTATACTAGGCGCAGCCACAGCAACATTACTATCGTTTATCATCGGATTTGCAATAACACTCAATTACACAAAAAAATACGTACAAATTTCATTCCCAGTTAAATCTATTTTTAAGTCATTAGTTAATTCCCTAATAGTCCTCTTTTTAATTTATAAGCTAAAGGCCATTCTAGTCATGCGGCCAATCACAGAATTTATTGTCGTCTCATCAGCGGCCATAATGGTTTACGCGATGCTAACATTCATAACAAAAACCCTCAGCAGGAATGATATAAAAATATTCGGCTCTGTTGTGAAGTGGCCGAAGTTTGTTAAGAAGAAAATATAACCACTATGATTATTATTCTTTAATTTCATAAATTCTATGATTGTATTTTTTTCACTTGTTTGAAATTTCTTTACTAAAATATATTTTTTATAAAACCATTCGGGAAGCCCTAAAGTACTTCTTACTATAACATTGCTGAGAAACACAAAAGCTTATAGAAGTAATTATCAAATAGTCTACTATAAGCGTGGCGTAAAATCAATTAAATAAAATTATTTGTATTTACTATTAAATTTCTTTTTGTAAA
>JAGGVU010000006.1 GCA_021157845.1 Candidatus Aenigmatarchaeota archaeon
TGAAAGTAAAGCATACATAATTCTTGATATCAATAAGAAGGCATCTATACTTCTAAAGCCGGAAAAATATAAAGTTCCAAATTTTTATGGATTAAAATTTGTAATTACAACTTTAAATATAAAAGAGATAATAGCTGAAAAAATTAGAGCAATTCTAACTAGGAATAGGCCAAGAGATTATTTTGATCTTTATTTTATTCTTAGAAAATATAAGCTTGATATTTCTCTTGTCAAAAAGAAGATGGCAGAAGCCAATGAAATTTTTGATATTGAGCGGATATTTAGAAATGCAAGAAAGGTATATTCAAAATGGGATGATGAAATTCCAAAACTAACAAACAAGAAACTGACTTTTTTAACATGTATAAGATTTTTACAAAAGAAACTCAGAAATCAGGAACACAAACTTATGAAACGAGACTATTAAAAAGGTTTCTACCATATAAAATTTATGAGAAGAATTCATTACGTTGCTGTAGCATCTGTTGCTATCACCTTTGGATTAATTGGTTTTGTTTTAGGCGAGGGAATAGAAAATATGTTTTCTGATAACTCCCTTGGCTACACAATCAAAGAACCTTTCGGAGGCTATCTCAAACATATAGTAGGCTCTGTGTTTGGAGCAGGCTCTGGAGGCTATTACTGGAGCAGATTAAGCCATAAGAAATATTAATTTTCTCTCAATTAATTTAATCACTTCTAAGAAACAAACCTTTAAAAAGATTTTAAAAAGAAGAGAAGTATGATAGAGGCGATACCATTCTTTTCCATAGCTGTTGATGGTGGAAAATCGTTATATAACAGAAAAAAGGAAGGAGAATATGCGAAAGAAATGAGGCGTTATTTAGATTATTTTATGGACGAAGATAAACGAGAGAGTATAAAGGAAAAAACAAAAATTCTAGTGCCTTGTCATAACGGCTCTGAAAAGTTAAAAAAAGCTATTCCTAATTATGAGCAGTCATGGCTAGAAAATATTATGATTATAGATGATAATTCTAAAGACGATACGGTCGAAACAGCGGAAAAGCTTGGTATTAATAACATTCTCTCTTTGGAAAAAAACGAGGGAAAAATAGGTGCTTTATATGAGGGGGTTAAGAACCTTGAGCGTGATACCAAATATGTAGGCATATTTGATGATGATACATATTTTAAGGGTGATTTGGCAAAAAGTATACTATTTCTAAAAGGATGTGAAGAAGATGAATTAAAAGGTTATGATGCAGCTGCTTTACATGTTCTGCCTGATGTAGAATTAGAAAATCTTAATTTTATCCAAGCCTACCAGTATTTTGAATATATGATGGCCATGGAGCAGAAAAAGGCCATGTTTGGAAAAAAACAACAGGTAATGAATATATCAGGATGTGCCGGACTATATAAAAGAGAATTATTTGAAAATTTGATAAAAGAGCAGAAGGAGACACATAACATATTTGACGGTGAAGACTACTGGAGAACGCAAAAAATATTGTCAGCTGGAAACGAGGTTGTAATGATTCCAAAAGAGCTTGGAGTTGCTGCAAAAACAGCAATACCGGATAAAATAACAGATCTATTGCGACAAAGGATTAAATCTTGGAGCCCCGGAAGAATAAGAACAAATGGAGAATTTTTAAAAGATATAAAAATAGATAGAAGAGGCGGAGAATTAATATACGATTCTATTTTTAATGTTGCCCTTGACCCGTTAAAAGTTATTAGTATTCCTTCCCTATTTTTATCTGGACCACTTCTTCCTATCTTATTTTTCGGATTTTATGAGGGTCTTCAATATTATAACTATCAAAGATATTTTAATGAGGAAGATAAAAAATCTTTGGGAAAATATTTTCTTTTAATGCCATTTATGAACGTTGGAATGGCTGCTGTTAGGACAACTGGTTATGCGTACGGGCTGGCAGGAATTTTAAAAGAAAAAATAAAATTAGAATCTAAGGAACCAACCAAAGAAAATGTAAAAAGAAAGCTGCAGCTGATAAGAAAAATTGAAAATTATAAACAAACGGCAGTTGGCTCATTAATAAAAAAAATCGAAAATTATAGAATACAAGAGGGTAATTTAGACGAATCAATTACTTTGAATATTCTACAAGATCAGGTTTTAGAAATGGAAAAAAAGCTTGAAGAGTTTAAAGAGGATATAAAATTATCTGTGCAGAATGATTTAGAAAAATTGTATTACGAAATAAATATTTAAGATGCGACATTAATTAATATTATGAAAAGTAATTCTTATTTTAAACTATCATTACTTTTAATCGTCCTAATGTTTGCTATTGGTTTTTATTTTTATCCCAAAATGCCTGAAAAAATGGCCACTCACTGGAATGCGAAAGGTGTTGTGGATGGTTATTCATCTCGTGCTGTTGGCTTGTTCATGATGCCGATAATTACGCTTATATTATATACATTTTTTCAGCTAATTCCGAAAATCGACCCATTAGGCAGAAATATCAAAAAATTTGAAAAATATTGGAACGCTTTTAAAGTGATTTTTCTATTGTTTATGGCATATATGTATATCGTAACACTAGCTGCCAATCTTGGGTACGCATTTAATATGAACTATATAATAATGCCTGCTATAGCTGTTTTGTTCTACTTTTGCGGCATATTAGTAGAAAATGCAAAAAGAAACTGGTTCATAGGCATAAGGACACCATGGACGCTAAGCTCTGATAAAGTGTGGAAAAAAACGCATAAGCTTGGTGCCAAAATATTCAAATTATATGCTGTTGTTATCTTATTTGGGCTCTTTTTTGAGCATTACCTAATTTGGATTATATTAACTATTCTGCCCCTATCCCTTTATCTTTTAATTTATTCTTATTTAGAATGGAGAAAAATCAAAAAGTGACTAAGCTTTCTTTTGTCAAAAAATTATGGGCCTTTCTCAACAGATTTTTCGTATTTTCATATGTCAGCTGCTTCAGGGCTGATTCATATGGTAGCCACTTAAATCCGACATGCTCATAAGATAACTTGACTTTATCTGATTTTGACTCAACCAGAAAAAAGACAACCCTCTTTTTTATTAGCTTCTTCTTCTCCTTAAAAAAATATAATATCTCTTCCTTAAACCCCTTTATTAACTGCACATTTCTAAGACCAGTCTCTTCCTCAAGTTCGCGCCCCATTGTTTCCTCTTCTGATTCGCCCTTTTCAACGTGGCCTTTTGGGAATCCCCAGTGGCCAGACTCGTAATGCAGCAGCAGGTATTTTATGTCTTTATCCCTAGTAAAAACAATTGCCCCGCACGATTTTTCTTTTTTTGCTTTTACCAATTCCATATCATCTCTTCTCTGAGACCTTAAAAAACAAATAATTCTTTTTTCCGGACTTTTTAAATCTTACTAAAGCGTATTTGCCTTTTAATTTTTTGCCATGCAGTTCGATAAGAATTTTATCTTTCGTTTTTTCTATTAGTTCATACCATCCTTTGTCCCATATCTTGACAGTGCCAGCACCATAGCCTGATTCAATAACACCTTCAAAATCTTTATAGCTCAGGTCATGATCATTGACTTGTATGGCCAGTCGCTTGCCCCTGCCAATCGGTTTTTTCGGAATAGCCCAGCTTTTTAAGACTCCATCCATCTCCAAACGCAGGTCATAATGCAAGTGGGTGGCGTGATGCTCCTGAATGACATAGGCCAGTTTTTTCATAATTGAATTTAGAATAGAGAATAATTAAAGGTTTATATATAGTTTATCAAGTTAATTTACCAAATTAAAAAAACCTTTACTTTCTCCTAAACTTTTTAGGTTTCTTTTTGGTTTTTTTCGGAAAAGAATATTTTTTCTTTGGCCTTTTCTTTTCGAATATTAACTTCTTTTTCCATAGGGCTAATCCTGCAATTATAAGTATAAGACCTGCTGTGGTTCCTTTTCCTAGTTTAGTGACAAATCCTGTTACCATACCAGTTATACCAGTTCTTATTGTGGTTGTTGTAACTGCTACACATGCATTATCTACACAATTGAAACCAGTTGCACATCCACAATCCATACAGCAGATGTCAGTATTTTCTCCTGCTTCGCAAATGCCATTGCCGCACACCGGTGGTGTTGTTGGACATGTTCCGCAGTCCTCTGGACATAAGTCACATGACTCATCTGCCTGGCATATGCCATCACCGCAGTATGTACCTGTATATGTACAGGTCATAGTTTCTTCTGGTTTACCTGCTGTTGTGCCGCAATTGTTTAAATCCGTACATGTTCTTGTTTGTATACCAGCGGGTGAGCACTCAGACCAATCAGTACATGACCAATCTGCTGTACATGTGGTATATCCTCCGCCACCTCCACCGCCTGTTCTTGGCGTATAGCAGGTTCCATCTGTTCTGCACGATTGCCCAGATGGACATCCGCAGGTTGCACAATTATCAACTAAGCTTCCACTATCACAATACTTGGGCAAAGTAGAAGAACATTCACCATATAGAGTTCCGTCAGAGCAGATTTCTTTTCCGCCGAGTAAATAAACGCTGTTTTCTGGATAAATTTCAGCACAAACTGTATATGGGTCTGAATTCTCATGAACAGTTGTTAATTCTTCCCAGACTCCGGTTGTAGCGTTTTTATGATAGATTCTGAGACGATAATCAGGCCATGACGTTCCACTGACATTATAACACAACATCATTGTAGCATCTGTTGTAACATTTATCTCATAAGCAGAGTCCGGATAATATGCTGTATTGGCCGGATAGTCAGATGGTGTTACAGGCGATATGTCATTAACAGTCACTGATTCAGGTGAAGCTGAATGTATTATTAAAATAGCTCCATAAGACTGCATAGACCCATTTGTGAAATCATATAGACTTGTATTTATATGTCCGGGTACGAATTTGCTATGATCTGAAAGTATGATATACCGTGCTCCATCTACCTGTCCGCTAAAGCTGTAATCTATATCAATATGGGTTTCATTACGGTTCATGGCTCTGTCCATTAATCTTGCATAATAAACATGACTGCCTATTGGGAAATGATTTGGATCATCCCACATTGAAATATTTTTTGTGCAGGACCAGTTATTATTATTTTGATTACAGCTCCAATCTGAATTTATTTGATATTCACTGGAGTTAAAGAAATATTTTGAAGAGCCAGTGTATTTCAGAATATCGACAGTTGGTGGATTTTTGTCAAGTTCTCCAACAAGCTCATAGATATTTGATCTTGTTGGTCCAACGTCTCGGGCATCTATGCTCAAGATAAGCGTATCCCCATTTTTTGCACTATTAAAATTTAGACTTGGTTTAGAATTATCTATATTTAACGGATCTGCTCCTGTCCACACTACATCTGGCCATCTACCAGTTGAGTCTGTTATGATATATCTGTATAACCCTTCTGCACTTAAGGAGGCAAAGTTAAGTTTCATGTTATTGCCTGTCCCATTTACAGTCAAATTTGCAACAGGTATTTTACAACCATTAATCACATCTCCAACATCAGTTGCAGAAGTGCAATTTCTCAATTCAAACTTATGAACAGTTCCTGGAGTTGCGTAGTTGGTTGATAAAACAGGATATCCGGTAGTCCATTTATATAAGCCCTCAAAGGTGTTATTTAAATAAAATCTCAAAACAGCAGGCGTATCTGGTGCTGACCCGGACAAGTTTGCAAACCCATATACATAATAATATTTGTCAGCTGAGTCATACATGACAAATTCGTAAACAGATACCAGGGCAGTAACTGAACCATCTGTAACTTCTGCATGATCTGTTAACCAGTCAGCAGATGAAATCCAAGTTGGCTGCGAAGAGCGGTTTTTATAAAGAGAATATGACTTTACAACAACTCCATTACTATTTGTTATAGTCAACCTGCAGGAAAGCTGGTTGTTTTCACAATGAAGAGAATTTCCTGTCATATCAAATATAATTGGTGGCTTATTCAGATAGCTGTATGCATCTTTGTTGTTAACAACAAGCTGAGAAATAAGATTGTCATTGGATTGCTGTATAGCTAAAGCCACACCTGCAAGTTCTATGATAACTAAAATAATTCCAACTAGCTTAAATATTTTATTCATATCCACACCTGAAATTTTTTATTTTTATCATTTAAATGATTATTTTCTTCGGTTTTTTGCCACTAAATAAATATAAAACAAAAAACTAAAAATGGAGCTTCAATATCTTTCCTTTTGATAATTTGGCAAAGGAAACCAAAGCTCCCAGCCCGACTAATGCTAATATTGCTATTAACGCTGAATGTTGAGATATAAATGGCATGCCTGTCGGCGACCAGAATCCTGGTGCTGCTGCTACAGGTTCGGTCACGCTGGCAGATACAGCCTTTCCTTCTTTAGTCATATATATGGCTTTTGTTTGCTCCCAATTTCCTGTTGTATCCTTTGCGTGCACGAAGATACATCTTCCAGCATAGTTTCCGGATACAGTAGTCATTACCTCTTCTAGGTTCTTGTCATTGTCAAATGAGCTATCAAACGGAAGCAATTTATATACAGAGCCTGTTCCATTATTAAATGAACCGTCTGCATTATACATAGAGGTTAAAGGTGTACAGTTTTCTCCTATATTTTGTCTAGTGTTTCCTGGTCCTATGTAAATTTCTGCATCTGTTATATTGGAACTTATGTCCTTAACAACGGCCTTGACTGTTGTTGTAGCTCCACCACCATTTACAGTCGTATCATCCAGTGCAACTATTGTTTCTGGTGGTGTTCCATCAACTGCTAATGACATAGGTGCTGAAGTTGTTTTATGTCCTGCTTCGTCTTCTGCCTCAACTACTACACTATATGTTCCATCAACTCCTATCTTGTTTGCGCTTATTGTTCCTGAACCAGTACCAGTTAAATCAAAGTCTGCGAGTGTGTTTCCGTTTACATCTTTAACATATGCTTTTACATTCTTGATATTTGCCTCTGTTATCGTACAGCTTATATCTGCTGTCGGATTCACAGAATTTAGCGGATAGTATGATATAAGGTTCTTTGTTAATGAACACCCGCTAACACTAGGAGAGGTTGTATCAATTGTGAAGTTTGTTTTTCCATAGCCTGTTAAGCTCTGTTCTGGTGAATCAGCTATGTTTCCTGCTAAATCTGTACATTTTATATAATATTCGTGGAACCCTTCTGACAGTCCTGTCAACTGTGCGTAATGTGCAGCTGTTCCCTGACCATCTGTAAAGTCTGTATATGTTCCGCTCAAGCTTGTACTGTATTTGCAGTTTGTTGCTTCTGTTGTTATAACATTTAGGTTAACAGTTCCGCTGGATATATACTCATCCGATGGGCTTATATCAATTATAAGCGGCTTTGTAGTGTCAACTGTAAACACAATTACAGATGACGAATCCATTACATTTCCATTTACATCTTTACATCTTACAAAAATTGCATTTGCCCCCTCTATTACTGTTCCTGCTGGCAAACTAATAGTCTTTGGTGTACCAGCTGTTGTTGTGAACTCATTTGCCTGCGGCATATTTGCAAATATCTTGTCATTTGTGTCCCATCTGCATGTTGCATCAACATCTGTTTTAACTGTAAATTCTGATGGGGTTGATGTCTGGTATCCTGATGGTCCGGTCGTTTCAATTGTAGGTGCTATTGAATCAATAGAAAATGTTGATGTATGTATATAATTGATATTTCCTGCCTTATCCTTACAGCCAAAGTATATGGTATAACTCCCATCCTGCTCAACTGTCTTTTGACCATAATGGTCTAATCCGTCAGATGTAGACATTAAATGATCCATGTTATCATACGTAACATCATTTGTGCTGAATCTACACGATGTCCACTCATCTGTGTGTACAAAGGTTGCAAACGATCTTGAGTTTTGTGCTCCACTAGGGGTTGCTCCACTTAAGACTGGAGGTGTTGTATCAACTGTCAAACTTCTTGAGCCTGACCAGCTTCCCCAGTTTCCTGCGTTATCCTGAGCTCTTACCTTCCATGTGTAGGTTCCTTCACCAAGATTATTGGTTGGGGCGAAACTTGTTGTGCCTGCTTGATACGAAGCGGTATCTATCATTATTTCATACTGACTTACTCCGCTTATCTCATCTGTTGCAGAGCCCCAGACAAATGTTGGTGTCTGATCATTCGTATAATAATTAACTTCTGGTGAAATTAATGCTGGCACCGAAGGTGGGGTTGTATCAACTATAACAGTTAATAAGTTGGACCATTCTCCTTCGTTGCCTGCGCTGTCAACCGCTCTGATTCTATAATAATATGTTCCATCTGGTTTTCCGGTATATGATTTTGACGTTGTAAGACCGACACTTGTTATTACGCCGTTTTCCATAATGTCATATCTCAATATCCCGTTTGTATCGGTTGCCGGTGTCCAGCTTATTTGATAGCTTCCGTCTGTATCATAAGGTGAATTATCTATAGAAGCGCTTGCTGTTACAGTTGTCGGCTCCATCGTGTCTACAATTATATTTTCAATATTGGACCACCCACTGCATAAGCCGACTTGGTCACATGCTCTAACTCTTCCATACCATGTTCCATCAGGAACTTCGCTTATTGAATATGAAAGACTGCTTGTTTTGCTTCCCAACACGCCTGTCGTAAATGTCTGATCCATACTGACTTCTCCTTTGTAATAGTCTATTCCTGAACCAGTTCCGTCATCTGAAGCAAACCAAGTCAATGTCAATACACCGTCATTGTCATATCCGTCTCCATCCAGATCTGATACGTCTAATATCGGAGGAGATGGTGGATTATTATCAGACACTATTTGTATTGTAGTTGAATCTCGGCAGTTTCCAATTGCATCACATCCTCTAACCTTTAGTGTATGAGCACCGTCAGCATAACTGCCCGTATTCCAAGGTGCTGTCCAACTATTGTAATATGATGTGTCATTATGTATCATAGTCCCATCTACATAAAATTCTACATATTGTGTTCCGCTAACAGCGTCACTTGCTATTGCTTCTATTGTAACAGTTCCTGTAGCAATGCCTTGATCTATCGGTTTTACAATAGCCATTGAAGCCATAGCTCTGTTGTCAACAACAACTGTTGTCATCTCAGAATATCCAACATTACCAACAGAGTCGCTTGCTTTTGCCTGCAAGCCGTAAGCTAATCCGTCTGTTGCTAATGTAGTATCCCAGTTAAATGTACATGATGGTCCTGTGCAACTTGGATTGGTCCATGTTTGACCGCCATCTGTTGAAACTTCAGCTGTTGAATAATCTATATGTGAATCAGACATTGTGAATGTTATTTCAACAATTCCTTTAACGAACTGATTGTTTGAAGGTGTTGTAATTGATATAGCAGGCGGTGTATTATCAATATCTATAGTTCGCAATGGATCTATAGTTACATGACCTGCATAGTCAACCATGCTAACTCTTATATAATATGTTCCATCTGCAACTTCTGTTGTGTCCCAGTGTACCTGATATTGCCATTGTGAACCAACAGGAGTTTTGGAAGCATCCACATTTATTTTGTACCATGGTCCTGAATTGCTTGTTGAATATTCAAAGTCTGTTGCAACTACATCATTGTCAGAAGTTGTTGCTGTTATTTCTATTGTTCCGCTTACTGGTGATGTAGGAACATTAACCGTGAAACTTGGTGCTGTGCAGTCAACTATTATAGGAACTTCAGTCGAAGTTAATGAATTTCCTTCTCCGTCTGTTGCAGTCGCTTTTAACTTCGTCGCTCCGGTATGACTACAGGCATCAAAGCTCGCTGTCCAAGGAGCACTTGAATCTGTTGAAATTGTGTGCCAGCTTCCATCATAATATTCAAATCCAACACTTGCCACACCGCTTAATCTATCAGCTGTAACAGCTTGTATGGTTGTTGTTCCAGTCAAGTATTGGTCATGATAAGGATATGTAATTGCAATTGATTCTGCTCCCGTGTTATCAACACTGACAACTTTAACTTCTGACTCTCCTAGGTTGCCTGCAACATCATTTATTTTTGCAATTATCGTATGTTCACCATCCTGGTAAGATGCTGTGTTCCACGTATATGTACATGAAGTTGCTCCACAACCAGTTGGTGAAACAGATATTCCATCAATCAATAGGTCTGCGGTTGAGGTATCAATTGCATTATCAGCATATGTGAATGTTATAGCTATCGAACCACTAACAAACGTTGTTGTTGGTGTTGTAATTGAAACAACAGGAATTGTTCTGTCAACAGTTATGCTTTTAACAGCAGACCATGGTCCAACATTTCCAAGTTTATCTACTGCTCTCACTCTAGCAAACCATGTTCCATCTGTTGGTATGTTATTGAAAGATGCGAACAACGATGTTATTGGACCACTGCTTAACACGCCTGTCGTAAATGTCGAATCCATACTGACTTCTGCCTCATAATAGTCAACACCTATTCCAGTATCTGTTGCTGCTGGCCAAGTTACGCTTATATCTCCATCACAGTCATATCCAGCATTGCAATTTGAAGATTGTGATGCATATATAGATATCTGGCTTGGTGCTGTGTTGTCAATACCTACTGTAACAATGTCAGATTCTTGACAATAATTATTTATATCGCAAGCATAGGCTGTGATATCGTGTGACCCATCTAATACAGTTGTTGTATCCAGACTAATATTCCATTTTTCGTCGCTATGATCGTTGTCTGTTCCTATATATGTTCCGTCAATCCTGAATGTTACATTCGCAACACCAGAAGCGTCCCATGTATCAGCTGTCAGCTGGACTGTACCAGTTAACCAGTCACCTTCTTCTGGGCTGACTACGTGAACTTCTGGAGGAATGGTATCAACTAATATAGCATCTATAACAACCTGATACAGGCTGTCTATAACTATTCCATCTTTTGTATCAGCTTCATAACCTGGCTTTGATATGTGTATGTGAACTGGGTTGTCCACAGGTCCTGATAGTGCATTCAACGGATATAAAACAACACCGTTTGGTCCGTCTTCCCAGCTGAAATCCGGCAACCACCACTGTTCTATGCTTCTATTTACTGTGCTGTTCCAGCCGTTTTCTCCGTCTGTTATGATGAACGTGTTCGTGTAGCCCAATCCTGACAAGCCATAGTCCATAGGTGATATGAACAATCTCATAGCCATATCTCCTTCTGTTGGTGTGCACTTGTCAGGAAGTATGTCTATGTAATAGCCTGGCTTGAACGTGTAGGAGAATCCCGAACCCGTACAATAATCTCCATCTGACACCGCAATAGGCGTATAGCCAACACCGGGTTTATATACTCCTATGGTGTTCCACCGGGCGTAATACTTTGGGTCTCCCAAACCAGTTCCTGGACAAAATGCGAAGTCGTAGACACCATATTCATATTTTAATTGCTTATCAAAACTATACGATGTACAACCAAGCAACGAAACTGGCATGACTGTTCCACCGTTCTCGACACATTCCTGATAAGTCTGAGGACCTGTTCCAACAAGTGTAGGTCCATCACTAACCAGTTCCACAGGTATCCAGCAGAAGTATTGGTCTGAGTCTGAAGGTGGTAATGTATGTCCTGAATCCTCAACAACTACTGTAAATCCTTCAATTGGGTGGTCAAACTGGTCGTAAGCATTGACTCTTAATGAATATGGCATTCCTGAACATTGTTGAGAAACTACACCATCAACAGGCCCTGTTGGTGCAAATGTATCACAAGTGACATTTCTGCTGAAATTTAATGCGGTCTGGTAATTACTTGATAATTCAATGTCATCTAACGCCTCATCCGGTCGTGTTGATATTCCATGCTTAGATGTTCCCCTTGTTACATAACCGTCTTTCTTGATTTCAAGATAATAATCGCAGTTATTACCAATCGCTGGTATGTAATATTTCTGGGTTATCGGGTCCCAAACATAATCCACATGTGGAAATTCATCATCTGGATCTGGGTCATCATCATAATAATAATCAGGTAAACCATCACCAGTTTTATAAGGTGCATAACATACAGGTGGATTTGGATCTGATGGATCTATTGGTATATCTGGATTCAAAACAATCCTTGCATCATATATCCTATGATTATATTCTGTTGTCTTTTCGTCCCAGATATCTAATTTCAATGTATACAATAATCCATCTCCGTTCAATCTCTGTGGCGTATCATCGTCACAGTATGTTGCATAGGTAGTGTAACCGCCTTGTGATGGATCCAACGAGAATCCTCCAGCGACGTTGTTCTCATTTTTGACGCAATGTCTATCATAATCACCCCACATTACTGTCTTCTGGACGTTCGGGTCAGGTGTGACCTCTATATCTTCGTCAACGTAACCCGGACCGTGTGCTGTTAATGTTATTGAGGACGTACCTTTTATTGGTAAGAATAGGTCTGTGTCCCCATCTCCTCTTGGGTCGCCATAATGGCTAGAGGTACCAGCAGCGTAATTGCGGCCTGTAGGATCTGCAATTCTTGTAGGATCGCTCACGTCGACATCTGTCTCTCCTATGACGAGGCCACCAGTGGAATCTGCTATATCTAACTTAGTACCCAATTCGTTGTAGATGTCAACAACTCTTATTGTGAACGGATTGTAATATTCATGATAATATTGTGCTTGGTCTGTAATAGTATCGCTGTCATATTGGTATACATAACCATCTAGATACTCTCTCATATCTACAGCAACACTTGCCGAATTTCCAAATCCGTATGCATCTCCTGGGCTGTATGCCCAATACATATATTCATCATTAGAGTTATCAGCATCACAGTAGCCTGTTTCTATTGGTGAACCAACAGTTGTGCCTTCTGTGCATGTCTGCACACCACCATTTGTAACTTTGAGTTCGTATCCTTCCTTAGGGTTGTTTAATTCATCAGAAGCTTTAACTTTTATAGTGTAAAGCATGGTAATATCGTTCGTAGTGTCTGAAGATATAGACTCGTCATTAATTGGATAATCTACCCAGCCTGTCTTCTCATAGAGGAAATCATAAGTTCCTGAAGCCAGGTATAATCTATAAGACCCTCCAGAGATTGTATTAGTCCACATAGTTGCGTCTCCTGATGAGGAGCCTTCCCTTGCTGAGACCAAAACATTTGTCAGCCCGGTGTTTTGGGCTTCTTCTGTCACTATTCCGTCTTTCAAAACATCTAAATCTTCTGTTATTGTTCCGCCTTTTGTACTGTCATCAAAAACATGGTAAATTATATAATTATTAGATATATCAGCGTCTGTTATTTTCTTGCAGAATCCTCCCGGCATATAATCATGTGTTCCAGAGTTATCATGCAAATATTGCAGGAAGAATTGTGCATAATCCGCATTGCTATAAAATCCGTTATCTGATGGGTGAACTGTTTCTGAACTTAACTTTGTGCTTCCACAATTGTAAGGAGTTCCATCAGAGTCATAAATTTCTATTGTATCACTTCCGCCTTCAAGATTGGAATGTGCTTCGCCAATTACTTCACCGACATCCATTTCCCAGGCATTTCCGCCTGTCGCTGATGACGCAACAGGCCACTCAAATACTTTCTTTCCGTTAGAATCGCAGAAAACTGCATAATATGTTGAGTCGTCTGCTTTCATGTAAACTGTGTAATCAGGTGAGCCACCTGTTTGTATTAAATCAATATCATGTAAGTTTGAATTAGATGCCACTTCTGTCTCAGCAGCACTCCAGCTTACAGAACATCCTTGTCCTGAAATTGTCCATAATTCTACCCATCCGTTATTTAAGTGCTCATCAACATCTCCTGATAATGAATCAATATTATTGGTATAAGTCCCAGCTGTGCTCCAGTCTTCGCCATATAATGTGAACTCAAGACTTCCGCTCACATAGTATTGAACATCAACAGAACCATCAGTTATTGTAAACAATTTATATACATGGTCTGTATCAAAGTCTGCCGTGTATGCATCGCTGCCATCAATGGCTCCGTTTTGGTCAAGGTCAGCAGCTACTTTTGTTATATCTGTTGTTGCTTTTCCTGTTTTCTCAACAACCAAATCTTTTGTTTGTGCATAATTTGCGCCAATTGTGAAACCGTTTCCTCTTGAAGCTAAACTGTCAGATGTTGTTGCTTTGATATAATATGTTGTTGAAGTTGGATTTGTCTGGTCTGCTTCAAAGTATTGTGTATAATCTGGTGTACTTGTTCCTGTTGGATTTACTGTCTCACTGCTCAATTTGTTGCTTCCGCAATCGATTGTATCCCAGACTTCTATTGTTCCGCCATACAAATCTGAATGCGTGTCTCCAGATAATTTTCCAACATTAAATACATCACCATCCAAGCTTCCTGTATTTGTTTGTTCTTGGTCTCTTGTCAATACTACTGGATTAGTATGGGCATCGTACCACCAGTTTCCGTTCAATGCACTAACAGAATCAAAGTACATCGCATAAACTGATGGGATTGAGCCATCTGTTTCGGCAAGTGCAATTGTCCATGGAGTTGCGTCATGTAATGTAATTGTCTTAATGTCATTGTGTGTTGTTCCGGTCAGTCTATTATCCAAGTTTAGGGTTATCATATCTCCGCCTGCTATTGCATCGATAGCATTGTTTGCGTTGTTTGTATCAACATCTAATCTCCATGACACAAGCGAAGCAGAATCTGTCATTTTCAAATCTATATTGTCAACATCTATCGGTGTCGCCAATGAGTCATCTGACTCTATGAAATAAACTTCATAACTATCTAAACCAGTATCTCCAGAGTCTGTGTAGAAGCTTGTTGAGCTTAATAATGTTCCGCCAATTCTATCTGTGTAAACATCAAATCCTGCATTGTTGAAATTATCATTTACTGTTCCAGACAATTTTGCAACATCTATTGTGAATGTTTGCCCGCCTGCCTGATCCGTAAAACTCCATTTTAATACAACGTTTCCAGATTTACAGAATAGAATATCATAAGTTCTGGAGTCGTCTTCAAAATAAAGTGTATACGAACCACTTGATGATGTTGTTTGAGTGTAATATAATCCTCCGCATGCACCGTCTGCATATGTACTAGGTGCGGTGCCATACTCAAGTTCAACAGAATCTATGTCAGTTGGTATGGTACCAGTCACTTTTGAGATATCATTTGTGTATGTCGCTTCTGATGGGAAACTATCATCTAATGTTAGCAATAAGCTTGGAGTAGAATCATAATAATTAACATCAACATTGTTGTCCACTATTGTGAATAAATGATATTTATATTCAGAGCCTGTGCTAACAACTTGCGTATATGCGTCATTGTCATCTGGCAAAGAACCATCCCAGTCAACCGCAACGTTTGCTATGTCAGATGTTACAACACCGGTTTTATCAGCAACTAAATTTTGAACAGCTGTCCCGCCAGCATTTGTTGAAAATGGGTTGCCGCATGTTGAGAAAGTGTCTCCATTGTTCATTATCGTATTTATGTAGTACTGCTCATAACTTGGAGTAGTTGTTTCAAAATATTGCATATAATCGTTTGTTCCTCCAATATATCCATCATCATTAGGTTGTCTGTCTTCTGAAGATAGTTTATTTGTGCATAAAGAATCAGCATAAACTTCTATGTTATCTGAGCCGTCTCCACTATTTTCTAAATTAGAATGTGCGTCACCGACTAGTTTTGCAACATTAAAGGTTGCACTATTAAGTGTGTTTGAGTTTCCAGTCCAGCCTGTTCTTGTTCTGCTCAAAACAAGATTAGGTGTGCCTGCTGTGTAAAGTTCGTCATAAACATCTAAATACCAGTTAGAGCCGGTTATAGAATCAAAGTACATTTTATAAGTGTGAGGCCAAGTCCCTGTGATTACTAATTTAACGTAATCTCCATTTGTTTGTTCACTCAAAATTATATAATTAACACTAATTGGAAGTGTTCCTGTCAGAGTGTAAATCATGTCAAGCGTGATGTCATCTCCACCAGAAATTGTATCGGCTTTGTCTCCGTCGCTCGGATTATTATCAACATCCATCCTGAGTGTATATTCACTTGACCCAGAGTCGTCTTTGAAGTAGACATCTACATTTCCGTCGGATAAAACACCACCATCCGTGGTTGGTGTGCATTCAAAATAAGCATAATAAGAATCGTCATTCGCTCCGCTATTATCTGTCACAAAATATAATGAATTTAACGGAGTTCCAGGATATGAATCATAAATCCATACCGGTGAGGTGCCACCGGTGTTGAAATTTTCATCTATATTTCCAGATAATTTTGCAACATCTAGTTGAATATTAGATGCAAACATTTTTGTTCTTGTTAACACTGTTTGCGTTGAGTCACGAAATTCTATATCTGTATTGCCTGACAAATCGGAATACATCCTATAATTTCCGCTTCCGTCTGGAGTTGTCTTTGCATCTTTGAAATCATCCCAAAATCCAGCATCTTGATCGATATCAGTTTGTATAAGAGTTATATCAGTATGAACAGTTCCATATAGTTTATCTTCTGGGCTGTATAGTATTTCATCACCTGCTGAAGCAGATGAGCCATAAACCATTGTATCGTAAGTTGGGCCATCAATCTTTACATAAGAGTTTGCTAAACCACCTGTTGCATCAAAATATACCTCATATTCCCCTGTTGAATCATCTGGATCACCGGGATAAGACGGATCGCTTATTTTGGTTGTAAACGAAGAGTCAGAATAAACTTCTATTTTATAACCTGTTTTCAAATCATCGTGGGCAGTCCCGTAATATTTTGCTAGGTCTAGTTGGATATCATGACTTGAACAGGTTGTACTGCTTGTATCAGGGATTGATAAAGATTTTGTGAACACTTCGCTGCCACTTTTCCAGAATTTTATTGTTCCAACAAAATTATCTTTTACATACAGAGCATAATTTCCGCTTCCGTCTGGAGTTGTTTTATATGTTAATGTTCCGTCGCTGATACTGACTTCATCTATATCTGTTGGTACAGTACCATATACCTTCACAACAGCGTCCTGCGAGCTAAAGCCTAATGACAATCCTTCAATTAAAGTTGGATTTGTCGCTGCAGTCGAATGTAAAGCCATTGTAATTATTCCAGAAGAAGGATTATCATAATAAAGGGTATAGTCATCATCAGAATCATCATAACAATCACCATCAGTTACGTAAGACATTCCTATGTTATTTCCATCAGAATCCCATACGTAGAGAATTGTACCATCAAAATCATCATGTAAATCTCCTTGTGCTTTCGTATCAGGTGCAAAAGTGGGATAAACAGCAAAATTATTATAACCATTGGCTGAAGTTACGTTTATTATTCTTCCGGTTGATTTTGTTGCATCAAATTGACAGACATTTGTCTGGTCATTATCTAAATAAACGTAAATATTATTTGAAACAATACTTTCATCAATCGGATACCATTGGTCATATTCAATATTACTACCGCCGATACCTCTTAATTCAGTGTCTAATCTCGTTGAGCCATGACAAACAAAAACATTATCAGAGTTTAGGTCTGAATGTAGATTTGTACCTTTAACTCGTGCTAAATCAATAACATAAGTTTGTCCTTCGGTCACACTTTTAGAATACCACGTTCTTAGTACACCAGTAGCAGTTCCAAGACAATAGTAGACATAAACTGTCTGCGAAGGGCTTGCTGTTAAACTAAAAGTAAGTGAATAATCAACATCATCGTCATAATTTGTATTTCCAACTCCACTTGTCAAAGCTAAAAGATTGGTCCCAGTATCTGCACTCCCATCACATGGTCCAGTTTGCGATGCATCATAAATTTCAATAGTATAACTAACATTTGTATCAGGCAAATCACCTCTTACAACAACATTAGTTGCTTGTGCAAAAACTGCAGAGCTAACGCTAATAAGGGTAAGCATGAAAACTGCAAATAACACCGCAAATTTAGTTGAATCAGTTTTATTTTCAAATGTGTTATTCATTTTCACACCTCCGTTAAATATGTTAAATATCATGCTGGAACACCTCCATAATCAGGGTCTGACCCATCAGGTATTCCATCATTGTCATGATCCGGGTCTGTTGGATATGAATCTCCTCCAACACAGACACCACTTACCGTGTTTGGACCATCACATAGACCATCACCGTCTGTGTCCGGATTGTTTGGGTCTGTTCCTGCTGATATTTCATCAGCATCTGACACGCCATCGCCATCTGAATCAGTTTGACCAAAAATCAGCCCCCAGACATACTTTAAGAATTTAGAAACACCCGTACTATCGTCTTCCTCACAGATTGCAGGATAATTTACGTCAAAAACAGAAACGCAAGCCCATGGCTCATAGTCAACATAATCACTCACGGCATCTCCTCTCCCACCAGGATTTGTTGTTGCATGATAAGGTCCAGAAGAATCTCCCCAGTAATTGTTTTCTGCATTTACACTTGGACCTGTACTTGAAATACCTGCATTATCATTTTTTATTATATTATTATAATTTGCAATAACAACACTTGTATCAGAAGCATCATATCCGACGGCAATTCCACTAGTACAGTCTGAAATAGTATTATTTATAATTGTAGCTGTTGTACCAGGACCATAGTAAGTAGTTACTAATATTCCAGCAGAAGTTGAACCATCAACACTTGCTACACCTTTACAATTTGTTATTGTATTATCTTCTACAGTTATATTTGCACCATTTCCAGCCTCAAATCCATAATCTAGAAAGTCACCGGTGCCTTTTCCTCTATATGTGCAATCTTTGATTAAAGTCTCTGCACTAGGGTTAAATGTGAAAACGCCAATTCTTTGTATATTATTAAATGTACAACCAATTACATCTAAATGTTGACCATAATTATTAATTCCACGACCATAGTACTGATTAGCGTGTCTTATGTTTCTAAAATCACAGTTTTCGACACTGCCACCTGTACTGTTACCATGAAAATGAACTGCTGTACGAATATTTTTTCCTGTACCATCAAATATTAAATTTTTTAAGGTAACACTTGCTCCAGTTATCTGGAACCATCCTCGACCATTTGCACCGATCGCATTGGCTAAGCCAGTATCTTCAGTTGGGTAGATTATTGGTTTATTTGAAGCATCTCCAACAATTGTTAAGTCTTTATTAATTATTGTAATTCCTTCAGTATATGTCCCGGCAGCAACATTAATTGTATCTCCAGAAGTTGCAGCATCTATTGCCTGTTGTATTGAGCTGTATGTACAACCAGTTGGACAGACATTTAATGTAGCAGCAAAAACTGCAGAGCTTAAGCTACCGAGGAAAAGCGCAAATGAGAAAACCAGAACCATAAACTTGAATGAATTTTTAAACAGACCAAAAGCACCTCTGGTGCTTAGGCTAACAGAGTTATTTTTCATAGTACACGACCTCCTAAAAAAAGTTAAACTAATTTTGACCACACCCATACCCTCATATTTGTGCCACTTAAAGAGGGTTAATATTTACTATTATCTTATTATTGTAAAGGAATAAATCTTTATAAATGTATGTTTAAGTTGAAAGAAAAAAATATTTATTTAAAGATTTGCACTTGGTCTGTTTTTTTCCATAATTTTTTACTAAATTTTATTTATCAATCTTTTTTTTCAAAACATACTTATTGAACATCAAGTTTTAATCATATTTATCCATCAAAACACTCAGTTTGACATTAATTGTATGTGAAACATCATTAAGTGCCGATATTTTTTCCCTGTTCTTTGTCGGAAATTTGTTTAGTTCATATTTTAAATTATCATAGTTTCTCAGTAGAATCAAGCCCATTTCAAATACAAGTTGATCAACTGTTTGTCCTATTATTTTATATTTTTCTATTGAGGATTCATAGTCAGATCCCCACACAGATTCGGCAATTTGCAGTAATTTTTCATCTAATTCTTCTTCATCTTCTTCATATATGGAAAGATTAAAATCAACTTTTTTCAGTAATTCTAAATGTGCATCAAATAAATAATTTGTGTCTATATCAAATTTCTTTAGAATCTGATCTATTTTATAATTGTCAATATCTGCCTCCACATAGTCAGATAGATGCTTTACAAATTGCCTTGTAAGCGGGTCTTTATCTTCTTTATTTATGAGACTTTTATCTACCATTTCATTCAGTTTATCAGAAAAATGATTGAGCATTTTTGTTGCATCTTCGTACGATAGCCCAGCTTTTGTTTTTATTTCGTTTTCCATTTCTTTCGGAAGTTTTAAAGTGTTTGTAAAATATTTTTTTTTCTATAGTTTCAATTGCTTCGATGAGTATGTTATGCGGATTTTTATCTAAGATCAGATATTGCTTTGTATATATCAATTTTAACATTTCTTCAGGAGATAAATCATTTTCTCCCCTTTTTATTAATTTTGCCGTATCTTCATAATATTCTGGTATTTTGCTCATTCAATCACCTTATTTTTTTTCACATATCAAAATATTCTGCTATAGCTTCAACAGTATCTGGCAGTCCGGATATATATAAGATTTCTTCGTTGGCCTCTATTATTCTTTCGAGGTCTGCAAATGCTTTCATATAATTGCCGTTTTTGATATTTTCATCTTTTCTCTTCATATATATTTTAATCAAATCTCTGTATAAGGAAATAAGTTCATCTTTTTTGGATCTTGCCCAAGTTTCAAAAAAATTATTTACTAAATCAGCCATTCAATCGCCTTTCTCATTTTTGAATAAATTGTTCCAATTAATCATTTCTTTGACATCATCAGGCAAATCCTTAATTCGTCTTCTCATAATTTCGTCTCTCTCTGGCCTCATTTCTTCTTTTCCAGAAAAAAACCATAAGAAGTGGTCAGGGCTTTTCCACGGCACGGAAAAATCAAAATAAGGAGAATCTTCTATTTTTTTCCTGCGTTCTATTATGTCATACAAAAAGCGTCCATCAATAATTTTATCATTAAAAGCAACTACATGAGGCGGTTTTTCAATATCAACAGGTTTGTAGGAACAACCTGACATAATGTCAAACAGTTCGTCGTATATTTTATTTTTATTAAAAAGAAGTCCAAGCCGGCCTCTTATTGGAGAAAGTTTTATCTCTCCATACACATACATAGCATTAAGAAAGAGCTTATTTTCAAGCTCACTAAAATAGCTGTCTCCGAAAAGCAAAAGTTTGCTGTCTGTGAAAAATGCTAATTCTTCTTCTCTGTCACCATAGTTAGCCACCTCAGAATAAACCTGCCTAAATCCTTTGTCGCGCAGATATTGTTTGCACTCTTCCCAAGTTCTTTCAGGAAAATATATTTTATAATAATCTTTGTATACTTGCTGATAATCTGCGTCGTGATAATCTATCCGTCCTTTTGAAATTTCAGACATAATATTCACTATATCTTTTTTACTACGAAAAAGTATTTAAGAATACCTGAAGCAAAAGATAAAAGAATTGTTTCTATTTATTTAGCATGAAAGAAAGGCCAAAAGTAGGTGTCGGCGTAATAATTATAAAAGACGATAAAGTACTTTTAGGCATTAGGAAAAATGCACACGGACAAGGAGAATGGTGCTTTCCTGGCGGGCATCTGGAAATGGGTGAAACGCCGGAACAATGTGCTGTAAGGGAAACCAGGGAAGAAACCGGGCTTGAAATAAAAAACCTGAGAAGAGGCCCGTATACAAATGATATCTTTAGCAAAGAAAATCATTTTATAACCTTATTCATAATTGCTGACTATGATTCTGGTGTTCCAGATGTGAAAGAGCCTGACAAGTGCGAAAAGTGGGAGTGGTTTAGCTGGAACGAACTGCCAGAGCCGCTTTTTCTGCCTATAAAAAATCTGTTAAAAAATGGATATAATCCATTTAAATAATTTCTAGCAAACTCTTCTGCAAAAACTTATCCCAGCTGCTGTCATTGACCCAATAAGTTTTAAACATTTGCTGTATTGATTATATTCTATTAAAATTTGTTGAGTGATGTAATGAAACGAATGACAATAGGTGTTAAGAACCTTTTGGGAGACCCGAAAAAGGCAATTCTTAAAATGTCATTCCCTATGATGATTGGCATGCTTTCCCAATCACTTTATAATCTAGTTGATGGAATATGGGTTGCCGGGCTTGGCGCTGATTCGCTTGCTGCTGTTGGATTGTTTTTTCCATTTTTCTGGATTGTAATGGCTTTAGGATCTGGTATAGGAATAGGAGGAAGCTCAGCAATTTCAAGGAGAATTGGTGAAAAAAATAAAAAAGATGCAAGCAATATCGCTATTCATACACTTCTTATTGGTATAATGATAGCACTTGCTATCAGCTTACCTATTTTTCCCTTTTTATCAAAAATTTTCAGTTCTATGGTAAGAAATAAAAATGTTGCTCTGATGGCCACAAATTATGCGAA
This sequence comes from Candidatus Aenigmatarchaeota archaeon, assembly GCA_021157845.1. Taxonomy (GTDB): domain Archaea; phylum Aenigmatarchaeota; class Aenigmatarchaeia; order GW2011-AR5; family JAGGXF01; genus JAGGVU01. Next base: position 22,266 of record JAGGVU010000006.1, read on the forward strand.
AATCTTAGTTGGTGGTGCAGTCATATTAATTTTTTCAAATATAGGTGGTGCGATTCTCAGAGGAGAAGGAGATGCCAGAAGGGCCATGTATGCCATGCTTCTTGGTTCTGGACTTAACATAATTTTAGACCCGCTGTTCATTTATACATTCAAAATGGGAATTGTCGGAGCTGCCTGGGCAACATTAACTTCTATTGTAGTCACAAGTTTTTTGTTCATTTACTGGCTATTTTTGAAATCAGATACTTATCTTGATATGCGATGGCGATACTTTAGCCCAAGCAAAAAAATCATCAAAGAAATATTACAGGTCGGAATACCCTCTGCCCTGGCACAGCTTTCAATGTCTTTGGCTATGATTGGGTTGAATATGATTGTTATCGCAGCAGGTGGGACAGATGGCATCGCCATTTTAACAAGTGGTTGGAGAATTATAATGTTTGGAACAATTCCACTCATGGGGATGGCCATGGGGGTTGTTGCTGTTACTGGTGCTTCTTTTGGTGCTAAAAATAAAGAAAAGCTTAAGACAGCTTATTTATACGCTGTAAAAATTGGTGTAATAATAGAGCTTGCTGTAGCAGCTTTGATTATTGTGCTTGCACCCCAAATCGCCCGCCTCTTCACTTATTCAAAAGGAGCAACCCACCTTACGCTCGGTCTGATTAACTTTCTAAGAATAAGTGCAATTATGTGTCCTATGATTCCTTTGGCCATGTTAACATCAGCCATGTTTAGAGGTGTGAACAGAGGAATGAGCTCATTTGTAGTAACTATTTTAAGAATATTTATTTTTCAGCTTCCTTTCGCGTACATTTTAGGAATAAAATTAGGGTTTGGGTTGACTGGCGTTTGGACTGGCATGGTTGTTGCAAATCTTTTCGCTGGCTCTATATCCTTTTTATGGGGCAGAAGAACCGTAAATAAAATTTTATGATTAGTGAGCTACGGTAAAACCTGCACAGGTAAGCTCACTGGCACGATTTCAACTATACTTGATATTTTGACAACGCATATAAAATATGTATTTTATATGCTTTGATATACAAATAGCCGAAGGCTATTTGAATACGTTGCATAGAGTTTTGGCTAAAAAGATATCTTTTGTAAATAGACGTTAAAAAACAAACATAAACGCATCATGTTTCTTTAAATTTTTATTTAAAAAATAAAAAAAACCTTTAAAAAAGTTTCATAAAAATAAAGTTATATTGTTTTTTTATTTATATTTAAAATACAAGAGCATAATAATACTGGAGCAAAGAAAAATGACCGGCCTATATAATAAAATTATAAATTCACTGCCAGGAGTTGCCAGCCCGGCAAAGAGGTTAACATTCAAGCAAAGGCTCATGTGGACAGGCGGCATACTCTTAATATTCTTTATACTCGGACAGGTTCAGCTGTATGGCGTTGATATAAATGCTGTTGCCAATTTTGGTGTTCTTCAGCAAATTATGGCATCCACAATGGGTTCGCTAATCACATTAGGTATTGGGCCTATAGTTACAGCTTCTATTATATTACAGCTCTTGGTTGGTTCTGGAATGATACCATGGAATTTACAAACTGCTGAGGGAAGGGCAACATTTCAGGGAACACAGAAACTATTAGCAATACTCTTCTGTATATTTGAGGCATTTGCATATGTTAAGTTCAGGGCAATACCACCAGCAAACGATTCGTTATCAATGTTTATAATTCTAGTTGCACAAATAGCATTCGGTGGATTTTTAATACTTTTAATGGATGAAACTGTCTCAAAATGGGGAATAGGCTCAGGAATATCTTTATTCATAGCAGGTGGCGTAACCAGAAGAATATTTGTAAGGTCTTTCAGCCCATTTGCAGCAGAAGCTGGTGGATACGCAGCTGGGGTTGTGCCAAGATTTTTCATGTTTTTGCGTGATGGGTTAACACATCAGGCAATTTATACAATACTGCCGCTTATCGCAACTGCCCTAGTTTTTGGCATAGTAGTTTATGCACAAAACATAAAGGTTGAAATACCATTGGCATTTGGCTCGTTTACAGGTCTTGGAAGAAGGTGGCCACTAAAATTCATATATACAAGCAATATACCAGTTATACTTACCGCAGCTTTGTTGGCAAATTTACGACTCGTGGGCGGGATGATAGCAAAGCCAGCAGCAGAAGGGTTAAGATGCGGAATAATGGGTTGTTTTAATGAAAATAATGCACCTGTTTCCGGATTATTATTCTACTTAAGTTCTCCTGGAAATACACCAAGCATACAGGTGTTTTTCTTGACATTCGGGATTATATTCTTCTTAGGATTGCTTGCAGCCGTTCTTATTTTTAAACAAAGGCAAAAAACAATTATTTTAGCTTCTGCCATAGCTGGAATAATTCTGGCATTTATCAGTATGTATTATTTTGCAGGCATGCCAGACATCAGGTCGATTATAAGAATACTAACTTATCTAACCTTCATGATGGCAGGTGCAAGCTTGTTCTCGTTATTCTGGATGGAAACAAGTGGCATGGATGCGCATTCAGTTGCTACGCAAATTCAGGGTATAGGCATGCAGATACCCGGGTTCAGAAGAGACCCAAGAATTGTTGAAAAGGTTTTGAGCAGATATATTTTACCTCTAACAATCATGGGTGCCTTATTTGTGGGAGCAATAGCAGCATTTGCTGATTTCACAAATGCACTTGGCTCAGGAACAGGTATTTTGCTAACAGCTATGATTATATTTAACTTCTATGAGCAGGTAAGTGCAAAATATATGGAAGACATGAATCCTGCACTAAGAAAGTTTTTAGGAAGCTCTTAGAAATCTTCTTCTAATCCCCATTTTCTTAGTTCTCTTTTGGTCATTTTTTCTCTAGGTTTATCCGGTTTAACAACTTTATCAATAGTTTTTTCTACTTCTTTCTCGTCAACAACCTTTTGGCTGACAATTTCTTCTTTAGGCGATTCTTTGGTAATGGCAAGCCTTTTCTGCATCTCATCCAACTGTTGTTCTGTTTGGTTTATCTTTGGATATCCTATAACAACCTTATCTCCCTTGTATCGTGGAATTACATGGATATGAATATGTTTTACTAATTGGCCAGCTGTTTGCTCATTGTTCTGAAGAATATTTACACCATCACATCCTAACTTCTCTTTTAAACGCGATGATATCAGTTTTGCAGCAACTATCATTTCCCCCAAAATATTGTTATCTGCATCATAAATTGTTTCAATATGCTTTTTTGGTACAACCAAACAATGCCCGGGATTTGCAGGATTTATATCAAGAATCACTACTAACGACTCTGTTTCATATATTTTTTTGCTTGGCATTTCACCATTTGCTATCTTGCAAAATATGCAGGCATTTTCATCATACATCTAATTCACCACTTAAAATGACCATTTAAAAATATAAAAATGTAATTATTCGAACAAATCATTCACAGATGAACGCAATTCTCTTAAAAAGTTGGAAAATTTTGATATGGGTTTTTCTTTTGATTTTTCACTTTCATAAACAAATTCCAGCAGCTCGCGGTAAATATCTAGTTTTGTATATGGAACAAAAGTCTCTATATTCGGGCAGAGGTCAATACCTATTATTTTTCTCGGTTTTTCCACTATATTGACAGAGGCAATAGATGTTTTCATCGCCTCTGCTGAGTCTATTGCAAGTTTTTTTACATCAGATGGGGCAGTTGTTCTATAAATTTTTCCATTCCCAAAAAACATATCCCGCTTTTCTTCCGGCTTGCGCTTAATAGCTGAAATAATCCTATTTTCCACAACAAGCAATTGATAATAATCCGAATCAAAATAATCTTCTATGTAAATGGGCGTATCAAAAGTTTTTAATGTGTCAAGCATGGCTCTGGCCTCTTTTTCTGAATTAGCAAACATTATGCCCCGCTCCTCAGAAGAAGCGCGCATGGTAATGGGAAAAGACAATCCGCTCTTTATAATTTCAGACGCTGATTTTGCTGAATCTACCATATACAGATCAGGTGTTGGAAGCCCTTCTTTTCTCAATAAGTGCATCTGTAAAAATCTGTCAGACCAGAAAAGAAATGATTGCGGTTTTATTGGGCTGTATAGAGGCAAGGACTTTAATAAAAAATATGCAAACAATGACCTCTTTTTAGGAATTCTTGGAAGAATAATATCAAATCTTGACAAATTACGCCCTCTATATGTTATAACCAGTTTCTTTTCCTCCTTAAGGCATATTCTCGAATAAGGCACATATAAAACAGCGTCAAAGAGGCGTTTGGCGTGATTAACCAGCTTTATATTTGATTTTGTTTTTCTTTCATCACCAACAATGCATAAGCGCATTTTTTCACCCCACCTGACTGCTAAGACAGTTATATGTAATGGAGCATATTCTTAAAGATTATTATTGCAACTAAATAGAAAAAAATTATTTATATATACGGATTAATATCTGATTATGGATGATTTTCAGTTTGAAAAAGAAATGTTAAGTTTTGGTAATGAAAAAGAGATTTTAGCTAAGTTAATTGCCCTTATTAAAAACCCTCCTCATTTTTTTGAAGTAAATAAAGATAATGAAAAACAAGTGATGGATGTTGGTACTTTCATTGTAAGGTTAATCGTTATAACAAATTTCATTTTATTTTTAAAACAAGGAAATATAATATTAACCTCTTTTTTGTTGGTTTTCATATTTGCTAGATTTTTTACCTTGGTTATAATAGGAATAAATGCGACTTTGCTAAACTTTTTTGTTAAGCTATTTTGCAAAAAGGATGATATACATGCAGCTGACAGGGTTGCTGCCTATACCCTGATTACAGGAATAATCCCTGATATTTGGTATCTCAGAATAGTTGGTCTATTAATGGCAATCTCACTTGAAATAATAGGCATATCTAAACAATACAAAATTTCTATTGAGAAATCTTTTTTAGCTGTTATGGGACCTTTAATAATTCTTGCCACTTTTGGTGCGGTGCTTTTCACCATAGTTAGTATCTGAATTGCTAACTATTCTAGCCTTAAAATTTATTTTAAGATTACATTTTTCTGGCATTTGTTCTAACCATTCTTATGGAGAGTCGTGCCTTTGGTGTATTATTGGCTTATCCGGCAAGAATGATATATTTTCACGGCTTGAGAAATAATCTGCCTCTTGCACAGCTTTTTCTATCCTGCTGGGATATGATGCTCTCTGGAATTCTCGTAAATTATCCTGTATATCTTCTTTTGAATATGAGTCTTTTTCCTGTGGAGAAACTACGTAACACCATGGAAACATATGGTACCGAACAGCATTTTTTATCATTTCTTTTTCTGTCCTGTTATTCAGCTTAAATTGGTCAAGCCAGTTATAAGCCAAAAAGCCATGTATATAACTAGTTCTTTCTCCCCATTCTATACCATTCTTACATGTATCATGCAATAAAATGGAAGATATTAACATATCCAGCTCCTTTTGTGAAAACAGGGCTCTCCGTGCATAATCTTGGCCAACTACAACTGCCTTTTTTACATGATTGACAAGCCCACCCTTTACATTATCCTCTGGTGGATGATAGTTGCCAGAAGAACTAGAAGGTGCTGTCCAAAATTTTTCATCAACATTGTCCAAAGCCTCTTTGGTAAATCTCCGGATAGCGCTAGACTGAATCAGATTTAATTCCTTTTCAAACTGCTCGATACCCATAATTCATCATCACCCTTATTTAAATAAATAATAACTATATAGAAGTAAAATTACTTAAGCTATTTCGTCAGCGATGAAATCTATTATCCGTTTCGTAATGTTTGTGTGTGCAACCTTTTGTATGCCTTTTATGCCAGGATTAAGATTAATCTCTATAACCTTTGGGCCATCTTTCGTTTCTATCATATCTATTGCTATGATATCGCTGTTGGATGCTGCTGCTGCTCTTAGTGCTATATCTTTTAATTCACCTGTTATCGTATAATACGATGCCTTTCCACCTGAAAATAAGTTTGACCTGAAGTCACCTTTTTTTGCCTTTCTTTTCATTCCAGCAACAATTTCTCCACCAACAATAAACGCCCGTATATCTTCACCAGAACTCTCTAAAAATTCTTCTATAATTATCTGTCTATCCATAAGTTTTAGTGTTTCAATAACAGATAAGGCAGATTCTTTATCTTCAGCCAGCATTACGCCTCTTCCACCAAACCCGTCAACTAATTTAATAATAACCGGATATTTAACATTATCTAAAAGTTTTTTTGATGTCTCCTTTGAAGTTACCATATATGTTTCTGGCACTGGCACATCTGCCTTTTTCATCTGCTCAAGGCTATAGAACTTATTATGTGCAATTAAGATTGCCTGTGCAGAATATGGCTTATTCATGCCTATTAAATCCATAAAGCGTATCACATGAAATCCATACTGGGCTCTTAAAGCATCTATACGCGGAAGACAATAATCAAAGTCCTTCAAATCAATACCATTATAATTCATAACATAGTCTTTTCCGAGCTTCAAAACTATTTGATTAACTGGTGCATAAAGCACATTGGAAAATTTTTCTTTTGCCTCTTTTATTAACATCTCTGTCGAAGGACCCGGCTTTTCTGCACCAATTATTAACAATTTTTTTTCTAACATATTTATCATTTGTTACTTTAATGCCTCTTCCTTATAGCTTTTATGGGATTTCGCAACATCTATAATGAAATTTGAGTGTATTATCCGCCTTCCTATTAAAAATTTATATTTCATATTACGCCTGTCCTCTACACTAGCCCTGGTTTTAAATTTTTTCTTCCCTATTTGCAAAATTAAAGATACGACTGGCCGCTTCCTAGGCTTGCGAACAGATGCATTCTTTATCCTTACAACTGATTTTGGTGTAAGATTCAGTCTTGTTGCCAATTTTTTGTCTATCGAATTTCCAGATGCACCTGTATCAAACTTGGCCATTACCCTTATAGATTTATTTTTGCCAATTATTTTAACCGGCTCGACAAGGCCGACAACCTTTTTCATAAACTCATCTCAACAACACTCATACTGATAGGCATTTTATAAGATTTAAAACGTTTCAGTAGGCTGATACACTTCCAAAATACAGTTTTCCAAACACCGCCCAGATTTATAATTTCTGATTAAGATGATAAAAAATCATACACCGCCTTTTGCATTCCAGCTGTCTTGTATTTTTTATATTTATCAATGGTCTTGAGAATATATAATATTATCTCTGCTCCTTTTTTAGGATAATATTCGTTTATAAAAGCATCTGACTCGATTTGCAAAACGATTGGATTTCCCTTTAAAATAAACCTTTTGGGTGCAAAAGAAACCGAGCCTGAAAAAATGCGCTCAACTGTTATTTTTGGGCTACCTATGTTTTTCATTGTATTTTTAACAGCTCTTAAAAAATTATTTTTTGTAAAATTGGACCGCATTTCTTCAAAATATTTTTTTTCTGCGTTCTTTTTTATTATATTTACCTCTTTTGATAAAATCCATGAATATTTTTTCTTGACATCAGCCAAAGATGACTGCTTCAATTCAAGGGAAGATAAAATTTGTTGCTCTCTGTTTATTATTTCAAGTTGAAAGTTTTTTGCTATTTTTCTAAAAAAAAGATTATACTTTTTATTGGCAATGCCTATTATTTTTTTCAGCACCTTTTTATCTATCCCAATACCATTAAATGTTATAAAATCCATTATGCTTGGATAATTTTTCAGAAGTGCAAACTTTCTATGAATTATTACAAATATATTGCCACTTGACTTAGCGCTGGACCAAAAGTTTGAATAGATTTTCTTTTTTTTATTATAATCAGCATCACTTTTTGCAACCCAGGCATATTTTGACAAATATGCCTTTGATATGGCATTTGGGTTCATTTGTATTTTTTTCCACATGCTCAATGCTTCCTGCTTTGGAGGGATATCTCTGTTCAGGTCTATCCCGTAAAATGGGTCACGCGGCATATTAGAAATTAGAAGCGAGCCGTTCATCTTTTCAAAACAGAAAGAAGCTACCCTATCTGCTCCGTCATCTCTCCCCTCACCGCCCAACGCTGGACCAGAGTGCGGAACAATAAATACAGGGCCTTCTCCCTTTTTATATATACTAAAGCCCGGCCTGAATGCGAAATACATGATTAATTATTGAAGTCTGGAGAATAAAAAATTAGTGGGGCCAGGAGGATTTTCACCAACCTTTTCTTTGATATTAAGTTTCTTTTCGAAAGGGTTGGGTTTGAACCCCCATTAACAGGTTTCTTCTTTTTCATCTGGTCGTCAGACCATCAACGCTCCAGTCAGATTGACGCTTTTTTTAAAAAGGGTCAATAGTTTTTTTTGTTGTTTTTCCGTTGACGCTTTTTTTTAAAAAGGGTCAATAGTTTTTTTTGTTGTTTTTCCGTTGACGCTTTTTTTTAAAAAGGGTCAGCTGGAGCCTGCCATCCATCTATCCCTTTAAGCTTTTTCACGCGTTAGCAAAAAGGGTTTTGTGCTTAGTTCGTTTTTCCGTTAACGCTTTTTGCATTAGCAAAAAGGGTTTTGTGCTTAGTTCGTTTTTCCGTTAACGCTTTTTGCATTAGCAAAAAGGGTTACCAGGTTAGATTATGGCCCCACGTTAACAAATATGTAAAAGAAATATTTATATAACTTTATTGACATTCATATAACTTTTATAAGGTCTGTACCGGGCTTTTCTCCAATTTTAGGAATTTTAAATAATCTATCTACAGATGGCTTTTTTTTCATTCTATCTTCTAAATCCCTTTTATTTTTAGCCTCAATTCTATTAATATAGTATAGATAATCCCAGAGAAGCGATTCCTGATTGTACTCTGGCAGTGGCTCTTTTCCCCTTTTACCTGTTTTCAAAACATTAAATCTGAGCTTGTCTGCGTAGTCAACACACTCCTTTGTGGGATATAAAAATATTGGCGCAGAAATAAATTTTTTATCTTCCTCTTTAAGTGATTGATAAAAAATTTCATGCTCTGCAGCAACAATATGCTTGCAGTTGACAAATGGGTATCTTCTCTGCCTGTGGTTTATGTGCCAGAAATATCTTGAGCTTTCGCACGGACAAAGGCCGTGAAAATCAACTGAATAATCATAAATATCCAGCCCATATTCATCTTTGTTTCCTCCAGCTTCTGCATCAGATGATATAATTGGCTGGGATAATATTGCTAACAAAAAAGTCCGTTCACCTGAATCTGAAGGAACTTCTGCAACGAATTCATGTGTACATTCTTTAAAAGTGTTTATTGTGATTTTTTCATCTGTTAAATCTGAGTTAAAAAATTCGTATAATTCTGCTCCTTTTATTAGATAAGAAAGTGTGTTAACAACATAACATTTATAGCTGGATTGATGGCCAAACATAGAATAAACCCGTCTCTTTTCAGATTTCTCAAAATCCTTTAGATTATTCCTAACCAAATGGGACAGATAGTTTCTTATCGGCCCATTTTTATCACGAACCTTAACATTCCTTTTCTTTCCCTTGGTTTTCCATTTTTCCGGTGTTATTTTATTTAAAGCTCTTTCTAAAAAACTCTTTGGAACAAATTCATAATCTTTTGGTACTACAAAAAATTCATCTTCCTCTAGTTCAGATATGACTTTTACAATATTCCTTGGTATTGGGTTATCTATATCTATTTTTTCTTTGCCTTCCTTTATCTGACTAACATTCCAAGGCTCAAACCATTTTTCTCTTGGCAAATCTGTATCTATTATCATAATAGTTAATTGGAAGAAAATCTTTTATTCTTACCATGGAACGTCTTTTATGCGAGAATAATAGGCAAAAAGGTTTGTAAGCCAGTGCAATATTGGAGTTATTATAACTAAAATCAATATGTTTACAGAGCTTAGTTTATAGACAATGGATACAAAAACAAGTGCTCCTACCAAAAAATCTAACTGGTCCAGCAATGGTGCAGGTCTTCCACGGTCAATCCTGAATCTTCTTTTCAGAAATGAGCCAGCTATATCACCAACTACAGCACCGCTGCTTAAAAGAAAAATTACGCTGTATGTTGGCGGTATAAGGGTTAGGCCAAAAAAGCTCTGAAAATCACTGAAAAAATACATCTGAATCAGCCCACATAAGCAACCAAAAACTATTCCACCAATAGCACCTTCTATTGTCTTCCCGTCTCCAAGAATTCGCGCTTTTTTCAACTTTTTTTTAAAATCAATGGGATGCCTCCCTCTTAAAAGCGGAGGAGAAGCATTTGCAATGTAAGCTGGGAGTATAAACCAAAGTGCTCTAACCAATTCAGCATACGTAAACATTCTAACACCATTTTATCTAATTAAACGGTCTTAAATTTAATAAGCTTAATAGGTTATAAGTATAAAAATGAATAGCCACATGATTATAAAAATGTTTTGTTAAATAAGAATTCATGGCTTTTCAATTTTTAACAGGCCCAATTCTCCAAACAACCGGGTATCTCAGCCTGATTATAATCAATTTTATTGGCTGTGCCTCAATAATCTTTCCTGTACCAAATTTTCTAAGTGTATTTACAATGGGCGCTGTTATGAACCCGTTCCTGGTTGCGTTATTTTCCTCAATAGGCGCAGCTTTTGGTGAACTGATTGGATATGGCGTTGGATATGGCGGTAAAAGGGTCATAAAAAGAGGTGATAAATACATCAAACGTGCCAAAAGATGGATGAAAGAACACAGCGGTTTCTTAGTGATAATTATATTTTCAGCAACGCCTCTGCCGACAGATATTATTGGAATCTTGTGCGGCGCAATGAAATATGATATAAAGAAATTTTTCCTAGCTGTCTGGATTGGCCGGTTTTTGATGTATTTAGTCCTTGCATATGCCGGATATTACGGAATAACGTGGGTGACTAAGATTATATGACAAGCAGGAAAAAAATAATTGTGAAAGAAGTTCCTATAGAAGAAGTTGTGAAGGTTAATAGAACAATAAAAGAATTTGAGCCATATGAGAAAGAATACTTTGAGAAGAATGTTTTGAGATTAGTCATCGTTGCTTATGTAGGTGGACAGCCAGCAGGGTATATTGTTGGTTATGACAAATTTAAGGATGGCTCTTTCTACTGCTGGATGGCTGGTGTAAATCCAAAATTCAGAAGAATGGGCGTGATGAAAGCACTAATGTCTTATCAGGAAAAATGGGCCAAAAAGAATGGTTATAATAAAATAAAAATAAAAACAAGAAATAACAGAAGAGAGATGCTTTCATATCTGATCAAATATGGATTTTATATAATCGGCCTGACTAAATATCCAGATGTCAAAGATAATAAAATTCTTTTTGAGCGAAGTATTTAAGACAATTTTTAAATTTATCTATTTGATATATTTAATTATGCCCCCATAGTGTAGTTAACCCCTTTCTGCTTGTGCAAAAGCGGAAAAATCTAAAATGGATAGCACGAGAGGTTGCGGTGAACCTTTTTAGAAAGCTTCAATGGAAAAATTCAAAGGATTGGTAGAAACCTCTTATCTCGGGTTCAAATGAACCTTTTTAGAAAAAAGCTTCAATGTAAAAAAATATTATGTGAAAAGGCTCTGAAATTCCCGATGGGGGCATTCTTTTAAGTCTATGGCATATAATTAATAATGGTGTCTATGATGACACAAATCCAAAATGCTATAGACAAAAAAACAACAAAAGAAATGGAACAAGTTGCAAGAGATGAAAATATTGATGTTTCTTCTTTGAGAAAAAAAGTAGCAGAAGGGAAAATTGTTATCCCAGCCAATGTTAAGCACAAGAACTTAAGGCCTATTGGAATTGGTCTTGGCCTGAAAGTGAAGGTTAATGCGAACATTGGCACATCTCCAGTAAAATCTGATTTAGAAACAGAACTAAAGAAATTAAAAGTTGCCACAGACGCAGGTGCTGACACAATAATGGACTTGAGCACTGGTGGAGATTTAGATAAAATAAGAAAAGAAATAATTAAAAATTGTAATATTCCATTAGGCACTGTTCCAATATATCAGACAGCAGCGGAAGTTGGAAAAATAGAAGATATGAATATAGATAATTACTTAAAAGTATTTGAAAAACATGCCAAAAGTGGTGTTGATTTTGCAACAGTTCACGCAGGAGTAACAGAAAAAGCATTTCCATTAATTAAAAACAGAGTAATGAGTTGTGTTAGCAGAGGCGGATCATTTCTACTAGCATGGATGGAGAGGCATAAAAAAGAAAATTTCCTGTATGAGCATTTTGACGAAATCTTGGATATCGCCAAAAAATATGATATCACCTTAAGTTTAGGAGATGGGTTAAGACCAGGCTGTCTTGCTGATGCAACTGATAAGGCCCAAATTCAAGAACTTAAAATTTTAGGAAAATTGGGCCAGAAAGCAAGAAAAAAAGGAGTTCAGGTGATGATTGAAGGGCCGGGCCACATACCATTGAATGAAATTGAAAAAAATGTTAAACTGGAGAAAAAATACTGTAATGGTGCACCATTTTATGTTTTAGGGCCGTTGCCCACAGATATTGCTGTGGGATATGACCATATTGCCGGTGCGATTGGTGGAGCACTGGCTGCATGGAAAGGAGCAGATTTCCTTTGTTATTTAACACCTAAAGAACATGTAGGATTGCCAGATATCGACGACGTAAGAGACGGTGTTATAATAACAAAAATTGCTGCTCATGTCGCGGATATTGCCAGAGGATATGAAGAAGCAATTTTGAGAGATAATGAGATGGCGAAAGCAAGAGAAAAAATTAATTGGGATGAAATGCTAAAATATGCGATTGACAAAAAAAGGTTTGTTGAATTGAGAAGAGAAGAATGTGAAAAAAATCCTCAGCTTGAAAATGTAAAATATTGTTCCATGTGCGGGCCATTCTGCGTTTTTAAGGTTTATAAAAGGAAAAAATAATCCCTGATATGTCCTATATTTATATAATTTGATTTAGAGCCTCTTTATCAAGATTCGTATCATATCAGCCAACAACTTTTGCTATTGAGTGAAAAATATTTTAGCGTCTTCTTATCGCGCCATTTCTAGTTTCAGACAAATAAAAAACCTATGCAATTTCTGCATCTGTTCGCAGGCCCTTCCTGTTTCGGATATTCGATTTAACCTTTTCATATAAGACCTTTGGCAAGAACTCAAACTTAACATCTATTAATGAATAAAATCCTTTGCCACCTGTAGCTGATTTTAACGAGGCTTCAAATCCGAACATTTCCGCAACTGGCATTTTTGCCCGTATTATGGCAACGCCCTGCTCGTTTTCAACATTTTCAACCTGACCGCGTCTGTTCTGAATTTCAGACATAACATTTCCCATTAATTCTTCTGGTGTATCGACTCTAATAATTTGTATAGGTTCAAGAAAAGTTGGCTCTGCATTTATGATAGCAGTTTTTATTGCTTCTCTTACAGCAGGATAAACCTGAGCAGGCCCTCGATGAATAGCATCTTCGTGCAACTTAGCATCTACTATTTTGACTTTGACAGCACTTAATGGCTCTCGCGCAAGAGGCCCTTCCTTGCAAACAGATTCAAATGCATCTAAAACAAGTTCCATAGTTTCTGTTAAATATTGAATTCCTTTTGTCGCATCTATGAAAAGGTTTCTGTTATAAATGTCTAGGCATTTTTTTGCTTCCTCTTTTGGAAGCCCGTACTCCTGCAAAATAGGCGCCAGCTCTTTTGTCCTTTTTACGCGACCTTCCGGAATCTTGTCGTCTGCTATTGCCTCGTAAATTTCTCGCTCAAGAGGCTCCACAACCATATAAAACCTGTTGTGCTTGTTTGGCGACTTTCCTTCTATTTCGTTGCTAATACCTCTAACAGACTCTCTGTAAACAACTATAGGAGGCGATGTTGTAACATCAATTCCACTCTCCCTTAACGGCCTTTCTATTTTTGCATCTATATGGAGTTCACCAAGCCCAGAAACAAGATATTCACCTGTTTCTTCATTTATAGTTATTTTTAGTGTCGGATCCTCTCTGCTTACCTGCCTCAAAAAATTAATCAACTTTGGAAGGTCTTTTGGATTTTTTGGCTCAATAGACTTTGTTACAACAGGCTCAAATATGTGCTTTATAGATTCAAATGCATGCAATGTTGCACCCTGCTCTGTTACAGTTTCGCCAGAAAATGCATCTGTTAATCCTACAACACCAATTATATTCCCCGATGGTATTTCATCCATTTGTATGCGCTGGGCGCCTTTATAAATTGAAACCTGCTGAAGCCTCTGGTCTTTTGCTTGGCCAATAAGATGAACCATCTGCCCTTTATGTGCAGTGCCTGAAAATATTCTACAGGTTGCCACAATACCAGCATGCGGGTCTGGAACAACCTTTGTCACAATCATTGATAGCTGCCCGGACGGGTCGCATGACGTCATTTGTTTTCCAACTTCTGAATTAATATCACCGTGCCAAATTTTTTCTATCCTATATTTTTGTGCTTCTATCGGATTCGGTAAATGTTCTATAACCATATTTAATACTATTTTATGCAAAGGAGCTTTTTTTGCAAGCTCTTTATCCTTATCTTGCGAGCAATAATCAACTATATCTTTGAAAGTTATTTTATATTCTTTCATAAAAGGAAAAGAAATTGCCCAGTTTCTATAGGCAGAGCCGAATGCAACAGATCCGTCCTCTACTTTGACTATCCAGTCTTTTGCAAACTGTTTTTCACTATACTTTTGTATAAGCATATTTGTTGTTTTAATAATTTTTGCAAACCTTTCCTGCATCTGTTCTGGCGTAAGTTTTAACTCTTTTATAAGCCTGTCAACCTTGTTTATAAAAAGCACGGGTTTTACCCGTTCCTTCAAAGCCTGCCTTATAACAGTTTCTGTCTGTGGCATTACACCCTCAACAGCACAGGCAACAATAACAACACCATCAACAGCACGCATGGCTCTTGTTACATCTCCGCCAAAATCAACATGACCTGGAGTATCTATAAGATTAATAAGATAATGATCATCTTTGTAAGGGTGAATCATAGAAACATTAGCAGAGTAAATTGTTATTCCACGCTCCTGCTCCTGTTTGTCAAAATCTGTCCACAATGCTGTCCCAGCTATTTCTTCAGAAAGCATGCCTGCTCCGGCCAACAGATTGTCTGTTAACGTTGTTTTGCCATGATCAATATGAGCAGCTATTCCTATGTTCCTTATATGTTTTGGTTTTTTCATCAGTTCTGTTAATTGTTCTGTCAAAGATTTTTTTGCCATTAAACCACCTTTCCATTAAAATTCTAAATTGTCTCAAAATACATATTATAAAACTGTCACTCTTTTAAAGATTTTGCCGTGACAGAACTAAGATTAAAACTAAAAATTTAAAAGGTTATCATCACGTTTCACAGGACTGAATATCTTTTGCGGTTTTTCTGACATTTTCTAGTTCTTTCAGTATATCTTCTATTCCTGATTTGACTTTTTTATCCAATTTATTTCTTAATTGTGCATTCTCAACCAGTTCTCGCAGTTTATTACTGTTATAATCAAGTTCTATTATATCAGAGAATTCTACATTTTTTACCTGCGGTATCTCACCGTTTGCTATTTTTCTCGCTTCTCCTAAGATTACCGGATCATTTATCAACGAATATCTGATACCACCAAACGTATCTTCCCCTTTATAGAGAAGTATATCTTCATCTGGGATATAAAAACAGTCTATACAGGGAGTTGCATGGATGTGAATACTTTCGAACGTTCGCACATAGTGGATTACTCTCATGATTAAAGTAATGCCTGAAAAATACTTAAACATTCAGGAGAAATATGATTAGATGATTAATATGTTTGTAACCTTGCTGCTGATTGGTTTTGGATGTTACCTAACAATTGATACAATAAAAGCGATTAATGAGTATTCTGCATTAGGTATTGGCATAAGGACTGCAAATAGAATTGTTGAGACTGAGAAAAAGAACATAACACGATGGAATAGGTTGGCAAAATGTGGTAAACAAGGTGGAAAAAGCAAAGAAGAAATAAATAAAGTTGTAGGAGAAAGAAAGATAGAGGAATATGAAAAAGTATTAGACGACTTTAAAAAAGACAAATTCTATATCCCAATTGGACCAATTTCTTTCCTTGTTGAAAAAAGAAATAAAAGATATGTGAACAAAAAGATAGAAGAACTGGAAAAAGCGTTAAGATGATGCTTCTAGGCGATTATCTGTTTATGGTATAAGCTTTAATTCTTTATTATCCAAAATAAATTATGAAATGGAAATTTTCTGAAAAAGCTGAAAATTTAACAGGCTCAAGAATAAGAGAATTATTAAAATTAGTTGAGAAGCCTGATATGATTTCTTTTGGAGGTGGCATGCCATCGCCTGAAACATTTCCTATAGATTATATCACAGAAAGACTTCCAGAGATTATGAAAAAATATGGAACCAAGATGCTACAATATGGAAAAACAAGTGGAGAGGATGTCTTTAAAGAAGCGATAATAAAAAGAATGAAAAAACGGAACATAATATGTGAAAAAGAAAACATAATCGTGTCATCTGGTTCACAGCAACTGTTGAACATAAGCGGTATTGCTTTACTAAATGAGGGAGATAAAATTATAACAGAAACTCCAACATATCTTGGAGAATTGCAGGCGTTAAAACTTATTGGCCCAAGATATGAAACAGTCCAGATAGACAATGATGGCATGATTGTAGAACAACTAGAAGAAAAAATGAAGAAATATAATAAAAAGAAAATGCCTAAATCTATATATGTAATTCCGACATTCCAAAACCCATCAGGAGTAACCATGTCCAAAGACAGGAGAAAGCATTTGCTGGAAATATCAGAAAATTACCAAATACCAATAATAGAAGATGACCCGTATTCTGAACTTAGATTTGAAGGAGACGAAATTCCACCTATAAAAAGTATGGACAAAAATGGAAACGTGCTTTATTTATCAACAGTATCAAAAATACTTGCTCCAGGCTTCAGATTGGGCTGGGCTATAGGAGACAAGGAACTGATAGAAAAATTAATATTAATTAAACAAGGAACCGACTTGTGCACAAATGTTTTTGCACAATATATAGCAGCCGATTATCTTATAAGCGATGAATTTGAGAAAAACCTGAATAAAACAAGAAAACTTTATAAGAAAAAAAGAGATGCTATGATTGAAGCACTAGAAAAATATATGCCTGAAGAAGTTAAATACAATCATCCAACTGGTGGAATGTTTATCTGGCTCAAAGTTCCAGATTACATAAATACAGAAAAAATGTTAAAAAAAGCGATTAATAATAATATTGCCTATGTTGACAGTAAAGGATTTGACCCATTGGGCAAAAATACACATGGGATGAGATTGAACTTTTCTTATCCAAGTTTGGAAGATATAGAAACTGGGGTTGAAAGGCTAGGAACAATTATACAAGAAGAGATAGATGAAAAAAGAGATAAAATAATAAGATCGTTGCGTAAGTTCACCAATCCTCTATTAAAACGGACGGATTAACAGAAAAATTTGAATATTGCTTATCTGGCACTGGCAGCTTCCCTTTCTATTCGCTCTTTTTCTCTTATAGCCAAAGAATCAGGAGAATTATTGTAAGCTGCTATTATTTCATTGGCCAAAACATCTGCAACGTTGCTTTTTTTCCCGTAACACTTTTGGTAAGTTCCTTGGACAATATATCTTAGTGCCTTATCTATTCTTCTTTGTGGTGATGTTATAACTGCCTTTCTTGCTATTATACCACCAACCTGAAAAGATGTTGTTTCTTCCCTTATCGCAGCATTTTCTAAGGCGCGTACAAATACTTCAATCGGATTTTTCTTTGTCTTTTTTTCTATAATTTCAAATGATTTTTCAACTGTGGAGAGATTTTTTAAAAATGATTCTGTGTTCCTCCCAGAACTTATTTTATGCTTCTTGCCAGAATGCCCAGCGACCATCATCTTTAAAACAAGCCTTTCAACAATATGCATCTTTGATTTATAGAATTGCTTTCTTTGGTATCTTCCTCCAGAACGCGGAATGATCCTTGCTTTCAGGCCTAGATATTTCTTAAGCCCCAAATCTCTAACTTCTATATTGCTGTCCCATCTTCCAAATAATTTTAAGGTGTCCAAAGGGGAAATATTTTTTCTGACAACTTCTTTTTTAGGTTTAACAATAACTTTTTTTTCCTTAGGCTTCTCCTTAACCGCTTTCTTTGTTGATTTTGTAGTTTTTTTCATTTTATCACCGTGTAGGTTTTTGCTTCTTTCCTTTTCTCACTTCTTCCAAAGACACGCCATTAACCTTTATAACTTTCCACTTTATGCCCCACATAGAGCCTACTGCTCCGCCCTGGCTTCCGCCAATGCCCTCTAAAAGCACCTGATCATGCTCATTTATATGCTTGATTGCATTAGTTTTTGGGACAAATGCAGTTATTTGCTTTCCGTTTTTGATGAGTCGGACACGAACTGCTTTTATAAGGCCAGAATGAGGCTGTTTTTGCTCAACTTGCCTCTTTTCAAGCACTATACCTTTTGCCTGTTGAGCACCTTCAAACGGGTCTTTCTTTTTTTTCAGACCCAAAACCCTATTCCTATAGCTAGTTTTTTTCCATCGCATTTTTTTTCTTTTTTTGTGCAACTTGCGGGCGGCGAACTCTCCTGCCATTTATATCACATTAGATTTGATTAAAGTATCACACATATATGATACCGAACTTATCTCAATAATGTTAATACATCATATGATATCGCGTACAGCTTTTATACGGACCATCTGGTGAACTTTTTCTGGTATACAGCTCATTGAATATAATTACAAAACTTTTAAATCTTCCATTCCAAATATTCTTTGCATAAACGTTTTAATTGTTTTTACATTTTCTCCATGTGAACCAATTGCCTTTGCTCGGTCCTTTTTATGCACATGGACAAAAATTTTTTTGTCTTTAATTATGATATCTTTGGCAGATGGAATTATATTTTTGATAAAAGATTTGATATTACTGTCGTATTCAAATATTTTTATTTTCTTTTTAAATAACTTTTCAGCTGCCTTTATTTTTGCTCCCTTCTTTCCGACAATTTTACCATATTGCCCCTGAGCAACGACAAAATATATTGTAGATGATGTATTTATACAATCTATGATGTCTGTTCCTGAAAATTTTTGAATAACATCAATTTGTTTAATAGTTTGATAGTCTAATTTTATCTTCATTCCATCACTTTCTTAGTTACACCAACAACAGCTACTGGGAACGGCTTTCCAACATATGTGCCAAGCTTTATACTATCGCCCTTAAACTTTTCAGCATCCTTAAACTCGTTTTTAATAAATGACGGAGCATTATCAGCTACTAATACACGCTCTAAAAGCCCGTTCTTTAATGCCTTTTTTACCTCTTTGAATCCTATTATGAATTTTTCCATATTACGACACCATTGATATTCATGCGGATGTTAAATATTTAAAAACATTGGAAATTATTTTTTACCTTTTAATTTATCTGCGTCTATAACAAGTTTTACAAACCCTGTGCCAACAGGAGCTACCTTTCCAATCATAACATTTTCTATTGTACTGTTCAAGTTGTCCCTTTCACCTCTAAAACTGGCGTTTACAAGATGTTTTACAGTTTCTTCAAAATTTGCTCTCGCCAAAACAGAAGCTTTATGACCGGCAACGCCATACCTCCCAATAGAACTTACCTTCCCATCGAATGTCATTGTATCAGCAATTAACAGCAGATGCCTTATGTCAACTGATAATCCCTGGTCTCTCAGAGTTTCCCTGGCCTGCTCAAGTATAAGATTTCTCGCAGCCTCAATACCAAGAACAGATTCAACCTCATATATATCGTTTGTTTTTGTTCGGTTTACATCAACTTCCTCTAATTCGAGAATAGCTTTTAAGTTTGAGCCCTCGGCAGTTATTATCCAATCATTTTTTTCTTTCTTCACAGCAACGCTGAGTATATTTTTTATTCCCCCGACTTTCGCGTCAAGAAGCTTAAATTTAAGTGATCTCAAGTTTTTTATTTCTGCATCATCTGGTTTTATATATACAGTTTGGCCCTTTCGCGTGATTTTTCCATCTTTCATATAATTTTTTACAATTTCCTTAAATGTGTCAAAGTTTATCTTTTCTGCGAATATAAATTCCAGCTGCATATTTAAAAGATCAATGGAAGAAGATGCTAAACTATCTTTAACTTTTTTCTCCTTTATCTTTTCTGCAAATTTTTTGGCGTAATTTTTATTATTATATTTTGGCTTCAAATAAATAATCATACTGCGCTCAAATGTTTTTCTCGCATCAAATATTTCAATCATTCGCGGCAGCCCGTGTGTAACTTTTGCCAAGGCTGTTGTTTGGGATGCCAAAGTATAAGAACGCATAGTCATCTGGGTAGCAGGCTCAGAAATGCTTTGTGCACTAAGGACACCTATAGCTGTTCCGGGCTCAACAGCAACCTTTTTTAGTATTTGCATTAGTTTTTTCTTAAGTTGGGCTTTTTTCTGGCCAGTTAAATTATGAGACTTACAAAATTCCTCAAATTTTTCTTTTAGCTTTTGATTCATTTCCATATTAATTCCCTCATATAATAAGATTAAAATTTATTTCCCCATTATCTGACTTACCAACGTCCATACCGTCTTCACCAGCTACAAACTGTATTATTCTTCCAGAGCTATCCCTGACTGTGCCATCGTACTCCACTTTTAAGTCCTGCAGAGCATTAACAAGTCTTCTTTCCAGATATCCTGAATGACGCGTTTGCAATGATTTATCCATTAAGTTCTCCCGTGAATTCATGGCATCAAAGAAAAACTCAAATGGGTCAAGACCGTCTTTATAACAGTTAAAAACAAATCCATGCGATTTAAGGTCTAAAACTCCTTTCTTAAAATGTGAGGTTGTTCTGTTTCTAAATCCCCGGAATATTCTCTTTCCAGCAATAGCCTTTTGCCCAACCAATACACTGGTTTGAGTCAAATTAACATAACTTCCACGTGCACCTGTTTTCGCCATAATTACTGCACTATTCTCCTTAATTTTAGTTTTGATAAGTTTGCTCATACTATTCATAAGTTTTCCAGCTTCGCTCTGTATAAGTAATTCCAAGGAACCTTTCTCATCAAATCCGGGCAAAGGCTTTAACCTGCCGCTCTTATAGGATTTTATAAGGTGGTCCACATTTTTCCTGGTCTCGCTAATCTTTTTTTCTTTGATTGTTGTTATATTTTTATTGACCATCTGGTCGCTGATAGATATCGTAAACCCGTGATGCGTGACATAATAAATAGAAACCCTTGAAACATTGTTCAAAAACTCTTTTATTTTATCAGACCCGTATTTTCTTTCTATTATATTTATGAGCTTTCCTTTGCCTTCGCCAAGCGCATTGTCGTCTATTACACCATGCTTAAGCTTTCCGTTTTTTATAACAACATAAGCGTCATAAGGACAATTATGCTTTTCACAATGTGGACAACCTACGCATCCGGCTGATTTAAATTCTATATTCAAGTCAGATGGCAGAAGTGCGCTGAAAATTTCCTTACCAGTATAAGAGTCTTTTAGATTTTCATTTTCTTTTCCTATAAGCATGAATATATGTGCGGCCTCTTTTTTATCAAGGACCGTTCCCTCCCTTGTAAGCAAATAAGTACCTGTTATCTGGTCATGTTTGCATGAAATTAGCGGAAGCCCATATCTTGGAGATCTTATATTATCTTTAACCGCAAGCAGCATCTTTGCCTCAACTTGTGCTTCTTCTGTTTGCGGAACATGTAAATTCATTTCATCCCCATCAAAGTCTGCATTGTAAGGAATTGTTGTACATGGATGAAGACGAAATGTTTTATATGGCAAAATCTTGGCCTTATGTGCCATTATAGAAACCTTATGCAAAGACGGTTGCCTGTTAAAGAGAACTATATCTCCATCCTGTAAATGACGTTCAACAATATAACCAATTGTCACTTCTTCAGCAATAGCTTCCTTGTTTTCTTCTGTTATTTTTTTCTTAATGCCATCTGACCTTATGAGATAATTTGCAGCAGGATAATTATCCGGACCTCTTAATATAAGTTCTTTTAAATATTTTATATTCTTTTTTGTAACACGTTCTGGAACTGTCAATTCTTTTGCAACATATTTTGGAACGCCAACCTCATCTATTGATATTTTTGCATCAGGCGATATAACAGTTCTAGCAGAAAAGTTAACACGCTTTCCTGTTAGATTTCCCCTAAAACGACCTTCTTTTTTTGTGAGCCTCTGGGCCAATGTCTTCAGAGGGCGGCCGCTTCTATGCCTTGCTGGCGGCAGAGTAGAAATTTCATTGCTCATTAATGTAGAAACATGGTACTGGAGCAGCTCCCATATATCAGCTATTATAAAATCAGGGGCTCCTAACTCAAGATTCTTTTTTAAACGCTCATTTATCCTTATAATATCAACAAGCTTGTGAGTTAAATCGTCTTCGCTCCTTTCACCAGATTCAAGTGTTATCGAAGGTCTCATGGTTACTGGTGGAACAGGAAGTAGTGTAAGAATCATCCACTCAGGCCGACCACCGCGAATTTTTAAAAGTTTCAAATCCTCATCTGTTATTTTCTCTAATCGCGCTCTTATTTCTTCGGCTGTGAGCTCTTTAGAGTCTTCTCTAAATAATGTTGGCTTTTGGTATGTTATCTTTTTTTGCTTTTCTTTGCATTGTGGACAAACTTTTAGAGGATTTTTGTAAACATTTTTCAAACTTATTTTTTTATCTGATTTATCATACAAAAGAGCTCCACATTTCCTGCATGTAACTTTTAATAGCTGATATATTCTCTTTGCGTAAAGTGGGTGTATTATGGGTTTGGTAAGTTCAATATATCCGAAATGGCCAAGGCAATTTCCTGCTGTTGCTCCGCATACCCGACATCGAAGTCCGGGATCTATCACACCAAGCCTTAAGTCACTCAACCCTCCATCTATAGGATAGCCATCCGGATCATATAGCTCAGCTTTATCTATACGCACAGTTGTCATTTTCTTTATCATCTGTGGTGATAAAAGCTTAAAATCAATTGAAGTTATCTCCATAGTCATCACGAAACATTAATTTTTGGATATATACACATAGCTTTTAGCTCATCTGTCATAAGTTTGAAAGCGTAAGACATATCAACATCAACTATATCAGACTTTTTACATACCGGACAATATTTCTTTCCTTTTACTTTATCATATATTGCAATTAGCCCACACTTTTTACATATGGGTATAGTAACTTTGTCTGAATCAAACCTCTCCTTTAAAAGAAGAGCAGCACCGTATGCTAGCAAACAATCCTTTTCCATCTCACCCAATCTGAGACCTCCTTCTTTTGCCCTTCCTGCTGTCGGTTGCTTGGTTAGAAGAGTTACCGGACCGCGAGACCTTGCCTGTATCTTATCAGCAACCATATGATGGAGTTTCTGATAAAATATTGGGCCTACAAATATTGACGATTTAATCTTTTTTCCTGTTATGGCGTCATAGAGTGTTTCTTTACCATCAAACCTAAATCCGTGCTTTGTAAGAAAATCGTAGATTTCTTTTTCATTCAGCTTATTAAAGGGCGTAGCGTCAAAACACTCGCCTTTTATTGCTGCTGCTTTTCCTGTAATAACCTCTAATATCTGACCCACAGTCATACGTCCCGGTATTGCATGCGGATTTAAAATTACATCAGGCACTATACCATCAGATGTAAATGGCATCTCTTCCTCAGGAACTATTAGTCCGCAAACACCTTTCTGACCATGCCTTGATGCAAACTTGTCTCCCAATTCAGGTACCCTCAAATCTCTTACAACAACTTTAACAAGCTTATCTCCATCTTCTGTTTTAGATATAATAACACTATCAACAATACCGTGCTCTCCATGTCTTATAGTTTCACTCGTTTCTCTTCTGTTCTCTATTTCCATTATAAAGCTCTCCATTGGACCAAAAAACCTGAGAGGAGATATTTTACCTATAAGTACGTCGCCAGAATCTACTGTGGTTTCCGGATTTATAATGCCATCCTCGTCTAAATTTATATAAGATTCTTCTGCTCTATAACCATTAACTGCTTTGTCAGGTATCTTTATTTCATCCTTTTCTATGCCCCAGTATCTTTTTTCAATTGTGCTGTAAGTTCTAAAGAACATTGACCTTCCAAACCCTCTCTCTATGCTTGCCTTGTTGATTACAATTCCATCATCCATATTATATCCTTCATAACTCATAAGTGCTATTACTATATTTTGCCCCTGTGCATGTGTCTCGAGATTTACGACATCTGTGACCTTTGTTTTTACAAGCGGTGTTTGTGGATATATCATTATATTTGACTTCGTATCAGCACGCATAAAGAAATTTGTCGCGTATATGCCGAGGGCCTGGCCACTCATCTTTGCACCAAAGTTTACACGATCCCCTCTGTTATGTTCTGCGAATGGGACAAGATTTGCCGATATGCCAATTATCAGCGATGGGTCTATCTCCAGATGTGTATGCTCTGGTGTTATATCTTCTTCTTTAATAGCAATCAACATATTATCTTCTTCAGCGGCATCAAGGTATTCAATTATTCCCTGCTTAATTAAGTCATTCCATCCAAGTTCTCCCTTTTTCATTTTTTCTATGTGTTTTGCAGTCAATCTGGGCTTTCCGTTTTCCAGAACCAAAACTGGCCTCTCCAGCCTTCCCGCATCTGTGTTGATATTAATTTCATCAAACTTCTCATTATATGCTATTCCTATAAATGGGTCTAAAAGTCCCATTCTTCTTTTTTCTCTCAACTCGTTTAGCAATGTTTTTACTTTGCTTACTTTTCCTATAATTTCTCCACCAAGAAATACACAAGTTGATGCTGTTTCAACATTATATTTGTTTACAATAGATTTTATTTCCTCAATATATTTCTCATCTGCTGTAGTTGAAATTACTGACATAAGTGCAAGATATTTTCTTAATCCTATATTTACACCTTCTGGTGTTTCCTCGGCGCATAATCTTCCCCACTGGGTAGGATGTAATATTCTTGCCTCAAAATGCTCCTGTGCAGATGATAATGGAGAAATGACATTTCTCAGGTGAGCATATGTTCTTATGTAGTTATTCCTTTCCAATCTTTGACAAATGCCAGTTCTTCCACCAATCCACTGGCCTGTCGCCATATGAGATATAATTCTCTGTGTCAGATATCCACCCTCAACTATTGATTGGATAGAGGGCAATTTTTCTCTTTTAGCCAGTTTCTGATAAGTATAAGCTATTCTTGCCACAAGACCATATTTTCCGAGCAAAATAGATCTTAGCAGAATTTCCAGAAAGTCTGCACTCAATTTAAGCCTTTTGTTTGCATAGTGGTCAATATCTTGTTCTTCAATTTTACCAAGCCCGAGTTTCAACAACTTATGTGCGACCCTTCCGAGATATATGGCTTTCTTTTTTCTGTCCTTTTTTTCTTGACCAAGATGAGGAAGAAGATACTTATCAAGCATGTCATTAACTCTTTTCTGTCTATATTCCGGCTGCGGTATCTTCAGCATTTTCCCAATATAATTTATAGCTTCTTTCTGAGAATCAACAGAAAATTCATATATGTTAAAATAAATCTCCTGCATTTCGTCGTCTTCGTCTGATATAGCATCAATTATTTCCTTATCTGTTTCTAAGCCAAGAGCCCGCAGCACAACAACAAGTGGAACACCTTTTAAATTAGAATATGAAATATCTATGATTCCGTTTTTTCTTTTTACAAGGTGCCTTTGTACATAGCCGTTAATTTCAGAATTTATCCTTGCTGTTTCTGTCTCATCTTTCTTTTCTATTATAGGTATGTTTGCAACGATTTCCTCAACTATCACAAGGACTCTTTCCGTTCCATTTATTATAAAGTATCCGCCCGGATCAAGGGGGTCTTCACCAAGCTCTATCAACTCTTCTTTTGTCTTTCCATGAAGAGCGCATATTTTGGACTTTACCATAACTGGTAATTTTCCGATTTCTACCTCTTTAACCTCCTGTTCAACACCATTAAGAACAGGTATCATCTCAAGAATCAATGGAGCTGCGTAAGTTAGATTTCTCAACCTTGCTTCCATAGGTGTTATATTTCTCCACGCACCGTCTGCTTCTTTTATTCCCGGTTTTGCAACCCTTATTTTTCCCAATTTTATCTTAAATTCTCCTATTTCCGGGGTTTCTAACTCTATCTCACCAATATCATCTATTATTTTCTGAATTCTTTTATCAATAAACTCGTTAAAAGAATTGATTTGGTGATAAATAAACCCTACATCACGCTTAAAAGCATTCAAAAGTGTCTGATACATTTTACAACCTCTTTTATGATGTCAATAAATTTATTAATTGGATTTAAATTAGACAACAACTCTGTAATAATATGCAACTCCAGCTGTCTCTGATTTCCTTTCTATTTTTATTATATCTCCTTTTTTTGCACCAATTGCCTTTACAGCCGGATCACGTTCCTTTATACGTGGCAATTGTTTTAGGGAAATATTAAATTTTTTTAGAAGCTGTTGCTTTTCTTCTTCTGTCATTATCTCATGTTTCGGAACTAAATAATTTTCAAAAATGTTTATTTCTTTTTTAGCCATATAAACATCGCCTTTTAAATGCCAACTTTCTTAGTTTACCATTTACAAACCAAGCAAATCCTTAACTATAATTTTTTTCTGCCTCTGCGCCAGTTTTTGGTATATGACATTATTCTTCTAGCCCTGGCACGCTTCAGCCCAAATTTCTTAATATCAGCCCATCTTGGTGCACGCTTTGTTTTTGATGCTATGAGTTTTATTTTTTTACCAAGCGGTTTTCTAGTTGACATATTTATCATCTTTTCTTGTCGTCCTTTTGACTGTTATTAAACCAAATGGGCCCGACGGGATTCGAATTCGCGGGCTGCATTACAGCAATGCGGTGCAGCCTCCCGCGACACCCGGCTTAAAAGGCCGGTGCTCTAGCCAGATTTCCCGAAACAATTACGCAGGTAATATGCATCTTTTCTCCAGAGCTTTGATCTCTTTGATTGGCGATTGAGTCAAAGATCCGCCTGAGCTACGGGCCCAAGCGCCCTAGCCGGGATTTTCACCAACCTTTTCTTTTCCCATCCAAGGCTTTTCTTTTTTAAAAGAAAAGGGTTGGATTTGAACCCGGGTCGCAGCCTTTCTGCTTTTGGTAAACCTTTTCAAAAGGCTGGTCGACAGGGCTACATGCTAGTCCACTACACCACCAGGGCATATCCTATGAAATTAAATTTAAACTATTAATAATTTTCTTTTTTCATCAAAACTCATCTAAAGGCTATAGCACTAACTAATTTATTAAAAATTCTATAATTGGTAAGATAAAGGAAAGTACTAATAACTCTAAAAATCCCAATAAACATCATATCCCTCTGATAAGCATAAAGATTAGCAACGTCTTGGATTTCCCGACAAAGTCAGTACTGTCCAAATCGCTAGAGGGCTTAACTTCTGTGTTCGGAATGGGAACAGGTGTACCCCCTCTGCTTTGGTCGCTAATCAGTAAACAATTTAAGCCGAAATACATTTAAACCTTTCGGAACCCGTTTTTGTGTGGTGATGCAAGAAATATCTGCAGATATTAGAAACCTGTATCAAATATTTTGCTTAAAACATTAAGTAAAAGCTCACGCAGTTGCTGCTTATAAAAATATGGAGTTTGCCATCGTAAAACAAACTAGACAAAAATGCGTAGTTACATAATTAAAAAAAAATCCCGCGAGTGAGATTTTCACAACTTTTCTCTTTTCCATTCAAGATTTTCTCTTTTTAAAGAGAAAAGGTTGAGTTGAACTCACAACCTTTCGGTCTCTGAGCGATTGCTGGAATCGTGTATGGCAAAGCAATACACGCTACAGCCGAACGCTCTGCCAATTCTCCAAACCCATTAATGGCTTTTGCCAATGTTCTTAAAGGGTTGTGATTGAGCTATCGCGGGATTAATACTAAACAAATACTAAAGAAAGAAAACTTAAAAAGATTTTTTTATTCCCTTTCACACATTATTTTGTTTACAACCCTATTTTTGGCCTGCTTGAATAAGTTTTCAGTGAATGACCAGCTTTTTTGTGTGAAATAGAAGCACGCGGCAACTTTATTTCACCCTCAACACCAACAACTGATTTTAATTTGTAAGATAAAAGACGAATCTCGCCAGGCTCAAATTTCCTTAGCTTCCATACTAGTCTTGCACCGGCTTCATGCTTTTTGACAACAGGCTTTGGACCTTTCTCTACTACTAATGAAAATATGCTTGGAACAAAATCCTCTATAATAACGCCAGATGCAACAGCCCCGGAATTGTTTTTAATTTCCAAACCAACTGTAAACTCAGCCCCTAAACGTATGCTCTTTTTTTGCATTATGAATTTTCTGATTTTTAAAATTTTTATCCGATTAAAATAAAACCATATAAGAAATATGAAAACAATTATCAATGCAATCAGACCAAAATAATTTATTTGATAGTTGAGAATTTTTTCTTCGCCCGGCGCCAATGTATTTATAACCCATATAACTTCGTTGCCTTCTATTTGTCCATTACCAAAATAGAAATTTTTACTTATGCCATGTATTGGCTCTGTTACCCTTATATTTTTTGCCTCTTCATTACCATAGTTTTTTACGATTATTTTTTTATCCAAACCAAAAAGAAGGCGCGTCTGCTCTTTTTCTATTTTCACAATTGGTAATGCTTCAACAGTAAAGGATGCTCGCTTCTCTTCTATCCCGACCAATCCCTTGCTTAAAGTTGCTGCAACTATATATG
The DNA here is from genome assembly GCA_021157845.1 of Candidatus Aenigmatarchaeota archaeon. Taxonomy (GTDB): domain Archaea; phylum Aenigmatarchaeota; class Aenigmatarchaeia; order GW2011-AR5; family JAGGXF01; genus JAGGVU01. The sequence continues at coordinate 51,067 of JAGGVU010000006.1, forward strand.
CACCAGCATATATGTTTTCAGGCAAGCTAATTTCCTTTTCAAATATTTTTTCTTCACCTGCCTTTAATTCATCAATCTTATATTCAAATGATGATAATGTTGTCTTTCCATATACCTTTGAGAAGAGTTTTAGGTTTTTTAAAGGAATTGTTCCTTCGTTTTTTACACCAAATGTTAGCTTAATAGTTCCCAAAGGCTTTGCCTCGCCCTCTACTTTTATGGTGTCAATTGTTACGTCATATTTATTTTTTACCTTAATTAATCTTTCAATTGTCTTCTTTTCTTCTCCTGCTGTCTCTACATTTATCTTTATCTGATAAACCTTGGCATCAACGTCTTTCCCAGGAGATATGTAAAGTTTTACTGTTTTTGAATTGAGAACATTTGGAGCATAATTTTCAAGGGTGAACCATGTTTTCCAGCCATCTATTGTTATGGAAAAACGTCCTGCCTCGTCTGTAGTTATGAGTATATTAAATACACCCTGGCTGCCTTTTTCAACCTCCAGAACATTTGGCGTTACGTTGACTGAAAAATCAGCAAAAGCAATACTGACAAACATAGCAACGAAAATGCAGAATAATAAATATTTTTTCATTCCAACCATCAAAGCCACCTACCATTTAAACTATAATAAAATATGTTTTTGTCTGTATATAAATGTTACTTTTTGGGGCATGGGTATATTTTATGCTCGATGAGAAGTTGATTGAAATAAAGGACTCACCGGCATCGCCGCATATTGTTTTGGCTGAAGGAATATCTTTTGTCAATAGATGTTGAAAAGATTTGCTTTTTGAATATATAAATGCGGCATCATTTGTTAATTCAAAGCCCCAGGCGAGAGTTGAACTCGCGACCTTTACCTTTCCAAGGGACAACCTGTGGTTCCCCTTTTTGTTTTTGCTAAAGATTTTACGCGAAGCGTAAAATGCTTGTTACCAAGGTAACGCTCTGCCAATTTCCCTGACTGCTTTCCGCTGGCGCTTTTTTTTGTTCGCGAAGCGAAAAGGGCCAACTGAGCTACTGAGGCATTTATCCCATTTATTATGTATCTAATTTAGCAAAACTAAATTAGATATGTTAAATAACGTTTAACGTTATTTAAATATAATTTTAACAAATAGGTTTTTATATTTACATGCAAATTAATAATCCGTGATTATTATGCGGATCATCCTAAAAAACTACACACCTGAGCCGGAAAAAACATGTGCAAGAGCAGCATATGAAAGCGTTTCACCTGGTGACTCGTCCAGACTGATAAACGAAGAGTTTGAGGGAGAAATAGACCTGAAAGCCATGTTGAAAGGTGCTCTTGATCGTGGGCATGTATCTATATTAGAGCATGCGTCACAGACATTTGATATTGAAAGAACAGACCGTTCTCTGACGCACCAATTAGTCAGGCATAGGTTAGCTTCGTACACACAAAAATCCCAAAGATGGGTCGGAGCTGGGCAGTTCGGATATGTCATGCCTAAATCTATTGAGAAAGATGAAAAAGCAAACACTATATATAAAGGTACTATGTCTGATATTCAATCAGCATATGAGAAGCTTATCAAACTGGGGATACCGCAGGAAGATGCAAGATACGTGTTGCCAAATGCGACACATACAAATATAACAGTTACAATGAACTTGCGCGAATTAAGAGATTCTCTCTACAATCTCAGAATTTGTAATAACGCACAAGAACCAATTAGAGACATGGCAAGTGTTATGCTTATAGGTTCTAAAATAACTGTATCTGATTTGGGTGGGATTGTTTTTGATAATATAGGTCCAGACTGCCTGAGAAAAGATAAAAATTGTATGGACATCCTCAATAAAAAAAAGGATAGTTCGTGTATAAAGCGTGCTGCTGAAAGGATGGAAAAGGTAAACAAAATAGCTGATGAATATGCAAAAGATTTTATAGAACTTGGTGAAGGAAAATACCTGAAAATAGATTTCTCAGATTATCACAAAGATGGTTTGTTTTATTACGTAGATGATTTGTTTATAAAAAAAATCGCTCAACCCCCGCTGCATAAACTGGAAGAATTTGTAAAATTGTGACAATTATGGAAATAGGAACTATTATATCATGCGAAGGAAGTCCGAATTCTTCTGAATTCTTATTTAACATAGACAAGCCAGCTGTGAAAGTCGTCAAAAAAGGCCAGTTTGTCCAGACAAAAAATGAATTTGGGTGGGTGATATCGCGGATAGAAGAAATATACCGCTCAAACAAATATTTTGAAAACGTTGAAATAGTTGAAGAAGTAAAAAACGCCATGCCAACAAAAGAGTGGGAATCTGTCATAGCAAAGGCAAAAACCCTTGGAATAAAAGCAAATGGCATAGAAAGAAATAAATCAAGCCCGTCGCCCGGTGCAAGAGTTTCTCTTTGCGATAAAGAGATATTGAAAGAATTTTTCGGGTTTGACGAAAACGGCCTTTATCTTGGTGATATAGATTCGCATGAACTGCCAGTCAAAATAAACATGACAAAACTTTTGCAAAAGCATTTTGCTGTTCTTGCATTATCTGGAGCTGGAAAGAGTTATTTAATTAAAGTTATTTTAGAAGAGCTTTTAGACCGAGATAAATCAAAAGGCCAGATAGCACCAATAATTTTTGACACGCATGGCGAATATATCGCATTTGACACAGACAAGCAATACGCAAGCAAAACCCAAGTTTTTAAATCATCTGACATACGAATAGGGCTGTCAGATATATCTATGTCCACACTGTACCACCTTCTGCCTGATTTGTCACCAGCACAGAAAAGAGAGCTAAATAAGATACTAAAAGACATGAAAAGCGAAAATGATGTTTTTGACTTAGAGGATTTGGAGAGAAATATAGAAAATAATGTAAGAAGTTCTGCAAAGTACGTACTACTTGATATAATTCATGAGATGAAGTCGTTGCACATTTTTGGCAAGTCTGATTACCCTTCTGCTAACAGTATTTGCAAACAAGGCATACTGTCAGTAATAGATTTAAGTGATTGCACGAGTCAGAGAAAAAGGCAGATAATTGTTTACTACCTATGCAAAAAACTTTTCGAAGCGAGGCAAAAGGGAAAAATACCTCCTTTCCTGACAATTATAGAAGAGGCGCACAATTATGCGCCTGAGCGTGTTGCAAAATATAATGCGGTGTCAAAAGGGATAATAGAAAAAATAGCAAGAGAGGGAAGAAAATTTGGAGCATGTCTCGCTCTGATAAGCCAGCGGCCAGTACATCTTGCCACAACTGCCCTTAGCCAGTGCAACACACATATAATACTAAGAATTACAAACCCCTATGATATAGACCATATTGGAAAAAGCTCCGAGGGATTATCATCAGATGTACTAAAAAGTTTGCCCGGCCTTCACATAGGGGAAGCGATAATTACCGGAGAGGCTGCAAACCAGCCAATATGTTTCAAAGTAAGACAAAAGAAAGTGCAGGACTCTCCAATAGCAAATGAGCTTGAGAAAGCGTGCATTGATTATTCTGAAATGGAAAAAAACAATAAGAAAGATTTAGATGCATTCAGATAGAAATCTTTAAATATAAGTGCTACTATATAATAATAACAATTGTGTGGTGTGGATAGTATGCTTAATAAATCAGATGTTATTACTAAAATTGTATATAAGGGTATTGAAAGCTCCACGGAACGTGTAGCAGAAGAACTAAAAGAAGTCTTGTCAGAGCATAAAAAAGTTGACATAGGATTTAACGCGGCAAGACCGAATCAAAACACTAATTTGAAGATAATGACAATTGATGGTACATACAAAATTGAACCTGAAAATGGCAAAGAATTACTATATCTCGCAGAGCTTGCTATGAAACTTGCCAGTTATTTTCCAGATGGGAATCATAAGATAACAATAAATGATAAATTATGGAAGAAAATGGGTGGAAAAGGTCATCCAGGCCCAAAACACAAAGGCAAGTTTAAGAGGTGATTTTATGAAAGGTATAGGCATAGCTGAGCTAACATATAATCCTTTCAACCCAAATAAAGAACTAAAGGAACGGTATGGATTAACAGCGTTGGAGTTAAAAGGTTATTTTTAGGCGGGTTTAATCTAATTTAATTTTTGTTATTTTATCTTTTTCTAATCTGTATATAGAACCAGTTGCCGCATCTTCTAGTTTTTCCTCGTGTGTTATCACAAAAATTTGGTTGACAAAATTGGTGACCTTCTCTCTTAGGACATATGCAAAAGTTTCTACAGCATGCTGGTCCAGATTGTGAGTTGGCTCATCAAGAACAAGCCATTTTAGTTGTGTTGCTAAAACAAGAGCGAACGCTATTCTAAGGCATAAAGCCGCCAAACTTCTCTCCCCACCTGAAACAGATGATACATCTACCCATCTTGAACCAAATAAAGAGTTGCTCTTAAGTTGCAGCGCATAGTCCTGATTGACGATTGATATTCTGATAGCTGAAAAATCGTTATATGGGTATAAGTCAGACCAAATAACATCCATAGTTTCATTGACAGACTTTACAAATCTTTCACGCAATTCTACTTGCGTCTCTTCAACTGCTTTTATAAACCGCTCTAAATTTTCAATGACTTTTAACATAATACCACTGGTTTTTCGCGCATCATCTATTGATTTCTTTTGTTTTAGAATTTCGTCTATGCGTAGCTGTTTCTCTTCTATCAGGACCATTGTACTTTTCATTTTAGATTGTATAGATTCCTTTCTTCTGATCAGCTCTTCATATTCTTCTCTTTTATTCTGCAGAAGTTCAACTGAAAATTCTTTTTTTATAGATACGATTTCCTCTTCCAAAATTTTCATTTCCTCTTTTAAAGACTGCAGTCTTTTTTTCCTTTTTTCAGATTCAAGAGCCTGCTCTATCTTATTTTTTAGATTAACTATATTTTTAGAGTAAGTTTCTTTCTTTTCCAGAAATGCTTCCTCTTCCTCTTCTATTGTTTGCTGAGCCTTTTTCAAATCAGAATATTTCTTATCCAGAATTTCACATAATTTCTTAAGCTCATCAATACCTGACGTGTCCAAAGATTTTATTTTGTCCTCCAAGAAACTAAGTTTACTCGTTAATCTTTCTATTTCATCTTTCTCTCTTTGAGCATTTTCCAATTCAGATTTTATTTTTTTTAGCTCGGTCCTCAGCCGGTTTATAAGATTTTGTCGCTCCTGTATTAATGTATTTTTTTTAGATTCGACGAGCTCGGAGCCACAAACTGGGCATTTATTATCAGATGACATCAGTTTATCCAAATTTTCCTTTGTTTGCTCAAGCAGTGCCTGTTTAGAATGCAATGACTGACTTAAAGAATTTAGCTTTTCTGCAAACGACTCAGGAGTTCTGCTAGCAATTAAGTTTTTCAGCTTTTTAATTTCAGCAGATATCTTTTCCGCCTGCTCGTAATTGTTTTTCAATTGCTCTAATTTAGCTTTTTTAGAAGCCCTCTCTATTTCAATATCGTTCAGTTGCTTCTGAAAAGATGCGTATTCGGCCTTTATATCATCCAATTTCTCAGTTATTTTGTTTAATTGCTCCTCTATATCATCTCTCTGCTTCTCAAGTTTTTTTATATCTGCCTCAACAATCATTTCCTCTAGCTCGTGAACAGATGTTTTTGCCTGAATAAATTTTCTTGTTTTTTCCTCAAGCATGTTTCTTTTCTCTTCAAGGTAGTTTAGTTCTTTTGTTGCCTGCTCTGTTTTTTGCTCAAGTGCCATGATTTTTTCTTTGGAAAGCTCCAAATCCTTTTTTAATTCATTAATTTCATTTTTTGTCTGTAAAAATTTCTCTTCGTCAAACTGCTCTTCCATTCTTTTTATATCTAAAAGTTTTTCCTTTCGCCGCACTTTAATTTGATTAATAAGTGTTATTGCATTTGTTCTGACCTTTTCAAACCTGTCAATCTTTAAAAGTTCGTCTATCTTTTTCATTCGTTGCCCTTTTGCAAGTGTTAAAAAATAATCTATATTGTTCTGCTCAGAATATATTGCTCTGTAAAATAGGTCATAATCTATCTTTAGCAGGTTTTGGACAACTTCTGTTACTTTTGATGACTGAGGCGCTTCTAACAAAGAGCCGTTCTTTCTTATCTCAGATGTTGTTGTCCCCTTACCTCTCTGAATTACACGTTTTATCTCGTAGTTTTCGTTGTCAATCAGAAGGGTTACAATAACCTCTGCGTCATCCTTTTCTTTAGGCCTTGTCTGTATTATGTCATCAAGCTGTAATTTTCTTTGCTGCAATGCCGGAAATGTGCCAAATAAACAAAAGCAAATCGCATCCATAACAGATGACTTGCCAGATCCCATCCTCCCGACTAAAAGGTTAACGCCACTATCAAACTCCATTTTTGTATAGCCATGCGAGCGCCAATTCTTTAGCTCAACAGATTTTATCATTTTGACTCCTCTGAATATTTTTCAAAAAGCATCGAAAAGGATTCATCTATTTTTCCCTCCAGCAACATATCAAATAATACTTCTGCCAAAGGACCGGCCCTTTCTTCAAGCATCTTTATTCCAAGTTCTTCTATCGGAACAACATTTATTTTCTTAATTTTCATCTCTTCCTTAACATTTTTTGTTATAGAAACAACAGCATCTGCCTGTATAGTTTTAAGTCCTGTATCGTCAATATTCTTATTTAGTTTTATTCTAACAACAGGTTTTAATTTTTTCGCAGGTAAATTCCTGAGAAATTCCTCAGTTTGTTTCAGCTCTTTTTCATTATTTATGTCAAATATATACACATCACGCTGGTTTTCAAGTTCTATAAATTTTATACCAATCTTGCCGTTTTCTACGCTAATTATATTAAACCCTTTTCTGCTTTCCTTTTTTAGTTGCGTTTGTATAGTGCTTCCGCATATCAATAATTTTCTCTTATGACCTGCCAAATCAAACTCGTGAATTTTTCTTTCGTGAATATGGCCATCTATATATAAGTCAAACCCGTCTGGCAAATCCTCCAGTTTTATCGTCGGCGGCTCGTTAGGAGAATAAATAAACGGGTCTATACTCTGATGCAACATTAATATGTTTACCGCATCTTTGACAGGTTTTGGATTCCAGTCCTTTAGTATAGGACCGGCATATCTTTCAGGAACACCTGACATGCCATGAATAGCTATTCTTTCTCCGTGCTTCTCAAACACAACATGATTCAGATGCAGATGAATCATAATGCCCGCATGTTCCAGAGCTTCTATTGGATTCATTAAATCTGTTGCGCGCCTTTCGTGAGTCCCATGAATAGCTATCATCGGTATACCTATAAGCGAAAGTTTAGAAACATACTTATCATTCTCTACAAGCCGTACATTTGAATGTCCAAAAACAAGTGGCTTTGAAAATATTCTCATTGCCCTGACAAATACATCTGGCTTTGGAACCCTTGAATCAAATAAATCACCCGGTAGAATTATCAAATCAACTTTTTCAGCTATTGCCTTATCTATGGCCTCTTCAGCAGCTATAAATGAGTCGTCTGACCGCTCCCCAGAATAGTCAAAACCAAGGTGCGTGTCTGAAATAACTGCTATTTTCATCAAAAATAATTATAAGACAACTTTAATAAATCTATCAATCTCAGTTATGATGTCGCATTTATATTTCCATATGCAACGTCAATAAATCAATATGGTGGATTAATATGCCAAAAAGGATATCGAAAAACTAATAAATAGGCCGGGACAAAGGATTATTATGAAAAAATCTGATAAAAATTCGAGGTCAAGTAAAATCCGCAGGATATATAGGTCAGGAAAAGACAAGATTCTCGGAGGAGTGTGTGGAGGTATTGGAGAGTACTTGAGCGTAGATCCAGTAATAATTCGTCTTCTCTGGGTAATTGGAATACTTGCTTGGGGGTCCGGGATTTTGTTGTACATAATAGCGTGGATAATAATACCAAGAAATCCCCGCCACAAGTGGACTAGATACTAAAAGTATCATGAAACATATCCCTCTCTATGCTTGAAAATGATATTGATGAAAAAGAATATATTGATTGGTTAAAAACAATGATTAAATTTTGAACCCGTGTTTTCCTTTCAGCGGAACAAAACGATACCAGCCTAAAAAATGTTCTTCAAAGGTATCGCCTTTTTTTATTATTTTCACCAGTTCCTGCACATCGTAGCCAACAGGAATAATCATTATGCCGCCATCTTTAAGCTGCTTCTTCAATGGCTCTGGTACGTCTGGTGAAGCTGCTGTTACAATTATCCTCTCATATGGCGACTCTTTAGCATAGCCCAAAGAGCCGTCTCCATAAATAACCTTCACATTTGCATAACCTGCATATTTAAGATTTTTACTGGCAAAATCTGCCAGCTCTTTCACCTGCTCTATTGTGACAATCTTGCCTTTTTTACCGACAATTTCAGCAAGAATAGCAGCCTGATAGCCAGAACCTGTTCCAATCTCAAGTATTTTTTGTCCACGCTTCGGCTCTAAAGCTTCTGTCATGTCAGCAACAGTAAGTGGCTGGGAAATCGTTTGGCCATATCCTATTGGCAATGGCTCATTTACATAAGCATAGCGCTTTAAATCAAGTGGAACAAAATTCTCTCGTTTAACTTTTCTGAAAGCTTGTATGACTTCACGTGTTTTGAGATGTTTTGTTTTTATCAGCTCATTTATCAGCGAATCTTTATCCATAAGAAAAATAATCTATTTTGAACTTAAATATTTAATAAAATATTCTAGTTATGAGCAACCATGAATGAACTCGGCCCTTATGAAAAGTTAAAAGAAATAAAAAAGAAATTTGAAGAGATAAAGAAAAAAATCATGGGCACAGATAAGGATTGGCCAGAGCCAAAAGAATATAAATCATCCCATTCCAAGTCCTCTTAGTAAACTGCCGAACCCGCCCCGCTTTGCCAGTTTTTCCATTCTTTTTGGGTTCATCTTCCTAATCATTTTTTTTGACTGCTTGTAAGATCTGATCAGCTCGCGCACATCTGATTCTGTACAACCAGACCCTTTTGCTATCCTTTTTATCCGCGAATAATCCAGAACAGTTGGGTCAGCACGCTCTTCCTGGGTCATGGAATCTCTTATATAGCGCCATTTTTTCATTTTGTCTTCGTGAACAGCCAATGTTTTGGTTGGTATTTTAACTGACGAGAGTCCCATCTTATCTAAAATTTGCTTAAACGAGCCCATCTTTTGCACAGAAGATATTTGGCTAATAAAATCGTCAAGCCCGAATTTGCCCGATGCTATTTTTTTTGCAGATTTTTTGTCTGTAACCTCTTCTGCCTTTTCCAAAAGTGATTTTATATCACCCATTCCAAGCATCCGGGATACAAACCTCTTTGGGTTGTAAAATTCCAAATCATCTGGCTTTTCTCCGACTGTTATGAATTTTATCTTTGCCTTTGTCTCATAAGAAGCAGTCAATGCACCTCCTGCTCTTGCTGTCGAATCCAACTTCGTCACAATTATAGAATCTATATCCAGAATTTCTTCAAATGCCTTTGCCTGTTGCCGCGCACTCTGGCCAATATCAGCAGGTATGACAAGAATTTTTTCATCTGGATTGGCAACATTGTTAATTTTTTTTATTTCAGCAACTAGCTCATCATCTAAAGCATCTCTTCCTGCAGAATCAATTATAATTATATCATATTTACTCATCGCTGCTAATCCCTTTTTTGCAACTATGGAACCGTCCTTCTCTTCTTTTATTCCGAAAAACGGAACATTTATTTTCTTAGATAATTGCTCTAATTGTTCATAAGCAGCTGGTCTGAAAGTATCACAGCATATGACTGCGGGTCGCAATCCTTTTTTTTGATAAAACCGTGCAAGTTTTGCTGCTGTTGTTGTCTTACCAGAGCCAAAAAGGCCTATGAGAAGTATTTTTGACGGCTTTAACTCAACTTTAGCAGGTTCTTTTCCGAGGATATTCACAAGTTCGTCATAAATTAATTTTATAAGGTATTCTCTCCTGCTCATGCCCGGTGGTAGCTTTTCAAACGCCTTTTCCCTTATGCGTTTTGAAAGGGAAAAAACAATTTTTACGTCAACATCTGCAGCAAGCAAAGAGCGCTGTATATCTCTTATAACAGAATCAACTTCTTTTCTGTCTATCAGCGCGAAGCGTGTTATTTTGTCAATAGTTTTACGCAATCCTTGTGAGAGTTTTTCAAACATGACTACACCTTTTTAATTAATAATTTAATTAATAACAAAGATTTTAAATGATTAATTTTTTAGGGTTCAACTGATTTTAAAATATTTAAATCGAATTAAATTTACGAGTTAGTTTAAATATATAATGCCACATTTATATCTTCAGCCAAAATGTCAAAGACGCTTGAAATTACATCAGAGCTCATTGGCATAAATTTATCAAAAATGAATAGGGTTGAAAAATATTTTGGCTGACCAAATATGTTAGATGATAATATGACAGGCGTAAAGAAGATTGTTAAATGTCCCAAGTGTGGTTGGACACAGAAATGTCTTGCAGAAAAAAGCGTCAGATGTTTCAGATGCGGATATAGCTATTTATTAAGGCCAAAAGGAAAGCCAAGCCGTATAGTTAAGATATTAAAGTAGATAACATGTTAAAGCTAATTGCCAAAGCCGCGTGGCCAAAAATATCTATATAGCTGTCATTTTGGATTTTCGTTAAGTCTTGGAATTTAAGTTTTCATTTGTAATTTCTCTTTTAGGCTTAATCCTAGAAAAATATTTATGCGTTAACTTTTTGCCTGATTCCCAATCATAATAATTTAACTTTATGGATTTCTCGATGTCTAGAAAAAAGCTTTTATCTTTGGCTCAAAACTGGATAAACCCAGCATAATAGAATCTCTTCCCCACGGATCTACGAGTGGATTTTTCGGATCACAAATGTTCGCGAAATCAAGATTCTGAATAAAAAAAGTGGGCTTTAGAGGAAGTTCTTTGTTAACATCTCTGAATCTAAACTCAAGAGATTTAAATGACGTGCCATTGTCTTTTTTGATTTCTTCTGTTTTCGAATATGTTATTTGACCATAATGCAACCCTCTTGGATAATCATCACCGGGAAAATCTTTTTCTTTATCCCAATACGGAGATGTTTTATGTGGTGTGAAAACACCAGCTTTTTTCAATGAAGGGCTCGTTGGAATAGCGTCGTGCATGATTTCATCCATTGTTATATCTCCCTTAATATAACTTTTCCTGAAAATCCCGGAAAAATAAGCGGTAGTACACCCTTTTTGGAATAAATCGTAATATTCCTTTTCTGTCATCCTAGCAGTAAACTCCCTTTTCTCGCCATTAGAACTGCCTATGTCTATTTTCAGAAGGACTCTTGGTATTATTTCTTCTGTTATTTTATTCTTATATGCCGGATATTTATGAATAGCAAATCTCGTTGCCTGTTTCTTTTTGACACTTTGAAAAAATTCATCAAACTCTTTATTTATTTCATTGAATTTTTCAAGTTTGTCTGTACCGTGTTTTTTGTCATAATCTTCCAAAATTTCTATTGACTGATGATATCTTTTTAATGTGCCCATTTCACCACACCCAATTTATTTATTACTAAAAAATAAATATGATTAAAAAATATTTAAAAGTAACACACCACAACAAATAAATATGAATGATATCAAAATAAACACATGGCTAATAAAACATTGAAAGCCGGGATTGTAACAGCAGTTATGGGTGCATTGATTCAGGCAAGTAAAATAGCAGACAAGTTTCCAGAACCGCTAAATTTTATAGGATGGCTTATTATATTCTGTAGTGTTGTAATAATAGCATGGGATTTAGTCCTGAAAAGGTAAATTCTTTTAAATATTTTTCTTGAATAGTTTTAGCATGGCTGATGAAGTTTCACAATACAAACGGGCGCCTGCCTTGAGAAGAAAGATAAAAGATATAAATCCGGAATCTGACATGCGGGTGACGATTGTTGGAACAGTTGTTGGAAAAAATGCAGGAAGCCTGATAGTAGATGACGGTTCTGATACAGCAGAAATCGTGACTGATGTCGAAAAAGAAATTGGCAGCCCGGTGAGAATAATAGCCAGAGTTTTGCCACTAGAAACCGGATTCGAGCTACAGGCAGAAATTGTACAGGACATGAAAGGCCTGAATATGAACTTATATAAGTTAGTAGAGGAAAAATAAGTGGTGATTATAGGGTGTGGGCTGTATTTGCAACGCTGATGATAGCTTTAATTATAGGAACATCTGTTTTCTGGCTATGGATGCTGGTTGACTGCCTTAGCAGACCTGAGAGAAAATTCAAAGGAAAAAATGATAAGCTTATATGGATTCTTTTGATGATATTCTTTTGGGTACTTGGTTCAATATTATATTTTTTTATGGTAAAAGAGAAAAAAGGAAAGAGATGATGCATCTATGTTCGAATCTGAAATGAAAAATCCAATCTTGCTGAGAAATGCACTTGAGCCAATAACAGAAATAATAGATGAGGCTGTTTTACAGATAAAAGAGGATGGCCTGAAGATATTGGCAGCAGACAGGGCAGTGGTTGTTGTTGTAGATTTTGAGATGAGTAAAAAATGCTTTGACAAATACAAGCTGACAGAAAATATAGAAATAGGGCTAAATTTGACAAACTTTCTGCAAATATTAAAAAGGGCTGGAAGCTCTGACAAGCTAAAACTGAAAACAGATGGTCAAAAATTGGAAATAATATTTGAAAATGGCTCTGAAAGAAAATTCCAAATACCTACCATATCATTAAGCGGAAATGAAACACCCGATGTATCTAAGCTGGAGTTTAAGAATATTATAAAGACGGATGCATCTATTATTAATAATGCCATAAATGACGCTGACCTTATAGCAGATTCCATGGTTTTCTCTATTGACGAATCTGCGATGAGAATATCAGCTTCTTCAGATTCAACTTCTGTAAATATTGTTGTGCCAAAGAAAAAACTAAAAAAATTTGGCTACGTAGAAGATGCGCGCTCTAGGTTCTCTCTCGAATATCTGAAAAAGATAATAAAGGCGTCAAAAATAGCTGACGAAGCGGAAATAAGCATTGGAACAGATTACCCAATGCGACTAATTTTCGCAGATAAAAATATTAAAATTTCATTCATTCTCGCGCCAAGAGTTGAAGATTAAAAGGTGAAATGACAGAATATATGCGGAAAATCAGGGAATTGTACAAGTGTGGAGAAGAAAACAAAATCGAAAGCGTGTTTGACGAACTTGTGAATTATTGTAAAAAGGAGGGTATAGAGCCTATACTCTTTACAGATATTGCTGCTGAAATAAATAATTATATCTGCTCTATTCATTCCAGAAACTGACTAGGAAGCCAAATGCGAGAATCGTAAGGGTAAGATTAATAACATTTCTCGGAAACGAAAACAGCATGACTGAACAAAATAGCAGGCCAAACAAAGAAGGCAGTGGAATTTTTCCAATGTTTAGCGGCACCTTAAATGCTCTTTTTCTGTTAGGTTGCTTATAGCGCAGCCATATCAAAGACGCGTTGATAACAGCAAACATAAGCATAATACCAAAATCTGTCATAGATGCAAGAACACTAAGAGATTTGGAGTTTAAAAATATAATAACAATAATAGTATTTAACAAAATAGCCAAATACGGTGTTTTTGTTTTTTTGTGTATTTTAGATAGTTGGCGTGGCAGTGAACCTTCTGAAGCCATACCGTAAATCATTCTGCTTGCCACGATTGATAAAATCAGAACAGTACTGGCTGTTGCACATAATGCTATGATTGCAAGAATCGTGTCAGCATTGGTAAAAACCTTTGAGACAGCAAGTGCAAGCGGAGCTTCTGATGCTGCAAGTGAGGATGGAGAAGCGAGGCTTACAACTGAAATTGCCACCAAGATATATAAGACTGTTGTAATGAGAACTGATAAGATTATCGCTTTTGGTATGGTTTTTTTAGGATTTTTTGTTTCTTCTGCCATGTTGACTATATCTTCAAATCCGAGATAAGCAAAAAACACTAGCCCAGCTGACATAAACAGACCTCTAAATCCGTTAGACATTGAAAAATAATTAACAGAGCCAAAGTGCGGAACCGCTGCGCATATTATTATTATCAAACCAAGTAGAGAAAGCCCTGTCAGTATTATATTAAATTCAGTGCTCTGTCGTATGCCTGAAAAATTAACCAAAGCCATAAACAAGACCAAACAAGTTGCTACCATTGGAATAGAAAGTGGAAAGAAAAAAGAAAAATAACTGGCAAATCCTAAGGCGACGGTAGATATTGCAAAAACATCAGTACACATAATTATCCACCCCACTAGAAAAGCCAATCGCTTATCAAAAGCATTTTTCACATAATGATACTCTGCTGCCTCTTTTGGAAACATCGTACTAAGCTCCGCATATGCGAGACCTGTTAAAATTGCTACAAAAGATGCTATGAGAAAAGAAAGCCACAGGGCATTTCCAGCAAGGCCAGCAGCCTGACCAATAATAACATATATTCCTGCTCCTACTATCAGGCCTACACCATACATAACTGACTCAAACAGACCGATGGAACGCTTAAGTGCCATAACTATATCTTAAAGGAACTCGTTTATATTAATTTGCGTTTGGTATGGCCCTGTTTAAGAATATTTAAAAAGATTTTCTATATTATTAATAGGTAGTAATGTGGAGGTAATAAAATGAATGATATAATAAATGCCATAGTTTTTGTATTGGTTAGCGAGCAGTCGCTTATAAAAGACTACTGCACTGGTTTAAGAAATAAAATTGAACTTAGTTATAGATCTTAGAAATAATTGGTGCTATAGTATGCCGAAAATCACAGAACTAAAAGCGAAAATTGATAATATTGAGAAAATAACAAAAAGAGAGGGTTGGCTTCGCCATCGCGATGTCGAATATTTGAAAATAATCGCTGGAAATGAAGAAATAAATCTTAAAGCCAAAGAACATAAAACTTCCATTGCATTTGAAAATATATTACGCGATTATATAGGCGGAAAAAAACTGGAAATAGATGGAAAAAAGATAGAATATAATTTACCTACTTTGTTAATATCCGAAGAAAGCAGTGAAGAGATTTGCGGCGTAATTAAAGTTGACGGCAAAGAAAAATATCTGTTTTCTGCGTTTAATTGGCTTTACGGAAATTTAACATCATTTGAAAAATTGGAAAACTGATTATTTGTATATAACTAGGGGTAATTTTTATTAAAAAAGTTAAAAAAATAGAATATAAACTTGAGGGAAAAATTACAGACGTCAAAAGAATAAGACGTGAGTATAGATTTTTGTTATTTTTTAAAGAGCATTGGGAAGATGTAGAACTATCTATTATGCTGACAAAACCAACTGAAATATTTGGAAAAACAACAGAAAGTCAAAAAATAAAATTTGATGTGAATGAAAATAATTCTAAGTCGCTTGAAAACTTAATAAAAGATTTTGAAAGCGGGAAGGATATGAAAATATGTTATAAGAAGGCGTATGGACTTGGGCAACCATCAAAAATCTTTGAAAAGATATATTATGGCGTTAAGACGAAACGTGGCAAAATTAAGGTCGATGGCGAAGAAAAGTATCAGTTTTTTATTGCCGGAGATCTCTTTGGAAAATATAGTATCGAGAGAATTAACGAATTTAAAGAAATTTAAAGACAGTTAAAGCTGATTTGGCATCTGCTGTTGAATAGATTTTTAAATTGGATTTCTCAGACTATTTGGACGTTGCGAACTAAGAGAGGAAAATTATTTAAATAGACAATTGTAAGTTTCTTTTGTTATCTGAGGTGATTTCGTGAAAATTCCAGTTATTGATAAAGAAAAATGCGTTGGCTGTAGCGCTTGCGTAGCTTCGTGTCCAAAAAAAGTTTTTGAGATTAAGGATGGCAAATCCAATGTAGTAAGGCCCAATGACTGTATACAATGCGGAACATGTGAAAAAGTTTGTCCAGTAGGAGCAATAAAATTAGAAGAAAAATAATAAAATAAAAAATTTATCTAAACAGCCATCCAAGCAGACCTTTTGATTTTTCTTCTTTATCAGCCAATTTCTCTAATCTGTTAACTTCTTCATTTAGTGCTGATATATGCTCTTCTATCAATGGCCGGATATTATCCGGAACCTTTTCTTTTAGTTGTTCAAGCCTTTGAAGTTTATTCTGGATATGTATTGTCCGCTGCTTGATTGCCTTGGCAGCTTTTCTGTCTCCTCCCACGAAGAGCCTTACCAAGAATCTTCTGCGCTCTATCTTTTTCTGCGCTTGTATAAGCCCTATGGATGAGAAATTCAAATCAGATGATATATTCTTTAGCTCTTTTTTTATGGTTTGGTTATCAGTTAATTCTGCAATATCAGCTATATTGGCAGCATAAATTCTGGTCCTGTTTCTCATTCTTTCCCGTATTTCTTGTTTTGTGCAGTTTGTGCAATTCAGTAATTGAATTCTTGCTTTAAATTTCTCTATGACTCTTGTTCTTGCCCGAATTGATTGGTTGCTGGCATTACCATAGTTAATATTCTGCTTAATTGCTTTTATTGCCCTTACTAGACCATATGGATGAAACTTTACTATATTTTTCTTAAGTTGTCCCTTACTAACGCCTGTTATTTCATTTACGCTTTCATTTTCATCTTCCTCTAAGTCTGATGTATCATTTACTTCTTTTTCTACTGTTTCGTTCTTTGAAAAATTTGTCGCATCTTCCAGTCCAAACGTATCATTGGTCTGGTTATGATGAGCACCATGCATTTGTGCATGTTCATTTATGGCAAACGCAGAACTAGCTAAAAGAAGAATTCCTAAAATGATTAAAATTTTTTTCATTTTAACACCTCTCAGATTGTATCTTAATTGATATAAATTATACAAAGACGGTATTTAAAGGTTTTACTAAAGTCCCTAAAATAGTTAACCTAAAATTATGAGAAATCAAAAAAAACCGGTCATTCTTTGACCATATATTCAGGTGCTGGTTTTTTCAGCGGCTTAGAAAATTTCTTTTCTATCTCTTCTCGGTGTTTTGTATTGTAAGCACAGAAAGGTATGATACGCATATCAGGTGTGACATAATGAATACAACATCTCTCAACCCGAGCTGTATCAAAGTTGAACGGGTCCATAAAATGCATGGTCCCTATAAATAAGGCATTTTTCTGAACTATCTGTGGCGCTGAATATTTTTTAGATTTTCTAAATATTATATTTTTAATTAGTTGTGTCCAGTCAAAATAGTCAGGAGCTTTTTCCTTATCAATCAAAGAAAATAATTTTTTCAGTATTCTTGGTTGTGCCTTCATTTTATTTATAAAATTCTCATGTGTTAATATTCCGATTTCTTCAAGAATAACTTCTCTTGCACCCTCAACATCAAAAAACTGATTTAACGGTATAAACGAATCTCCTTTTCTGAAAACATACACACCTGCACCACAATGGACATGTGTAGATGATTTTGGAACCCGCCGCTTTGTAACTACCTCTACAATCCTTTCCAGTGGAGCTATGGCAGGTATTGGCAACCAGTCCTTTGCCATTATAGCACCATCTGTTTGCTCTTCAACCAATCTCATTAAATCAGGTATTGTTATCCGCTGCTCTTTCAACTCAGCTGTAGATATGCGACCTGTGAAAGAGACCGGCTGAAAATTAACAACGCGCACAGCATCGTGCTTCATACCAAACTTGATTATATCGCCCAACTGGTCATCATTCATCCCTTTGACAACAGTTGGAACCAAACAGGTGTCTATTTTATATTTTGCAAGATTATCCAAAGCCCTCATCTTTACATCTAATAAATTTTTTCCCCTTGCCTTAATATATGGTTCTGGTGTCATGCCATCAAACTGCAGGTAAACAGAAGACAGTCCAGCCTCTTTCAGCTTTTTCGTAAATTCTTCACTCTCAGCTATTTTAATTCCGTTAGAGGCCATCATAACCCAGTGAAAGCCCATGTCCTTTGCTAATTTTATAATTTCAAAAACTTCTTTTCTGACAGTTGGCTCACCACCGGCAAGCTGAATAGCATCAACCGGAGCTGGCTTTTGATCTCTTAAAAGCTGGAACATTTTTTTTATCTGATCCATAGTTGGTTCAAAAAGATAGCCAGAAGCAGCTGCATTTGCAAAACAAATTGGACAACGAAGATTACAATCATTTGTTATGTCAATATTGGCAAGAATTGTACGAGTTTTATGCTCATTGCATAATCCACAATCAAATGGGCATCCTTTATCTCTCTTGGTTTGTGGGTTTTCTATAGGGTCGCCGGGTATCTGATATTTCATAAACCTTTTATATTCCTCAACACTTGACCAGTAAACATCTTCAAAATGTCCGTGTTCCGGACAATCTTTCTTTATCAGCACCTGCCCATTTTCCTCTACTACTGAAGCATCAATAACTCGCTTACATACAGGACAAAGAGATTTTGTTACCGTGATTAACATACGAACTCAACAGAAATTAGAATAGAAAAATATTTAAGTATATTTAATCTTTAGCAATCAGCTTCTATACTTTACAATTAATAAAAAGAAATGTTTGGGTTTGAAATGATGTCGCATTTATACGTTCAAAAATCAAAGATTTTTAGATATGTTAAATTGTTTCGCAATTTAAGTATCTGAAAAGCTTTTCAACGTCCATTTGGCCAAACATATCTCTTTAGCCAAAACCATATGCGGCGTATGCTAGTGGATTCTAAACTCACCGAGCATAATCACATTTAGGAAGCAATGATTTAGAACAATAAAAAATTGAACCTGATTGGATCAAAGCTTGAATGCTGAAATCCGAAGACAACAGCATCAATAACCCCGAAGGGTCATCGAATCAGGCCCGAAGACCTGAAACCAAGTTGCTCTCCAATCAGATTTCTGACCAAATCAAAGCTTGAAAGTTGATGCCCGAAGACACCAACAAAATAA
>JAGGVU010000001.1 GCA_021157845.1 Candidatus Aenigmatarchaeota archaeon
AATTGATACAAATATAGCTATCAGATAAGATAATTTTGCAACATCAACTGAATATGTTCTTAAAAATACAAAGCAAAGAAGCCATGGAACAACTATAAAAGAAAAAGGATATATCTCTATAAACCTATTTAGAAGAAACCCTACACCAAATAAAGTGAATATTATTATACAGAATAGCGTGAATTCAATAAGTTTTTTATCATTCATAAAAATATTATATCCCCAAAATTTAAGAAAATAATCTAAGAAAGCTTTTTTGGCGCTCTTTTTAATTTCAGAAGATTTTTTTCACATTTAGAAGAGCAAAAATAAAAAATTTTTCCGCTATTTTTAACTACCATTTTTCCACTACCGCGTTCTATTTTTTTTCCACAAAAAGAGCAATTAACCATTCTTATCAACCCTTTTATTTATTTTGAATTATTCAGTTTATCTTTTCCTTCCAAAAGAACCGGCCGATTCCATTTCTGTTTCTATAAGCATTAATATATCATTCTTTTTAACAGGACCGATGACGTTTCTTATAAGCACTTTTCCGACATCTTTGCCAGACAAAACTTTGCACCTTACACTAATTATACCTTTAGGTCCACTTCTTTTCAAAATTTGTACAACTTCAGCCGGTGTTCCTTCAGTCATGATATCACTTTTATAATGATTCTATTATCTTTTTAGCATCGCCAGGTTCGTCTATGGCAACTGCAGAGCAGTTCACATAAAGACCAGCAGCTCTTCCAAGCTCATTTTTGCTTGGAACTTCCACTAACTTTATCTTTTTTTCTTCACATAGTGGTTTGATATGCATCGTAATTTCCGGTGGGTCAACATCTTTTGCAATGATCACTAGCTTTGCCTGTCCGCGTTCTATTGATTTCGTAGTTTCGTTAATACCCTTTTTTATTTTTCCTGTTTCACGAGCTATTTCAATAGCTTCTAAAGTTTTTTCAACTTTTTCATCGGCCATGTATAACACCTCTTTATAATTTATATATCATTTATAATGATCTATAACAATATTGGATTACATTTAAAATGTTATGATATTTAAAATTAACCCACATGGCAAATACCATATACAAAGGATGTTACATATCTTTAAAAGTCTTTTGTTATTTATAAATTAAGACTAGATTATATAAGTGGTTGCTATGGACACAAATAGTAAATTCCTGAAATTGAAATGTAAAAAATGCAAGAATGAGCAGATAGTTTTTAATAAAGCCAGCCGTCCTGTTAATTGTCTGGTTTGTGGAGAAAAAATTTTAGAAAGTACGGGCGGAAAATCAAAAATAAAAACGACAATCCTTGAGGTTTTAGATTAGATTGGTCCTGCCCATTTGCATATAACCAATTAAATTAAATGCTCGACGGCGACTGGCAAAGATTATAGGAAAGAGTGGTATGATGAAAAAGAAATATCCAGAAGAAGGCGAAATAGTTATAGGAAAAGTAACTTTTATTAACCCGTATTCTGTTTTTGTTAAGTTAAAGGATTATGACACAGATGGCATGGTTCATATATCAGAAGTGGCCAGGGGCTGGATAAGAGATATCCGAAGACATGTAAAAAAAGGCCAGACAGTTATTATGAAAGTTTTGCATGTAGATGAAAAAAAAGGCCATGTTTCATTATCAATAAAACGGGTAAGTACACGGCAGGCGTTCAATAAGATAAAAGAAGAAAAACTAGATGAACGCGCAAAAAAAATGCTCGAGATAGCCAAGAAAAAAATAGGCGCGAAAGATAGCGAATTAAGAGAGGTAGAAGCTAAACTGAAGGATAAATTTGGTTCTCTTTCTGTAGCTTTTGAAAAAAGTGTAAAAAAGCCAGCCATACTCTCACAAATAGGGATACCAGAAAAGTGGGAAAAGCTCATAGCAGAAATAGCAGCAAAAAATGTAAAACAAAAGGAGTTTGAATTTAAGGCAAATTTAAGTGTTAGGAGTTATGAACCGAATGGTGTTGATATTATCAAAAAAATACTTATGAAAGCAGAATCACTTGGGCTTGATGTTTCATACATATCTTCTCCGGATTATCTTATAAAATTTAAAACAAAAAATCCAAAAAAGGGAGAGCAAGAATTTCAAAACATGTTGGAAAGTGTGAGGGTATTTGGAGAGAAAAAGAAGGCAATCGTCGCATTTGAGCGAATTGGATTAGAGTGATAAAATATGCTTCTTAAAAAATGCCCAAGGTGTGGTGCTTACTCTCTTAGAGATATATGTCCAGAATGTGGGGTTAAAACAGTAAGCGCGCATCCGCCAAAATTTTCGTTATTAGATAAATATGGAAAATGGAGACAGAAAGCCAAATTAACAATGCACCACATTAAGCATTCTGAGGTTATTAGTTAAGGCATCAAGGATATGTTAAGATCTTTTAGTCTTTTAGATATGTTAAAATCAGCTTTGCTGATTTTAAATATATTTAAATCAAAAAACTAATTTATTATAGGTGATTATCTCATGCACAAGACAAAAATAAAGATATTAAATAGGCCAAAGCTAAGACGCCCTATATTAATAGAAGGTCTTCCGGGCATTGGAAATATTGGGCGAGTATGTGCAGGATATATTATTTCACGATTAAAGGCAAAAAAATTTGCAGAGCTCTATTCACCACACTTTCTGCCACTTGTTATACTTGACAAAAATGCAGTTTCCCATTTATTAACAATAGATTTTTATTATGTGAAAGGGAAAGACCGGGACTTTATAATAATGACCGGAGATAGTCAGAGTGTTTCACCGCAAGGTCATTATGAAATTTGCGGTGCGACGCTTGATTTAGCAAAGGAATTTGGGGTTAAAGATATTATAACAATTGGTGGTTTTGCAACTGGAAAAGAACCAAAATCACCAAATATTATAGCTGCTGTAAATTCTGAAAATGCTAAAAAGAAATATATGAAAAAAGGAATAAATTTTAATAAAAAACACGATGTCGGCACTATTATAGGAGCAAGTGGAATATTGCTTGGTCTGGCAAGTAGCAGAAAAATAGATGCGATATGTTTAATGGGCGAAACGATGGGATTCCCCTTTTTGATAACAGACCCAAAGGTGGCTAAGGCTGTTTTGGAGGTTATTACTAAAATAACAGGGCTGAAGATAGACCTTACCGGACTTGAAAAAACTGTTAAAGAAATGGAAAACATTATTAAAAAATCTAGCGAGATACATAGAAAAATGCTGCAAAAAATAAAATATGCTGAAAAACCAGAAGATATAAAATACATTGGCTAATTATGAAAAACTGAGTACAAAAGCTATTTAAATATTTTTATAAAAAAGAGTGATTGGTGTTTATATGCTCTCTCCGGACGAATATACATTATATGAAAAAACAAGAATAATAGCTGCTCGTGCTTTGCAAATAGCAATGGGTGCTCCCATACTTGTAAAAACGTCGTTATCTGATCCGGTTAAGATAGCAGAAAAAGAATTTAGTAAGGATGTTTTGCCAATTACTGTCAAAAGACAATTACCTAAAAAATTATAGCTATCATTTATCAGAGTGATTTTAAATACTAATTCTCATGTTCAGCGCTCACTAGTATGGTTTCTGAATAGCCTTTTGGTTTGTGTATAAATGTGACACCATTAAAAATTGAACACAGCACGCTAAAAATTAAAGTTGATGTTCATGCTTAGTGAGCATGTGAATGGGCCAATAGCAGGATTTTTAACCATTTCTACTGGAAGTAGTTAGAACTTCTACTCATTCGTTCCTAAGCCAGCCGCAGAAGCATGAAATCCAGCCAAAATCTTTGATTCAGCAGTGACGGTTCACCCATTTTGAGTCAATACATTAATTTTATATGTTATTCTATATATCAATAATTATGATAGAGCATCTAAAGAAGCTTTTAGACAGAAAACAGGATGTCTTTACTTTGGGGCTAAGGCAAATATTTGATTCTCTCGGAAATCCAACAGTTGAGGCGGTTGTAAATTATAATTATAGGGCTTCGTGCCCCACAGGAACGAGTAAGAGCAGTTTCGCTGTCGATTCTTTAGAGGTACAAAAAGCTATAAATAATTTTTATAAAATTCGCCAAAAGTTTATAGGCAGAATGAGCCAAATAGAGTTTGACAGCCTATTAAGGGATAACCTCGATAAACTTGGCTCATCTATTACAACAGCCATTTCTCTTGCATTTTTTTCAGGGTCTTTCGGCCTTAAATATACAACTGAAACATTTCCAAAACTCGCTGGCAAAGTCATCGGAGGAGGAATGCACGCCAAGTCCAAAAAAACGCAGATACAAGAATTTCTGGTTATTCCATCTGAGCCCACTATTAGAGAGTGTATAAAAACGAATTTCAAGATTTGGAGAGATGTTGGTCAAATGCTAAGAAAAATTGGCCACGTTGGAATGGACTACGAAGGAGGCTGGACAGCTGACATAACAGATGAGGGTGCTTTAAATATCATAACAGAGGTTATTGAAAAGAAAAATTATAACGTAAAAATAGGCATCGATGCGGCCGCGTCTTCTTGGTATGATGAAAAAAAACGAAGGTATATATATAATGGTGAAAAAATGTCTAAAAATGATTTGGTAAAATTTTTCAAAAGTCTTGTAAAGCGCTATGACATATTTTATTTGGAGGACCCATTTGATGAAAGGCACTTTGATGCCTTTGCCAAGCTCAAGAGAAGCCTGAGGGGAAGACTGGTAGTAGGTGATGATTTAATAGCTACAAATCCGGATAGAATGAGGGAAGCCATAAAAAAGAAAAGCATATCTGGCGTCATTATAAAGCCAAATCAAATAGGAACAGTTACTGATGCATTCACAGTTATGGAGATGGCTGATAATGCAAATATAGTGCCGGTAGTTTCTCATAGGAGTGCAGAAACCTGTTCTGCTACAGTTTCAAAAATGGCAATGTTTGGTTCTATAGCAAAATTTGGAATAGCTGGTATTCGAATAGCGAAACTAAACGAGTTGGTGCGGCTCTGGGACATGTCTGAGAACCCGGTTATGAAAGAATTATAATAATAAAAAGATTTGCTTTCAATTCTTTAAACAAATTAAATAGGGATGTGTGATAAAATGGCAAAAAAGTTGCTTGTGCCGCGTGAACAATATCTGACAGCAGGTGTTCACATAGGAATGACCTTTAAAGTGGCTGATATGAAAAAATTTATATATAAAATAAGGCCAAATGGCTTGGCTGTCTTAAATATAGCTCTTGTGGATCAAAGGATAGACGCCGCTGCCAATATGCTTGCTAAATCAAAAAGAATTTTAGCAGTTTCAAGAAAGGAAAACGCACATCAGGCCGTAATTGCTTTTGCAAAGGCTGTTGGAGGTCGCGCAATTGCAGAGAGGTTTATGCCAGGTTCGCTTACGAACCCAAGTTTTAAAAATTTCTTTGAACCAGACATAATTGTTATAACAGATCCAATAGTTGATAAGCAGGCATTGACAGAAGCGGTATCTTTGGGCATACCTATAATATCTTTATGTGATACATTCAATAGAACATCTTACATAGATCTCGTCATACCGTGCAATAATAAAGGAAAAAAATCATTGGCCCTTATATATTGGTTGCTAGCTAGGGAAACACTTAAGAAGAGGAAACAAGATGTAGATGCCGCAAAACTAAAATTAGAGGATTTTGAAACAAAATAAATTATTTGTTGGATATGCTCAGTTGCAAAACCGTGCGCATTGATGAGCGTGCTTTAGCCTCTGAAATATATTTGAACAAAGAAATGTTCTAAAACGAACATAATGCAATAGCATGTTGAAGCAAGCGACTACAGCTCAGAAACATAAAAGCATTATGCGGCGATATTTTCCACAACTATTTTATATTTTAATGGCAATTTATGTGCTGCTATTTTTAATGCCCTTTTAGCTATCTTTAAACTTTCATCATTTACCTGAATTTCTATTATTTTTTGATTTTCTTTGACTTGTGCCGCAGTTCCTATTGGGCGGCCAAATGAGAGCGTCATGCCCTGCTGAAACCGATCTGCTCCAGCACCCGTTGCCAGCGGATTCTCCCTTACAACATGATGCGGAAATACCCGTATTTTTAAGAAATATGTTCTCCCTTTTCCAAGGTTTTTTGTCATGTGTTGTGTAATAGCCATGCGTGCTGCTTCCAAGGCGTTGTGTCTGATTTGGATTGGCTGTTTTGATATTAAATATAGAACTTTGTCATAGGATTTCTTTTCTCCAACTTCAAATTGGTGAATTTTCGAGCCAGGAACACCTTTTACATACCCCTTTCTAGGTCTTCTTCTAGATACTCTCGTATACGCTCTATGAACTTTTCTGTAACATCTTCCAGGTCGCAGTCCCATTAATATCACTTATTTTTATAAAGTTATTATAAGGCAAATTATCAGTAGCAAACTATAAAAATCTTTTTATAGAATTAAGAAACTTAAATTTATAAAAGATTTAGTTTTAATTCTACTAATTTCTTATACGCATAATCATCTTTCTTTCTGTATTTTTCTTTCAAAATTAAATAAAAGCGCTGGGAATGGGATTTTCACCAACCTTTCTTTGTTTTGCATCCAAAACTTTTTTCAAAAGGTTTGGGTTTGAACCCATGCGAGCCGAAGCTCACTAGCTTTTCAGCAAATCTCCAAGCTAGCGCCTTAGACCTTTCAAGCCACCTCTCCAATATTGCGACAGCCCAAGTTTCTCTTTAGCATGCTTGGGCTTTCTCTTTTCAAAGGAGAAAGGCCAGTGACTTGGCTATCCCAGCACTAAATTTTTTCAACGTGCCCCAAAAGCATATCTGGCATTCCGTCTTTTATTTTAAATCTAATCTTACATTTTTTGCATATAAGCTGATTTTTTCTTCTTTCTAGCTTGCTTTTACATAACGGGCAAACAAGCAAGCTTATATAATTCATTATAATGAATTGCTAAAAAGATTTAAAAGCTAAATGGTTTATGGACTAATATCTGCCGGGATATCTGTTGGTTTCATTAGAATTCTATCCATCTTTACACAGAGAGATTTTGCCTTTATCATATCTTTTACAGATAGTTTAGCTACACCAATTCCTATTAATTCTCCATTCCCAGATAGAATTGCAGTTATCCCACCCTTTTTTACACTATCTTCTAGTTTTAAAATACCTCTCGCATACAGTGGTGAGCCATGAACTAGAGAAAAAACAGCAGAATCTTTAACTATAATTTTTGGGACATGTTCCACAGCGATTTCCGGTGGTAGTATTATGCTTCGTATGCTATTTTTTTCAATATTTTGCTTCCAAAATTCAAAGCTATCCTTTAGTTCTTGAAAACTGTGGCTCTTATTTTCGGTGAAGGTCCCAACCCGAGTTCGTCTCAGTTCTATCATATGTGCACCGTCTATTTTTTCACCTATCTGATGTATTAATTTTCGTATATATGTACCTGCTTCACAATTTACTTTTATAACCACATTTTTTTCAGCTCTATCAATTATTTTTATAGAATATATTGTTCTTTCTCTTTTTTTCCTTTTGACAGCAGATCTTACTGGAGGAATCTGCTCTATTTTACCAACAAATTTTTTTATTACACGCTCCAATTCAGTTTGTGAAATATTTTTATGTAAATGCATAACAGCAACATATTCTTTGTCAAGATTTTTCAGCACTGGCATAAGTCTTGTAGCTCTTCCAAGAAGAATTGGCAAAACACCTGTAGTGCGCGGGTCAAGTGTACCGCTATGGCCTGCTTTTTTGATGCCCAATATTTTTTTCACCCAATGAACACAGGTAGAGCTTGTTGGCCCAGATGGTTTGTCAAGTATAAGAAATCCACATTTTATTAATTCTTCTACTGGCCGAGCACCGGGATAAAACCCAGAGAGCTTGCTTATCTCATCTGAAATTGTTATCCACATAAGAATAATTGGGAGTTAAATTTAAATTTTAAACCAATTTAGTGCGAATCTATATTTCTATGCCCATAATTTTTCTTAAGAAAAGCGTCAGCGGCATGGATACTATCAGATACCATGCCAGCCATCCAATATGATTTCCCAAAACTGGAAGAGAAAAAGGAAGTATAACAATTGGTTGCGTATAAGTTGATCTCAACCATGGAAAAAGTATAAGTAAAAACCCTAAGGATATGATCATTGATATACCAAGGGCTTTAAATGTAGTCTGCATTAACTGGCCGCTTAATTTCATGGACTTATTCATAAGTTCTGTGCTTTTTTCTAAGTTTGATTCTTTTTGTGCTTCCTTTATTTGTTCTTGAAGTTTTTTTTGTTCATCTTTTAAATATTTTATTTTGTCTTGATTAACAAAAAACTTATATGGCAATTGTGCCAATATACCCATAAGAATGGCTATCATGACTATAGTTATTATTGGTGATAACGAACCAAAGATTTGTGTTAAAAAAGAGCCAAAAATCATTTTATTACCTTTTCATATTTCGAATAATTTTATTATTTTTTCAGCAGCGTCTTTTGCGTGGCCAAACTCGCCTTTTCCAAGTTTTTCTTCTGGTATATATTCTTCTATTATATTTACAGATGCCTTTGTCATAGCAGCATAAGCAGCCGCAAAAGACCTGTTTATTTCTTGATGCGTGCTAATCTCTTCTGCTGTTTCCACGTCTCTGGTTGTTCTTGTTTTATCCCCCATTCTCAGCTTTGCGATAAATTCTGGGTCTTTTTCTATCAGAACTATAACATCTGGCTTAATTGCTTTGATTATAGTTTCTGGCAGACCGGGATAGTATCCCTCTTTTCTTTTGACAGAACAATGTGTATCTATAATTATGTTTCCTTTAAGTTGTCCTATTTTGTCAGCAGCCATTTGCTGTAGTTCTTCATATTCATTTTTTGATATTTTAGTCCGCATTTCATCTCTATTCTCTATTAACCCTTTAGCCCTTGCTGCTTCGAATATGTAGTCACCAAAATTAGCGAAACTTATTTCAATATTTTTTTCAGTTGCATATTTCTTTACGAATTTTATAATAGTTGTTTTTCCACATCCAGGAACAGCTGTTAATATTAATTTCATTTATAATCACCCTCTTATATCCGTATCTTTTTACTATAATCAGACGTTTTTAATTTCAAATTTTTTTGCACGGAACCCCTTTCCTATTATTTCTGTTTTGCCGCATACTGTACATTTAAACCTTAGGTCAACTTTTTTTGTTGGTTTTTCCCTCCCCTTTGGATTTTCTTTAGGAAAAGAACCATAACCTGCCAACTTCCGTTTGAATCGTCTTTGACTTTTTGTATTTTTTCTTCTTTGCCTTCTTTTTGCTATCGTTACTATATGTTCTGTATGCCTTTTACAAAATTTGCAATATCTTTTTTGTTTTTTTGGGATATTCATTATTATCACACTACAATTGCTTTTTTGTTTTTTATAAGTATGTTCTTTATATCGTCTGGGAGTGTCACTATATCATCTTTTTTTAGCGAATAAACCTTTAAATTTTTATCAACAAATGGGGGAAGAGTTTCTGTTATTCTTATCTTTTCACCAATCTTTAGATTTACGTTAGCTTCTTTTTTAGTCTGTTCGTTTTTGTTTCTTTCATTTTTCAGGATGTTAAAAAATTTGGTTCTGGAATTCTTCAAAATGCTAATAAGACTATAAAATAACTGTTCTTCTTCTTTTAAAAGGTTTTCAACTGGCATGCCAGTTCTGGATGATAAAAGCGCAAGTTCAACTATTTTGTGTTCTCTCTTCTCAAAAATGGATTTAATTACGTTTTTTATATTCTCTAGCTCCACTATATCGGCATTTGTTTTGTTTTTCTTTGCGGTTTTTCTTGCCAAATATTCTCTTATCTCCTCTACAATATTATCAGACAAATGTTGTAATTTATTACTTTCTTTTTCAGCTAGTTGAAGTTCTCTTAACTTTTCAAAGCTAATTACCATTTGAGCACCAATAATAAATAGAGCAAAAGTTTTAAAAAAGATATTTAATTGTTGGGTGAAATTTTGTTGCCATGTTTTATAATTTTTCCAATTTTTTCCACAGGTTTTTTTTGCTTTTTTGCCTTTTTTTTCAGATAACCCATTTGTTTCATTTTCTTAAATGGGTAAGAAACTGGATTTTTTATATGTTTACATAATTTGTCAGGTTTGCACACAAATCCGTAGAAAAGCTCGTTTGTTGCTCTTCCATCACCAGCGCAATTCGGGGGCAATATGGATTTTTGTTGCTGATTCCATCTCAACTGCCCCAAAATTAAATTTTCAGCTAATGGTTGGTTATTCTTTTTATTCCACTCAAAAAGCTTGTCTTCTATATCTTTCCATGACCAATTCATCATTTTTAGAAATGTTATCAATGTAAAGAGTGACCGCTTTCTTCCATCTTCCAGACCTGCCAAAATATTTTTGATACATGGCGGAAAAAACGGTTCTGTTATTTTTTTCTCCCATTGTATAATTTTTCTTTTTCTTATATTTTGTTTATCCTTCTTTAGTGAACTAAACCAGTCTAGGGCATCTATTAATAGGTTTAGGGCCTCATCTTTTTCCACATTGTTAAAAAATTTAGTATTTGTTTTTATTGAATTCTCCGGTGTTGCATATTCTGGTTTAAATGTTTTTAGCTCCCTTTTAGTTATGGGGAGAGAAACTAGCCAGGTTTTTTCGTTAAATGAAAATGGCATTCTAAACATATGGCGGGATCCCCAATCTTTTTCAACCTCTACAAAATAATATGGGCTTATTTTTTCCGGCGGCTCTTCTAATATTTCCATTAGTTGCTTGGCACCCTTTAACGCGATAAGTTTACGAATAAGCTCCTGTTCAATTTCTTTTCTGATAAATGACGCCAATATTTTTGGATAATTTGGATAATTTTTTGCAAGAGGCTTGGAATTTATTTCCTTTGGAAACATTTCCCAAGGAAGGACAAGGTGAAATCCTCTTCTGCCGCTGAATTTTAGTCCATAATTTTTTATGCCATAATTTTTGAAGACTGAAATTATTAGTTCAGCCGCGAGTTTTGCTTCTTCTATGCCTAATTTTGAATCTATATCAAGAATGAAATCCCAGCCTATTCTTAATTTGTCATGATTATCAGATGCCAGCGACATGGGGTTGACCCACCTTTCAACAGAGCCGTGAAATGAGCAAACTCCATGCCTGACCATTTCTATTATATCTGATTTATATTGTATAATATTTGGCCTTTTTGAATACGAACCATCAGGAAACGCTCCGACAACTTCTCTATCCCTGCTGACAGCTAAAATTTTATCAGCCACATTTGAGTAATGTCTCAGAATCTCAAGGCGCGTCAGCTGTTTTATTTTCATATCAGACATAAATTAAATTATAAAAGAAAGTTTAAAAATATCTTATTTATTCTATAACCATCCCAGCATAACTGACAAACGATTCGCTTCTTCCATACGGTGAGTCAAGACTTGTCCGTCTATCTATTATATGCACCTGCTTTGCTCCAATTGCCTTTGTTACCAGGAGAGTGAGTGTTATAGGTACAACTCCACACACTGTATAACCATTTTTTGTGACACTATCGAAAAATTCCCTTGCCTTGAATTTTTTTATCAGTTCTATTAGTCTGTCTTCTATTTTTATGACATATTTTCTGTTTTCTTTTACTGTTCCATTCCGGGGCATATAGCCGTAGTTAGGGCCATAATGCGTGAAATCAGAAGATGCTACATAAAATGCTTTTTTGCCAAGCTTTTTTACAATGGTTTTTGATATTTTTTCTATTATGTCGAATGGAATATGTTGTAAACATAACGGGATAAATGTAAAATCTTTTAACAGGTATTGAAGAAATGGCAGCTGAACTTCTATTGCATGCTCTTCCACATGTGCAGTATTATCTGCTTTTATTAACTGCCCTTCTAACTCAGATATAATTTTATCGTGTCTTACTATGCCTAAAGGAGTTTGCCAATCCTGGTTACTGAGGGCAATGGGGTGGCCAAGCCCCGTATGGTTCGGGCAGGAAACAAAAATTTTCTTATCTTTCATAGCATTTTTAGCAGACTTAAAAGTCAAAGCTGCTGTTTTTCCGGAAAAAACGTAACCAGCATGCGGAACTATGACACCAAGAGCGTTTGAATAATCTTCCACATCAGAAGAAAAAAGGTCCTTTAACTGATCATTCAGTTCTGCTCTGGTTGAAGGATAAAATCCGATTGCCGCAGGATTTCTCATAACTAATTCTTATGTAGAAACTAATTTATATTTCACATAATTGAATAGAATTAAAATATAGGCCTTATACCGTAATTTTCTTCGCTTTATGACTATTGAGTCCGATTCTTGTTCCAAATCTTCGTGGTTTCAAAATTAACAACCTACTTTTCAATAAACCCTTACATACTTATTAAAGCAAAAATAATATCTAAGACAAGAAGTATCGGCCGAGCAAATTTTTTTGGCGTAAAGGGGCACCGATTAAGATTTGATTTTTGGTTAATATTTCCGGATAATTGGCTTATTCTTAATTTTATATATCTGAAATAACAAGAATTTTTCATGGATTATGAACAGCTTGTAGACGTTTATGAAAGGCTTGAGCAGACAACAAAAAAACTTGAGAAGAGAGATATTTTGGCTAATTTCTATTCAAAGGTCCCAAAAGACGAGCTTAACACCGTTGTTTTACTATCCATGGGTGTGATATCAAAAAAAGGCGAGGATTTGGGCATAGCTTTCAAAATGATGAAAAAAATTATAGCAAAAGTTGCCGGTGTTTCAGCAAGTGAAGTTGAAAAAACACTTAAAAAAACAGGTGATATCGGGCTGACAGGAGAAATTCTTCTAAAGAAAAAACGGCAAAAAATGCTTGGCAGAAAAAAGCTTTCAACAGAAAAAGTTATGTCTAATCTTAGAAAACTCATACAGATAAGTGGTGCCGGAAGTCAGGAGAGAAAAATAGCACTTGTTTCCGAGTTATTGGCGAACGCTGAACCAAGGGAGGCTCTATATATAATAAGAAATATTCTTGGACAGATGAGAACAGGTGTTGCAGAAGGTATTGTGCGAGATGCATTGGCAAAGGCTTTTAACCAAGAACCAGAAGAGATAGAACACGCGTATAATCTTCTTGGAAATTATGGACTTGTTGCTGAACTTGCAAAAAAGAGAAATTTAAGTAAAATAGAATTAGTTGTTGGCAGGCCTGTTAGGGTTATGCTTGCCCAAAAAGCACCAAACCTCGAAACAGCCCTAAAAAAATTTGCGCATCCTGCTCTAGAAGTAAAGATAGATGGCTTTAGGACACAAATACATAAAAAGGGAAACGAAATAAAAATATTTTCACGGCGTATGGATGATGTTACACATCAGTTTCCAGAGCTGGTTGAATGGGCTAGAAAATATATACGCGCAAATAGCTGCATAATTGAAGGTGAGACAGTTGCCATTGATCCAAAAACAGGAAAGCCATTAAAATTTCAGAAGCTGTCCAGACGTATACAGCGAAAATATAACATAGATAAAATGGTAAAAGAGATACCCATTCAAATAAATCTTTTTGACCTCCTTTTTGTAAACCATAAAAATTATATGAATAAGCCACTGAAAGAAAGATGGTCAAAACTAAAAAGCATAATAGAACAAAAAAGGGGAAAAATTGTTCTTGTCGAACATATAGAAACTAAAGATATTAAAAGGGCCAAAGAATTTTACCAAAAATCTTTGGCCACAGGCGAAGAGGGTATAATGATAAAAAATTTAGACGCACACTATAAGCCCGGGAAAAGAGTCGGCTATTGGCTTAAGGTAAAGCCGACGATGGAGCCACTTGACCTTGTTATTATTGAAGCTGAGTGGGGAAAAGGGAAGCGCGCTGGTTGGTTGTCCTCCTTCACACTTGGAGCGCGCATGGGCAATAAGTTTGTGCCAGTTGGAAAAATGGGCACTGGCTTGACAGATAGACAATTCAAGGATCTAACAAAAAAATTGAAGGCACTAATAATAGATGAACATAACGGAGTTGCTAAAATAAAACCATCTGTAGTTGTTGAAGTACAATACGAAGAAATTCAAAAATCACCCAATTATTCTTCTGGCTATGCATTAAGGTTTCCGCGACTTTTGAGAATAAGAGACCCAACTGACAAGGGTCCAGAAGAGGCCGATGACATAAAACGAATAAAGAGATTATATAAACAACAGTAGTTTATCATATGTCGGTTACACAATTGTTTCACACCCAAATTGTATTAAATCGTTCGCTTTCTTTTCTCTATCAGCTTCTGCTGTTATTCTAATGACATCTTCGGTTCCACTTTTTCTTATTAGAAGAAATGCATCTTTCCAGTCGATTCTTATTCCATCTGTAGTTTCATAATTTAAGTTTCTTTTTACGGCATATTCTGTTAGTTTTTCTATTACCTTTTTTTCTATCTTTGTCTTGTTTTTGCATGGTATACTTTGTTTTCTAAAATAGAATTTTTTTGTTTTTTCTGAAATTTTACGTATTTTTCGTGTATCTTTAATTTCTTTTAACAGCCAGAGTGACGAATAAATGGGATCTGGTCCAGGTATAGATTCTCTGGAAAACAGATGGCCACATTGTTCTATTGCAGTTTCTCCACCAATTTCAAGCATATTATGAGTTATAGCAACATCGCCGACTCTTGTTTTACTGATTTTACCACCAACACCATTTACAAGCTCCTCTATCTTTTTTGATACCTCTATATTTGTGCTGATTTTTTTGTTTTTTCTTTTCAAACATCTTTCTCTCGCGAAAACTCCACAAGAATCTATAGGAGGAATATATCCAAATTTATCTATAAAAACTACGCGGTCTCCATCTCCGTCAAAAGCCATACAAAAATCAATTTTTTTATTTTTCATATACTTTATTGTTTTTTCCAAGCTTTTTTCAGTTGGCTCAGGTTTCTGAAGAAAACCATTTGGTTTGTAGTTTATGAATTTTATATCCTGATTTATCCTTTCAAATAGTGAGATAAGTGAGGTTGCTGCACCATTTGAAAAATCTATCAAGAAATTTGAGCAAATATTTATTTTTTTAAAACAATTTTTGATAATTCTGTTTTCATAAAACTCTAAAGCATTAAACTTCTCTATTTTGCTTTCAAGATTTCTTTTTTTTATATCTCTAAAAATATTTTCAAAATTTTCTTGTTCTTTTTCGTAGAATGAAATTCCTTTATCATTAAAAATCTTAAATCCATTATACTCTTTTGGATTATGGGATGCTGTTATCATTATACCATATTTTTCAAATTCTTTGCACACAAAACCGAGAACAGGAGTTGGTATTATTTCACAATCATATATTTTTAAGCCGAGACCAGATATTAGTGATTTTTTTAATGCTTTCGAGGAAATTCTGGTATCCATACCCAAAAATATTTCATCCTTTCCCTTTGATTTCACATATTTTGTTAATGTATTTCCTATTTTTCTCGAAAAATCCTCATTTATTTCTTTTCCAACGATTCCGCGTATGCCAGCAGACCCAAATAGATTCATTTTAACCATTTTCATCATTTTATACCCATCTTTTTTGTTGCCACATATTCTGGCATCATAAATTTTATAGATTCATCAGCTGTTATCCCTCTTTCATCAGCCAATGTAAGCATTAGTGCGTGTGCGATTGCAAGATGCGCAACCTGTATTTTGCTGCTGCTTGGCCCTTCTGGTTTAGCATTGCTTTTAATTATGTAGTCAGCAGCTTTTCCCAGAGGCGTATCCGGATTTTCTGTTATAGCAACTGTTATAGCTCCTTTTTTCTTTGCAAGTTCAAGAGTTTTATAAACAAAACCGGTTCCACCACTTGCTGATATTCCAATAATAATATCACCACTATTTACAGAAAAATTAATATATTTGGCTATTGCTGCTTCTTCTTCACCAAATCCTTTTGAAAAACTAATAGGTTGTAATTCACTAAAATTATTTGTAAAAACCATTATTGGTAAGCCTGTTTCCAATCCTTGGCCGGCCATTTCCATTGCTACGAGAGCACTTGCTCCAGCACCTGTAACTATTATTTTTTTTCCTTTATCAACTTGATTTTTAATTATTTTTACAACGCTTTTTATCTGGCTAATTGATAATTCCATAGTTGCAAGAATTCCGTTAGCATCCTCTTGCATTATCCTGAAAATTTTATCTTCTATTTTTTCACATCCGGACAAGTCAATACTGACCATCATCGGCTTATTTACATCAATAATCTGGCCAACAGTATCTATTAATGTGTATTTGCGATTATCTGCACAATATTTATGCTCTGTAAATTCAAGTGTTGTTCCAGGCATGTCGCTTATTTTTAAATCTAATCCAGTCAATTTAGTTATCAGGCTTGTTTTTCCGCTGTTAAATATTCCAAGAATTATAATTTTGTCATTTGGTTTGAACATTTCTCTGATTTTATTTTTAACATCCTCTGCTCCATATCCGTCTAACATGCAGGTCTGTATAAAATCAGTTCCAAGCCTCTTTTTTATATCCTCTATTTGTTTTTTATCTACCAAGTCCCTTTTATTTCCAACAATAAAAAATGGCAACCCAGCGTTTTTTATCGCTTCTATAAACATTTTTATTGTGTTTATTTGCGGGTCATAGAGGTTGACCACTAGAATAGCAGCTGTCGGTTTGAGCTGGTCAAATGGGGTTGAGACCTTTTTCAAAATTCTCTTATTCATACTACCCTCTTGGTTATTTTAGAATCAGGGTCTATTTTCGTCCCCGCTTTTATTTTTATATTATCTCCTATTATTGTATTATGGCCGATAACAGAGCCAAGTTCTTTTCTTCTGCTATCAACAAGTTTTCCATTTACCCACATCTTTACTGTTTTGCCATCTACTGTGTTATCCAAAATAGAATTCTCACCTATAATTACGTTTTTGCCGATGACTGAGTCCATTATTTTTGCATTGTCAGCAATTTGACATCCCTCCATTATTACAGAATTTTTTATTAATACATTTTCACCTATTTCACATGAGTTTCCGATAGAACTGTATTTGGTTATTTTTGTATTATTACCTATTATTACGTTCCGACCTATTGCTACTGGCTCTTCTATATCAGCGCTTATATGTGATTTTATAGTTGAGCCAGAGTCGTCAAGTATAAGTTTATTTGCATCAAAAAAGTGCCATGGATATCCTATAGTATTCCATTTTTCCAGTATGAATGGTTTTATTTTTTTTCCTTCTTCAATCAGTATTTTCCACGAGTCTGTTATCTCATATTCTCCGCGCTCAGATACCGGCGTTTTCCTAATAGCGTCAAATATATCTAAGTCCGATAAGTACATGCCGGCATTTATTAAATTTGATGGCGGTTCTTTTGGTTTTTCAATAATGTCTGTTATAAACCCATTAGAAAGAGAAAAAACACCAAATCTTTGTGGCTCCTTTACGCGAAAGCAGGCGATAGTATATGGTTTGGTCATAGCAAACTTCTCTAAATCCCTTTTTAAAATTAATTCATCACCGTTTTTAACTATAAAATTGTTGGACAAGTATTTTTCAGCAGCACGTAGTGCATCTGCTGTTCCCAACTGGTGTTTCTGTATTGCAAATTGTATTTGTGTATGATCAAAATAATTTTTAACATCTTTCTGACCTTTGTTTATAACGATGATTATTTCGTCTGTGATGGTTTCCATCATTTTGACTATATGCTCTAGCATCGGTATATTTGCAGCAGGAAGCATGACTTTTGACACATCTCCTGTCAGCGGCTGCATGCGTGTCCCAGCGCCAGCTGCCAGAATTACTGCCTGTATTTTCATGAAATCACAGAATAAGCTTTCTCTTCAAATTTAAATAGTTTTACTAAAATATTTTTAATAATATTAAAAAATATTTTTTAGTAATGAAATGTAGCCACATTGTTGATAATTATGTTTCTTGTAAGAAAGACAAAAAATGGTTTAGAAGCAACGAGTGCTTCAGAGTTCAAGCCTTCCCTGAATAAAATAGATAAAAAGATAATTTTGCTGTTAAAAAAAAGACCAATGTACGCACGAGAAATTGCAAGAGAGCTTGGTATAGAGCAACAAAAGATTTATTATCATATAAAATGCCTGAAAAAGCGTGGTTTGATAAAATTAGACAGGATTGTAAATGAAGCTGTTGCAACAAAATTTTATAGGCTTGCCTCATCTGCATTTGTGTTTTCAATTGGCCAATTCAGGCCAGTCGGCAAGATAATATCTACTCCTGAAAAACAGCGGAAGTTCATTGAACCATTTATCATTGATGGAAAGTTGAATACAAAGATAATAATCGGTTCACCAGATCCACACGGGCCAGAATCTGCGCGTGCAAGAGACGGGTATTATGCATCAGACTTTTCAATATTTTTTGGCTCATTTCTTTCCTTTAGTCCTATGCCAGCAGTTGTCTTAGACACAGAACTTAAAAATAAAAAACAAAATCTTATTCTTATCGGAGGTCCGATAGTTAATAAAATCACTGAAAAAATAAACTCTTATTTGCCAATAAAATTCAAAAATAAAAAAATTTATTCATCTTTATCAAAAAAAACATATTCAGCTGATTGTTGTGGTGTTATAGAAAAGATAAAAAATCCTTTTGACAAATCCAAATCTGTTATGATTATTGCTGGCCTTCGCTCATCCGGAACCAAATCAGCTATATTGGCGTTTCTTAAAAAATTTGATGAGATTTGCAAAGGAAATAAGTACAAAAGAAAATATGCAAAAGTTGTTCTGGGCCTGGATAAAGATGCTGATGGCATTATCGATTCTGTTGAAATCTTGGAATAGATCAATATATGCTTCACAAAGGTTTATTAAGAGGTTTGTGGGATGACACAATTTGGTGCAAATACCACGTAGTCTATATTTATGTTCAGCGAGCAGTTGATTAAAATCTCAGTGGCATACGCCGCATATGGTTTTGGATAAACAGATATCTTTGGTCAAAAGGATGTTGAAAAGATTTGCTTTTTGAATATATAAATGCGACATCATAACAGATTAATAAATTAATAGTACAAATCTTTTCATGTTCAAAACAGTGGAAGAAGGGTTGGCCAAGATAAAAGTACCGTCAGTTGAAAAGCCAGAAGACGGCCGCGGTCAGGGGTTTTACAATCCAGTTATGAAAGAAAATAGAGACATATCTGTTGCTGTATTTTCTGTTTTTATTAACAAATATTTTCCTTCTGACAAAAATGTTAAGATTTTGGACGCACTTACAGCAACAGGTATCAGAGCTATCCGATATAGAAAGGAATTGGATGGTGTAGAAGTATGGGCAACAGATGTGAATGAAAATGCCATAAAATTGGCAAAAAAAAATGCGATATTAAATAATGTTAAGATAAAAATAGAAAAAAAAGATGCAAACCTGATTATGCATGAGCGAGGATTTGATATAATTGACATTGATCCATATGGAACACCGGTTATGTTCATAGATTCTGCTTTTCATAGTATTGGCCGGTTCGGCTTACTAGCTGTGACAGCAACAGATACAGCTGCGTTGAATGGGGTTTACCCTATTGTGTCAGAAAGGCGATATGGTATAAAATCTGTAAAAACCCAGTTTAGCAAGGAGCTTGGAACAAGAATAATCCTGACCCATATAATTAGAGAAGGGATGAAATATGACAAAGCGTTTATTCCACTTTTGTCTTATCAATCAAGACACTATATCCGATTATTTGGTTTGATTAGGAAAAGCGTAGAAAAATGTAATAAACTTTTGAGGAACATAAAATATTTTTTTCTTGCAGACAGCAAAAAGAATGCAGACAAAATTTATCTCGGGCCCCTGCATAATAAAAAATTTTGTTCTCTTGTATTAAAAGAACTTCAGAAAAGAAAATTGGACGGGAAGAAAATTGCCTTGCTTGCACACAATGAGTTAGACATACCATTTTACTATGATATACACAAGTTGGCACGGATTTATAAAAAAAATATACCTAGAACTGAAAAATTAATAAAAAGATTAAAAAAACATGGTTACAAAGCCAGTAAAACGATTTTTTCAGACATAGGAATAAAAACAAATGTGAAAGAAGCTGAAGTAATAAAATATTTTGAAACTTAGTTTGATAATTCTAGTCTGAAAGGGATTCTTCCACTTGTACAAAAAATATAGTTAGTGCCAGTTTTGGCCAAAGTTTTTCCATATATAGATATTTTCCCCCTCTCAATATCTTCTTTGATCTTTTCGTAAAAGCCAGAAAAGCCATTAAATATAGATGCGACTATGAGCGCGCCATCTTCCGTAATATAACCCTTTCCAATAACAGGACCTTTTTCAGTCATTTTTCACACCCTACCTTCTTTTTCTTTTATTTTTTTTGGCGTTTTCATCTTCCTTTGCCTTTTTTTCAACCTCTTCATCAATGCCAAGTGCTTCTGCCATTTCTTTATAACGATTTCTTATTGTAACTTCTGTTACGCCAACGACATCTGCAACCTCTCTTTGTGTTTTTCTCTCGCCTTCTAAGACAGATGCGATATATATTGCTGCTGCAGCACAGCCGCATGGCCCTTTGCCGGATATAACATCTTTTTTCTTTGATTTTTTCAAAATTTCAGTGGCCCTTACCTGTATCTTATCAGACAACCCAAGCATAGACGCAAATCTTGGAATATATGAAAATGCTTTAGCAGGCAAAATCCTCATGTTTAGTTTTCTTGATATATATCTGTATGTCCTTCCAAGCTCACGCTTTTCTATACCAGATGCCTGTGATATTTCTGTTAATGTTCTTGGCGTTCCATATTCTCTACACAGGGAATATACTAAAGCAGCAATTATGGACTCTATTGAACGACCACGCACAAGCCCCTTTTCTAACGCTTTCTCATAAAGTTTTGCAACTTCTTCGTGCAATGTCCTTGGCAGACCTAGATATGAAACCAGTCTTTGCAATTCACCCAATGCAAACGATAGGTTTCTATCCTTTGACGTTAATAGTCTCTTTTGCCACTTTCTTATTCTAAAAAACTGGCTTCTTTTCTTTGCCGGTACTTTAAACAATTCTGTCGGACCTTTTCCTATCTCCGTGCTTAATCCCTTATCATGACGTCTGTGAGTCAGCGGTGCACCTGTTCTTGCTCTTTTTTCCTTTTGCTCGGAGTCAAATGCTCTCCAATCCTGAGTTAAGTCTGCCATACCTTCTTCTATTACGAGGCCACATTTAGCACAGACAAGTTCGCCTCTTTTAGGATCCTTGTAGAACTTATCTGAACCACACTCTGGGCATACAAATGATTTTTTTCTCATCATACCACCATTTGATACTACTATAACGTGAATAATCATTGATATTTGACTTATAAGTTTTATGGCGAAAACTATTTAAAGCTTTTTATTCTCCCAGCTTTTAAAGCTTTCGGTCTTCTAATACATAATTTATTATATAGTTTTATTAATCTATATTTAATATTATATGTGTCTAAAAATGTATATCTAAATAAAATTTATTTTTATGCTCAGTTAGCAGTTGCAAAAACTACTTTGGGCAAGAGAGGTAATATCTTTGTATGACGTCGCATTTTTACAAGTTCTAAAAGAATTATAAAAATTGTTAAAAAATAGCAAAAAACTTAAATTAATGCTTAAATATTTCCCCGTTATAAATTTTTTCATGTCAAAGAAAGTTTTGTCATTGTGTTTGGGCATTTTTATAATCTTACTGATTTTTAGTCGTATTGGAATACTAGATATTTTAAAAATTATAAGCAAAATGAATATTGGCGTATTTTTGGCTGCGGTTCTTGTTGATTTGGCCGTAATTACCATGTTTTCAAAACGATTTCAAATTTTAGTAAACAGACACAAGCCGCTTAGTTTTGTAGATTCTTTTAAAATAACAATGATAGGCATATTTTTTAATCTGATTACACCTGTTGCTAAATTGGGTGGGGAGCCTGTAAAAATATTTTTGCTCAGACAAAAAAAAATAGCTACGGAAAAATCTTCTGCAATAGTTTTTACAAATCTAATTATTGAGCTATTGACGTTATATTTGTTTTTTTTGTCATCTGTAATTATTTTAGTTCTCAAGAGTGTTGTCCCGTCTTCTCTTTTGAGGCTTTTTGTAGTGTTTCTTTTTATTTCCCTGATTTTATTTGTTGCTGGCATCAAGCTGCTCCTGAATTATAATTTTATAAAGAAAATTGTGAATTGGATATTAAACCGGTTAAAAAGAAAGAAAAAGAAAAATTATGCGAGATTATTTCAGAAATATTTTAAGGTTTTGCTAAAAGACAAATCAACTATGATTAAACTTGTTTTATTTTCGTTATTCATAAAACTAATGGAATTGATGAGAATATATCTGATATTTTGGGCAATAGGGATTAAACCCGATATTTACATATTGCTTATTGTCTGGGCAACTGTCTTAGTATTTGGCATGATACCATTTTTACCGGGTAATTTAGGCCTGGTAGAAGGTGGCGTAATATCCGCATTGATATTGGCTGGTATATCTTCTTATATAGCAGCCAGTTATATATTTTTGGACAGACTAATTATATATTGGTTCAACCTGTTTATAGGTCTTGGTATTTTAGTTAAATCAGGTTTAATAAAATATAAAGTGATAAGAAATGAGCTTGCCTCTCGCACCTTTTGAACGCATAGTTAAAAAGGCTGGTGCAAAAAGGGTATCAGCCAATGCTGTTGAGGAATTGAGAGATATCATAGAAGAATATGGGTTGGAGATTGCAAAAAAGGCGTGGAATATTGCACAGCACTCTGGAAGGAGGACTGTGCAAAAAAAAGATATAAAATTTGTAGTTCAATGATGCTTAGCTAAGTCGAAAATTATGGGAGGGTTAATAATGGAAACAACTGTTGAGGAAATTAAAAAATGTAGAGAAGGTAAATTTGTCCTAATAGATGACGTGCCATCTAAGGTTACAAGCTTAAAAATATCAAAACCCGGAAAGCACGGCGAGGCAAAGGCGCGGCTAGAAGCTGTTGGTATATTTGATCATCAAAAACGCATAATAGTTAAGCCAGCTGGCCACAAGCTTCGAATACCAATTGTTATTAAGAAGAATGCGCAGGTTATAGCATTTATAGGTGAAAGGGTACAACTAATGGATTTGGAGGATTATTCGATATTTGAAGCAGAAGTGCCAGAAGATTTAAAAGGAAAGCTGAAAGAAGGCGGAGAGGTCATTATTTGGAAGTTTGGAAATAATGTGATTATAAAAGGCGTAAAGTAATTTCTCTTTATTACTGGCACATAACATTTGGCCATAATAATAAGTGTTAGCATTAATTTAGCAGTAAATGTAGTTAAATTGGTGATTTGTTGAAGCTGATAGTTGGCATAGATCCGGGCGTGACTGTGGGTCTTGCTATTATTGGTCTTGTACCGCCATTCGGAAAAAATGATTTATTTATCAGAACACTAAGTAGAAAAAATTTTTCTAAGAGTGAAATAATAAAGGAGATAACAAAATATGGAGAGCCTGTTATAGTTTGCACAGACAAAAAAAGGGCTTCTGATTTGGTACGAAAAATAGGCTCTGCATTTGGCTCAAAAATTTTTCTGCCAAAGGAAGATTTAGAGAAAAAACTGAAAGCAAAACTAACAGCGAATTATAATCCTAATAACATACATGAACTAGATGCTCTGGCTTCTGCGTTATATTGCTTTGAACATATACACTCCAAATTGATAAAAATAAAAAACAAAGTTAAAAATGATATAGATAAAGATCGTGTTATTGATTTTGTTATAAGGCACGGGTTCTCAGTTAATAAAGCAATTAATTTAGCTAGTTCTAGAAAAAACTTAAAACAAAAGATTGTGTACCACACAATTGTTAAGTTAAGAGATAAACAGCTAAAGGAGGAAAATGAACAATTAAAAGAAAATCTATCAATCGTAAAAACAGCATTAGAAAGACTAAAAGAAGAAAATGCCTATTTTCTGAAAGAATATGAGCGAATAAAAAAAGACATTGAGAATTATGTGGAAAGAAAGATAGAAAGAAGAACCACATCCCTCTTGAAGCAGTTATCGTCTTTAAAAAAAGAAAACAAAAGATTACAGAATGAAATAAAAAGATTGAAAGAAAAAGA
The DNA here is from genome assembly GCA_021157845.1 of Candidatus Aenigmatarchaeota archaeon. Taxonomy (GTDB): domain Archaea; phylum Aenigmatarchaeota; class Aenigmatarchaeia; order GW2011-AR5; family JAGGXF01; genus JAGGVU01. Next base: position 24,051 of record JAGGVU010000001.1, read on the forward strand.
CAACATCAATGCTCGTTATGAAAAAATAGTTTATGTAAAAGATATGACAAAAAAACATATCAGCCCGAGTATTAAAAATAAAATAGTTTATGTAGAGCGTGTAAATGGAAATATCAAAAATATGGAAAAACTTGGGCCAAAACTGATTATTACCCCAGATAAAAAAGCCGAGTTTCTGATAACAGAGATGCCACTTATAATTAGAAAGTTACATCTAAAAAAAATTGGCGAAGACTATTTTGTTAAAAAAACAGACCTAGATGAGCTACAAATTAAGAACTGGTTTGTGAAATGGGTGAAAAAATATAAGGAAAGATTTAAATGAAGAAAATAAAATATACAACTATAAATAAAAAACTAAAAAATATTATAAAATTTATTTTCTTATTCTTTATTTTCATGACTCCACTTTACTTTATTTCAAGAAATATTTATTTTTTACAGCTGGCTACAGCAAAACTTGTATTCAGCCTTTTGAAGATTTTCAGATTTCGTGTAACGTTAGATGGTGTCAATATATTAATAGCTGGAAAGACCGGATTTTTTTTGGGTGACATTGCATGGGATTGCACAGGCTGGAAATCTATCATATTATTTATATCTCTTGTTATGGCATCGCCAAAACCCCTGCGTATGAAGGTGAAGGCATTGATATTTGTGCCTGTTATTTATATTGTCAACATCTTTAGGATTTTTTTCATGTTTGTTTTAGCATCTGAAAATATAAGGTATTTTCAAATTTTTCACCAGTTTCTATGGTCTTTTGGAATGGTAGCTATAGTTTTCCTTTTATGGCTTAACTGGTTTTATCCTTGTTTTTACTCTCGCCTGATAAAAAAGGCAAATGTAAAGAAAATTGGTTAAATCTTGAAAATATAAATTTTATATATTACTGAAAAACAAAAATTAAATGAGGCGGTGAGTTATTAATAGCTGTGATTAATTTTTTTCGAAGAGGGAGACGATATGATGGATACTGATGTAGATGATTTTGAGATAGTTGAAGAAGAAGATGAAAAGGAAAAAAAGTCAAAAAAAATAGATATCAAAACTCGGCTTGATGAACTGGAAGAAAAATTAGAGAAATTGGAGCAAACATCTCCTGAGAACATCGATGAACTTAAGCATAGAATTCTTGAGCTGGAAGATTTACAAATGCTACTTGAACTAGAAAATATAAGGATAAAAGAATATTTTGCACAGCGCGGAGAGACGCCAACGCCTTCTAGTGTGAGTGATCTGGCAAAACTAGTAAAAAGGGTTGAAAAACTTGAGCAAAAACTCGGGGAAACTAAGGTTGCAGCAGAACCTATGATGAAGGGGTCGGGAGAAGATGTTTATAAGAAGGTGGATGAGGCATTTAAACTTGTAGAAACTGAAATAGGCAAAATGAAGGATATAATCTATACAGAAATAAAAAAAGATATTAATAAACAGGCAATTCGGCTTGACCAGCTAGAAAATAAATTTTCTAATTCATTGAAGGAAGTAGAAGAGAAAATTAGCCAATTAGACGACATTATTCACGAATCGCCTAAAATGCTGACACCAAAAGGGCTTGAAAAATATCTTGAAAAGATAAAGATTATGCGTGATGAACTGGACGAAGACATGTCCAAAATAAAGAAAAACAGCAAAAGGGTTTCTTCTTTTCTCGAGGCTCTCAAGTTAATAGATGAAAAAATGGAGGAAGCAGATATTCATACTGAAAAGATAACATCAGCTATAGATAAAATGAAAGCTCTGGAACAGAGGGTTAAAAATGAAATAGAAAAATTATCAGACTTATCTATTCGCACGGATAAAAAGACTCTGGAGATAGATGAGAAGCTTGAGAAAATATATCATACCCAGGCAGAGGTTGAATCAACTGCTAAGAGTTTTGAGGAAAGGCTTAAAGACAATCTATCTGAGATATCAGATTTGAAGCAGAGTATAGAAACAAAGCTTTCTGAATTATCTGATAAAATATCTTCTGTAGAAAGAGTGGAAGATCGGATAAAAGAAAGAAATGAGGCTATGCTATCTATTGAAAGAAAAATGGACGAATTGATGTCAGCATCCATTAGAAAACATCAAGATATAATATCTATTGACAAATCTGTCAAAGAAAGAGAAAAAAATATAGTAGAAAACGTGGAAAATATAAAAAATATCAAGTCTGAAATAGATAAAAAAATAAGATTGAATGATGAAAAACTATCTGCAAGGATAGAAAAAATAGAGGCGCTGCGAGATAATATTTCTGCACAAATGGAGACACTGAATAATAAAATAGCAGAAGTTAATAATCTTGTTATAAGCGCTGAAAATAAAATTGCGGCGGAAAGTGGCCTAAAAGAAGAGCTGGAAGAAAAAATAAAACTTGTTGAGGAAACAAAACAAAAAATAGAACCTCTTGAAGGACGCATAACTGAGTTAAATAGTAAAATTGATTCTCAGATACGCTTGGTTAAAGATGTTATAAAAGGAAGATTATCTGCTATAAAAGAGGATGTTAGCAAGAGTTTAAAACAAGAGGATGAGCAGATACAACCAGAGTTGGCTACGATAAGAAAAGATTTGATAAAAAGGGTTGAGCAATTGGAAAAAAATATTGAGAGCAGAGAGGCCACAGATATAATTGAAACAAGAGAGGAGCTTGAGAAAGAAATAAGAGCTTTGGAAAAAGAGATGCAGACTCATAAATATTCTGATAGTTTATATAAAAGAATTGAAGAAGACAAAAAAAAGATTGACTCTTTATACAAACAGCTGTCTGATATCCGGAGGGAAATAAACCAGCTCAAAAATAAGGTCGGCGGCCCGGCTGTGAAAGAGCTTAAACTAGATGAACATTTGGAAGATTTAATAAAGAAACATTCCACTGAAATAGTTCTTAAAAACCTAGAAAAATTTGCAGAAACACTTGATAAAAAGCTGCCTCAATTTGTCACGCAAGAAGAAATAGAAAAATTAAAAAAAGAAATACGAACTGGGATTAAAGATCCATCCGAGACTATTAAAAGGATAGATAAGTTAGAAACACAACTAGAGCTTTTAATAAAAAATATGTATCAAGGAAAATCCACAATTCCAGTTATAGTAGAATAATAATTGCAGTTAGACGCTTAAAATGCTAGTGATTTATATAACAAACTTTAGATATGCTTGCAGGAGAGGTGTTTCGGGTCAAAATCAACTTTGTTGATTTAAATAAATATTAAAAGCTTTTTTGTATAGTTGTTTTAACTTGTTAGCTAATGAATTAGCAGAGTGGTTATATGAAAATAATTGATTTTATAAGAAAAGAGGTAGAAAAAGGTCCGATGCATTTTGCACTTTTTGATCCCGATCCGTTTAATGAAAACTTGAGTCATATAGGAGAAAAAGCAAAAGTTCTTGAGAAAATTGGCACAAAGGCAATAATGATAGGTGGCTCAACTTCTGTAGGTCCTTCTCTGCTTGACGACGTTATATCTTCTATAAAGCAAAATTGCTCATTGCCGGTTATCCTTTTTCCTGGAAATATAAGTGGGATAACAAAAAAGGCAGATGCGATATTCTTTATGTCTCTGCTTAATTCCAGAAACCCATATTGGATTACAGGTGCTCAGGTTTTAGGAGCTCCCCTGGTTAAAAGAAGCGGAATAGAGCCAATATCAATGGGTTATCTTGTAATAGAACCCGGCGGCACTGTTTCATTTATAGGCGACGCGAAGCCGATACCAAGAAATAAACCTTCCATAGCTGCTTCTTATGCTTTAGCAGCGCAATATTTTGGAATGTCTTTAGTATATTTAGAGGCTGGTTCTGGTGTTAAAGATCCAATTCCAGCAGAATTAATCCGTGCTGTCAGGAGATCTGTTCAAGTACCACTTATAGTTGGCGGCGGAGTACGGACAGAGGAAGATGTTAAGCCGATATTGAAAGCAGGCGCTGATATAATAGTTACTGGAACAGTTGCTGAGAATGGTTCTCCAGATGAAATGAAGAAAAAACTTTCGCCAATTATAAAATGTATAAATTCCTTTAAGCGTTAAGAAATCATAATTAGCTGAAATTTGAATAAAAGATCTTGTCTATAAATTCTATATATGAAAATCTTGTCTTGATAAAAAGAATATATTTTAAAATTGGGTTTGTTGTCATGATTCTGCTCAGTTGGCAGCTTCTCAGTGGTATGATCAAAATACCAAAGGTATATGGAAACCACTTTAGTCAGAAGAGATATCTTTGGTCAAATGGATATACAGTTAAAACATAAACATGACATCATATTAATTATGGTCTAATTCTGGGTCAAATTATTTCTGTTGCTTCAAGAACCTCTTGTGCAAACTTTTCATCTATTTTATATTTATTCAGGACCGTGTATCTATCCCTTATTTTAGGCGCTAGTGTCAATGCCTGCACAAGTTTTTCTGCTGGTATTCCAATTTCCTTTGAATTTACAGGACAATTAAAACTTCTTAATGAATTTTTCATTTTTTTCCAATCCTGTTTTTGAAGATAAGAAGAAATGATAGATCCTAGGCCACACTGCTCACCATGTAATCCGTTTGATCCAAGCTTTTCCAGCGCGTGTGAAAAGTTATGCTCTGAACCAGACGCTGGTCTAGATGTTCCATAGATATTCATAGACATTCCAGAAAAGATAAGTGCCCACAGCATAGTTTTTAGGCCATTTTCATTTTTTTCCATTATTCTGATTTTGTCTTTTATTACACTTTCAGCTGCTGTTAACGAAAGCCCTGCACATAGCTGGTTCAATTCTTCTTTTCCAGCTTTATCAGCAAGACGCCAATCTTCAACTGCTGTTATATTTGATAACAGGTCAGCAACGCCAGATGACAGCCATCTTGTTGGAGCTTTTTTTATAATATTATAGTCAGCAATAACAGCAACTGGTCCATTGGCTTTTATTGAAATTTTTGAGTTGTTGTGTGTTAAAGACACGCGTGAGCTTACTATTCCGTCATGGCTGAAAACCGTTGGGAATGATATCCAAGGTTTTTTAGAAAGATAGCATGCATATTTTGTTATATCTATTATTTTTCCACCACCAACAGCAATGGCAAAATCATAGTTTTTCATAGTTTCTGAAAATTTTTCAACATCTTTTTTTTCAGTTGAATTTTGTATAGATATAGAAGCGTCGTAATTTGTCAACGACTCAAAAACACTATCACCAGCGATTTTTTTTATATTTTTATCTGTAACTATTAAACATCTTTTCTTCATATTCAATGGTTTTATTATTTCGCTTATTTTGTGAGCAGCATCTGGTTCCATCGTAACTATTTCAGGAAGTTTTGTCATATGCCTCATCTCTACGGGTTAGATAAACCTCATTAATATTTAAATAATTAAATAATAAGTTGCAATACAAATCCATAATAATATGTAACAACTAAAGTCAGAAAGAAACTTGCTCCAAATCTGACCCCTTCTTTTATCTTTACAAATTTTTTGCTCTTTTTTATGCGCCTTAGTTCTTCTTTTGTTATTCCATCCCATTTTTTCGAGTTGTAAAGCACATCACCTTCTTTTAGTTCTGAGACAGGTATCCTTTTTACAAACTCAACAGATTCAACACTTTTTGCGTAAAGCCAAAATAAAATTATAATTAAAGATGTAAAAAAGAAAACGCAGGATAAAGTGTATGAAATGGTAGCAAATCCTGCCCAATCAAGTACGGTATAGGATACTAGCCATACACCAATTGGTATAAAAAACAATTTTTTATTTTTTTTTATTCTCTTTAGGAAATCTCTTATTATATCCTGATTTTTGAGACCGAGAAGTGCAATATAGACAACCATATAAATCGCCCCAACTAAAAATAAATTTAATGTAAATGTTATTATAAACGGCATAGATCCTGATTTTATTGTATATGGAAATAAAAATCCAAAAGCTGATAAAAGTTTTGCGTCACCGCCACCCCATTGACCCGTTCTGTAAAACAACCAACCGAATACAAGCAATATAAGCCCGGTCAGTACAGAGTTAAAAACCGGAGCTAGAAACCCCTTTTGTAAAGAAAAAATAAACCAGTAAAACAGGCCAAAAGCTACCATGAGTGTCGGTATCTCATCTGATATTTCTGTTGTCTTCAAATCTTCTATCCCAGCCAGCAGGGAGCCAATCAATGCTACAAGATAATTAAATATCATAAAAAGTCTTATATAATTAGTTTTAAAAATTTAAAAGTGGACAATCTATAATTAGTAAAGGTGTTAGTGTGGTCAGTGACATACATATAGGAGTTATAATGGATGGTAATAGGCGATATGCTAAGCTTTTAATGAAAAGCCCAAATTTTGGTCACAATCTTGGTGCAAAAGTAGCAAGAAAAATGCTTAACTGGATACCAGAAATAAACAAAGAGCTGCAAATTAATATACGTTATATAACTGCATACACACTTTCTATTGAGAATTTTTCATCTAGGCCGAAAGACGAATTAAATTTTATACTTAATCAAATATCAAATGAGTGCGATTCAATATTAAATGACGAATCGTATCCGGTTAATAGACACGGTTTTTCTGTTCGTTTCATCGGGCGGATAGAAATTCTTCCACAGGAGCTGCAAAGGAAAATAAAATTAGTTGAAGAAAAAACAAAAACCAATAAAAATTATTTTTTAAATCTCGCAGTTGTGTATGGCGGTCAGCAGGAAATAGCAGACGCTGTCAAAAAGATAATAGATATGAAACCGAGGACGTCAGAGGAAATAGAGCAACTAATAAAAGACAATCTTTATACACCAGACCAGCCATTTCCAGATTTGATAATAAGAACAGGCGGTGAGAAAAGGCTTTCCAATTTCTTAACTTTTCAGTCAGCCTATTCTGAGCTAATCTTCACTGAAAAAAGGTGGCCAGAAATAACTAAAAATGACATGATATCATTTTTAGAAGAGTATAAAAGAAGAAAAAGAACATTTGGCAAATAAGTTTAATAGATAAGTTGATAAAAGCGGTAATAAGATGAGTTTCAACCCTATTTCAATAGGTATCCTATTTATACTAGTAGGCATATTTATTTTGATTGTTTCTTCTTTACATACGGGAGAGGCAAAACTAGCTGTGGGCGGATTCATAGGTCCAATACCATTTGGCTGGGCAAACGATCCCAAGATGCTGAAATGGATTATTTTTTTATCAACCGCCGCTCTAATTATATTTATAATTTTTATAGGAAGATAAAAAGAGGTAGAGAAATGAAAAAAAATCAATATATCCTTTTAGTTGGAAAGGAAAAACGATTTATTATTAAGAAAACAGATGAAATTGTTAACACACCTGTTGGTAAAGTTGATACACAAAAAATAAAGAAATTTGGACAAAAATTAAGAATAAATAAAAAAACCTTTACCGTGGTTAATCCAACTATGATTGACTTGCTGAAAAGGGCACGACGGATCCCTCAAGTTATCCTGCCAAAAGATGCCGCAATTATAGCTGCACACACTGGTTTAACAGGTGGGTGGAAGTGCGTCGATGCTGGAACTGGCTCAGCTTTTTTAGCCGCATTTCTTGGAAACCTTGTCAGACCAGATGGCTCTGTGATTTCTTATGAAAAGAATGAAAAATTTGTCAAAAACGCGAAGAAAAATATAGAGTTATTGGGATTAGGAGATATTGTTAAAATTAAACATTCATCTGTTTCAAAGATGAAAGAAAAAAATCTGGATTTAATAACACTTGACATGAAAGATGCTGAAAAAATGGTCAAAAAGGCAAAAAAAGCACTGAAAACAGGTGGATGGCTAGCTGTTTATTCACCTCATATAGAGCAGGTCAAGGCTGTGAAAGAAGAGATGATTAAAAATGGCTTCAAAGATATCGAAACAATAGAAGTCATAAAAAGGAAATGGAAGGTTGACAATTTTACGCATCCGGTGCCATCAGGCATTCTTCACACCGGGTTTATGACATTTGCAAGGAAGATATAAACAAGCTTCTAACTTCATAAATCTCATGTTCTATATCTTAAGGTATATTTTATTAAGAATGTATGAGAATCAACTACATGGCAAGTTATTAATAGTAAAATGGGTCTGAGGAGATTTGAACTCCTGTCTGAGCCTTTTTCTGTCTTTCTTTCCATTGAAGCTTTCTTTTTGAAAGAAAGGTTCACCCGAAGGCCCGATCCTAGACCAAATTGTCCGAGCCAAAGATTTCTCTTTTCCCTTGAGGATTTTCTCTTTAAAAGAGAAAAGGCTCACTAGACTACAGACCCATCAATATTTATTTTTTTTAACAAATAAATATTTATGACATATGTCTGCGAGAATGAAGATTGTAATAAATATGGAAACTCACTAAAAAAGAAAAAGTTGGATGAAAAAAATATAAACAATAGTTTCTCTGATGGTTATCTAGAAGAGTTTTCAATCTTTGAGTGTCCGAAATGCGGATTCCAAAAAACAGTAATGATTACAAAAAAATATAATTTATTTGCTTCTATTTTTTCTGACGGTGAGAGAAGACAAAAATTGTTGTCTAACGACTATAAGGAAGGTCTGCTTTGGTGCTTGATACCGGTCATTTCAAAAGACGTTTTATATCACACATATTTCAGGTGCAGCGAATTTGCAGAAATAACTGTATATACAAGAGATATGAGCAACGTTGTTATGAAGCCATTTTATCATCCTTTTGTCGGGCCGTTGGAAGGTCTTGTAAACCATATAATAGACGCAATGCCAATCGGTTTTTTTGCACAGGAAGGCAAAAAATTTCTTAATAACATAAAAAAGCCGGATATGTGTATAGGTTTTTATGATGAAACATCGCAAATTTTATTAGGCAGTTTTGATGATATCGTTAATAATAATACTTATTCTGGTAAGGAAGTAGTTGATTATATTGATAACCTTTTTGGCATAGATGCGATAAGCTATTTAGAAAAATTATTTTTGAAATTTTCATTGAGCAATGACCCAGCTGTCAATATGTTTATTTAATTTCTGCTAAAATTTTTTCTGCTGTTTTCTTTCCCAATATTTTTTCTAGTTTTTCTTTTCCGGTGTTTATAATATCGGATGGGCTTTTTATACCAGCTTTGAATAGCAGCCTTGCTCTAACACGCCCTATACCTCTTAGTTGCGTCAATGGAAGCAATTTTTCTTTGACACCGTATTTTATTCTTGCTCTGGTTTTATTTATAATGGACAATACCTTTCTTTTATTTTTCAGTTGCATTAGTTTTGCCAATTCAGAAGCAGAATACAAAAGCCATTCTGCATTTTTTAGTTTCTGATATAAAATGCCCGGAGGAATGTTATATTTTTTTAGCATATAATCTTCGCTTTTTTCTTCCATCCAATCATTAAGAAGAAGTGATAATTTGAATGATTCGAGAAATTCGTCAAACTCTGGCTCCCAAATTTCTGGCACATTTCTTACGAGGGTTTTTCTCCTTTTTTCTATGATGTCCTCGATTTCGATTTTTTCACCAGATTTTAGCCGAAGAGCTGGGTATAATTCAGAGCAATCTGAAATCATATCAGCTATGCCAAATTCATCTGTTTTTTCATTTATAGCCTTTATCCTATCTATTATGCCCTTTGCTGTTAGCGGGTCTATATATAATTGTGAAACACGCTTTCCTATTCTTGTAGCTTCAATTTTTTTATCACTTCCTAATTCAAAAGCGGGTACAAATTCATTTGAGATAAAATTTTTTCTCTCTGTTTTTATAAATTCAATTTCTTTAAGTTGGTTAACTATTCTCATTATTTTTGCATCTAATTCTTTAACTGACCCATACTGAAAACCAAAAAATGTCTTTTCCATGAATTTTTTCAATTTCTCTACAGATGAACATGTTTCATCTGCTATTAGTGCTAGTATATGCAGACGCAGAACAGGCTCGACAGACATCTTGGAAAAGATCGGCTCTGGCTCACCTTTTATGTAACGCTCTTTTAGTTCTTCACACTCGTCTTTTGTTTTTGCTATGAGAATGGCCTGACCTTCTTTATCGTATTTTGGCCTTCCTGATCTTCCAGCCATTTGTTCTATTTCTAAGACCGGTATATAATCAGAACCCCAACCAGAGAATCTTTTATGATCTCTGATCAAAACCCTCCATGCTGGCAGATTTAAACCAAAGGCGAGTGTTGGCGTTGCTGTTATTATTTTTATCAGGCCTGACCGGAATGCATCCTCTATTAGCTTTCTTTGTTTCGCAACCAAACCGGCATGGTGAAATGCAGATCCGTTTCTTATACAAGCAGAAAGCCTTTTACATTGACTCGTAGGAGAGGATAAAGCGTGTAAAATATCTTTTGATAATTTATCAAGCAGTTGTTTTGTGCCAGCATCTAGGCTATTTTTAATATTTTTTCCCACTTTTTCAGCACAGCTTTCCGCAGATCTGCGACTTGAAACAAATATTAATGCCTGTTTATTTTTTTTAATCGTATCTTCGATTAGTAAAATTTCATTTTCTTTTTCACCTGATTTTAAGTCAATAATTTCATCTAAAAAATCTATTTTATTTGGATAAAAAACACCTTTTTTCAGTTTCACAGGTCTGTAATCACTCTCTACAAGCTTGGCTTCCAGCCATTTGGCCAATTCTCCTCTATTTTTAATTGTTGCTGACAGAGCAATGATTTGGCTGTTTGTTTTCTGTCTTAGCCGTGTTAAGACAACTTCCAGCGTTGGCCCACGTGACACATCATTTATCAGATGAATTTCATCAGCTACAACTAATGATATATCTCCTATCCATTTTGCACTATGTCTTAGAATAGAGTCCATTTTTTCAGATGTTACAATTATTAAATCATACCGACCAAGCCAGTCATCTGCTGAGTCAAAATCACCGACAGAAACAGCTATCTTCATTCCTAGTTTTTTATACTTCCTAGAAAATTCGTAAAATTTTTCAGTTGCTAAGGCTCTAAGAGGAACAATATAAACTGTTTTTCCACGGCTGTCTAAAAAATTTTTTAAGAAAGCCAGCTCAGCTATAAAGGTTTTGCCAGACGCTGTTGGTGAAGCGACAACCATGTTCTTTCTTTTCAAAACACCTTTTTTTATAGCATCTGCCTGAGGTGGGTTAAGTTTTTTCATACCATCTTTTCTGAATATCTCTAAGATTGAAGCAGAAAATGGAAGTTCGTCTATATTCATATTATTTTATCAGATGCCAATTTTAATAAGTTTAAATTTTTTATTACTAGTGCTAAACACGTTATTGCAACATAAAATATGTTATCAATAACAGTGAATTATATTTCACCGACTATAAATTAAGAAAAATTTATACAGAACCTAATCAAAAGCTTTCTAAACGTAACCTTTAAATATTGTTGATACATTAAATATATATGAACTCAAAGTTGGGTAATATTACCCAAAAATGGGTAACTATGCTTTTGCCGTTTTCAGGTGACTATTCTGCTAAATTTTCAGCAAGCGAGTTATCAAGAAAATCTAAAATACCTCAACAAAGCGTTTCGAGATACCTCAACCAGCTCGCTAAGCTTAATCTGATTAACTACACAAAGAAAGGCAGAAATAAATTATTCTATTTTGATCTAGAAAAGCAAACCACAAAAATAATGTTAAATCTAATAGAAAATCAAAAAGCTTTAAGTTTTCAGTTAAAACTAAAAGAAATTGCTGTAATAATTAATGAAATCTTAAATTTTTCCGAAAGTTTAATTGTTTTTGGTTCTTACGCTTCTGGAAGTTTTTCTAAAGATTCTGACATTGACATAGTAATAATCGGAAAACATAACAAAAAACAAATCAAGAAAATAAAGCAAAAACAAATAATCGAAATTAATGAACATTATATTTCTTATGTGGATTTTTCTAAGTTATTGAAATCTAAAAATAGCCTGGCAATAGAAATAATGAAAAATCATGTCTTATTTGGTGATATTTCAAAGATTGTTGATATTTTTTGGAGGAGAGAATATGAACGAAGATGAATTAAGATGGTGTTTGAAACAGAGAAAGGGGATTAAGTTGATAGAACTAAAAGATCATTTGAGTAAATCTTATATGAATGAAGCAGATAAGACTCTTGAAAATGTTTTTTCCACAACTGGAAAATGGAAACTAATAACAGCTTATTATGCTTGTTATAACGCACTATATTCTTTATTAATGAGGTGTGGTATAGAATGTGAAATTCATGATTGTACCTTAGGGTTGATGAAAGTATTTGATTTTAATAGTTCTGAAATAAATTTTCTCAAAAAATTAAAAGAAGATAGAATTCAGACGCAATACTATCTTAAAGAAATTTTCTTGGAAGACGAATCAAACGTTAAAAAATTTATATTGAGATGTAAAACAATCCTAAGTGATTTAAATTCAGAAAAAATTGAAAAAATCAGAGCAAAAATAAAACAATTAATCTAATGATATTTCAATTCTATATATCCCTTTCAACTAGGAATTCCGCAAATGCCTTTAATTTACTTTTAGCGTCTGATTCTGGGAGAATTTCAGCCACATCTTTCCACGCATTTTTAACAAGATTTCTTGCAAATTCTTTAGCATAGTTGATCGAGTCATATTTTTCCATAATTCGAATCGCTTCTCTTATCTCTTCCTGATCTTTCGTATGCTTATCCAGTATTTCTATTAGTCTTTTTTTGTCTTCTTCTTTTCCGACTTTTAACGTATGTATAACCATTAGTGTCCTTTTGCCTTCATTTATATCATCACCAATTTCTTTGCCCCATTTTTCACTAGGTTTTATGTTTAGTATATCATCTTGAATTTGAAAAGCTATACCTATGGTCTCGGCAAATTTTCCAATTTTCTTCGCATCCTCATCTGAAGCGCCACCAAGAATAGCACCGATTTTTGCAGACATGCGTGCCAGTGTTCCTGTCTTGAATGCACACATCTGCATATACTCCTTCTCTGTCAGCTTATCTGCATCTGCCAGTCCGTTATGCCATGCAATATCCATGCCTTGGCCAAAAGATAAATTAATCATTTCCTGAACATATGTTTCATATAATTTTCGAAGGGTTTTATCATTCAACTTGTTTTTGTTTTTTATCAGAACCAAAAGTGGAAGATAGTAAAGGGTGTTTCCAGCATTTACTGCTATGTCAATACCGAATTTTTTATGTGTACATGGTTCGCCTCTTCTAAGATCAGAATTGTCTTCGATGTCATCTATCATCAATGTCCCGTTATGAACGCATTCTGGTATAACAACAAAATCTAGAAAATCTTCTGGATTTTTTCCAAGCGCTTCAATGATGAGAAGCATTGAGATTGGCCGCCACCTTTTTCCACCTCTTCCCAACAAGTCCCATACAGGATCTGCTATAGCTTTATTGCACGCATTTTCATCATATTCATAGGTAGGTGGGCCAAGTGTTTTTTCCAGCGATTCTTTATTATATTTTTTTGGCACCCATTCTTCTATTTTTTTATCTATTACTGGCTTTTTTTCCAATAAATATTTCATTATATCCACAAAAATCACCTTTTTGAGTTAAATATCTTAATCATATAATTGGATGCTTTTTAAAACTTTCTAATTCATGTTAGACAATTATTTATTGGTTTCACATAAGTAGTATATATGGATTTATTGATATTGTTGAATTCTATAATAGAAGAGAATATTTTTCTAATGAGTTCTTTTGTGGTTTTTCTGATTGGATTTCTGACTTCGTATGATGATTTGACTATAGGTAAAATAAAAAATAAATATATTTTATACGGTCTAGCCACTGCTGTAATATTTAACATTTATTATCTTTTTCATGGCCCTTTATATCTCAAATCAGTTTTATTAAATTCTTTTATAGGGCTTGCAACAGGGTTCTTTTTTTACGTAGCAGGTATATGGACAGCAGCTGATGGTAAATTATTTTTTGTCTATTCATGTTTAGTTCCATTATCAATATACAAACTTGGCTATGTTAATTATTTTCCCTCTTTCGTTCTTCTGTTGAATACATTTTTGCCTGTTTTCTTTTTTCTTTTCTTTAATCTTTTGCTAAGAACAAGTTGGAAAGAAAAGATGCATGTTTTAAAGGGTATTTTTCGCCCCAAATTTTTGTTTCTTTTATTTCTGATTCTTTTTTCATTCCAATGGCTTTTTCCCTTGGTTTTTAAGATACTTCACATACCAGCAGATTTCAGCATCCTAATGATATTCATGGTATTTGCAACTATCGGTATTATGTTTTATATTAGAAAATATCTATTTCATTTTGCAATTAGTTTTGCTTTGATAAGAGTTATTTTTGATTTTCAGAGCATTTTACATATATCATTTTGGCTCGCCTTTCTAAAGGTTTTTATTTTTGCCCTCTTTTTAATACAGTTTTTATTCACACTTGCCCAGCTAAAATTTTCTATTCATACGGATATAGAAAAACTAAAGCCAGGTGACAAATCAGCACAAATGATAATTAAAAAAGGAAAGGATTATGTTGCAGAAACCCTTCCACCGTTTTTCGCACGGTTTTCTGAAGGTAAAAAAGATATATTGATAAAAAGTTCTGTAAGGCTGACAAAGGAAGATATAGAAAAATTGAAAGCACTAAAAAAAGAGGGACGATTAAAATTTAAGCACCTATTAGTAGAGGAAACTATACCATTTGCGCCATTTCTGTTTTTAGGTGTTTTATTAACTTATTTTGTACGAGGCAGTATAGTGATATATTTAAAACTTTTGTTCTATAAAAATATAGTGAGATGATTTGCTATGGAAGATGAGGTTTTCAATAACATGGAAATTAAGGAGAATTGTGTCATTGTTTCTGTTAATCCGAAAATATATCCATTAGAGGTTATCCAGTCCGCCGCCTATATTCTGATAGATAGGGTTTATGTCGTTATGGACGGAGATCCTGAAGAAGAGATATTCGTCCAATTAATACCAAAGGAAACTACTGATTTGCAGAAGCTTGCTTATGAATTTAATAATGAATTACTGAATTACGCTGTTTATCATATTCAAAGTAAGCGAAATAAAGAAGTTAGAGATGCGATAGTAAAGAGAGTTTTTCTGACAAATAACGAAGATTATCGACTAGAGACTGATGTAGATATTTCTACTTCGCCAAAAGTTGAGAAACATTCCCCTGAAGATAATACAGAAAGATTGGAAGAGGAAATGGAAAAAACCAAAGATATAATCGGATATGAAGACGATCCTTTAGGAATAGCACAGCCATGGACACCTGAAAAGGCAAAAGGCCTTAAGGAGCTAGATGCTGAAAAATAACAATGCAGACAAAAATAAATAAAAGGTGGACGATGTGGAAAAGACAGGGCAGACAAGCATGAATAATAAAATAAAGGTGGATAATGTGGAAAAAGCGGGGCAAACAGGCATGAATAAGAATATAGAAGTAGATGAAAAAAACAACTTTGTCAAAGTTAAAATAAATACGAAAATTTATCCAGCAGAAGTGGTTTTGAAATCTGTTCAAAGTTTTGAGGAATCATGCTGGGTAAATGTTCAGGGCGATCCTAATAAGGAATTGGTGATAACGCTAAAACCAAAATCAGAGGATATAAATGTAAAAACACTTGGAAATGAGTTTTATAATTTTGTTCTTGGGATGAGTAAGACAAAAGAAGAAGAATATTGATTTTGTGGTGCAAATGGCCATAAGTTACTATGACTATCCTGATGAAAAAAAATATATAGAAAACAGATTTTTAACTAAAAAATTGGGCGAAAATAGATACCTTATAACAACAGATCATGGCGCGTGGGCAATCTTATCAAAAAAGGAATATGATTTGTTAAGATTGGGAAGACTTAATGAGGATCCTTCTTTAATAAACTTTCTTGAAGAGAAAGGGATAATTTTAACAGAGAGAAATATTAAAAAGGTTCTCAGCAACACACGTGATAAATTCTCCCGTGTTTTCAATGGAACTTCTCTTCACGTTATAACAACGACGTTGAGATGCAATCAAAAATGCATATATTGTCATGCTTTGTCCAGGCCGATGGATGCAAAAGAATACGATATGGATGAAGAGACTGCTAGGGCAGTCGTCGATTTTATCTTTCAAAGCCCATCTAAAACTATTGGTATAGAGTTTCAAGGTGGAGAGCCATTAGCCAATTTTGATATAATAAAATATATAATAGAATACGCAAAGAAAAAAAATAGAACAGAAAAAAGAGACATGCGTTTTATGATTGTTTCAAACCTGACAATGATGACCAAAGAAAAATTAAAATTTCTTTTAAAGAACCAGGTGGGTCTTTGCACCTCTTTAGATGGCCCAAAAGAGGTTCATGATAAAAATAGAAAATATTTTGATGGTAGAGGAAGTTACGATGATGTGGTTCACTGGATAAAGGATATTAAGAAACAAAATGCATATACTTTAGGAGCTTTGCCAACCATTAGCAAATTCTCCTTACCATATTGGAAAGAGATAATTGATGAATACAGAAGGCTTGGGTTTGACAGAATAAGAATTAGGAATTTAATGAACTTGGGTTTTGCTTCTGCAAGATGGGATGAAATAGGATATACTGCTGAAGAGTTCTTGGATTTCTGGAAAAAAAGTTTGGATTATATTTTATCTTTAAACAGAAAAGGTGTTAGATTTTTAGAGGGCATGACCATTATAATAGCAAGGCAGTTTTTATCAAAAGATTCACAATCTTTTACATGTTGGGGATCTCCTTGTGGAGCAGCTTTGATGCAGACGGCATATAACCAAGATGGCGATGTTTATACTTGTGATGAAGGAAGGTCTTTTGATATATTTAAGTTAGGAAATGTCAAAGAGAATACCTATAAAGAAATTTATACATCAGACGCTGTTTTGAATATAGTTTCGCTATCCTCTATGAAATCATTTTTATGTGATAATTGTGTTTGGCAGCCATTTTGTACAAACTGCTTGACTTGTAATTATGGCCAGCAAAAAACTCTTGTGCCAAAGATGCCAGAAAGCTTTGAATGTAAAATCAAAAAAGGTATGATTGAATATGTTTTTGAAAAGTTAACAAATAGTCCTGATAGAAAATATCTTTTAGATTGGACAAGAACAAAAAGAGGGATATAAAACACAAATAAACTCTTTGAAAAAAAGTATAAATATCAGAAAAGTCATAATTGAAAATAGAAGGGAAATATATGGGAAAGAAACTGCCAAAAATCAAGAAAACTATAAGTTCTTTTTTAACAGGCGAAGAAGGCAAGATAACCAAAAAATCTTTATTAATGGCAGGCGCCTTTCTTTTAGGAACAGCTGGTTTGGCAAAATCTGCTGCTGCCAGTCATGACCAGAATATAGCACATTCTGATTCATCATCTGTAAGTTATGCATCTGGCCAGGTTCAGGCTTCACACTCACATTTTGATCCTGCTCATGCTTCACATTCATCCCACGGTAGCCATGGCTCTCATGGCTCCCACGGTTCCCACAGTTCTCATTCCGTTCACACTTCCCACGGTGTTCACAGCTCCCACAGTTCCCACTATTCTCACGGTTCCCACACTTCCCACTCTGTTCACTCTTCCCACGCCTCCCACACAAGCCATGGTTCTTGTCTTGTAACATGTACATAATCTTTCAAATCAAGGTTTAAATAATATGACAGAAAACCCAAAGACTCTTGTAATAGTTCTAACAGAGAAATGCAACTTAAAATGTCCTTATTGTAGAGCTAGTGGTGGAGAAGGAACAAAAAAATTAAATTTTAATTTCATAAAAAAGGCTATAGATTATTTTATAGAAAAGGGATATGATAAACCATATATTCGTGTCAATTTTTATGCAAAAGGAGAGCCAACTACGGAATTTAATTTAATGAAAACAACATATAAATATCTACAGTCAAAAACTGATAAAATAAAAAGTTCTATATTTACTAACGGAGTTTTTTCAAAAAAAATAGCAAAATGGTTATCAAAAAACATTGACATGATAGATATGAGTGTTGATGGTTATCCAAAAATACAAAATAAGCAAAGACCATTAAAAAACGGAAATGCAAGTAGCCCAATTGTTGAAAAAAATATAAAATACTTTATAAGGAATGGAAATTATCTCAGAATAAATTCTGTCATAACGAATTTTTCTGTTCATAAACAATCTGAGATACTAAAATATTTTTATTCTCTTGGTGTGAAAAAAATAATTTTTACCCCAGTTGTAATTGAAGGGAGCTGTATTGAGAATAATATACAATATTTAGATAGAAAGGTATTTTTAGATAATTTTTTAAAAGCAAGAGAATTGGCAGAAGATTTTTCAATTTCTCTTACATCAGGATATCGTCTACTTGATAGAAAAACTAAAAAATATTGTGATTTGGGACATTTGTTTTTACTTTTACCCGATAATTATATTTCAACATGCCGTGCTGTTGTATCTAAAAATGCCAAAAATGCCGAACCTTTTATAATTGGAAAATACGATCCTATAAAAGATAAAATCTATATAGATGAAGACAAACGAAAAAAATTAGAAAAAATAGATCTATACAATTTTTCGACATGTCTTAAATGTCCGATTAAATATAAATGTGCTGGTGGATGCCTTAGACAGTGGAAATCATTTGAAAAATTTTTTAAAACAAATAAAAATTCAGGAGAAGTCAAAATATCTGGTAAGCCCGACAAAAAGGTATGTGGTATAAAAATAGATACAGTTGAAAAATATAAAAACTATAGAATTCAAAAGTATGAGAAAAATAAAATACCATATTTAGGAAAAAAAGCCTTTGGTTATAATTATAATATGTTTTTCAATAAATTTAAATTATATAAAACAAAGAATAATCAAAAAATTTCTGGATCTTCTTTTAT
>JAGGVU010000002.1 GCA_021157845.1 Candidatus Aenigmatarchaeota archaeon
AAAGGAAAAGTTTATCCCAAATGTTGAGCTTAAATTTCCTGAAAATGAAATAGAAAAATGGGTTTTAAAAAATAGCTTATTAGTTGTTCTAAATGAGAAAAAAATAAAAATTTCTTCCATTGAACTACAAATAGCCTTTAAGTTATTTTTAGGAACTGAAAAGGACATAGAAGACGCAAAATATTTATTTAAAATTTTTAATAAAAAGATAGATGAAGAGAGGCTAAATTATTTTGTAGATAAGATGAAAGTCAGAAATAAGTTCAAGAGGTATTTTTATGGGTCTTCCTAAAATAGATTTAGAAGAATTAAAAAAATTAAAAAAGAAAAATTTCAGAGAAAGACTTAAATTTATTGACATGTACGCGGATTGGGTAAAAAAAACAAGTAATAAGAAATGGAGTGAACAACAAAAAGAAATTATAGATTAATCAGATTATAGTTTTGGTCTATGTATCCACAATTACCTGCACTACCCATAGACCATCTTTCTTTTCTACTTTCATCTTATGATATGTAATTGCCTTAACATCTCCTCTTACTTCTTTATTGCCAAAGTAGTCACCAGTTAATTTCGCCTTTAGTTTCAGTTTTTTATTTTTCTTAATCTTAATATCTGCCCTTTTGAATATCAGCTGCTCTGTGTCAAATATGAATAATAATTCTGATAAAAAATCAAACAGCAGCGCGTTTTCATTCTCCGCTTCCAGCTCTATGTTTTTTTCAATTTTTTCCTTTATTTTGTCCGTATCTGTTATTATTTCCTCTAATGCTATCATAGCGTTTGCAAATGCCTGCTCAAGGGTTTTCCCAAATGCTTCAAAAGCCATATCTGCTGTTGCTATGTCGAGGAACCTAAATCTTTCTTTCATTTCAAGCACCCTATATTTATTCTAAGAAGAAGTTTATAAAATAATTGTTTTATGTTGTGAATTATGGTAATAATTGAAATTTGGTGAAAAAATCAAAATATCCCAATAAAAACTATATAAGAAAAATATAGAACTATTTCTAAGTTTGAATGAAATAAAAAAAAAGAAAAAAAGCTTTCTCGCCGAAGCGAGAAACTTTAAACAACTTTCTTGGTCACTTTTTGCTTACTTAACCTGTTACAATTTCAGGTGCTTCAGGAGTACCTGTAACTGTTACAGAGTTGCCTGTTAATGTGTAGCTGTCGAACTTCTGCAATACTCTTCCAGCCATTCTTGTGTCTTGACCGTCAGCACTTGTACCTGCTACAACCAATGCATACTTGCCTTCTGCAAATGCGTCTTTGACAAGCGTAATGATTGCGCTTCCTTCAGGTGTTGACCAATCTGCACAAGATTCAACTGTTGCGTTCTCTGCTGCCGCTAATTCTTCTACAAGTGAGTTTGCACAAGGACCACCAACTAAGATTAAATTCTTATTGGCCTTGTCCGCACTTGTAACCTCTGTGTCCAGCTTTGCGACAGGGGTTGTTATTGGCACTGCTTTTTCGTATGTGTCACCTGATGTGGATGTGGTTGCTTTGATTCCTTTCTCTCCGAAGTAGAAATTGCCGTACATTTGCTCTTTTGGATATGTTATTGTAGCTAAGTCCTGATGTGTGTCAGATTTGTCTACCAAGACATATGTACCGAAGGAATCGATGTTACCTTCATAGTCGCTGTCGTCAAAACTCACATCCTCATATGTGTTCGGGCTTGTGAGCTTTAGATTTGCCACTTCAACTTGTGAATAATCCCCATCATCTGTCATTGGCAATATCACAGCATTTTTGTCATCGCTGTCAGCATTGTCTTCGTCTTCGACGAATATTATTCCCGGATCTGTTTCTGCGTCATTAACATCAACATCCTGACCACTATCAATTGCTATACTGTTTACAGTTAATTTTGCTCCAGCACTAGTAGTACCGTCTGTTTTTGTTGCTTTAAACAGATAATATACTGTACCGACCTGAACTGAATTGTATGCTCCTCCAGTTGTATCTCCTATTGCTGTCCAAGTTGTTCCATCAGTGCTATATTTATAGGTTTCACTTCCTCCTGTAGCGTCTACATCGTCGTCAGTTACTCCTACATACAAGCTACCTGTTGGAAGTACATACTCTCTGTAAATCATTGTACCATCAGTTTGTGCCTCGATGGTGTCTCTTGTTGAATCATCAAGTGTTACATCATCTGTGAATGCTATCTTGTGGTTTTTTCCTGCTACTAAATCTATGTATGGGTAAACTGATACTTTTTTTCCGCTGGTTGACGTGTCTGTTGGGAAATCACTGCTGTATATTTTCACGCTTGTGGTTGAAACAGTTTCAACCGTATACGTCTGTCCATTAATTGTTATTGTTGCTGTGTCGCTAGCATCTCCAAGGTCTTTGTCTTCTAATTTATGTGTTGTTCCTGTAAATAGATCTTTGAACCAGACATCATCATCTGCTGTATCGTCATCATCGATATTAATTTTTGTTACTTGTATGAACTGTTGATAGTCACCACTGTTCAGTATTGTATATTCATCTTCTGTCAATGTTGCACCCTCAACAATTTCTATATCATTGCCACTCTTGTCCTGTAATCCAGCGTTATAATAGAACACCTGTGTTTTTTCATTACCGTTCTTGTCTTTGAATTTTATATTTAATGCTCTATCAGCTGCTCTGGATATCTCTATTGTACTTCTGTCACTCGTGTCAGTTCCTTTGTCTGCTGCAAATGTTGGTGCGTTAGGTGCGTCAGTAAACAAGAACTCTAGTGTTCCAAAGACCGGATCAACAAAGCTGTCGCCAATTCCTATATGATCTTCATCATTGTCAGCTGCTGCGACATAGATGGATAATGTTGTCATTGAGTCACAATCTGTTGACCAGTCTACAAGAGTTCCGTCTATTGAATCTTTGTCAGAACCTTTCATTACTGCTGAACCGTTTTCAAAATACAATTCATCTGCTCCTACCATTATTGTGGCGTCACCAAGCCTGCTTTCCAATCCATAATAGTTTGCTTGGTCTACGTAAACATCTACGCCATTAACTGTTTTTGTGGAACCAGATGCAATTGTTTTTGTTTCTGAATTTCCATCTGCATCAATAACTTCTATAACCGCTTCAGGTGTACTTGTAACACCTTTCAACGTTACTGTATATTCATTACCACCTACTGTAACAGTTGCAGTTTTTCCCTCTTCTGTGTCAAGATATACTGAGTCAGCACCACCCAAAAGCTGTAATGTGTCAGAGTCTGTTGAGGAACCGATTGTATACTCTTTTCCTGCTATTGTTATTTTTTCACCTGTTGAGTCAGCGTCATTGAAATCTACAGCCTTTGTGAAATCTATCTTCCATCTGTAGAAATAATTTGCTGTGCTTAAGGTATCCCCTACTTGCAGTAAAAGTGCTGGGTCATCCAAATCTCCACCACTTGTGGAAAATTGGAATACTGGTTGGTCGTCAATTGTTATCGTCTGCTCATAGTCATAGGTATTTCCATTGTCATCTGTGAATGTACCGTCTTTTAAGATGGTTGGTAAATCACTATCTGTTATTGTGCTTCTTCGTGCATTTATTGCATCCTTTAAGTATACTTGGTTAGAGCCGCTTGCCATGGATACTGATTCACCACTTACTGTTGTAGTTGATGTTGCTCCTGGTACGGGTACTGTTTCTGTTGTTTCTCCACCCAATCGGGCCGCTATGTCTACTGAAGCTGCTACATCTGCTGCTTTTGCATTCGCACCAAAGACGATAAGGCCGTCAAAGGTTCCGTCAGATACAAAAGGTGCAGGGTAGTCAGCCAAAGTTACTGCTGCTGCAAGTGTTGAACCCAACATCATCAGGCCCATCGCTCCTGCAGCTATAATCTTTTTAAGTTGCATTTTATTGCAACCTCCTTTTTTGGTTTTTATGCCTTAACCCACACCTACGGTGTGGAGGCGTTTGCTTAACAAGCGTTAAGCGATAGGAAACCTAGCTTAATGTAAGCCAGATTTCATACTATTTATTTGTACATTCTGGGTATATAAAACTTCATTGAAACTGTTTCACTCTGATACATATACAAAGGATAAACAAATTTAAAGGTTTAAAACGTATAAATAAGATTATTTAATTGTTTCATACTGCATATTTTACCTTTTTAGAGGATATTATTTCCTATTTATGGCATTCATTTTTATATTTTTGATTTTGCAAAATTTACAGAACTTTTTCGGTTTTACATTATTTTTACTGTCACTTGGCTTATATTTTATTATTTTCAGCAGGTTTACCAAATTTGTTCACACCTTTTATTTACTATCAGGTTTTACAAGTTTAATTTTGTTTTTTCTGCCGATGTGCACTTTTTTGACAAGCCCGCGCTCTTCAAGGTTTTTTATAATTCTGGTTACTTTTGATTTTGACGCGTCAAGTTCCCTGACAATTTCCCGCTGGTCAACTTCTCCCTTATCTGACTTAAGAACCATTTCCATAACAGTTCTTTCATCTCTTGTTAGGACAGGCAGGACAACGTCATAAGAACTCTTCTTTCCTGAAAAAAATATATAAATCATAATGATTGCTACAAGTACAACCAGTGCGAGAACAGCACTTTCATTTATTTTTACCTTTTCATAGAATAATGAGACGTGTATAGTTGTTCCCAACTCTGGCTTTTTCCACAACCACTTCACAAATATTCTTCTTCCGTCCGAACCCTCCACACCATTGGCAGGGCTGAACGGGTTTAATCCCGGTATTTTTCCCCTTTCTATAAGTGCTCCAGCTACTGGCAGTTTCACAACAAGAGAAAAATTCTTAATTGGGTCTGTTATAGAAAACGGGTAAGAGAATTCATTTATTGCTCCCTTATGCTCAACGAGCTTATATAAGTTGAATTCAAATTTGATATAAGTTTCATTTATATTGTCGCATATTATATTTGTTCCAATGTCGTATCGCTTTTCTTTACAAACAAGCCGGTTGTTTTCGTGATCAAAAACTTTGACATCTGTTACAGGAGCAGTTACAAAGTAGTCAGCACTTTGAACAGGATTTGTATATTTTATCTCAACCGTTGTGTGCACAACATTTTCATCTATAGTCATTACAACATTCATATCATCGATGAAAACAGCATTTGCTAGCCAAGAAAAACATAAGATAAAAATAATCAGCAGACCAAGTTTATTCATATTTATTTATTCTATTCAGAATTTAAAAAGGTTGCATTTGAACTTGTAGTCGATAAGACAATATATAATCCCCCGCCTTATTTAAATTTTCTTAATCGGTTATTTTCACCATTTCTTTACTGTTCACAAGAAAATCATTGCCCTAAATTTTCTCATTCATCTGTTCGTACAATATTGTGCCCTTTGGTATTTACATTTGCAGAAGCTGATTCCAGATAGTTTGTTCAATGGGCAAAGTTATATTTGGCGAATATTTCAACTAGCTTACCAGCACGGACATATCAGTGCGGAGGCATTGGTCTGCAAGAATACCCTAAAAGCATGATTTTATTTTTTGGGCTGCATTACTATGCCGCCTACGCCGATAGCAGCAAACTGGTGTATTATTCCAGTTACAAAATTAGCTATGTTCTGTATTTCTTCTGCTCCGATTTTCTTTTCGCTTGGGCTCAAAATCTCAATAGACGACGGTCCGAACCTCACAGCAACATTTATAAGAGAAAAAATGTCCTTTACAAACAATTCAAGTTCAACTATTTGTGAATATGCTTCCTTAATATTTTTTGGCGGATTTTCAACTTTTTCTATATTGCTAAAATCCTTTTTATATACAAACACAACCGGTACTTTAGCTAACTTTTCAACATGGTCTTTTAAGGCCTTTTCAACTATGTCTTCTTTAACAGCCATCACTTCTATGGCAAATCTGCATCTTATCCAGTTTTCCTTTTCTTTTTGCTTTATTTTTTCTTCAAGCATGAAATCACCTTAATAAACTATCTAGAAAATCTTTAAAAATGGTTTATTGCAGCTATTTATATAATTATTCGGTTTCTAATTATTCAGTGAATATGAAAAAAGAAGAGATAAAAACCAATGGAATAAGATTTTCTATAGAGGATATGAAGGATAAAAAAGAAATAGCACACGCTTATCTATATCTAATAAAAAACGACCTACATGAAAGGCCTTACGGTCTGATAGAAGATGTTTTTGTTGACGAGTCGTTTCGTGGAAAGGGGTACGCAACAGAATTGCTGAAAGAATTGATAGAAGAAGCAAAAAAATTAGGGTGTTATAAATTAATTGCAACAAGCAGGCGCTCAAGGCAGTATGTTCATAAATTATATAGAAAATTAGGATTCGAAGATTATGGAATAGAATTCAGGATGAACTTCTGAAATATGATATGCTTAGTTGCAAAAACCTCGTCTGGATGAGCTACTCATATGGTCTTGGCCAATAGTTAAAACAAATACAAATGCGACATCATATCAACTAATAAGGTTACCAGTTTCTAACAATCAAACAAAAAATAACATTTTAACGCCAGTCACAACCATTTGGACGCCTATGCTCATTATAAATAATCCAATTATTCTTATCAAGGCGCCGAGCAGCCTTAAATCCTTTAATTTTTTTCCAATCCCGAGTCCAAACAGCATTATAATGCAGTTTATAACTATTGCAATCGCTGTCGCTATAAGTGTTACACCCATATTGATGTGAGAAAGCGTTATGACTGTTGTTATTGCACCCGGGCCTGCTATTAATGGGATGCCAATTGGTGTTGCTGCTATATGCTTTAGTTCTTCCTCTTTTTCAACAGTAAATGTTCTGCCCTTTTCAAGCTGGTTTTTGCCGATAACAGCCAAAATAATTCCTCCAGCTATTCTCAAGGCATTTACATCTATATGAAATATGCTTTTCAGTATGAACGTGCCAAAGAATGCAAATAATATTAGCATGGCCATGGCCACAATATTTGATTCCAACACAAGCCTTTTGATATCCTTAAATTTAAAATCCTTTGATAAAAGCATAACTAGAAATATCAGATTTACAGGGTTTATAATTACTAAAATCATCAGTGTGTTGCCCAACAATCCATTCATGGCTTTTCAATCAGTTAGAAAACTATTTAAATTTAACTTCGTCGCTGAGAAGTCCCTTTGCGATAGCTGGGAGTAGTTTACCTAAATACGCCTGCTATAACTTTCCCACATTTGGGACAACTGCCTCTCCCTCTTTTTACAATAATTTTATTTTCTATGACAGAGTTGCCAGCCCTTTTTATCAGCAGCTCTCCGCATTTCGGGCAAAAGGTATTGTTTCTTTTATGAAACACGTTTCCAGCATAAACATAGCTGAGATAGTTATCAGCTATCCTTACAGCGTTTTCTATTGTTTTCAGAGGTGTGGGTGGCTTGCTCATTTTATAAGAAGGGTAATATGCGGAAAAATGTAATGGGATATCGCCAAGATTTTTCTTTATCCATATGCACATTTCTTTTACATCTTTTTCAGAATCGTTTAGCTCTGGTATTAGCAGATTTGTAATTTCTATCCAGACACCCTGTTTTTTATACTGTAACAGAGATTTTTTTATGTGCTCTAGCGCACCGGGTGCTAGCGTGATGTCCTTGTAAAATTTATCATTTCCTTTCCAGTCAACATTCACAGCATCTATAAGGCCATTTGCTTTTTTTATGGCCTTTATTGATGTATAGCCGTTTGTTACCCAGACCTGCCTGATGCCCCGCTTTTTTGCCAGTTTGGCTGTTTCATAGAAGTACTCATAAAACACAGTCGGTTCTGTATATGTCCAAGCAATAGCAGATCCAGCCAGTTTTACTAGCTCTTCTGGACTCACCTCTTTACATCTTTCAATATCACTTTCTAAAAACTCGCGGGATATGGAAAAATTCTGGCAATGCTTGCATGCCAGGTTGCAGCCGTATGTGGCAACTGACAGTATATCAGTTCCAGGCAGAAAATGATAAAGCGGTTTTTTTTCTATCGGGTCCACTGATATCGAAACAGGCCGGCCAAACGTAAGTGCGTACAAGGTTCCGTCAATATTCTTTCTGACTTTACAGAATCCTGCCTTTCCATCTGGTATAATGCAATTTCTGGGGCATAATTCACATCCAACATCTTTGCCATTTTTCACACGAGACCAAAACATTGCTTTAGCCATACCTTTAGTCATAGATAAACTTTGGCAGAAAACTTAATTAAACTTTTCTGAACTTTCCAAGTCTGAATTTTTTAAACTTAAATAATTTAGTTATAAAAGAATAGTTATGACTGAAAAAGAAGAAATTGATGAAAAGGAGTTTTTTGATACTAGTTATGAGGATTTAAATAAAGAAATTGAAGATATAAAAAATCGCATTAAAAAAGTGCACAAAATAAAAGATGAGGATACATTTTATGAGGCAAAAGGCCGACTAGAGGAAATATCAAATATTCTGGAGAATGTGAAGTTTAGAATAGTCTTGCTGGATGTGGCTCTTAATTATTCAATAGAAAAATTTTTTAATGGAGAAGAAGGTCCTGAGCTCGTTATGGGTACTGATCCCAAGCCTAGCCAAAAACGAAAATTTCCAAAAGAGTCATCCAACATGTATCGTTAATTCTGTTTAATAATTATAGATTTATAACTTTCTAATTTAATTTTATATACAGTAATCCATAAGTGCCCCAGTAGCTCAGTTGGCCCTTTTGTTGGTGAAATTTGTCAAAAAGCGCCAGCGGAAAACGGTCAGGGAAATTGGTAGAGCGTCTGCCTCGTAAGCAGAAGGTCATGGGTTCGACGCCCATCTGGGGCTTTTTTTAAATTTTTATGATTTACCGGTTGTAAAAAAGAAAAAGGTTTAAAAAGACTGCGTTCTATTATTTATTCTATTATTTATAGTGTAAATTTGTGAGGTGTGTAGATATGGAAAAAGGCTTTGATGAGTTGGGATCTCTTAAAGAGTTGAAAAAAACTGGAAAATCTATTAATTTTACCCCAAATATTAATATTAACAAAAGAGAATATAACCCATTGGCAGATCTAGAAGCGGATTTAGCACTTGGTAAAGCATATTGTAAGCTGTGCGAAAGATCAGAAATGGGTGCTGATTATAAAAAATTGGCTCTTAAATATGCTCATGACTCCTTGGCAGACGCAAGAAACTATCAATTTAATAAAATAGATTTCTTAGAAATTGCTTATGCTTCAGCGATAAGGCCTTTAATTGCTCCGATTATAAAAAGTCTGGAATTGGGAAAATATAGGAATAGCGAAGAGTTGACAGCACTTTTTGAAGAATTTAAGAATGAAAGAAAAGTAAAAAACCCTATTGAAAAAATTCTGGGCGAAGGTAATTTTAGCACAGAATTTACAAAAGATATGGAGAAAATTATAGATAGTGTATCTGCTGAAGATAAAATATATATATCCTATATAGTTACTAATCTGGACGAATTTGCTGAATTTTTACTAAAAAAGGGATATGAAAAATTAATGTCAATGCCGCAGAACTGGAAAAAGGAAGGCATTTCAAATATGTTAAGAGAGAAAAGCACTGAGGTAAGGGATTATAAGGATCAGAGTGAGGAAAAAATAGTTGGTTATATGAAGAACTTTATTGATGGCTGTGCTGGCGTATCAACATATTGCGACGAATGTCCTAGAAACAGGGAAAATTTTAGTTTAGCTGAAACTGAACTAGATAAACTTTTAGAAAGAAGAGAAAAATTTTACAGAGACTTGAGAGAGGCTGGTAGTTGGGTTCTTGATCTTTTTGCTGGATTGGTAGAAAATATGACAGAAGAAGAATATCTTGCCATAAAAGACGAATTATTAGGAACGAGCTTTTAAGTTATTGGAAAAATCACTTTATTTTTATTATAAATTTATTTTTTTAATAGTCAATTATATAAACATTTATTAGTTAGTTCTACTAATTATCTATTATTAATGAGGTGATTGTAATGAGAGAAGTATGGTTAATAAAATCTGAAGATAAAAATAAGGCGGAATTGGCCATTAAGAAGCCGGCGTGTCCAAAATGCGGTTCCAATCAGGTTTATTTTGACGAGGAAAAAGGAAATTATATATGTAAAGAGTGCGGTTATGTTGGTTCAGTTGACGACTCAACATCTCGCGCATCTATATATATAAAGACGCCCTCTTCTCTTGGGCTTGATGCAGATGGCGTTTTCTTTATAATTCAATGCTCTGATGAAATTATGAAAAATGTTGAAAAACGGCTTAAAAAATATGGCGAAAAGTATACGGGCAAAGAGGCTGTTCTAAAAAAGGTGGACGAACAGGACAGTAGTGCAATACAGGGTCTTGGAAATATTTTCTAAAACGACGTGCCGTCTGTGCTAAGAATGTATCTTAACTGCTTCAGATTAGAAAAATATTCCGGATCTTTTTTTCTGAAGTCAGTTATTTTTTTGAGTATATCTTTTTCAGAATCTTTTATTCTGCAACTTAGTTGTTCGCATGTCTGAGATATTATGGTTAATCTTCCATCAATTTCTCTTATATCTAATGGGTATACCCTGCAATAAAAAGGCCGGATATCATATATAGAGCAACTTTTATCGTCTAATGCTGCACAGCCATTTTTATCAGATTTCATCACAGGAAACCCTTTCCAGTCGTCCTGAAGGCTTTTGTCTATAGTTTGTTGCGCTTTCCTGTCTAAAAGTATCAGGACATTTGGCTTTGCACAGCATTGGCCGCATTTCTGGCAGCCAGATATTTTTATGTCAGGATAGTCATACATGGTTTTAGTTAGGAACAAAAACATTTAAAGATTGCTACATTTGAGTAATAATATGAAGCCCAGAAGAAACCGGTATGATATGTATAAAAAATATCATGACACTCGTTATCCAAAGACAGATTCTGGCTTTTCGCATTTTGAATATTTATTGCCAAAATTTGTTGAATGGGAAAATTTATTTTATGGGTATAATAATATTAGGAAATATTTTGAAAAGTTCTTTGGCTTGGTTGACAGTATTAATTTAAAAAATACATCACAAAAAGAGAAATTGGAGCAAATTCATAACCAAATTGTTAAACAGGCTAGTCCAGCAAGGTTCTATACAAAATTATCAGACACCCTTGAGGGCAAAAAGATAGACTGCTCCAATTATGTTTTTTTATTCGGAGCAATTTTAGAGGCAACAGACTTAGAGTTATATAAAAAACTGCTTGTTATAGAAAGGTTTGGGAAATCTGACCATATGTACATTTCTATTTGTGGAAACACATATGACTATGGTGGAATTAATGTTACAGAAGATGCATATAAAGACGCAGACAATTCTTTTTATGCAGAAAGAAAATATCATTTCTTTGAAGCCATGTGGTTGAACGCAAAAGAAAAAAGTGCACTTATCTTTCTGATGGGCCACAAATATAAAAACGCTTTCGCTTGTTTAAATGAAGCATTAAAAAAAGACCCAAATAGTCCTCTTATACTTCATAACCTTGCGTACGCATTTTTTAAGATGGAGAGATATAACGATGCTCTGGAGCTGGTTAACAGGCGGCTGGAGATAACACCACACGATACAAAGTCGCTGATTCTTAAAAAGCATATTCTTACACGTCTTAAAAAAGAGAATTAGATTATAATTATTTTTCATCCTTTTTGCATTTATCTTTATATTCGCAGAATTTGCACATCCACATTATATCTTTTTCATATTTTGCTTCTGCTACAGGCAGTTCATCATTTTTCAGGTATTTATCCAGTAGGTAAAACCTCTTTAAAACTTTTTCAGCCTCTTCTTTTTTGTAGTTTATTTCAAAGGATTTTGTTTTCATGTTATTTTTATCGATGTAGAGCAATATTCCATTGTGAATACCAGAAACGTGCATATAAAACATAAGCTGCATCTTATGCGAACGCGCGGGCTCTTTGACAAAGTCAACATTTTTATGCGATTTTACTTCTATCAGAATAAGTTTTCCATCTCTTTTCAGCATAATTATATCATCTACTCTGCCAGAAATAGTATAATCCTTTTTTTCAATTTTTAAAGGCCTTTCATAATCAACCAGCGTAACATGAGGATTTTTTTCACTTTTTAAAACCTCAACAACAAAATTATGCATTATATTTCCCATTTCAAATATTTTTTGCAGTTCAGGGTCAATTTGCTTCGGATGCTTGTATGTGTACCAAACCTTTCGTATGCATGCGCCAATCATTGACGGCCAATAACGGCCGATTTCCGGTGGCCTGCTTTCTCTGTAAATATAGTTATCTATCATTTCATCAAAGTCTATCATTTTTCTGACCCAATTTTATCTACTTCTTCTGTATTTCTTTGATGACGGGCTTTATGTTTTCACCAAGCTCGGTTATTTTACCGTCTAGAATATCTTTGACACTAACCCACGCCCATTCTTTTACAAAGTCAGCTGGCTTCACATCTGACATCCTTTTTGCAAGGTAATGGATTAAAATTACTGTTTCATCCTTTCTCCAGACAATCATTGGCTTAATAGGTTTGATTAACTTAACATCAACACCCATCTCTTCCTTTGCGCGCCTGACAGCACATTGTTCCAGAGATTCACCGTGTTTGATCTGGCCGCCTATGAATTTGAAGAAATCATCCTTGCCATGCTTATTCAGCAATACTTTACCGTTTTCTATTATCACGGGCCCAGACGCTATTATGTATTTCATAGTTTACAATTAGAAATAAAATTTAAATAATGAATGGTTTTTAAACATTTGGGAGAAATTAGACTTGGTGATATAATGGAAACTGTCAAAAATCTGGCAAAGGCCTTTATCGGCGAGAGCCAGGCAAGAAACCGATACACTTTTTATGCGAAAATTGCAAAAAAAGAGGGATTTGAGCAGATAGCAGAAATATTTCTGGTTACAGCAGAAAATGAAAGAGAGCATGCCAAATGGCTCTTCAGATTAATAAATGAGCTAAAAAAGAAAAACGATGAAAATTTTGATAAGATAAGAGTTGAAGCAGATGTGCCAACGATTTTAGGAAATACGCGAGAAAATCTAAAGTCAGCAATTGCTGGAGAAAATTACGAGCATACAAAGATGTATCCTGAATTTGCGAATATTGCTGAAAAAGAGGGGTTCCCGGAAATCGCTAAGCGATTAAGGGCAATTGCTGTTGCAGAGAAACATCATGAGGAAAGATATAAAAAATTATTAAAGGAACTGGAAAACAACACCCTATTTAAAAAGGACAAGAAAGTTTATTGGGTTTGCAGAAAATGCGGATATATTCATGAGGGAACAGAACCGCCAGAAGAATGTCCCTCGTGTGGCCATCCAAAAAGTTACTTTGAGCAGGCGTGTGAAGAATATTAATTCAAATACATTATAATAGGGCCAGGTCTAACTATGAAAAAGGTAGATATAGATAGTATATACAAAATATTAAAAAAACATGTAACTAATTATCAGCTTCCTGCTGTTGATTTGGTTGCAAAAACAAAAGACCCGTTTAAGGTTCTTGTCGCAACAATTTTATCTGCAAGGACAAATGACAAAACGACTATAGCAGCGGCCGGTCGCTTGTTTTCAAAAATCCACAAACTGAATGACCTAAAAAATTTATCTTCGAAGAAAATAGAAAAAATAATTTACCCGGTTAGCTTTTACAGAAATAAGGCAAAATATCTGAAAAGGCTTCCGTCGGAAATAAAGATTATGTTTAACGGCAAAATACCAAAAGATGTTAATGGCCTAGTAAAACTTTCTGGTGTTGGCCGAAAAACAGCCAACCTGGTTTCATCTGTTGCATTTGGCAAGCAAGCTATATGTGTTGACACGCATGTTCATAGAGTTATGAACAGAATCGGCTATGTAAAGACAAAAACGCCATTTGAGACAGAGATGGCACTTAGAAAAAAACTACCAAAAAAGTATTGGATTCATATAAATACATTGCTTGTAAGGTTTGGTCAGAATCTGTGCAGGCCAATATCACCTTTTTGCACTAAATGCCCTATAAAAAAATATTGCAATAAGATTGGTGTAAAGAGAAGCAGATAAAATGAAGAGATTGCTAAAAAAGGTAGTTGAACTGAAAAAAGCCAATGTAAAGAGAATAATTAGCCGGCGTATAGAGGAATTCAAAAAGCTCCGAAAAAGTTCTAACAGCAAGCTTTTCAACGAGTTATGTTTCTGCATACTGACTGCAAACTTTAGTGCTGGAAGAAGCATGAAAATACAAAATGAGATAGGCAACGGATTTCTGGTTTTGCCCAAAACCAATTTAGCTGAAAAGTTAAAAAAATATGGTCATCGGTTTCCAAATAAAAGGGCAGAATATATTGTGGATGCAAGGGTGTATAAGAATTCTATAAAGAGCATAATAAATTCGTTTGAGGATGAAAAAGAATTGCGGGAATGGCTTGTTAGAAATATAAGAGGCATCGGGTATAAAGAAGCGAGTCATTTTCTCAGAAATATCGGATTTGATAATTTGGCTATCATAGACTTCCACATAATTGATATTTTGGCCAGATATAAAATAATCAAAAAGCCAAGCACCCTGACAAAAAGAAAATATCTGGAAATAGAAAATATTTTAAGGAAAATAGCAAATAAGTTAAATCTGACTTTAGCAGAATTAGATTTATATCTTTGGTATATGGAAACAACTAAAATTTTGAAATAGTTTTAGTATCAATAATTTTTATGTTATGTAAGATTTATCTTAAAGGTCGGAAAAATTCATTGAAACTATATGCTAAGCAGATTGAGGTAAAATACAACCTCGGAATAATAGAGTTTTATAATTTAAATAAAGAAAAAATTTTTGAAATCGAAGCAAAGAACATACGTTATATGAGCATAATTTCTGAAACTAAAACTTATTGTAAATGTTGATATAAAACATCTGAAGCCATTTAAATAGTTTTCTTTTATGTGTTTTGGTAGGAGGAAATAAATATGGCAGATTTCGAAAGAAAAAGGTTCGGAGAACGAAAGATGTATAAAGCAGTTTGTGCTGACTGTGGAAAAGAATGCGAAGTTCCATTCAAGCCACAAGAAGGCAGACCTGTTTACTGCAGAGAGTGCTATCAAAAACATAGAAAGCATTATTAGTTCTTGAGAAGGAGATAATACTCTTATAGTATATTTTTCATTTTTTCTTATATTTCTTATAATTAAATATAATTGTTTATTAAAGTTTTTTCAAATATTTTTTGAGGTCTTTATAATTTTTTCTTCTCTTTAATAGACGTACAAAAATTATATTTGATAATATGGTAACATAAATTTTCCTTTCCGGATAAGTTTAATCTAATCCGAAAGACTTTTGAGAATTTTTTAGAATGTATTCGCTTAAATCTGTAGGATTTTGTTTTACCGACTGGATTTGCTTATTTAAAGATTTTGATGCACCAATCGGGAATTTCACTACCATTTCTCTTTTACATTCAAGCTTTTCTCTTTTTAAGAGAAAAGGTTGATTTGAACCCGAATCACAGGCTTTTTTCTCTGTTTGGGAAGCCTGAGTCCTAACCAGGTTAGACTATTGGTGCATCTTGCTTCTCATATATTTTTAAATTTTTAATATTAAAGTTTTATATTTATTAGTCTTATAGAAAACTAGAAGGGTCCGTGGTCTAGTTGGTTATGACGTCGCCTTGACGTAAGCTCTTTGAAAAAAGCTTAATCAAAAACTTTCAAAGTGGCGGAGGTCGCCAGTTCGAATCTGGCCGGACCCATTTGCCCCTTTAAAAAAGCGGCAGCGTAAAAAAACTTTAGAAAAGGTTGGATCCAAAGACGCTTTTAAAAAAATTTAATCAAAATGGAAAAACCAGATCCAAGTTTGACAAAGATTGATAACTGGGCCCATGGTGTAGCTAATCAAAAGTTCTGAAATGGTCTAGCATCGGAGCTTAGGGTAAACTTCTTTAGAAAAGAGGTTAACCAAGAAACCTAAAGAAGAAAATAAATAGCTTCAGACCTGAGTTCAAATCTCAGTGGGCCCATTCATTCTTAATTAATTTAAATATCCATGATTAATTATATTTATGAAAAAATCAGACAAAGAACCAATTATACATTTTAAAGATGGCAATAATCTCAAGAAGTATAATGCTGAAAGGGTAATAATAGATAAAAAGCACAAGCTTGTCATAAAAAAATGGTTCAAATATTTTCTTGAGCGGGAAAGAATTAATTCTGTTCATCAGGGACTTTTGCTTGGCTTCTCTGGAGGCCTTTTAATATCCTTGATCGTAACGATATTTAGAGATTATGTTAATATTTTTCATCTGGTCTTAATTTTTATTACATTTTTGGCAATTTTCATTTATTTATATAAAAAAATATCAAAAAGCTATATTAGTGTCTGATTTCTATTTTCTGGCCAATTTTTATTTTCTCCATATCAATCAGCCCATGCTTAATTTCCAGACAATATCTGGCATTGGGATCAGAATAAATTTTCCATGTTTTTCTTTTTATCCTGATTGGAACTGCCTTTTGCTTTGATGTCACATAAAAATTTTTATCAAGAAAAAAAAGATCTAAATTATGTTTAACAAATGGCATCCAAATAGAATTTCCGCTTATTAGCGCACCGTCTATGTTTTTCATTTTAGAGAACATCAGTCCTTTAATTGATTTTAGTCCGCGGAAATCTTTTATTTGCAAACTTTTTTTGCCAATTTTAACAATTATTAATGCCACTATTGATCAACAGATTTTTTTCTCAATTATTGATATTTTATTTACTCTTCTTCTATGCCTCCCACCCTCAAAATTAGTTTTTAACCATATGTCAACAATTCTCAGTGCTTTTTCATGGTCAATCATCCTTGCACCTAAACACAATATGTTTGCGTCATTATGTTTTCTGCTCATTTCAGCAGTTTCTTCATTCCAGCAAAGTGCTGCTCTTATACCCAATACTTTATTGGCCGCCATGCTCATGCCAATTCCTGTTCCACATATAACTATACCTTTCTCAGCTTTTCCATTTGCGACAGTTCTAGCCACTTTTTCAGCATAATCTGGATAATCAACTGATTCTTCGGAATAGCATCCACAGTCTTTTATTTTCAGTTTCCTCTTTTCTAAATATTGTTTAATTTTTTCTTTTAGTTCAAACCCAGCATGGTCGCTTCCCAAAGCTATTATTTTCAACACCTTACAATAATTTAAGTATCATTTAATAAATATTTAATGGTGGTGTGATGGTTTTAACAAAAGAAAAGGAAGAAGTGTCTGAGATGCTTCTTAAGATAAAGGCGATTTCTGCTAATATAGAAAATCCTTTTGTTTTTGTTTCAGGCATACATTCTCCTGTTTACGTTGACTGTAGAAGAATTATATCGTTTCCAAGGGAAAGAAAAAGAATAATAGAATTGTTTGAAAAAATAGCTAGGAAGGATATAGGCCTTGAAAATTTCGACATAGTTGCCGGAGGTGCAACAGCAGGAATACCTTATGCAGCATTCCTTGCAAGCAAAATCAATAAACCAATGATATATGTAAGAAAAAAGCCAAAGGACTATGGAAAAAAAAGACAAACAGAAGGTATTTTAGAGAAAAATCAAAAAGTTCTTTTAGTTGAAGATCTTGTAACAGATGGCGGCAGTAAGATCAATTTTTTTAATGGCATAAAGAATGATGGCGGAATACCTAGCTATTGCCTTGTTGTTTTCAGTTATGGACAGCCAGTAATTCTGGAAAAAATGAAGGAATGGAATGTAAAACTATTTTGGCTAACAGATTGGGACACCACACTGGAGATCGCAAGAAGAAAAGGATATTTTTCTGGAGATGAATATAAAGAGGTGAAGGAATTTTTGAAAGACCCAGTTGCTTGGGATAAAAAATGGACAGGTGAGAAAGAATGAATTTTATAGAAAAATATGAAAAAGCGCGCGACGAAAAGAATAGTATAATATCTGTTGGTCTTGACCCTTCTCTGGAGAAAATGAATCTAACTAAAATACCAACTGATATAGATGAAATAAATCAGATAATTTTTGATTTTTGCATGAGTCTTATAGAAAACACACAAGAATATGTATGTGCAATAAAGCCAAACACGCAATTTGTTTTATTTCCTTTGACATTTAACCAGATAAGAAAAATCAATGAAAAGGCACATAAATACGGACTAATCAGCATACTTGACCATAAAATCGGAGATATAGGGTCTTCCAATGATTCCGGTCTGAGCTGGACAAAAAAAGCCGGTTTTGATGCCCTAACTTTTTCACCGTTTGCTGGAAATATAAGAGAAGCAACTGAACAGGCCCATAAACATAGCATTGGCTTGATTTGCTTGACGCTCATGTCCAATCCACAATCTGTCTGGGTTCAAAAGGACTCTTTAAACAATGGTATGCCACTTTACGAAAAAATAGCATACGAAATAAAAGAAGCCGGAACAGACGGATGCGTTGTTGGTGCCACAGGTCATGTAACTGATGACAATATCAGAAAAATAAGGGAAATTGTTGGTGATAAGGCAGTCTTCCTATGCCCAGGTGTCGGTGCTCAAGGTGGTAATATAGAAAAACTTCTTCGATGTGCTGGCAGAAATACGCTTATACATATCGGGCGTTCGATTATGTACGCCAATAATCAAAAAAATGCAGCTATGGAATATTGTGATTTAATCAACAAGAGCAGAAGATAAATCAAATCCTCTTTTCCTGTTTTTCAGTATATCTTCTTTCTGGTAATTTCCATTATATCCTTCTGTCTCTTCTGTTTTAAGAAAAATCATCTGGATAATTCTTGCGTTTTGATGGATTTCTATTGGCCGTTGCAATGTAAAATGCAAAAAGCCACGGCCTTCATATCCGGGATCCCATAGTGCGGTATGGGCTTCCAAGCCGCAGACAAGAGCAGATGAGCGTGGAAATACAAGTGCAGCAACATCTTTTGGCAATTTTATTATTTCATTCATTGTTGCATTGTATAGGCCTGGTTTTAGTTTCCATATCCCATCCATCATTGAAATTTCTTTATAGTCGGGTAGCTGTCTTTTTTCATTGCTAAAATCTATTACGCCCTTTCCAGTCAAAGAAAATATTTTCGCAACTGTTAAATCAACGCCAGCCTGTTGCACTTGTTTTTCAGCATCTAAAAGATTTTGAACAAGCAGGCCTTTTTTTATATAATTCAAAATTTCCTTTTTTGCCAACAGCATGTTATTTTTTAGGTGTAATCTTTTAAAAAGATTTTACAATTAAGAAAAATGGCGATATTATGCTATCAATAAAAGAATTGACAGATTTAATTTTAGAGCAGGCAAAAGAAAAGGGGTTTGGAACAAGGCCAGATGAGATAGATGTGGCTGAAAAGATTGCATTAATCCATTCAGAAGTTTCAGAAGCTTACGAAGCATACCGGCATAAAAACATAGATGGAAAAGACGGATTTAAAGAAGAGCTGGGAGATGTTATCCAGCGGGTTCTTCATTTATGCGGCATATTTAACATAGACATAGAAAAGGAAATTCTTAAAAAGCTGAATTACAATAAAGACAGAAAGTGGAACTGGAAAGAAATGAACGAAACACATGTTTAGCATATAAGTTTGTAAAAATTTTCATTTTTTAGTGTCTGGCTTGTTTAAAATATTTTACTTCCGACAGGATTCCAACAGTTTATAAAAGCTTTTAGATTATAAATTAAAACTATGAAACTATTTGCTGATTTGCACCTGCATTCAAAATACTCTAGAGCAACTTCTCCGCAGATGGATATAGAGCACCTGTCTAAATATGGGGTCATGAAAGGGCTTAGTGTTCTGGGAACAGGAGATTTTACTCATCCAGTCTGGCTAAAGAATTTAAAAGAAAAACTTGCTTATTCGGACGGTATTTACACTTATGATGAAATGTTTTTCATACCAACATCTGAGATATCATTGGTATACAAGCAGGGTAAAACGAGAAAAATACATCTACTTGTTTTGGCGCCGAATTTTGAAACTGTTGACCAAATAAACGAATGGTTAGACACAAAAGGTAGAAGGGATTATGACGGTAGGCCTATATTTGGTTTTACATGCCCGGAATTTGTTGAAGCCATGATGTCAATAAGCAAAGATATAGAGATTATACCAGCGCACGCATGGACTCCTTGGTTTGGCATATTCGGTTCTATGTCTGGTTTTGACTCTTTGGAGGAATGCTTTCAGGACCAGCTAAAGCATATTCACGCACTGGAAACCGGTCTCAGTAGCGACCCAAAAATGAACTGGCGCCTTTCTGCCTTGGATAAATATACACTTGTTTCTAATTCTGATTCTCACAGCCCGTGGCCACATAGGATAGGTCGGGAAGCAAATGTTTTTGATTTTAAGAAAATAAGCTATGCAAATATTATCAAATCAATAAGAACACGGAAAAATTTCCTCTACACAATAGAGGTTGATCCCGCATACGGGAAATATCATTACGATGGTCACCGCGCCTGTAACATTTCTCTTAGCCCGAAAGAATCTATAAAGCTAAATAATATTTGCCCAAAATGCGGAAGACCGTTAACTATAGGGGTTGAGCATAGGGTAGAGGAGCTGGCAGACAGGCCAAGCGGATTTATTCCGAAACATGCCATACAATTTAAGTCGCTCATTCCGCTGGAAGAAATTATCTCATCTGTGACTGGTTTTGGTCTTATGACAAATAAAGTTAGAGAAAAATATGATAAATTTATCAGGACTTTTGGCAACGAGTTTTTTATTCTTCTAGAAGCAGAAAAGGAAAAATTGGAAAAAGTAGATAAAAAAATTACACACCTAATTCTGGCATCGAGAGAAGGAAAGCTAAAAATAGAGCCGGGATATGACGGGGTATACGGAAAATTAATATTAAAAAAACTGAGCGGGCTTAGAGATTTTGTCTGATGAACTTTTTATTCAACAAAGTTCTTATAATTATAATAAGCGATTCCTGCTTACATTTATAGTTTTCACCGGTTTCACAATAAATTATCTAGGTGAGAAAGCAAACGCATAAAGAAACCGCCTTAGTCAGTAAAAATATCTTAATAAAGAGCCAAACATATACGCATTGTATCATACATATTTTTCGGATTTACATTCTTTCTGTGCGATTTGATCTTTGGTAGCGTATCATCCGCCTATAATATGGACAGTTCCTTCTTTTTCTATATAATATTTGTAGTTAAGCTCAAACATCAGTTGTATTGGTTCTACAGGAATAGTCTGCCATGTTGATTTTGAGAATTTTATCGTGCATGAGCGCCTGGCCTGTTCTCTTTTTCCAAGCTTTACATCGAAATCAACTATTTTTCCAGAAACATCTTTTCCCATGCATCCTGCAAATTCAGCATCTCCTATAAGTTCTATTCTTCCTTTTACCAAGCCGTTTTCGTCATTTGTTATAGGAACGCCATCTCCAACATTTGATATTGTTATTCTATATGTAGCTGTGTCTGAGTCAGAGTCCAAGTCAACCTTTACTGGCGATTCACCAGTTACCAATACCTTTACAGGCGTTCCTTTTGAATTGCTGACAACTATAGGTGCTTCTAAATCCTGTTTCATCGCTCTTCTTTTAAATTCATCTTCATTATAAGCTGTTATAACAGCAGAGCCAGATGTTTTGTAATCATAAAATACCCGCAAATAAAGTGGGAATGGGTATCTGTTTCCTTCTGGA
Organism: Candidatus Aenigmatarchaeota archaeon; assembly: GCA_021157845.1. Classification (GTDB taxonomy): domain Archaea; phylum Aenigmatarchaeota; class Aenigmatarchaeia; order GW2011-AR5; family JAGGXF01; genus JAGGVU01. The sequence continues at coordinate 21,607 of JAGGVU010000002.1, forward strand.
AATTTTTTAACAGTCATTACCCAATCCTTTGATGCTAAATCACCAGGTATAGGGGGGTCTGTATATAAGTCAGGTGCGCGCATTGTGCCTATGAATTGCGTTTGGCTTGGTGAAACGCTGGTTGCAAATCCAGTGCCATATAATCGTGCGTCAACATTTGTGGCAGTTGTCCAGCCTTTATTCTCAACTTCCATATGTACAACAACTTCGTCATTTGCTTCCGCAGTTTCAGGGTCTATATAAAAGTCGTTTATAACCAGACCATTATTGTCAACAATCTCAGCTTTTCTTCCAGTTGTTGTACAGCCAGACACCAATAAAACCATAACTAAGCAGGCCAAGGCAAGAATTTTTTTCATCGCTAACCACCAATCTATTTTTTAATTAAAACAGTTTTTGTTTTTATTATCTCATAATTGTAATTTATATTAAATATTAACTCTTTCACACTTAAATAATTTTCATTTAATATCAGTGGGCATGTTATTGTTTTTTCTTTTTCAAGTCCAAATGGAGTTTTGGGCGTGTCACATCTGCCAACTATTTGGCTGGTTATAACAAAATTTTTTATTGTGCCATAACCTTCTCCAACATTCCTGAGATATATATGAAGATATTGTGGTTCGTCTTTTTTAACAAGTGGAAGGGTAGAAGGATATTCTATAGTCATTTCAATATTGCCATCTGTTACTGTTTTTGTCTGCTGGCCACCTGATAGTTTGCCTCTCAGCTCCTGCCTTCTGTATTCGTCTTTTGAGACAACTTGAACAGCCTCAACGTCGTTAAGTGTAGTGTCAAATGATGCAGCAATGCCCAGGTCTGTCTGTCTTTCAGCAAACACATGCGGTGCTATTAGTTCACATTCAAGATTTGCTATTTCAAATGGTTTTAGCTCCCTTTTTCCAACTATCTTGCAGCTCGGAGATATCACAAAAAGGCCAGGATTAAATAACTGAATATTTATTGCATTATAAGATTTCATTGCGTTATTTTCTATATTTGCCGATAGGATTAATTTCTCACCTTCAAACACAGGATTCGGATATACATCTATCTCCAATTTTAGCGGATTTGTATTACTAGGCGTATTATTTACGCACCCACTGACAAATACTAGAGTTAGTATTATAATTAATTTTGCTCGCATAACACCACTAAACGCTGTAAGGTATTGTTTCTACAGGATATGTTTTTGTCAGTTCATAGTTGTAGGTAAATTTAGAAATTATTGTGAATGTCTTATAATATTTTTTAATATTTTTGTTAAATGTAAGATAAAGTATTATAGGGCTTGATTCCCTGTTAAAAAACTTTATTTCTTCTTTATTTGAGCAGTCCCAATAACTCCTCCCTTCCATTGTCGTTTTTGAGCCACAACTAAAGTTGCCTGTGCCTAATTCACCATCAACATTAGACACCATTTCTGTTGGGAAATAAATGTGAACATTTCCTTCTGGTATCTTGTTGTCTTTTACTAAGCCAGAACCAACATCTTTGAGTGTGAATTTTATCGGAAGCTTAGTTTCACCTTCGCCAATTATAACAGGCTCGTTTTCACCAGAGGAAAATTCGGCATCAAGCTTTACAGGGCCAGGCCCCCAGTATTCCCGCGCCTTTATATCTATATTTTTTTCCGATTCCTGCACTCTCATTATTTCGTTTATGTTCATAACAACTACATCATATAGCAATGCGCCTTCAAATTTGTAGTCAACATAAAATGCTATATCACATTTATGCCTTATATTGGCTATCTCATCTACTGACGGAGATTTCATGCTGTATTGGACATCTTCTATGGACATGGGATACATAACTTTGCCAGAGAAGCCATTACTCTTAACTTTATACATACAGGCGTCCCATATATCTGTTGAGACATCTGTAACCGTATGCGTTTTGTCAATGTTTTCTAGCCGGTATTTGAGATAAAATGATGTGCTTGGCATTAGGGGAGATTTTGGATAACTTTCCACATTTTTTATTACAATTATATCATTTACATCTGCTTTTTCATTTTCTCTTGATACAGAAATGTCAGGAACAACCCACTTTTGTTCGACACATCCTGATATTAGAATAATTATGATCAAAAACGGAATGATTTTTTTCATCTTCCCACCAATATAAATATATTCTTTGCTTAATATTAAAAGTTATGGTAATCATATCTGCGCTGCTACCCATTTTTCAGCTAGCTCGTTCATTCCTGACAAAATATTTTATAGAACCGATTCAGGCAGGCTCTGGATATAATGTTTACAATACTTTGGTTTACAGCATAGTTTTCATCCTATTTGTCTTGCTTTTTTTAAATTTGTTTAAAAAATGGAAAATAAAAATAAACAAAAATTTTCTTCTTGCAGTTAGCCCATATATATTAATGGGAGGTTTATTCAGAGTATTGCAAGACAGTGGTATAGTAAAATCTTTTCTTTTTGTGACACCATTTAGTTATTTTTTGACAACAGCTGTTTGTCTGCTCGCACTGATTATATCAAGAAAAATAAATAGAAAAAAATATTTGCTGTTATGGTCAATTTTTGCCATAGTTCTGGATATTATTTTATTGTCATTTATTAGGATAACAAATTTTTACGCAGCTGTTCTAATAATATCTTTATTCTTTTCGTGGGTGCTTTTTGTTGCTGGAATAAGAAAAATAATTAATTGGCCGTTTTTGACAGATTTGAATAGTTCTTTGCTTCTTGTTCATATTTTTGACGCGACAACGACATTTGTTTCTGTGAAATTTTTTAATTATGTGGAAGAGCATGTTTTGGCTACTATCTTTATTAACTGGTTCGGACCTGCTGGCATATATATAGTAAAAATACCAGCGGTTTTGCTTGTCCTCTATGTGGTAGAAAAAGAAGATGACAAACAGCTAAAAAATATGCTTAAGTTATGTATACTTATTCTTGGGTTGGCACCAGGCCTTAGAAACTTATTAAGGCTTGTTGCTGGAGTTTAATGTCATTCAACTAACCTAACCCGTGTCGGAAAAGTTGGCTAGTAAGAACCGTTGTCTGTGAATATCACCATGCCGCAAGAACAAACATCCGTGAATAATATCATTGTTTGGACAGATTCGGTTGCAGAGACACGTTCTCAATTTTTATTCCCAATTTTTAAGTCAATGCGTATATGTCTTAAAGTCACTGGCCGCATGCATAGGGGGTTACACTATAATAACAATTATCCGGGTCGCCAGGACATGCTGCACAGAAGTTTATATCTCCTGATGTTGTTTCTATTTTGATATTAAACTCCTTTGCATTATCACAAAAGTTATTATATGAAAACGATGCTGTTGTTGCTGGTGATATGGTCTCTGTATGGATTTCTTCATCTTTTGTGCAATCGCTGAATTTTTTTGCTGTTACTGTAATTTTTGATATTTTGCTCTCACAATTGACATCAAAGCTGAACTCTGTCTCATGCTCTATATGGCCCGGATCATGGCCGTATGCGTTTTCTATTTTACACCCACTTGGATGTGGCTCTGATGTCCCCATAGGAATACATTTATCATTTTTTAGTGTGCAGTTAAATCCGCATGGATCAGCTTCACATTCATCTTTTTCGTAACCAGAGCATGATTTTATATCTTTTGAGCATGAGAGGCACTCTCCTTTCCAGGTATGCGAGCGCCACACGCAGTCATTAAGGTTGCACGGATCATCTTCGCATGTTTTTGATTCATCCTTTCCTATTTTGTCAGCAGCCCAGCTATTTGGCTCATAATCTTTACATGACGTTTCAGATGTGCATCGCCTACAGTTTCCGCCAATTTTTTCAACAACAAAATAACAATTGCTTAATTCATCACATTCATCCCTGTCACAGTCCTTGAACCAGCCCTTCCCGCATTTTGCGCAATTTCCTTCACTTTTGCTTATTTTTTCCTCTAGATCTTCTTTTTTGCTCCCTATTCCGAGTGGATATGTTATTTGTATATTGCCAACCGTCTGTTGAGCGCTGTATATATAATCAATTAGCTGAGCTGATGCAAGTCTTGTTATTGAGCGGTTTACATTTTCTGTCACTTCAAACGGGCAGAAAAATGAAAAGATTGTATTTTTTCTCTTTGGCTTTATGGTTACTATACCTTCGTCAAGCACATCCTTTGCAATTCTGCATTCCTGTGTTTCGTCATCTAATCGGTTACAGGTCAAATAAGATGCTGAGCAGTCAAAATCACCTGCTCGCAATTCAGAAGGTATTTTTATTCTAAATACTGTATTTTCATCTAAATATATTTCTCCGTTATTTCTTGTATTTAAAACAGAAACTAATAAACCCATTTTTGAGCCAGCTATTAGAGGTTGCGGTCCAACATTTAATGACAACATTGCTGGGCTTGGTTTTCCGATTGAAACAGTAGTTTTGAAGTAGTTGTTCTCTTGGAACATTCTTTCTAATTCATTCCTATCTACTACCCGTATATCTAAAGATGTATTTGTAGAATACCTATATTCAGCATATATATTAAGCTTCATAAAATGTCTTTCTCTTGCGTCATCAGATGGGACAAATGGTCCTAGCAGAGCGATATCAGCATAACCTGGAATAAATTTTTCGTATGTTTTTTCTGTTTGCGGCTCTTTAACTGACGGGTCAACTTGGCAATACTGCTCACAGCTTGCCTTTACGGTCAAATTTCTTGCTGTCATGTCTCCTTCGTTCTTTATCTGTGTATATATTCTGACAGGTATTGTCTGGTCACGCGGTACAGATGGTGTTGTCGGCTTAGCAGATATGATTTCAACACCTTTTGGATAGCTTATTGCTTTCTCAGGATGGACATTTCTTTGCTGTTGGATATTATACCATTCTGTTGGGTTTGTCATCATAAGCCAGACATTTGATATGCCTTCTCTAACAGCACTTATTCCAATTCCAATTGGCTCCTTTATTTGTGATACATAATGCCTTGTTATTCCACCATATGGGCCCGCGAAAATGTATCCAATAACTGCTATCAGAATTGAAACAGAAACTATGCCACCAAATCCGCTGCTTGAGTATATCAGTAGCATGAACCCAAGATATATTATAAAAAATACCGCTCCTCCACCAGTGCCAAGTCCAAGTGATGTTCTTAAGACAGCTCCACCCATGCCAACTAAAATACCAGAGAGTATTAGTTGTATCATTCCAACAATGCCAAGTTTGGCTTTTTTCACTAGAGTTTCATATAATAAAAAGACCAAAACAGAAACTACTGATGTTAATACAGTAGATGTGCCACTAACGTCACCATGCGCTATTATGGCTGCATAATCAAAGAATATTATCAATAATGCCAGAATATAAGGAAAAAAATCAAAAATTTTTTCAGTTATTTTGCTAAAAGCCTCTTTTACCGGGTCTAAAGGATGGCTTAATGATGTATCAGATGGGCCAACTCTGCCAATAATTTTTATTATTATATTTTCAATCTCTGCTTCTATGCCAGATCTTACTTCATCTTCTTCTCTCCGGGATAAATTATATTTTCTGGAAAGCTGACTTGCTATCTTGCCTGCCTCGCTTCTCATAGCTTCTCGTATTCTATCTATTTCAGCAAGAATTGTATCAATTCCACTCATTTTTACATCCCTTATTTATGCCACAGCAGCAGCTCCAGCAATATTTCCCGCAGCTTTTGTAACTGTCTCAATATCTTTTCTTAGTTCTTCTTTTTTTTCTTTTTTCTTCAGTTCTTTTTCTATTTTTCTGGCATCTTTTGCATATCTTCTCAGTGTTGATCCATACCTGCTTCTGGTCCACGATTCAAGCATAGCTACGCCCTCTTTAATTATTGGGTCAAGCGACCTTTTTGATAATTGTGGTTTTTCTGGTTTATCTTCTACAAGCCCGGGGAGTTGAGATCTTCTCTCAGGAGCTGGCAATTGTGATCTTTCTACACGTCCAGGAAGCTGTGGTATTCCTGGCAACTGTGGTCTTTCTACTCTGGCTCCAGATAATTCAGAAGATGGAGCATTTTTATCAACGTCTTTACCTTTTACCCAGTTGCTGGCTTCAGCCATCAAGGATATTTTTTCATTATTACCCAAATCAGAAGATTTAATTTCGTCGCGAATCCGACGTCTGAGTGCTGTATCATCTAGGACATCTCTTTTTTCATCAAAAATTTTTCTTACTCTAGCTCTAATATTGTTAAAATCCTCTGGCATATTTTCAACCTTAAAAATAATTGTTCAAGTCGTATATATATAATTTTTAGAAAGGCATGATTTATCTATCAAAATGATTTGTATATTTAAATTAACAAAGTTGATGTTGATATATCTAAAAGACCTTAATATATCCTTAAAGGTCTTTTAAATATATTTAAATCGAATTAAATTTACGATATTTATAAATTCGATTTTGATATGTTAAAATCAGCTTCGCTGATTTTAAATATATTAAAAAAGAAGAAAATTCTGCTTTTAAATAGTAAAGGGTCTAAGAAGGTCTTCTGGTGATAAATAACTTGATTCTTTAACAAATTCTTCATTTTCTTTCCTAAAATCCGGATCATTAAGCAGATAATCTAAATGCTTCGAAATGCCATCTGTTATTTTTCTTCTTAGCTCTTTTTCTTCTTCTCCCACAGCGTTGCCCAGCTCTTTTATATATGAATTAATTTCATCTATTATTTTCTGCTCTTCTGGTTTTATTTTATGTTTTAACATATATTCACCTCCTTTAGACATAAATCCTCAGATTTGTCACCCTGAAAATAGATGAGCCATCTGAGCGGATTATCAGCTTGTTTTCTCCTTCCTTGATGTCAGCTTTGTCAAATGTGTAGAAAAATTCACCAGTGCCGACAGATTCCCGGCCTATCTGGTGTTCCTGGCCGTCTGAATCTATCACAGATATTATCATTTTTCCGCTAGCTGCAATTTTATCTATCTCAAACCTTACATCACCGCGCGAAAACGTTAGATAATTACTATGTGAAATATTAAATGATTTTTCAAGTACTCTCTCTCTGTCTGTGTTGTAAAATATCATGAAAAATCCATGACCAGCGTATTCACTGTTTTCTCCAGGCTCTATTTCTATCAGATTTTGGCCCTGAACAAACATTGATTTATCCACTAAAAGCTCTTTTGCATATTCTGATTCGCCGTTAAAAATTTCATAACCATTTATATTAACACTTATTGTTCCTCTATTTTTATTGAAGTGGAAAATAAGCTTTCCCCTTGTCAGGTTTTTATATTCATCTTCATATATCTCAAAGTCATATTTCATCTTGTTTATGGAATATTCGCTTACAACAACTGTTATGTTATTTAATTCGTAAACAGTCGGTGCCCACAATTTCCAGCCAGAACTTCCTGCACTGAATTTTATGACATTTGAATTTTTCAAAAATTTTAGCTCAATATCTATTGTATGCAATCCTCGCTCAAATCTTTTATTTTCTATTTCATGGTCATTGACGGTTATTCTAAGCGGCCCGTAGTTATTTGTGTCAGCGACCTCAAACCGGATATAAGCTTTTTTTGCGTTTGAAGCATCTATATCAAATCTGTAAGAAAGGCTGTCTGCACCAGAGAGTAAGCCGTTTTTTACAGTTTTGTCACCAACTGTAAATTCACGATTAAAGCTTAATTTGCTTGTATCAAATTCAGGCACATCAATTCGCCGATATATTTCCATATTTTTCGGCCCAATCATACCGATGTAATCTTCGCTTATCACTGTTCCTTCTCTTTCTTCAACAGTTGGTTTACCGCCAAACAGAATTATTAACAGAGCCATTAGTGCAAGGCCAGTAACAAGCCATACCAAAAAATCATCCATAATTAACACCTATATAAATTATCTTTTAGCTAGTTTTAATTATTATTGTTGTTGGATAAATGTTAGTAGAACGGTGGTCAACACGGCGAAATTTGTTTGTTGGATAATTTCTTCCACTAATCCATTCATCTAGTTTAGTGTTGCGATATGTTTTAACTGACATATTTACTATTTTATAGTAGATATTATTTAAAGGTTACTACGGGTGCTGGATTGAGGCTTTGTGTCTCATTTTTTTCTCAATTTTCTATAAGAAAACAGGACAACCGCTGATATCAGATAGCCCTCTAGAAAGAGTATTAGCCCATGCAGCCCTAAAATAGCCAAAGAAACTCTCTGATATTCTTTTAGTTTAAGTTCTATGGGAAGAAGCCTGAAAGACTTAGATGCTATATCTCTTGAGCAATTATAGGTTTTCTCACTTATATAAAATTTACAAAAATCTGTTGTTACATAGCTACAAGACGTGGGAAAAAATGGATCTATGCTTATAATAGCTCTTAAGCTTAGAGAGATGGGTTCCTCTAATTTATCAATATTTTTCAATTCATTCGTCATTTCTTCCCTCAAACTATCCATTTTTTCAACTGTTTGATTAAGGGCAGTCATATCCTTTTGTTTGAAACTGTCTTCTTGTTGTTGAAATAAGGAAGCGATATCGCAAACATATTTATCCATAACAGAAGCGACAGAATAAAATGTGCTTACCGTAAATAAGAAAAGTATTACGAAAATAATAGGCAAAATAAATTTTTTCCATTCTGGCCTGAGCAACTCTTTAAAACACATAAATAAACTATATCTCGACCTTTATTAAATTTTTCCATTGAAGTTATTATTATGTCTGCGGATTATATTGAACACAGGTGGATTAATAAAAATACAATAGAAAAAAGAGAATATCAGGAAAGAATAGCTCATAATGCATTAAAAGCAAACACGCTTGTTGTCCTGCCAACAGGCCTTGGAAAAACCCCTCTGGCAGCTCTTGTCTCTGCCTACCGACTGGAACAGGATATGTATAAGAAGATACTATTCATAGCACCAACCAAGCCACTTGTTGCACAGCATAGAAGAAGCTTTGAGCGTTTTCTAAAGATAGGACCAAGCGAGCTGAAAATAATAACAGGAGAGATAAAGCCAGAAAAAAGAAAAGGGTTATATGAAAAATCAGATATTGTTTTTGCAACACCGCAGACAATAAGGAACGATTTAAAAAAAGGCATTTTAAATTTAAAAAAATTTTCCTTGCTCATAGTTGATGAGGCGCACAGGGCTGTCAAAAATTACGCTTATACCTATATTGCTAAAAAATATATTCAGCAGGCTGAAAAGCCACTAATACTCGGTCTAACAGCATCGCCGGGCGGTCATTTAACAAAGATAAATGAAGTGAAACAGGCGTTGTTCATAAAACAGATTGAGACAAGGACAAAGGATGACAGAGATGTTAAGCATTACGTGAAGGGAGTTGAACAGCACTGGATTAAAGTTGATCTGACAGATGAATTAAAAAAGATAAAAAAATATCTTGATGATATAAAAGAGGAAAAGATAAATATTTTAAAAAAATGGAATATTATCCATGGAAAAATATCAAAGTCGTATTTACTGAAAGTTCAGGAATTCCTTGCAAGGAAAAAATATGGCTCAAGCTTTGCTGCGATGTCTTTGATAGCGGAGATAATAAAAATAGACCATTGCCTTTTATTGCTAGAAACACAATGTTTATACGCGCTAAAAAAATATTTCAATAAAATTATTTCTGACGCCGAAACAGCAAAAACAAAAGCAGTTGTCAGGCTGGCTAAAAATGAAAATTTTCAGCGTGCTATTAGAGCTCTTGATGAGATTATGTCAAAAGGCAAAGAGCATCCAAAAATAGAGAGACTTGTAGAAATAGTTGAAAATGAATATAGTAAAGCAGATGCAAAAATAATAATTTTCGCACAATACAGGGACACTGTTGAGAAGATTTACACCAGTGTGGAAAAAATAGCTGGATGTAAACCGGTAATACTTATAGGTCAGGCAGGTTCAGCCGGCCTTAGCCAGAAAGAGCAGGTTAAAAAAATAAACGAATTTGATATGGGATTCTATAACTGCCTTATATGCACAAGTATAGGAGAAGAAGGCCTGCACATGGGAACAGCGACAACAGCAATATTTTACGAACCTGTACCTTCTGCAATACGGACTGTGCAGCGGCGCGGCAGAGTAGGCCGCGAGAAAGTGGGCAGATTATATATACTTATTACAGCAGATACGCGAGACGAGGCTTATTTTTGGGCAGCATACCACAAGGAGAAAAAAATGAAAAAAATTCTTGACAAGATGAAGGAAAAAACGTTAAAGGATTTAATTGAATCTGAGGAAGCGAGTTAAACTCCTTTGCCATATCTTTTAATTCTTAACCAAAAAATAAAATCATGGCTGAAGAAAAAAATGGCAAAAGCGGCAAGAAAGTAAAAATAATTATAGACATAAGAGAAAGAGCTATGAAAACATTTCTAAAAAGATATGACTGTATTTTTGAGGAAAAACAATTGCCTGTTGGCGATTTTGTCTTATCTGACAGGGCTGTGGCAGAAAGAAAAACTGTGAAAGATTTTGTTCAAAGCGTGTCAGATGGCCGACTGTTTAACCAACTTATAATGCTAAAACAGGTACAGAGACCAATTCTTATTATAGAGGGTATGGATATTAACAGCCATAACAGGGATATACAGCCAAACGCTATACGGGGTGCCTTAGCATCTGTGGTGATAGACTATCAGATTCCTATTTTATGGACTAGAAATATAGAGGAAACTGCAGCTCTTCTTTATCAAATAGCAAAAAGAGAGCAGCTGAAGAAAAAGAGGCCTATAAGCATCAGGGTTAAGCACAGGTTTCGCTCACTCCGGGAGCAGCAGGAATTTTTGGTATGTGGCTTGCCATTAGTGTCAACAGTTCTTGCGAGGAGGCTTTTGGGTAAATTTGGCTCACCAGAGGCTGTTTTTAATGCGTCAGAAGAAGAGCTTCAGAAAGTAAAAGGCATCGGAAAGGAACTGGCTGCAAAAATTAAAAATGTGCTTGAAACAAAGTTTAAAACAGATAGATAAAATTCTATTGAAATTTTCTCTTGTTATACCCAGTGGCATTTTAACTAAGAACTCACTGAGTATATGGTTTTGGCTGAAAATACATATTTGGCCAACTGATGTTAAACAGTTAAAACACAAAGGTATCATAGGATAGCTGCAGCTAAATAGGTGTAAACCTTTTGCTCAAATGTTTCATATCTTTTTTCCGTGTCCTTTATTAATAGAAGAGTCTCCCTTTTTATAATTTTTCCGTCTGGTATATATTTGGGGTCTATTCCTTCAGCAGTCGCATCTATAATTTCTCCATCGTTTTTATTGTAATAATGAACAAAGGCATCTCTGCTATGTGGATTTCTTATATCACATCTTATAATCTCTCCACCCATGGTTTCCTGAATCATTAAAGCTGTTACATCACATTGACCAATTGGTGACTTGTCACCTGCTGCTTCATCATGGCTATCGTGTGCTGTTTCCTTTGACCACGAATTCCTCAACGCCTCTTTTAAACATTTAGACAGGCAAGTCATTTCATGACCTCTTTTAATTAGCAGTAGGCCAATAATTTATTAAAGATTATTGGTAGGTTATCTATTATGCTATATACATCCAATTCATTTGTGCCGTATAATTACCCGCTAAAAGAGGCAAAAGTAGCTTTTTTGGGTATACCGTTTTCATCCACATCTGTTAGCGGAACAAGTCAGTATGGTCCTTTGGTTGTCCGGGAATCATTAAAACTGATAGAGGGCTGGGATGGCAAGAAGAATGTATTTCAAAAAATATGTGATGTTGGTGACCTTGAGATTGTTCCTGGCTCTTATGAGCTCACTGCAGAACGGCTGAGGGACACAATAAAAGATATAAGAGCTGCCAATCCCAATGCATTCCTGGTTTTTGTAGGCGGAGAACACCTTATAACGCTGCCAATAGTTGAGCAGCTGAAGCCGAAAACAATTGTCCAATTGGATGCTCATGCCGATTTGCGCCCGGAATTCTTGGGCCTGAAATACAGCCATGTGACATGGGCTTATCATGCTTCTAAGTTGTCACATATAATTCAGATAGGTGTTCGTTCATGGTCTGCTGATGACAGGCTGTCAATGGCTGAGCAAGTGGAAAACATAAAAAACCTGGAAGAAAAAAAATTAGAGGGTCCTGTACACCTGACAATAGATATGGATGTTTTTGATCCGTCTTATGTCAGGACAGGATTGCCAGAGCCAGGCGGCCTGAAGCCAAAAGAGGTCTTTGGCCTGATTGATAAAATCTTTGACTACAAGGTTAAAAGCATGGATATAGTAGAGATAGCTGATCACTCCCTTCCGAGCAAAACCGGATTTCTGGCAGCACAGTTGATAAAGAGAGCTCTTTCTAAGTTATAGCCTTTTTATGCTCAGTGATTAAAACAGACGTTGGTGAGCTACTCAATTAAAAGATATGTTGAATAGTTAAAGTAAATGCGACATCATATGAAGACGTATACAAAGTTATATATTTCTGATAAGAAATGAGGATAAAAATAAAAAAAAAAGAAAAAGAAAGGTTTCTAGTCAAAAAGCAATTTATACCCTGCCCAAAGACCGCCTATTACAACAGCAATAAAGGCCAAAACCTCTGCTATTGCTGGAAGTATGGCAGGCATTGCGAATCGTATTTGTGATGTTGGCCAAAAGTCAAAAACAGCAGCTACAAAGAATAGTAGAGCTCCTGTTGTTAGCCATGCAAATTGCTTTGTCAATCCTTTCTTTATCTTTGCATACTCAGCCAGTGCTATTCCTAATAGGATAGCTATGGCAAATCCTATCATACCCTCAAACATTTTGTTATCACCTAATGAGTTATCTGGATAACTCATATAAAAGCTTTATTATTCGTCAATTGACGATGCTAATCTTTTTATAGCGTAATTTGAACTCATTAATATGCTATACATAGTTGGTTTGGGACTTAGCGATGATGACATAACATTAAGCTGCCTAGAATCTGTCAAAAGTGCTGATATAATTTATATAGAAGATTATACAAATAAATGGCTGGGTTCTGCTTCTTTGTTGGAGAGGCTTACAGGAAAAAAGATAAAACATATTAGCCGAGAGGGGGTAGAGTCTGACAAATTAATTAAGGAGGCAAAAGCGAGAGATGTCGCACTGCTCATACCAGGAGACCCGTTTGCAGCTACAACACACTTTGAGCTTATAATAGAGGCAGCAAAGCAAAATATAAAATACAAAATAGTTCACGCTCCAAGTATATTCTCAGTTATAGCAGAAACAGGGCTTCAGTTATATAAATTTGGTGAGACAATAACAATACCTTATTCGCATGGCAATTATAATCCCTCCTCATGGTTTGCCAAGATATCAAAAAATTTGTCTAACAAATTGCATACATTAATATTGCTAGATATACAAAATGGAAATTGCATGACTGTAAGAGAGGCATTGGAATCAATAGAAAATCTGGACAAGAACAGGAGGATAGTAACTAAAAAAATAGTTGCATGCTCAAAATTAGGCACAGAACAGAGGAAAATAGTTTTTGGTTCTTTTCAAAAGCTTAAAAAAATAGATTTTGACATACCAGCATGTATTATAATTCCGGGCAATCTGCATTTCAAAGAGGAAGAAGCTTTAGCATTATGGTCTTGTGGCTGATATAATGACAGAAGAACATCTTAGAAAGGAAACAGAAAAGTGGCTTAAAAAAATAAGAGATAAATTATCAGTAGTAGGCGCAAATGATGAAAAGGGCAAAGGCATACTAAAGAACATAAACGCCTATGTGGAAGACTGTGAATATTTTATGAAAAGGGGTGATTTAATCAGGGCCTTTGAAGCTGTCATCTGGGCTTGGGCATATCTTGAAATATATTCCGGCGAAGGAATTTTAAAATCCAAATCAGTCTAATTCTTTTGGGATAAGTGCATCTTCGATATCTTCGAGATTGAGCTTTAAACATGATACAAGTCCGCCAAACAAGGCATGCATAGATGAAATCTGACTATATAGACACTTATGACAGAATAATCAGATAATTTTCTTCCAACCAATTTACAATATTCTTTCGATGATATTCTTAATATTTTTTCCACATATGATTAAGGATAAAAACCTAAAACATAAAAATCCGCCTGAATATAAAAAACCAGAACGCAGCAGCAATCAGAAAGCTGACAATACCAGTTGCTATTTTCAAGAGTTTGTGGTCCATCTCCTTCCATTCTTCCTGCACAAGCTGGAAAAATGTTTTTGACACACCCTTTATATCTTTCACAATTTTTTTTATTGGCATAATTATATCCTATTTACCATTGATTTAAAATTATTTACCTTTAAGTTTCTTTAGTGCAGCTACAATATAAATGTTCTCCGCCAATATTTTCCAGGTGCGCGATTTTTTGCCAAATTGCTTAACCAATACGCGGTTATACTGGGTTTGCTTTTTCTCTTTTTAAACAACTAATGAACTAATCTTTAGCGATTATAATAGGACCGCACCAGCCAATAATTCGGGCATTCCTATATACTCGTTTCTTACATTTCGCTTCCAGAAAAAGGTGCTCCAAATTTTTCACCCATATACAAAATCCACTATAATTTTTTTATCTTTCCTGGTTTTGGCTCAAAGCATACGCCATCTGTAAGCAACTCGTTTATGGCAGAGTCAATATCACTTTCCTCAAGCCCAGCCGCTTCTATCAGCTTTGTATAGTCAGTGCCATCACCTTCATCCAACTCTTCTATTAATTTTAGAATTAGTTCTTTATTTTTTCTCCTGTCTGCGTTGTGCTTTTCTATTCCCAACTCTTTTGAGATTATTATTGCCTCAACCTGATCTGGGTCAAGATTATACTTCTTTTTCATAAGCTTTTTCAATTCATCTAAGTCAGCAGTTTCTTTTTCTTTTTCCAGAATAATTTTTTTTATGCTCTCCCATTCAGTTTTCTGTTTTTTTAGTTCTGCTTTTCTTAGTGTAAGCCAGTTCGGATCATCTATTTTTAGCACAGATTCTATAATTAGATGTATTTCATCATTCCATTTTCTTATTTTTCCTATTACATCAACAATATCCCCCTCTTCAACATGCTCGATAAGGGAAATATTTTTAAACACCTTTGCCCTTATAGTGTCTGTTTCATCATCTAATGTCAGCGCACCATATTGGCTATTGTCAGATACGAACTTGTTTACAACTGTGGCCATTATTCTGACACGCGACAATTTTTGTCCGGACTTTGTCAGTATATAATCTGGAATAAAGCCTTCCTGTTCTATATACTCCCCGTCAGTTATATCCTTGATATTGCACTTGATTGCTGTAAGCCTTTTCATCTCAGCCATTTTGTTCACCGTAACTTAAGTTTACCTTAAATCTTTTTATTCATAAGCGTTTTACATATCCATATTTAGGTTCAAAAATTATACCTTCTTTTTTTAATTTCTCAATCAAACTGTCTGCATCTTTTATTCCGCGCGTTTCTGCCTCTGCTTTTATATCTTCTACAGATACCTGTTCCTCTTCTTTTTCAAGCTCTTCTATTATGGCAAGGATCGCTCCTATTTTACTTCGCTGGCTTGTTGTTACACCTGATTCTATTCTATCTATATCAATTACTCCTGTTTCCTCTTCATAGCCAAGCTGCCTTAATGAATAACTCATCAATTTTATTGCTCTTTCAGCATCTTCTAATCTGACTTTTTTGTCAAGGCGTAATTTTGCACTTGCTTCTGCAAGTCTTATAAGTGCCTCGTACTGTCTGAGCGTTATAGAAACAACTCCAGCCTCTTCTCCGGTGTATTTATTTCTCATATCCACATAAAAATTTTTAAGACGATTGGCAGCCTCTTCTGTAAGCTCTATATCAGTGTAATTCTTTTTTGCGTATGCAATATACTTTCTTAGAAGATCTGTGGGTATGACAGGGGTCGCAACAGTTAAGTCAGTTCTTGACTTCAATATATGGTTTGCTATTTCTTCATCTCTTTCTTTATCAGGTATATCTCGCAGTGCAAACTTAAGGTCAAACCTTGACATTAATGTTTCAGGTATTTTAATTTGTTCAATTATAGACATCATCGGATCAAACCTTCCGAAACTTGGGTTTGCAGCAGCAAGAATAGCAGTTCTGGCAGGTAGCGTTGCTGTTATAGATGCTTTCGCTATGCTTATCGTTTCTAGCGACATTGCCTCATGCATTGCTATCTGATCATCTTTATTCATTTTGTCAAATTCATCTATGCTCATTAGGCCTTTGTTTGCCAGGACAAGCGCACCAGCTTCAAGGACCCACCCTCCCAGTTCTTCATCTTTCCGCACGGTTGCTGTTAATCCAGCACCTGTTACACCCTTTCCAGATGCATATTTTCCCCTTGGCATTATGTCTGCAACAAGTTTCAGTAGCTGTGATTTTGCAACACCCGGGTCTCCTGTTATAAGAATGTGAATATTTCCACGGACCTTTGTTTTATCCGGCAGCCGGTGTTCAACCCCTCCGAACATTTGAAGTATTATCGCCTGTTTTATTTCATCATAGCCATAAATAGCCGGTGCAATCGATTGCGTGAGCTTTTCAAATATAAGAGGGTCATTTGCCATGGATTTGATTTTTTTTACATCCTCCTCACTGATTTTTATATCTTCAAATTCTTTTTCAGACGGCTCAACATAATTAGCCTCCAGCATTAGATTCATTTTTGTCGTTTTTTTTCCTTTTATCCTTTTTGGAAGTTCTTTGATAATTCCAACTATTTTTAGCCTGTTTCCGGGGTCTGTTCTTCTTTGCATATCTGTAGTTGTTAGGTCGTCTTTCAAGAAGACAGCAATTTCACCGGGCTTTTCACCTTCTGCTATTTCAAAAGGCTCTGAAATTCTCAGCCAGCGCACATCCATTTTTTTCTCTTCCTCTACATCAAAATTAGTCCTCCTCCCGCATTCGCAAAAGTTTGGCTTTTTAATTAATGTTCCGTCCTGTTTAACTTCTATCAAGGCACCACAGTCTGGACATTTATAAATTATGTCGTATATTTGCGGCATTACTTCTGATGCGCTTTTTACAACACCTTCTACGCACAGAAGTTTGCCAATATGCCTTGAGCGCAGGCTCCTTATCCTGACTTCTTTTCTTTTTGGCAAATTTCTTATTCTGATAGCTATTTTTGAATATTCTGGCAAATCTATGTTTTTTAACGCTTCTTGAAACGCTTCGAGCGTTTCTGATGGTTGCTCAAGAAGTTCGTCAGCTAACAGGGGATCAAACCTGTCTAAAACAGAAAAATCTATTACAAGTGATGTGCCGCCTTCTTTTGCTAATTCGTAAAGCTTTGCTTCATATTCTCTTCTTAAGAATTCTTCTAACCGTTCTTTTAAATCCACTGGCCACACCCACTAAAATAACTAAACAAACCTAATTGATATGAATTAGATTAACTAATACAGTATTAATTATAAGATGTAAATCTTTTTTAGATTAACCACGAGAAAACTATATATTTTTTCTCCCCAAGCAAACCTTTTTTAAACTTTATTACCTTATAAAATAATGAAAACACAACAACAAAATAATAACTATGGGGTGATAAAATGAAATTCTGGAAAAGCAAAGAAGAAAAAGAGATATTGAAATATTTGATGCCAAAACTTGTCGTGGCAGCGAAGGAGATATTAAATGAACAAATTTCCGACTACGACAATTTAGCGTATATAGTTGGATTAGATATAGATGAAACTAAACGGACTATAGCTGAAACTGAAGAGGTTATAGCTAACTTGAAGAAGGAAATAGCAGAAAAACGAGCTGCATTACCAGGATTAAAAGCCAGCGAAGAAAACTATAGAAAAAAGATAGAAGAATATGAGAAGCTAAAACGCATTTGTACTGAATATACAAAAAAATTAGAGAAAGACCCGAAAGTTATTCTTGAATTCCTAAAATAATCTCATTTCTTTTTTTTATTATTTTCAAGCCTTTAATTGCCTTAGTTTTTTCTGCAGGATTTTTATGGCGGTCTTGACATCTGCAAGGCTTTTTGCACCTGCGCACACAACCCTTCCAGAGCTGAATAGCAGAAAAGCAACCTTTGGGTCAAGAATCCTGTAAACAAGACCTGGAAACTGCTCCGGCTCGTATTCACTTGATTCAAGCTCAAACGCAAGCCCATCCAAATTTAATTCTTTCTTTAAATCAACAGAAACAACTATATTCTCTATTTTTACTCGTATCTTATTTTCATTTACCCGCGCCCCACTTTTTTTAATGTTTTTTACAACTTTTTTCAGTGCAATTTTTGCCTTTCCTGTTGACCGCGCGCCAACGCAGATAATTTTTCCACTTCTGAATATGAGGGTTGCAACCTTCGGCTCGCTTATTCTGTAAACAAGGCCTGGAAACTGCTCTGGCTCGTATTCACTGTCCTCAAGCACAGTAAGAAGCTTATCAAGGGAAAGTGTTTTTTTCACATCTGTAGAAGCAACAACATTTTCAACAACTATTTTTATCTTTTTTTTAGTGACCATTTTTTCACCCCACACATAAATGTTAAAATTATACACTATTACTGTTAAAACTATATTTTAAAAACTTATTTAAATACTAAATTTTAATCTTTTAAAGAATTTTCTCCAATTTTTTTTATGGATATTATAGCTCTTTTTTCAGGCGGCAAGGATTCAACATATGCCTCTTATCTTGCTAAAAAACAGGGGCATAATATAAAATACTTAGTGTCGATTATATCTGAGAATCCCGACTCTTACATGTTTCACACGCCCAATATCCTGTTAGCTGAAAAGCAGGCAGAGGCAATGAATATACCAATTATATTAAAGAGCACAAAAGGCGAGAAAGAAAAAGAATTACTAGACTTAGAATCAGCTATTGGTTTAGCAATAAAAAGAAATCATTCTATATCTGGCATTGTCTGCGGTGCTGTTGCTAGTGAATATCAGAGAAGCAGGGTTGCTGCAATTGCTGGTAAATTCAGCATTGCCCTGTTATCGCCGTTGTGGCACAAAGACCCTGAAAAACTTCTGACAGATATGATAACTGCGGGTTTTAAGATAATAATAACATCTGTGTCTGCCCAGGGTCTTGATAAGTCCTGGCTTGGCAGGATAATTGATAAAAGGGCTGTAAAAGATTTAGTGATATTAAACAAAGAATACGGTATTCATATCTTGGCCGAAGGAGGCGAATACGAAACATTTGTTCTTGATTGCCCGTTATTCAACAAAAGAATAGAAATAGAAAAAGCAGAAAAACATTGGGATGATAAGCTGGGCTGTGGACGACTTGAAATAAAAAAGATAAGAACTGTCAGAAAGGCAGATACTTAAATTTTTTTGTTTCTCTATAATTATGGTTAATGTTTATCCCAATGCAATAATATTATCTGGCTTGCCTGGCTCTGGAAAGTCAGTATTAGGAGATAGTTTAGTTGAAAAATACAATTTTGAAAAACATTCTATCGGTGATTTATGGAGAAAGCAATATAAAACCCTCTATCCAGATGAAAAAATCAGTTTTGAAGAGTTTTGGAAAGAAACAATGCTAGAAGATAATGTTAAAATAAACGAAGAAGCACGAAAAATACTTGAAAAGAAAATCGCTAAAAATTCAAAAATAATAATTGAGGGTAGATATACGATTCCTTTTGCTAGTCTTCCTGTTTTTTCTGTTTTTGTCACGTGTAATTTATCCGTAAGAGCAGAGAGGGCGTTGAATGGGAAAAAATACAAAGGACGGTCGAAAGAAAAAATAGAGGAGATACTCAAAGAGCGCGAACAAGACGAACTGAACATGGGAAAAAAGATGTTTGGTGATGAATATGATTATAGGGATAGAAAATATTATGACCTTTATCTTGATTCCGGAAAAATGAAACTAGAGGAAGAAGTTTCTGAAGCTTTGAATAGTATTGATTTTGGATAACATAATACTAAAATAATTCAGCCTTACAATCTTCTATTTTTTCGTAAATTTTTTCTTCGTCCAGACTAGTTTTTCTGTTTTTCATCAGCACTTTCCCATCAACTATTGTTGTGTCAACATTTTCACCGTGGCACGAGTAGACAATAGTAGAATATGGGTTATGCATCGGCTTTAAGTTAGGGCTCTTAAGGTTGATTAAAATTAAATCAGCTTTCTTGCCAGATTCAATTACACCACTATTAATGCCAAGCGCTTTTGCCCCGTTTATTGTTGCCATTTTTAGGCAAGTTTTTGCATCTAGTGCTAACGAATTTTTCATTGAAATCTTTTGCAGCAACGAAGCAGTTTTCATCTCTTCAAACATGTCTAGGTTGTTGTTAGAAGCAGCTCCATCTGTTCCCAGAGAGACATTTATACTTTTTTCAAGCATTTTAACAACAGGTGCTATACCTGCTGCAAGTTTCATATTGGAAACAGGATTATGAACAACAGATACCCCCCTTTTCGACAGTATGTCCATTTCTTTATCATTTAGCCAGCAGCAGTGCGCTGCTATGGTGCGGTTAGACATTAATCCGATATCATCAAGATATTCAACAGGCCTTTTTCCATGTTCTCTTAGGCAATCTTTTAGTTCTTTTTCTGTTTCAGAAACGTGAATATGAATCTTTTTGTTATAGTTATCAGCAAGTTCTTTTATTCTCACTAAAAGCTCTTCAGAGCAGGTATAAATAGCATGCGGCCCCAAAATCCACTCTATTCTCGAAGAATTTTTTATATTTTTTATTTTTTCTGTCATAGTTTTCAATCTCTTTTTCCAGTTTCCTTTGGAAGAAATAGCTCTTGTCAAACAGCCTCTTATTCCAGTCTTACCAACGCTTTTCGCAACTTCGTCCATAAAATAGTACATATCGTTAAAACATGTTGTGCCTGACTTTATCATTTCCAGGCATCCTAGCATTGAGCCCCAATAGACATGTTTTTCTGTCAGGCGATCTTCTACTGGAAAAATTTTTTCAAGCCATTTTTGTAATGGCAAATTATCCTCATATCCGCGAAATAAAGTCATTGCCAAATGTGTATGGGCATTAATAAGGCCAGGCATAACAAGAAATCCAGAGGCGTCTATCACTTCATCTGTCTTGTCCATGCCCTTTGACGGGCCAATCTTTTTGATAATGTTACCTTCTATTAATATGCTCTGGTTTTTCTTTACCTCAGATGGTGTTATGATAAGTGACGCATTTTTTATCAGCATATTTTTTCCTCGTTTCATTAATCTCTTTAGCATTAATCTTTTTTTAGGTGAACAGTAGTTGTCGGAAACGGTATATCTATTCCTTCTTTATTCAAGCGTTTATATATTGCTGTTGTAAGTTTATCCTTTACTGAAAATGTGCTTGGCGTCGGAAGCCAGCAAACTAAGAGAAAGTTAAGAGAAAAATCGCCCATTTCGGTGAAATAAATTTTCGGCTCAGGCTGCTTCACAATATCTTCACACTTTTTTGTTTCGTCCAGAACAACCCTTTTAACCTTGTCAACATCAGACCCATACGCTACACTGAATTTTATCTTTAGTTTTGTCTTTGGCTCAGGGTTATTCCAGTTTATTATTTTTGAGTTTGCTATAATAGAATTCGGTATTGATAATTCGGTGTTATCAAATGTTTTTATTCTGGTTGATCTTACACCTATTTCTGTTACAAACCCCTGCTCGCCAGATTCTAGCTGTATTCTGTCGCCTATTTTGAATGGCCTGTCAAAAAATAATGTCAGCCCACCGAAGAAGTTCGCTATAGTGTCCTTTGCTGCAAATGCAACTGCAAAGCCAGCTATGCCTGCTGACGCAAGCAGCGGCGTTATCTCAATGTTCCATATTTTGAAGATGAACATTATCCCTATAAGGTACAGGGATATGCGCACAATATCCTTCAGAAGCGGTAGCATGTTGCGGCCAATATCAGACTTGGCATGCTCTGAAATTTTTGACCCGTATTGCTCTATGAAAAGATTTGTTACCCTGACAACGGCTGAAAGAATTATGACGGCGAGAATGGTTAATAAGATATTATCTGTTACAGATGCTACCTTAGTGCTAATCTCAATATATTTTATTGCTGAATATGCACCAAAGAGAATTATTATGAAAAATATCGGTGTCTTTAACTTTTTAGCAAGCTTATCGTCAAAATCAGTTTTTGTTTTTGATGTCAGTTTTGGCAGCAAATATTTGAACGTGTATGATACTATGAGAGCTATGAAAAACGATGCGACAAAAATGCCAGCGCCAATCAGATATTTCTGCTCTAACATAGATAATCTTTAAATGAAATTTTTTTAAAGACAATTTTTATTATTTATCTTTTATTATTTAATTCTTATTATTTATGCTAATTATAAAGAATAGATGATATCATGAACATATATATAGAAACATATGGTTGTGCTGCGAACCAGTCAGACAGCGAGATAATGGCAGGCCTGCTTTCAAAGGCCGGCTTTGATATTGTACATAATATAGAGTTAGCTGATATTATTATAATAAACACATGTGTTGTCAAGGGAACAACAGAAAGGAAAATTCTTTTCAGAATAAAAGAACTGGCAGAAAAAAATAAGAAACTGATTATAGCCGGTTGCATGCCGGAAACAGAGCTGGATAAAATAAGAAAAATAACAGACGCATCTGTAATTGGGACCGACTCTACAAAAATCCTGAGTGTTGTAAGAAGGGTTTTAAACAACGAGCATGTTATAGAAATTGGAACAAAATCAGAAAAAGTGTGCCTGCCAAAAATCATGGCAAATCCAGTAAGAGATATTGTGCAGATATCAGAAGGATGTTTGTCATTATGCTCATTTTGCCTGACCCGTATGGCAAGAAAAAATTTATTTTCTTACAGCCCAGAAAAAATCCTAAGGGAAATAAATGAGGCCCACAGTTCAGGCGTAAAAGAATTCTGGCTGACATCTCAGGATTGCGGGTGTTACGGATTTGATATAGGGACAACAATAACAAATCTGCTAAAGAAAATAACAACAGAAGTTAGAGGAAAGTACCGAATAAGAGTTGGCATGATGAATCCACAGCACATTCTAAATCAGCTTAATGAACTGGTGGAAATCTATAAAGATGCGCATATATTCAAATTTTTGCATATACCTGTCCAGTCTGGCTCTGACTCGATACTAAAAGATATGAAAAGAGGATATAGCGTAAATGATTTTTTACACACTATTAAGCGATTCAGGCAGAAAATACCTGACATCACTCTTTGGACAGACGTGATTGTCGGCTATCCGACAGAAACAGATGACGATTTTTCCAAAACAGCCAGTTTGATAAAAAAAATCATGCCAGATTATACAAATATATCACGCTTTACACCGCGGCCGCATACAAAAGCAGCTGGGTTAAAACAATTGCCATCTGAGACCAAGAAGCAAAGGAGCAGGGCAATGACCGAGCTTGTCAACAAAATTTGTCTTAATCAAAATAGGAAATGGGTCGGAAAGGAATGTGAAATTTTAATAGACGAATACAACAGGCATCATAGGACATGGATTGGCCGCACCGCGTTTTACAAGCAGGTTGTTGTTAAGGCTAATGAGAAGAGTAATCGGAAATTTCACTTAGGCGACTGGCTGAATGTGAAGATAACAGATGCAGCACAGACGCATCTAGTAGGAGAGGTTATTTAGTCAGTTTACACAAATAGCTATTAAATATGTCAATATGTGCACTGCAAGAATGGTAATCAGTTTAAGACATGCTCTTTATCGTAGATAAGTACTATATCTTTATAGAAACTTATGCACAAATTTATCAGTGTTTGATATTAAAATAGGCAATAAGACAGCCAATAGATGATATAATTGCAAGGCGTTTAAAAAAATAGATTAAAGATAAAATCAGGCCCATACCTTACAGAACAGCAGCGATGATTCTTCCAACTATTCCTGTCAGGGATAATATCTCATAAATAACAAATGCAAGCAGCGCAACTTTTAGTTTTGTCTTCATATCCGCATCCTTTTTAAGGAAAATTTCTCCAAGAATAAGCCACACAACTAATGGAAATAACTGGAGGCCGAACCTTATGGACACAAATGATGAAAGAAAGGATTGAGTTACTGGTGTAAGAAAATACGCGAGTATAGACATTATAAGAACATTCTTAGGCTCAAAACTATGTCCAATAAATTTGTCAGACAGGATAATTGCAGTAAATATGACTATCATTTCAACTATTAAGATAAGAACGCCGTTAATAGTGGCTGGCACAACTGAAAACAGGGAAGGTAAACTCATAAAAATAATCTAACTTTATCAGATTTAAAGTTTACAGTCAGCCTTTTTTTATTTTTTTCAAGATGGAAGAAACTAATTTTCCATCTGCTCTGCGTCCGATCTTCTTCATCACTATTCCCATCAACGCGGAGTTGCCGAGAGTAGGGCTTTTTTCAACCACTTCTTTTACAATGTTTTTTATTTCGTCTTCTGAAAGTTTCTCATAGAGTTGAGCAGATTTTTTTATTTCTCCAGCTTTTGTTTTTTCTAGCAATTCAGGTATAGCATCTTTTGATATTCTTTTTTTCGCAATTAATTCAAATAAATCTATATAATCCTTTTCACCTAGTTCAATTTTTACTCCCCTTCTTTTCAAATCTTTCAATACAGATGTAAATGTTGTTGCGACAAGAATCGGATCAACCTTAAATTTTTTAACAATACTCTCAAACAGGTTAAAATATTTTGACATGATAATCTGTTCAGCAATTTCTTTGGGCATTTCCTTCTTAAGCTTCTTTATCTTTTCTTCAATTGTTTCAGGTATTTTTATTGTATTCAAATATTTGCGCGTCAATCGCACCGGAGGTATATCTGTCTCCGGATACAATCTGGCAGCACCAGGCATTGGCCTGAGAAATTTTGTGTTAGTTCCTTCCACACCCCTCACTTCATTTGGCACACCGTTTATAGCATACCTTGCCCTTTGTAGCACAAATCTCAGGGCACGGCTTGCTTTTTCAGGTTCAGCAACAACAATTACAAAGGCATCCTGCTTTCTGCAATTGAGCGCTATTTTTGTTTGTTCAACCTCCTCTTTTGTTATCCCGTAAGCAGGTAGCTCGTCTGAATGGAATATACCGGAAACACCAGCTATTTTTGCATAATCAGATAACTCTGTGCCCAGACGTCTTCCAGGCTGAACTTCTTTACCTAAAAACCCTGCAAATCCCGGAAGCCTAACTCCCAAGACAACGCCATTTTTAAGCCCCTGTTTAATTATTTTTGACTTTGTATGTTCAAATGCCGATAGCACAGCAAAATCTGGAACAAGGTTTTCTTCGCTTGTTATTTTTTTTAGTTCTTTACTAATTTCCAAAAGGTTTTTCTGTCTTTTTACCTCGTTTTTGACAATGGCTGGCATCTCATCCAAATTTTGCACGTGTTTTATTTCTACACGTGAGCCACCTCTTATAGAGACATTAATATCCTGCCTTATTGTTCCGAGACCGCGCCTGACTTTGCACGACCTGAGTATCATCCCAATTTTTTTTGCAACTTCTTTTACTTCTATTGGGTGATTGATATCAGGGCTTGTTGCTATTTCTACTTCTGCTATTCCCAATCTGTCAAGCCGGAATGTTGTGCTTTTTTCATCTTCTCTTATCCGCCTTCCAGCATCTTCTTCTATATTTATTGTTGGGATAAATATTTTTTTTCCATTTACCTCAACAAACCCATCTGTTGCTATAAGTGCTGTCCGCTGAAATCCAGATGTGTTTGAGCCGTCAACAACTGTTTTTCTCATTACATGTATTTCATCAAGAGGCTCAGCGTTAAGTAGAAAAGCTACCTGCAAAGCAATGGTTAACGCCTCTTCATTCATCGGGTGCGGCGGTTCTGAATCTGTTTCAACTAGGCAGTTTGTATCAGAATACGCTTCATAAATATACATTTTATTTTTCTTTTCTTCATATAACGCAGCCTTGTCTTTTTTTTCTGTTTCTCCTGCAGCTGCTCTGAGCTTTCTTTTTATTATCAGGTCCGGATTCTCATGCCTAATGATGGCCGGGCAACTACAAAAAAGCTTGTGACTATCCAGTTCCTGATGTATTTCTATGCCAACTTTCAGCCCCAATTGTTTCCAGTTCTCATCCATACCCTTTTACCTCTTTTTTCAACAACCCTTACCCTGTGAAAGGGTATATCCTTTTGTAAAAATTTGTTAAGCGGAATTTTTATTATTCTTTGTTCAATCCTGTCCCAATATCCTATTTCATAATCTTCTGGGTTTTCCCTTTTATCCCATTTTATTTTATCTATCAACTCTTTGATCGTTTTTATCAAAAATATCACATCAAAAATGCATTTATTATCGATCTGCTTGTGATTTCTCCGGCAATATTTTCCATCATCATGGATTTGATTTTGTCAAAATCTTTTGTATGCCCTAATGCCCAGCATAATTTAACATATGCTGTTTCAGGCAACATATCCTGGCCTGGAATTGCGCCAGCATCGTAAAAAAGAATTCTTAGATTTGTATAGACATTTGGATTTATTCTTCCATATAGTGTCTGGGGAGCTATAACAACGGGTATTCCGTCTTTTGTCAGCTTTTTTATAACAGGAATCCATGAATTTTTTGACTTTGTTGGAACATGGCCAAGCCCGGTGCCTTCTATTACAAATCCCTTGTACCCTTTTGATGCATAATATTCAAGCACATGGGGATCTGAGCCTGGGTAAGCTTTTAGTAGTGCAACTTTTTTTTCAAATTTTGCATCGGCCTCCACCTTTTCACTATCGTTTCTTTTTTTGTAATTTTTGTTTACTATCTCTATTTTGCCGTCATACCATATTTTTGCAAGTGGCAGTTCATTTATCGGTCTGAATGCGTCTCTTCTTGATGTGTGCATTTTTCTTACCTTTGTTCCCCTGCTAAACAGGCAATAGTCATCATTTATAGAGCCATGCATACATATTCCGACCTCTGCTATATCTGATGTTGCAACATAAGCAGAACACACAAGATTCATTGTTGTATCAGCAGAGCCTCTGTCACTGCTTCTCTGTGCACCCACAAGAACAACAGGCTTATGAAGGTTTTTTAGTGCAAATGACAACGCAGCAGCTGTGTAGTGAAGTGTGTCTGTTCCATGTGTTATTATAACACTTTTATTACCTTTATTTAACAGTCTGGCTGTTTCTTTTGCTATTTTAGCCCAGTCATCTGCATTCATATCTTCAGACATGCGTGCAAAAGGGGAAGATATTTCAGTCAGGTTTATTATTTCTCTGAGGCGTGGCGTGGTGTCAAGCAACTCATCTGGCTTTATAAGGGAGCGTACAGCACCGGTTTCGTAATCTATTTTGCTTGTTATTGTTCCACCTGTCGTTATTAACGCAACCTGTGGCTTGGTTTTGTCAAAAGAAAGAGCCGGTTTTTTTTCACTGGATTTTTTGGCCGGCTTAATTCTTCTAACAGATGCATTTCTGAAATCTATGCCAATATTGTACCCATTGGCCAGTTTTATGACGATACAGTTTGAGTCTCCCTGCGTCCTGGGCATTAACATACCTGTGTATGTTTTACTACCTTTTTTTATTTCTATTAAATCTCCAACACTAATTTTTTGCGATTCTAGAGCATTTTTTATTTTTACAGAATAACCTTCAAATGTCATAATACTTATTCATGATAGGAGAATATAAAAATTTGTTTTATAAATATACATATGTGATTAGGTCCATAGTGTTCGACAATTGTTAACTACTTTTGAGTAACGAAACCTTTAAATAGTCCCAAATCTATATATAAGACAGGTGATTTGTATGAGTGAAATAAGTCCATCTGATGTTGTAAAAGATAATGATTTTGGAATGAATGGAAAATACGGTTGTGGACTGCTTGATTTAGTCAGAGGCATATATGATAGAGTGGATATTTATCGTGGATATGAAGAGACCATTAAACCAAAAGACCTGACAGACTATAAAGCTAAAATTATCGAGTATCAAAGTGGTTTTGATAAGCTTGCTAAGAAACTTTACGAATTAAGAAGGGATATAGAAAAATCACAAAAAAATAAACAGAAAAAACATGAATATGAAACAAATTTGAAGAAGATTGGGAAGGAATTTGGCTTTTTAGATTATCTAAACATTTACAAAAGTATGAATTCTCCTGACAATTAATTTTTTCTTTTTTTAATTTTTAAATACTAAAACTTCCAATAACTATTAGTGTTTTTATGGTCTCAGAAATAGCTGAAATGCTTTTTTATGATATTCTTCAGATACAGCCATCTGTCATGACTGGCATATTTCTTAAGGATTTGCTGAATTTTTTGATACTGCCAACAATTGTTTTGCTTATATTTCTCGACTTTGCGGCAACTAAGTTTATAGGTGAGGAGAAGAAAGTATATAGAAAAATTCTTATAGTGGCATTTTATCTTATAATTGTGACACAGGGTTTCTACGGCCCTTTTGCAACATTTGCTGCTAATTATATGGTGATATTTCTTATTTTGGCTGGAGCTCTTTTTTTTGTCGGAAAAATATTTGGTGGACAATCTGCTTCAACTATTGGTAGAAAAATCGGAGATCTAAGAAATAAAAAAATAGAAAGGGAAGAACTGCGAATAAGGGAAAAAATATTGGAAGATACAATAAATGATATAGAAAGGGAGATGAATAGAATTAACGAATTTATAAGGAATAGTAGAGGAGAGGAAAGGTCAAGACAGGAAAGAATATTCAACGAATTGAGAAGGGAATTATCAGAAAAGAAAAAAGAATTAGAAAGGCTCCAAAAGATAGAAAAAAGGTCGTTAAGATATTAGGTGGTTGAAATGTTTGCACAATTTGACATAAATCTGGTCGCTTCATTTTTATTTGTATTTGCTGTAGTTTATGCTGTCTTGATTTATTCTGCTATTTTGAAGCAGAAAAACATAAATGTTTTATTGTCTTTAGTTATAGCCTTTTTTGCTGTTTCCTATCAGCCGTTTGTTTCTATGATAACAGAATTTATGCCATTTGCAAGTATTATACTGGTTATTTTATTTTTTGTTTTGTTTCTGAAAAAAATATTTGACAAAGAGAAAACAAAAGGAAATAATGAAATTATAGCAATTTTATTTATCCTTTTACTGGTTGTCGGCTCAACATGGGGTCAAATAAAAAGTTATTTGCCTTTTGCATCTGACAATATCCTCTGGATTATAGGCATATTAGCATTTTTATTAATGCTTTATGTTGGCACTAGCGGGGAAAAGTGAAAGAGAGTGAATAAACTTATTTAAATATAATCGTAATATATTTACTATACAATGAGAAAGGAGGTTTTATGATGACATGGGCAGTTGCGTTTTTAGGCAATCTTCAGCAAATGGCGTTTTTTGATTTTGTCTTGCCATGGCTTTTGGCATTTGCAATAATGTTTGGGGTGCTTACAAAGTCAAATATATTCAAGGAAAAAAATGTTAATGGACTAATATCTTTGGTAATAGCATTCTTTTTGACTAATTACACACCATACGGAACATCTTTAGGTGCGTTTTTCACAACACTTTCTGGTTCAGCTATTCTCGTACTCTCAGGGCTTTTGGTTGTCTTGCTGTTCGCAGGCCTCATGGGTCTAAAGCCAGAAGATATATTGGGTGGAAACAAAACAGCACTTGGGTTATTCCTCTTGATAATAGGAATAATATTATTTATATCAGCAGGTGGAGAATCAGTTATCGGTGTTAATCTTGGAGGAGAAACACTGTCAGCATTATTTATGGTGTTGATAATAGCAGTTGCAGTGATGTTTGTAACCAAAGGCCAATAGATTTATTAAAACATTTGACTTTGTTGAAGCCGGAAAAATATGAGTCAGAGGAGACGAAAATTAAATGGCGTTCATAAATGAGTTTTTAGTTTATCTTGAGCAAATGGATTTTTACAGCTTTGTTCTGCCCTTTATATTTAGTTTTGCCATTGTTTATTCGCTGTCACTCAAGGTTTTTGGCGGAAAAGACTCAAAAAGTGGTAATGCTGTTTCAACTATAATTGCATTAGTTTTTTCTTTTTACCTGACAGCTTATACACCATTTGGTACTACACTTTCAGCATTTTTCACGCAATTCTTTGGTCAAATGTCTATAGTAATAATTTCAGCCCTTTTTGTGCTGATTTTATTTGGGCTCGCAGGCTTAAGATTTTTCAGGGGAGAAGGCGGCGAGGGAATTTTTGATAAATACAAGAACCCGATTATATTGTTTATATTTCTTATAGTAGGAATTTATTTCATAAGCGCAGGAGGATTTTCTTTAAATATAAGCAGTAGCCTAACAAGAACAGCTATACTTTTATTTGTCATAATAATGGCAGTTCTGTTTGTTACAGGAAGCGAAGGAAAAACATCCGAAAAACCAGCCAAATAGCCAGTAAAAAGAAGATGACCTGACAAAAATAATATTTCTTTATGTTTGGCAGGCAGTTTCTATATAATACCAAAGAGCTATCTCCCATCAGTGCTATCTTTCTGCTCTTCAAATCCAGATGCCTCTACTTCCTGATAAAGGCCTTTTCGCGGATTTTCCTCTTTATTTTCAACAAGTTCTTGCAGCTTCTGGATATTTTGCGTCATGGATGGCAAAACCTGTTTAAATGTTTTTTCCATCGCTCCTATTCGCGCTTCTATATCATCTATCCTTTCAGTCAAATTTTTTAGTTCATTTTTTAGCTCTGTATTGTCATTTGCTTTTGGGATTTCTATCTTGTTTATCTTTTCTCGTAGATTATCCCTTAGTATCAGGAAATCCTTGTTTAATTTTTTTATTTGGTCGTCAATTTTTTTCCATTTTTCTTCGACAACGCCTTCTATCAGCTCCTCAAGAATCTCAGCAGAATCGCCGTATTCATCCACACCAGCTGATAGGTCAGGCACCGGTTCGGGACTTTCGCCAGAAGCGGTTGATAATGCTTGCTCTAAATTATCTGTCGGCTGTTGAGGAGGTGGCTGCTCTCCAAGACCAGCGGTTGTTGAGTAAAATTGGGGAACCGGTTCTTTTTTTTCTTCCTTTTTCTCAGTCAGGACACCACCTTTTATTGCCTGCATCATACCTTTTTCAATTTCCTTATAATTATAACCTTTGGATTTTAGCTCTTTTATAATATCTGTTTCCTGCATACCTTTTGCAGACATTTCCTTTATATCATTCTCTACGTTTTTTTCCTTTTTATGCAAAAAAAACATTCATACCCCCTCCGATAATTACTTTAGTCCTAATTTTCTATCTAACTCATCCCTTGTTACAAATTTTTGGCTTATTGGGTTTATCAAATCAAACATGCTTTCCAATTCCTTTACATCTCTTTTTGTTGCGGTCTTTTCAAATTTCTCAAATATTTTTTCTATAAGATTTTGTACCTTTACCATTTCGTTTTCCAGATTTTTCAACCTTGACTCAACAGCGGTCAACTTCTCCTTTAATGCTTTTTGATGATTAAATTCACGCTGCTCCAAAGAATTAAG
This sequence comes from Candidatus Aenigmatarchaeota archaeon, assembly GCA_021157845.1. Lineage (GTDB taxonomy): Archaea > Aenigmatarchaeota > Aenigmatarchaeia > GW2011-AR5 > JAGGXF01 > JAGGVU01. The sequence goes on from JAGGVU010000002.1 coordinate 52,972, forward strand.
CCGCGATTCAAGAGAGTCAAGCTTTTGCTCCACAGTCCGGAGACGCCTGTTTTCTCTATTAGAGCGCCTGACAAGTTCTTTCATTACCAACGCGCTTTGATTTTCAGCCATACAAGTTATCAACACCTGAAGATGTAATTTCAATATCCTATAAGAATCATTTATTTCTTCCCATATTTATAATTTATTATGTTCAGTGGCGGTCGCAAAAAACACGCATTGTTAATCTCCTTCGGCTATTTGGATGCGTCGCATATGGTTTTGGTCGAAGAGATATTTTTGGCCAAATAGATGATAAACAGTTAAAACAAACATAAATGCGATATCATATGTCGCTGACAAAGTTAAAACAAATCTTTTTTAATTATGAAATTTAAATAAGATTAGAACTTACCCTTTAATAAACTACCAAAGTGATAATTTGTATGGTTTGTGAATATTCTTACGATCCAAACACGAGAAAGATGCGTGTTGATTGTTTGGGATGCATATATGGAGCCAGTATAGAAGATTCGCCAGAATGCATGTCAAGAACCATTGAAAAGCTTATGGAAGTTGGCCGAACTACCGGAGTTATACTTGCTGAAACAAGAGAATATGAGTATGATGAGAGAAATACTGCGCTTCTTTTGGAAATTGCGCAGGCAGTTATAAAAATAGTAAAAACAGAAAAGCTTACTGCTATTAAAAATCTTGGAATAACAGAATGTGAAAAATGTGTTCCGCGCAGATTCAGCAAAATGCAGGACATTGTTTCAACACTTAAGTCAGACCCCATAGACGCTTATAAAATGCTTTTGAGAGAGATAAGACACGTCAATATGAATATAAAAAAAACACAAAATCCTCTTTGCATAAAATGTTATAACCATTACCTTAATCGTGCACTTATCCCGATAAAAAATATCATTGAACCTTTACGTTTAATACAGTTATCTGCTGATAAAATAAAAAAGTCCGGCGACAGATCGATATACCGGGAGATATTTCACCCAACAATACGGCCGAATTTTATGTTTACAAGGTTTATATCTTTGCCGCCTGCCAATGCAGAGCCGCTTGACAGGTATACAGTAGGGGATGGAAATAGCGTTCAGATAGTTAAAATCCCTGGAAAGGTAAGGTTGTTATATCATATATCTCCATCTGAATTTAATTTAACAGAAGACGAATATATGTTGCTTGACAGCGCAAGAAACTATTTGTCAGAGCATAAACCAAAGGAAGCAGAACTAACCGATCCAGAAAGAATCAGGGAGCGATTTTATAATATAAATTTTGATTTATTAAATGAGCTGGCAGAAAGATACGGTAAGACCATACCTGCAAAAAGGTTGTCCAAGCTTGCGTCTATATTAACACGATATACAGCTGGGTTTGGTGTGCTTGAGCTATTGCTACAGGATGAGAAGATACAGGATATTTCTATTAATTCGCCGGTTTCACAAAGTCCGATATATATATTTCACTCAGATTTTGGAGAATGTGAAACTAATTTGGTAGTTAGCCCGAAAGATGCGGAATCATGGGCAACAAGATTTAGACTTATGTCAGGTCGGCCTTTAGACGAGGCAAACCCAGTCTTGGACACAGAACTGATAGTGCCTGGTGGCAGGGCAAGGGTGGCTGCTATTACGCGCTCGCTGTCGCCAGAAGGGTTGGGGTTTGCTTTGCGCCGTCACAGGGAAAAACCATGGACATTTCCATTATTTATAAAAAACAAAATGTTGAACCCGCTGGGTGCAGGATTAATATGGTTTATAATAGATGGAGCAAGAACATTCTTGGTCGCAGGAACGCGGTCTTCGGGCAAAACTTCATTTTTAGGTTCGATGATGCTGCAAATAATGCCAAGTACAAGGATAATAACAGTGGAAGATACGCTTGAACTTCCGGTAGTTGCACTGAAAAAATTAGGTTATGATATAGAAAGGTTAAAAAGCAGGTCAGTTATTACGCAGGTTAAGACAGAGTTACCAGCTGAAGAAGCTCTAAGAACATCGTTACGACTGGGAGATTCTTCTCTTATAATAGGTGAAGTAAGGTCAAGAGAGGCATTGGCATTGTACGAAGCTATGAGAATAGGCGCCCTTGCAAATGTTGTTGCCGGAACAATACATGGTGATTCACCATATGGTGTTTTTGATAGGGTTGTGAATGACCTTGGAGTTCCTGCTACAAGTTTCAAAGCCACAGATATAATAATAATAGCTAATAGGCTTAAAACACCAGATGGTCTTCATAGCTTTAGGCGCATAACAGAGATAACCGAGCTGAGAAAACATTGGACAGAAACACCAGAAAAAGGAGGGTTTGAGCCTCTGATGCAATATTCTGCAAAAGATGATGAACTAAAGCCTACACCGACATTGCTGACAGGTGAAAGCACTATTCTGAACAACATCAGTCAGAATATAAGAGAATGGCGGGGAAATTGGGATGCAATATGGTCTAATATAAATTTAAGAGCAAAAATTCTAAATCTTATAGTTGAAAGTGCAAAAAAAACAAATGATGATTCTCTTTTAGAAGCTCCGTTTGTTATGCAGTCAAACAATATTTATCATTTGTTGTGTGACGAGGTAAGAAAGGAAGTCGGAAGTCTTGATTCTGATATGATTTATGATAAATACGTTGCTTGGATAAAAGAGCAGATTAGAAAAAAGGAATTATAAGAGGCAGAAGAAATGGGATGGTTTGACAACACCTTCGATGATAAAAAGGATAAAAAAAATATAAACAAAAAAAAAGAGCCACCGAAGGAACTTCAGACGCCAGAAACAAGAGAGTATAAAATTTTCAAGGAAGAAGAATTTTTTTTTGCCAAACATACGCTCTATGAAAAAGCATGTGCTATTGCAGAGAAGATATTGAAAATCAGCCCAGATAAAAAAACAGGATATCAGTTGGATAGGGCAATAAAGTTTACACATTTAAAATGCACAAAAGAGGGCGTGACATCGTTAGCATCTTTATTTTTATTTTTTTGGACATTCTTAATATTTTTTCTGGTTATCACAAAGTATATAACTGGGGTCGGAATATCCCTTATACTTGGTGGACTTATTTTTATTATCATTTCACCATTTGCTTATTATTTGTATAAATATCCGCTTCACCTGAAAAAAAAATATGAGATTCATATAGGCAGTGAAATAGTGATGCTTATTCTGTATATGGTCATATATATGAAGGATCATGCTAACTTAGAGGGGGCATTGGACTTCTCAGCCAAAAATTTAAGAGGGCCCCTTTCTTATGATATCAGGAAACTTTTATGGGATATTGAAGTTGGTGTCTACAAAACACCGGAAGAGGCGTTAATAGAATATGCATCCAATTGGAGAGAAAATAAAGAGTTTGTAGAGTCTATACAAACAATAATTTCCAGCCTTGCACAAACAGAAGACCGGCGGATAATCGTTTTAGACCAAGCCATGAATATAATCCTGAACGGAACAAGGGAGCGCGTAAAGAGATATAGCTATAAATTAAAAATGCCAATTATGGTTGTTAACGCACTCGGAATAACGTTGCCAATCATGGGATTGGTTATGTTTCCAGTTATTGCTATATTTCTTTCAGACATATTCAAGCCAATAATGCTGTTTGTGGGGTATGATGTATTGTTGCCTATACTGCTGTTTTTTATAATAGTAAATATTCTTGAAACCAGGCCTGTTACATTCAGTAAAATAGATATATCTGACAATCCTTCGGTTCCTGCAGAGGGCAAGTTTAATCTGAAGCTTAAGAATATAACAAAGGAAGTTCCAGCATGGCCATTTGCTATTTTTATTGCGTCTCTTTTCTTTTTAGGAGGGCTATTCCTTTTCACAAAAGAGGCAGAAGGGCTGATAGCTTCTGTTTTAATGATAGCAGGTATAAATTTTGGGATAATGGTGTATAACTATCTTTTATCTTTCCAGCTTATCAAAATCAGGAAAGAGACAAGAGAAATAGAAGGGCAGTTTGCAGAGGCCTTATTCCAACTGGGCAACAGGGTTTCGTCGGGCGCTCCTATCGAAATTGCTCTTGAGAGAAGTGTTGCTGATATGGAGAATCTGACAATAAAAAACCTTTTCAAATCTGCGCTCTCAAATATGCAGAATCTTGGTCTTACATTTGAGGGCTCATTTTTTGACAGGAAATACGGTGCTATAAAGCAGTATCCTTCAAAGCTGATAAAATCTGTTATGAGGTCCGTCATAGACTCAAGTAAAAAGGGTGTTCAGCTTGCTGCCACATCAATGCTTAACATATCGCGATATTTAAGAGATATACATGAAACACAGGAAGAAATTGAGGAAGAAATGGGGGATATCATAAGTTCTTTGAAATTTCAGGCGTTCTTTTTATCACCACTGGTTAGCGGCGTTGTTGTAACAACAGCTACTATAATAATCAGAATATTAAATCAGCTACACCAGACAGTTGGCGGAATGACAAATGTTCCTGGTGGCGGATTCGGGACAAGTTTACTTGGTGCATGGGGACAAATACCAATTAACCCGGGCGCTTTTCAGCTTATAGTTGGCCTTTATCTTGTTGAGACACTTTTGCTGCTTTCTATGTTTATCAGCGGGATAGGAACTGGTGAAGATAAAATAGGTAAAAGAGATCTCACAGCAAGTATTTTATTAATAGGATTTATAGTATATATAATATCATTGGGAATAACTTTATTAGTATTCGGCCCAATGGTTGCGATAGGTGTTGCGGTATGAGGAAAGGATATACGCTTAACCTCTGGTTGATTATTATTTTAATAATTTTTTGCCTGGCTTTAATTTATTTTTTAGTGCTTAGAGAAAAAATTTTATCGAATGTCCTGGATGTGGTTTCATGGAAATAAAACATAAAGGACTGGCAACTGATTTGGCAGCAAAGATAATTTTATTTGTTATGGTTGCTGCGGTTGTAATTTTTATTTATTTAGCTGCTACCAAATCATTTTTCCCTCAGTCGGGTCAAAATATATTTGTTTCGTTTTGGAAAGCAATATTTGGTGCCTGACAAATTGGGATGTTTAAATGAGAAAAAAAGGTCAATTTAGCTTTACAAAAGCCATTATTATTTTAGTAGTAGTTATTGCACTGTCTCTCTTGATATTATCAAAAGTAAGGGTGTTTAGCAGAGATTCGCTGAATGGAAAAATAAACTTAAATTTTGTTGAACTTCTAAATACGCCAGATATTTCAGGTTCTGTTTCTATGTCAGGAACAGATGCACAGGGAAACAGCCAGTATGAATATAATTTTAATGTTGGAAATATGGAGCTAAAGTATCATGGTGCTGATGAGACAACTGTTATAATTATTTTTACATTTAAAGGCCCAACTGACAAGACACTTCCAATTGGCGAAATAAAACTAATACCAAACGAAATGGCTGAAATCGATCCGCCTGCTGTAAAATTTCAGATGTCATTAAAATCAGGAATTTTTGCTCAGGCGCCCCCTTCGTTTAATGGAAAAATAAACAGCACTGCTGGTGGTGTTTATGTTGGAAATTTTTCAATATATGCAAGAATAAAGGAATGTAAGGAAACGACAAGCAGCGTAACAGGTCAAACAAAAAAGGAATCAAAAATAGATTTTGACGTCTACGGAAGGACAAATGAAACATCAGATATAGAGCAATTGGGAACGATCAGTTTTTGCTGCAGCTATGACAGCTATGGCAGTTCTAATAATATTTGTACAGACTGCAAAGGGAATGAAACAACAACACAAACACTGGCAAATTTACCGGGCAATGGTGAGGTAGCTATCTCATATACTGGCATATGCGGCGAAGACATCATGGCCGACCAAGGCATACCTATTACATATAATTGGGTAGATGTAGGAATAGATGCAAAAGGTGGGTACAAAAAAAGTTTAGAGAATTATAAAACTGTATATATAAGGTTTTTTAAAAAAAGCAGCTGCGTGGAAAATAATGGCAATGATTTATCTCAGCTTATGGGCAAATGTGCTGCTGATAATTATTTGGGAATGCGGTCTTTTGAAGCAGATGTGAAAGAAATATAATTATTTAATGATGATGCAAAATGAAAAAATTTTTATGGGCTATAATATTGCTTGTTGCTGCAGTTTTTATACTAACGCTATTTATACTGAAAGCTAAAAATATGGGCATAAGCCTTATTGAATATATAGCTGGTCTGAATCTGTTTGGTGGTTAAATGGAAATGCAGGGTTTTTTGGTAAGGCTATTGATAATGCTTGCGGTGCTTGCACTTATTTTTTTACTGCTTAAAGGGATTGTACCGGGTTTTGATGAGTCAGTCAAAAATTTAGTATGTTATGCTTTTGGAAATTGTTAAGGTGATATTATAAATAAAAAAGGAGATATTGAGATAGGGCTGGCACAGATTATACAAGTTATTATAGCATTACTTGTTATTGCAACGCTTGTTTCAATTTTCAATACAGGAGCCGCTGCCACCCGTGAACAAACAGCCTTTGTCACTGCACAGGCACTCGCTGCACGCATAAATGAGGCGTGTTTAGACACAAGTCAAGAGAGTTTAGGCACAAGTCAAGAGATGGAGATAAATATTCCGCAAGGAAAGATAATGCCATCTGTAAATTCACTTGATCCCGGAACAACTGTCGAAGGCGCTTATATAAAGATGCTTGCAGACCCAGAATTTGTTCTTTATTACGAGAGTTTTCCAATAGGCGATGATATTTCATGGACATTATACACAGACCTTCCTTATACTGTCTATGCTTCGCTTAACGACAGCAGGCAAACTATACAAAATTTTAACGAGCTGGAAGCAGATTTTGTTTCCAATGTTAAAAAAGAGGTCAGTGACTACCTTTTAACAAAGGGGGTTGATGATGATTATCTCAAAGACGTTGAAAACATGAATGTCTTCCTGACAAATAAATTAGTTGGAGGCGAACTGGGCAGCTGGCATCATACGAGCGTTGCAGACATTTTTAATATTTCTTTTACAGGGTTTAATCTTGCTAAAGCTTCATCAATCAAATATTTAGCATGTGGGGATAATGCACTTTGCCTTAAAACTCATAAAAATATCTATAGATTTCCGCTTACTAATTGCGACGGTATAGATTCAATAGAATTGCACACAGACAGCTTTTGGTCTTTTGGTCACCAGCGGGGGTTTGGGCTGGCTAGTCCATGTAAGTTAAAGGTGAAAATTTACAGGGCAAGTGGAAATAATTGTTATTGCCACCAAAAACTATCTACCCCGATTTTTAATGTCTCGGAAAATGGAACTGCCACAACTATCGGAAAGAGAACAATGTGTTTTAATGAGCTTGGTGAAGAAAAGGCAGATAATAATTTTCAGTGTATAATAGTTGAGGCAGTTGGCGGAGCAAAAGACGGAACATTTTGTTATGTAAAAGACAGAAGCTGGACGTACAACAATATAGCTGAAGATTTAGAACTGGTTAAAAGCAGTAATAACATTTATCCTGTTCTTAAACCACCGAGGCACTGGAGAGGTAAGCTTGGACTTAAAAATATATTCTGGCGGTGGCCCGACTGATGTCAAAGGGTGCAGGAGCTCTGATAAAAGAGGTTTTATGCATAGTTATAGGGCTTATTATTTTTGCACTTTTCGCAGTTCCTATAATGCAGGCTACAGGCAACACAATTGCTGAAGCAGGTATGAACCTAAACGCAAGGTATCATTGCGAGCAAATAGCCGGAATATTGAACATGTTATCGTCTTCTGATAATATGACAGTATTTTATAAAATTCCTTCAGAAAAATGTAATGTGAATATAAATGTTAATAATTCAAAAAGTGTGGAAGTTTTTATTGACCAGTCAAGCTATCAAAAATCTTTCATCGACAGCAGCATCGAAATTGTTCCTGCTAGTTTTTCCTGTAAAAATGGTGCTGCATCTTTGAAATTTGAAAAAAAAGGAGACAAAATTTTAATAACAGGTGGATAAATGGATATAGTAAAGACAATACTTTTGGTTATACGCATGGTTGCTTTTGGAGCTTTTATTGTGTTTTTCTTTACAAACCTATTTAATGTAACTATATCTGCGGATAGTCACGACAGTGAAAGATTTTCAGTAGAGATATCTGAAAACCTTTTAGCTTCTGATCTGACAAATGGATATGCAGTTTTTGACACTGCCAAGTTAGACGAACTCGATAAGAAGCATATAGAGCCGATATACAGCTGTGAATTTGTTTATTTGGCGAACATAACTGATTTAGAAACTCATGATTACTGGCTGATTGGTTCTGACTTTGGGCATATAGTTAACAGTCTTGTCTTGCCCGTTAAAATTAATAATAGCGGTTCAATACATAAAGGCAGTATGCTGTTATACATAATGGAAAACCCATTCTCAAAAGTGAGCTGCCTTTTGAACAAAGCTGAAGAAGAGGGGCAATCAAGCCTGACACTTGACTGGAGCAAGGGCACTGTAAAAAATCCCAAGAAAGCAAAAGAATTAGAAGTTGAAATAAAATGGTTTGGTAATTATTTTTGTGTCATTGACAAATATAATACAATAGCAACATTTAATTTATATTATCCAAAACCGACCACTGTTTATATGTGTAGATATTCATCAACACCGCTGAGAGATTTCAGCTATGAAAAACCAATTAAAACACTTATTGCCATAAGAGAAAACGGGAAATTAAAGTTAGAAGCAGAAGGTTTTAATGATGAATAAAATGCGATATATGATAAAAGGCATGAGAAGTAGAAAAGGTGTTGCACCAATAGCTGATATGATTGTCACATTTGTCATAGTTCTTGCTGTTGTAATAAGCGTTGTTGCAATACTTTTTTACACAACAGCAAAGGACAAACTACACACGCCGGCCGGGATAAACTACAATATAGATCTTGTGGTTGTCACAACCGAACCTTATTATTTTTCATTTTTATTTAATGAGCCGTTTTTAAGAGAAATTACCCGTGCAGCATACTCTTATCCAGCTTTAAGCCCGGATCCGGATTTGTCAATTAGATGTAAGAATATATTTTCCCCGTATAATATGCTGAAATATAGCTTGTCAATAGAAGATTATATAGTATGCAATTTTACTGAGAATAAAAATATAGAGGGTGCTCAAATAGAAATACCGTTAATATTTGAAAGAAGTGTAAAATATGCAAAACTGGAAACAAAGATGAAGGAGCCAGAAATTCCAGACATAGGTGTTAGGATCAAATAAGGTGTATAGAATGAGTAAAGGATTTGCAACAGCAGTTATTGTGGCAATATTCATAGCTGCTGCTGCTATCGCAGGATTTGTTATTATGGATAACAAAATGAACCGGGAAAAAGAGATAATTATGAAAGAGCAGGAAATAATCTTAAGTGATGTTAATTTTCACCTTGCTGACCAGTCTCTTAAGGAGGGATATTATCTAACAACTGTTCAGATTATTTATGATTTGTGCAGCAATGGCTTTGGCAACACAATTTGGTATAACGGGACAAAGAATATACCTTCCCTTGGTGAAATAGAATCAAAAACAGAGGAATCTATAAAAAACAATGCATATCAGGGAGAATTTATTATGAACGGCGTAAAAATAAGGGTAGACAAACTGTCAGCAAATGTCAATATAACTGATAGACTGACCTATAACATAAGCTCTGTTATATCTGTAATCAAGCCCTCGACAGCTGGGCCAACAACAAAAAGTGGCAGAAGAGATTATTATGGCCTAATAAATGTTGACATACCAGATATGATTACCAAGGGAGAATGCGTTATAGATGCGCTATCATCTGGACTAGCTCCAAATTGTGGTTCTGGCATAACAATAGAAGATGGAACAGAAAAAACAATAAAGATAAAATCTGCATCGCAAAATTATTTTTACGACGGAGAAAAGTTCACACAAAAGCCATTTGAGCTTGTTATTAAATTCAAAGAGTAAATCACATAAGATGAAAAAAAATTATAAAAAGGGATACGAATATAATTAATCTGTGAGCATATGAATAAAGGTATATCACTTCCAGTAAATATGGTTATAATTCTTATAATAGCTGTCATTGTTTTAGGCGTTTCTTTGGCATTTCTTCTTAAGATTGGCTCGCGAGGGATGGACGAAGCAGCAAACAGGCAGCTGGCAAATAAATTATGCACTCAATATGTGGGAAAAGACCCTACCTGCTCAGATACAAGCAAAGCAGATAGCGAGCTTTTGGAAAAATTGGCATCAACATGTGCAAAACTTAATTATACCGAGTGTTTAGATATAGCAGATGTTTCTTGTGTTAAAAAATGCTGTTCATTATTCTGCTCGGAATAAATGTCACTACTCTGATGCTCGGCTTCACCTCACGCCCAAAGTTTTTCTAACGAAAAACCTTCGTAAAATGGCATATGTTATATTCAATTTGCGTTGGCCCGCAAAGCCTAAATTTTAAAACCGAAAACTTTATATATAATCGTTACAAAAGTAACAATATGGTCAAAAAAGTTTCAATATGGTTAACTTTGGAACCATTGTTATATGCCGAGCCAAAACATCTTGCTGAGATATCAAAAAAGCTCAAAAGACCGCACACGACTATAAGAAAACAACTTGCAGTATTTGAAAACATTGGACTATTAGAGAAAGAAAAAAAAGGAAGGCAAACACTTTACCAACTGAAAAAAATCCCTTTGTTTGTGGATTACTTAACAATAATTGAGAAGGAAAAGCTAATTGAAAGATGTAAAGAGGAGTTAGTTTTAAAAGAAATAATAGAGCAGTTACATTCCTTTAATAATCCTATTATTATTTTTGGTTCGGCTGTAGATTCAGTAAAAAAAGCAGGAGATGTGGATATTCTTGTTGTTGGAAAATTTAACAGAGAAAAAATTAAACTTCTTGAGAAAAAACTTAATTTGAAATTTCATATTATAAATGTAAAATCATTAAAAGAAATAAGTGAAACATTAAAAAAAGAAATCATAAAAAAGCATTTGATTATCCAAAAAAGCGAGGAATGGATAAAATGGTTAGTAAGTTGAAATGGTGTTTCAGGAAGAGAGAAGTTAAACTTATCGAGCCTAACGAAAATCTATCAAATGAATATTTGAAAAGTGCTGAAGAAACCTTGCTTGTTTTGAGAGACATTAAAGGAAAATCAAATATGTGGTTAGCAACAACAAAATACTATTCTGAATATTTTGCACTTTATGCTTTGTTAATGCGTATAGGCATTAAATCGGAGATCCATGATTGCACTATAGAGATTGTGAAGTTTCTTGAAGAACAAAATGTTATTGAAATGGGGATTGCAAAAATACTTGAGAATGATAAAAGTTTAAGAATCGATAACCAATACTATTTGAAAAATAAGAAGGTATTTGTAGATTACAATAACTTAAGGGATTTGATTTTTAAAATCAAAGAAATAATAAACACAATAACCAACGAAAAAATTGAGGAAATAAGAAGAAAAATCAGAGAAATAGTTTAGCTCTCCGATCTCGGCTTCTCTGGGCCGAAGGCTCAGGTCACTTGACAGTGATTTAACGGTTACGCTCAGTTGCACCTTGTTTCGCCCAAATTTGCTTTTAGTCAACTTCGCTTAATCGCATATGTTCAATCGAGAATAAGTCCTAAATAATTGAAAGGGCAATTTCTAAAAAGTGGGAGGGGCTCGCCTACCGATATATTTAAATAAAAGTGTTAGTTAAGTTATAAATATGATTAAATTAAAAGAGGTTATAATTCTATTTTCAGTATTTTTAACGATAATTCAATCTGTTTCTGCTATCTCAAATGTTCAACATTCTGTAGATGGAAATAAAGTTACCTTAACTTATCAAGGGATTCCTCCATTTTGGATAAATATAAGAGGAGATACAAACATCGGGCAAGCAGGAGGATATTTATGGGCAAAAACATACTCAAAATCATTTAGTTATGATATGAGTTTTGCTATTAATCCTTCTAAGAAATTTTATTATGGCATTAAAGATACAAGTTGGAGTTCTCCAACTGTTTTTAATTTAGGTGAAGTTCAAAAAAATGGATTAATTATTATTAATAAAAATGCTGATGGTAAGAATTACGCTAAACAAATTGCTCAGAATAGGGGTTGGGGATTTATTGAGTTAGAATCTTCAGATATTAACTATATTAAAAACACCGTAAAATCATTTTATAATGAAAATAACAACGAATTTCTATTAATAATTGGTGATTTTAATGAAATACCTCTTAAAGACACTGGAACACAACAATTTGGTTCTCAAGTTTATATTACAGACCCTCAATTGTATGGGGACATAAATGGAGATGGTTATGTTGATTTAAGCATTGGTAGAATTCCTTTCTCATCCAAAATTTTATTGGAAAAATATTTTGATAATCTCCAAATTTCAGGTGAGAATGTATATATTGAAAATTATCCTTTTGGTAGCAGCTACGATAATCTCCCATACGATGGATCTACATCAGGAGAATACATTGCTTCATTTTGTTTAAAAAAAGAATTGCCTCAATTGCAACCATATCGATTTAGAAGCAAAAATCAATTGATTAATGATTATCGGAGTTCTTCAGTAGTGCTTTTGAATACTCATGGCTCTTGGAGTGGTTTTAGTGTTAAGACTGAAGAGGAATTTAGAAACAAACAAACGCATTCTTTGGGTATTAATGACTTATGTGGCACGCAACAAGAAGATTGTTTTACTAATAGACCCATTTTTCTGCATTTTTCCTGCTTGAATGCAAGAAAATTAGGTATTGATCTCATAAAAAGAGGAGCTTCTGCTTTCATTGGGAATTATAATACTGGAGGTTATACTCCTAAAGGATTTTTATCTGAACTAGCTACAGGAAAACCTGTTGGTACTGTTATGAAAAATCAAATAAATAGAAAATTAAGCCATAATTTAGCTCTTAAAATGATTGTTGAAAATAGAGGAGAAAGAGAGAATGTTAATATAATTAATGAAAATATTGAAATATTTGATGATTATGGCGCTATCATGTATGGAGACCCAACACTTACTGTTAATATTCAAAAAGGTTCGGAAAATGTTAATATCCTTGAAGATCATAACAACAAAGTTGTAACAATCAAGATTAATAAAAACCCGGAGTTCATTCTTGATCCAGAACATGGTGAAGACTATTATGGGATTCTTTGTTATAATAGCGTAAATTTAGATTCTTTGAAACACATAGATAAATCTTCATGGGAACAAACGTTTAATTCTTCACACATGGCTACATTTCTTATACCAATAAATGATAATTCAATACAAGAGATTACTTCAGTTAAGATTAAATTAGAAGATCAATATGAGACTATATATGATAACTCTATAAACTATTATTTATTCAAAGGAATAGACAAACAATTTTTATATTTAGATCTAGGTTATGATTCTCCTTTTATACCTTCAAATAAAGATTTAGAAATTCAAATTTACTATAATTAAAACGGCGATCTCCGACTTCTTCGCAACATTCGGTTGCTCGACCGCTCCAAGTATTCGCGGGGACTTAACAGGCATTAAACGGCTCGGCTTTTGCAGAGCCTCCACCCAAACTTTGCCTAATGGCAAAACTTCGCTTAATCGCATGTGTTAGGCGTAATTGCTCGACCGCACAATAAATTTTTATAGAAACAAGTTTAGTTAATGATTATGAAACAATTAACTGAAATTGGAAAATTCTTGAAGGAAAAATCAAATGATAAAGCAAAAGAAAGTTGGAGAAAATTTGTTCCAACTTCAGAAAAAGTTTATGGAGTATATCTTGCTGAAATAAATAAAATTATTTCAAAATATATCTCTGGCGGTTTTAAACTTGTTGAAGAATTATGGAAAAGCGGTTATTTAGAAGAAAGAATTCTGGCTGCAAAAATCTTAGGAAAGATTTGTAAAAAAGACCCAGAAAAAACTTTAGGCTTAATTAAAAATTTTGTTGATGACATTACAGACTGGGCTGTATGCGATACCTTAGCAATCCAAGGAATCAGACCAATAGCAAAAATAAAACAAAAAGAAATTTTTGAATTCTCAAGAAAATTGGTGAAATCTAAAAACCCTTGGAAAAGGAGGTTTGGAATTGTTTTGTTGATTAATTTCAAAAAAGATAAAACTTTGAAAAAAGAAATTGAGAAAATCATAAAAAATGTTGAAGACGACAAAGAACATTATGTTAAAAAAGCTATAGACTGGGTTAAAAGAGAACTAAAATAGTGCCGCCCCGCAACCCAAAATCCTTGAATTTTGCCCTACAGAAGGCATACATCTTTTATATTTCAATCCACTTTTCTCTTTAATAAATTTATAAATTGTTTTGAATTTACTTATTATTATGAAGATTGTAATTTGTGCCGGTTTAGAATTTACATATCAAATAAAAGAAGTTGCCGAACAATTAATTAAACTAGGGCATGAAGTTGTGATACCTAAAACCGCTGAAATGATTCTGAACGGAGAGGTAACATTAAAACAAATTAAACAAGAAAAAGAAAATGGTGAAATTTCAAATAGAGCAAAGAAATATGATGTTATAAGATACTATTTTGAAAAAATTAAAAATGCTGATGCAATTCTTGTTTTGAACTATGAAAAAAGAGGAATTAAAAATTACATTGGAGGAAACGTTTTTCTTGAAATAGGATTTGCACATGTATTGGGTAAAAAAATATTCTTACTAAACGAAATCCCTGATATGTTCTATAAAGACGAAATTGAATCTATGGACCCAATAGTATTAAAAGGAAACTTAAATAAAATCAAATAGACGGACTTCTGCGGTTGCCTTCGGCAATCCTTGCCATCGGTATCGCTCAGGTCACTTAACAGCCGTTATTATTCAATCGGCGTCGGCCCGCAGAAATTTATAAACTAGCCAAAAATAGGTTAATCATCCGAAATATTAGGTCGCTTACGATTGTCGGGTTTATTTTTGTTTAGTTGCATTTTAATCGTTTAAAAAGGTTTAAAAACATTTCTTTCATACACTATATGAGTTTATTCATAGATAATGCAATGTAAAGGAGGTTTTTAAGATGGCAGAGGAACAAGGAATTGAAAAAAAAGAAAAGCAAGACAATGTGATTTTTGTTGGGAAAAAGCCCAATATGTCCTATGTGCTTGCAGCAGTTACACAATTCGGTGATGGGCAGAATGAAATATATATAAAAGCAAGAGGAAGGTCTATCAGCAAAGCTGTTGATGTCGCAGAAATTGTTAAAAACAAGTTTGTTCAGGATGCAAAGGTAAAAGACGTAACAATCGGAACAGACGCAGTAGAGAATGAAAACAAAGAAAAAATCAATGTTTCAACAATTAGCATAACTCTTGGAAAGTAACTTTTTTCTTTTTTTTCTTTTATTAAGTTTTTACTAATTTTAGGTTAGTTAGAAGATCTTTATACTCAGTGCCAAAAGCCGCGCGTGGAAACTACTTTGGTCAAAATAGAGTAACTTCTCGTTATGTATCGACAATCATCACAAACTTTATATACAACGAAATATAATTTATTCTTACGAACTGCAGGAGGTTGTTTTATGTCTAAGAAAGGAATAAGTCTGCCCATTAACATGCTTGTAATTTTAGCAGTAGCTGTTATTGTTCTACTGGCTGTAGTTGCATTCTTTTTTTCTAATGTAGTTAAGGGTGGTGAAAGTGTAAGTCTCTCAGACGCGTGGGGCGACGCATGTATACGTGTGACAACTACATATGGATGTTCAGTAGATAGTGTAAACTCGGCTTTAGATGCTGGAACGTTTCTTGTTCGATATGGAAATGGAACCAGACCGTTTGATGAGATATGTCAAATAAAACTTGGAACAACTGATATAGCAACATGTATTTCCGATTGCGGATGCAAAGTCACTGAATAAACCTTGCACTAATATGGTTTTGTAGCTAATTTTATATAAAGTGAAAAATATGGCTAGTGTAACACCTTGGGAAATCAAAGGAAAAATAGATTATAACAAGCTAATAAAAGAGTTTGGGCTGAAACCACTTCATAATCTTCCAAAGCAATTCTACAGACATTTTTTGTTCAGACGAAACATAATTTTTGCTCACAGGGATTTTAAAAGGATAGTGGATGCCGTTGAGCAAAAGAAGCCGTTTGCCATGATGACCGGTCTCATGCCTTCTGGTAAATTTCATTTCGGTCACAAAGTAGTTGCTGACCAGATTATTTTTTATCAGTCAATTGGGGCAAGGGTTTACATAGCTGTTGCAGATATCGAGGCATATAATACTAGAAACAAGGATATTAGCGAACTGCATAAGACAGCAATTAACGAATATCTCACAAACTATATTGCTCTTGGCCTAAATATCAAAAAATGCGACTTCTATTTCCAATCAAGTCGCTCTAAAGATGCAGATAAGGCAAACGCATATTATAGATTAGCTACTATGCTGGCAAGACACGCAACTTTTAACGAGTTTAGGGCTGTTTACGGTGAAATAACTATTGGAAAGATTATGTCTTCATTGCTACAGGCAGCAGACATGCTGCATCCACAACTTCCAGAATTCGAGGGAGGGCCCCTGCCAGTAGTTATTCCTGTCGGTTGCGACCAAGACCCGCACATCAGGCTAGCAAGAGATATTTCTCAGCGTGCCAGATTCTTTAATTTTATGCAGATAAGCTCTACATACCACAAATTTTTGCCCGGGCTAAAAGGAGGAAAAATGTCTTCAAGCGACCCCAATTCATACATAGCGCTGACAGACTCACCAGAGCAAGTAGCCATAAAAATTAAAAAACATGCTTTCAGTGGAGGTCGCGGATCATTGGAAGAACATAGAAAAAAAGGCGGAAATCCGGATATAGATGTATCTTTTCAGCTATTGAATTACGGGCTTGAGCCTAATGATAAAAATTTACAAAAGATTAGTGACGATTATAAATCCGGAAAACTGCTTTCCGGCGAGCTGAAGCAGATAGTAATAGAAAAAATAACCAAATTTCTTAAAGAGCACCAAAAGAAAAGAAAGAAGGCAAAGGCCAAACTGGAAAAGCTTGATTTATTCTAATTTTTTCAAAACAAAAAAATATCTTGATAAAGATTTATGTACCCGTTGATATATCATGTATTTTATCTCCAGCCCAATCTTTTTCACTTTTTTTATGAATGTTTTTGTAATCTTGTCAGGAACAACAATAACTATTTTTCCATCAGGCTTGGTGACTTCATATATAGATTCTATGGATTTACTATAAAGATGCACAACATTTTTTTTGAATAGTGATGTCGATATGCCATAGGGCGGGTCTGTGACAACGGCATCAAATGTTCTTTTCCACACACGCTTTAAATCAGTTGCATCACCCTGCTTGAATATGCCCCTTAGTTTGAAATAGCTAAAATTTTTCTTGGCACCTTCTATCATTTCCTTTGACATGTCAGAGCCATAGCATCTTAGTCCTACTATGCCTGCCTCCTTAAGAAGCAGACCAGTGCCACAGAACGGGTCTAGCACACAGCCATGTCTAAGACCTGTCAGATTAGCCATAGCTCTGGCTATCCTTGGATCTAGTGTTATCGGTTTTCTATATGGGGCGGATGGTTTTAAAAAACCTTTATCAATATCAAACATTTTTTCTGTTATAATTATGTCTTTTGTCAGGATAAAAATTGTTATAATCTTTTCTGGATTTTCTAAGTCAACTCTTTTAGTGCTGTTATTCCACACAGCATCTGTAATCTTTTTTTTGTCCTTTTCTGAAATTTTCTGGTTTATTGTTTTTATCCTGACAGCGAATTTTTTTCTTATTTTTGGCATAGATGCTATTTTTTCATAGATGCGGCTTTTTTTTGTTTTGGTAAGAATCTTATGAACAGAATGTGCCATCCCGAGTTTATCTAGATTTGCAATCTTGTTTTTATTAGTGTCAAAAAATATGAACGGCCACTTCTTTTCATAAGAGCATGACAATAATTTTAGTTTTGTCTCTGCCTCTGCTTCGGCCAACTTCGGAAAAAGCCCTGATAAATATATTAAATACATTTAAAATACCTCGCAATATTTGATATGTCACTATTTAACCAGCTTATAAAAGCACGTGCAAGATTGAATAATAAATATTTATATAGCCCGTATAAAATAAATTTATGAACCTTAATAAGATAAAGCAAAATGTTCTGAGGGTTATAAAGCCTACAAAAAAGGAAAGAGAATTTCTAGACTCGTTTATAAAAGAGCTTCTGTCCATGGCAAAACTAAAATGTGAAAAATATCGTGCAGATGCTATTATAGTCGGGTCAACCGGAAAGCAGACATGGTTGAGAGGAGACTATGATATAGATATGTTCTTAATGTTTCCATATTCCCTGTCAAGAGAAGCGCTGGAAGAGAAGGGAATGAAATTGGCGAAGCTGATAGCAAAAAGGTTCACAAATGAGATAAAAATAAGTTACGCTGAGCATCCATACGTTCAGGCCTATATAAATAGAAATGGCTACAAATTCAAGGTAGATATAGTTCCGTGCTATATGATAAGGAAGGGTCAAAAAATAAAATCCGCAGTTGATCGTTCACCCCTTCATTTATCGTACATACTCCAAAATATGAATCCAACGCTTCGGGATGAAGCACGATTACTAAAGCAGTTTTGCAAAGGAATTGGTGTTTATGGGAGTGATACGAAAAATTGTGGAGTTTCTGGATATGTTTTAGAGATATTGACTATGTTCTACGGAAGATTTGAAGATACACTTCAAAATATATCAAAATGGTCATATGGAACTAGAATAGATTTAGAGGGAAAAAGCAAGAAGCGCTTTAAAGACCCGTTAATCGTTATTGATCCAACAGATAAAAACAGAAATGCGGCCGCAGCTTTAAGTGCAGAAAATTTTATGAAATTAATCAAAAAAAGCAAAGATTTCCTTTCTAACCCAAGTGAAAAATTTTTCTTTCCCACAAAAAACAAACTAACAAAATATCAGTTACAGTTGCTCAAAAAAAGAGGAACAAAATTCTTGGCAATAATTTTTGACAAACCGAAAGTAGTGGACGATATAGTTTATCCACAACTCAGAAAAACAAGAAAACGAATAAAAAAACTTTTAGAGCAACAGGAATTTAGGGTTATTCGCGATACGGTGTGGTGCTCAGAATCAAAGTGCCTAATTGTGATCGAATTAGAAGTTTGGTCGCTTCCAAAAATAAAAAAAATTATAGGCCCAGAAGTTTGGTATAAAAAAAGGAGTGAGGAGTTCTTATCTAAGTATAAAAATTATGCCTCATTTGTAGAAAACAACAGATGGGTTGCGGAAAAAGAAAGAGAATTTTTAACAGCATCGAAATTTTTAGGCTATATAATAAAATCAGAAAAAATAGAAAATCTTGGATTTGGAAGTTATGTAGCACAGAAACTAAAAAAAGGAAAAATAGTCGAACACGAAGATTTCTGGACATTTGTTGAGCACAATAAAATGTTTTCAAATTTTCTAAGAGAAAAATATTTCGAGAGCTGATTCGTAAATAAGTTTCAGTTTACTCTCCATTTTATATATCAAATTAACTTGGCCTAAACCAGTTGCTTTAGGTGGTAATTGGTAGAATCATTTTTGCGCATCAAATTAACTTTGTGACCTCACGGCCCGTTTTAGTTTACTCTTCTTTCTTTTCTGCGGGAGTTTGCTCTCTATGTATTTTCGCGTATTCGGGTGTTATAATAACCCAGTCATCGCTTACCCCAGCTATATCTCCATTAAGGGCAAGACATGTTTTTCTTATTCTTGCAATAGCTCTTTTTAATTCTCCCATGTCTTTTTCTTTTAGCTCTTTTATTCGTACAAGAACGACATACCCTTCTCTAACTTTTCTTTGAATTCTATCAGAATCAGCATAATCTTCTAGTTTGTCAACAGCTATCATCATCTTTCCAGATTCACCAGATTTTTCTGCAAAATCTAATTCAATATATTCATCTTCAACAGGTTCTTCGTCTCTTCTTAGTTTTCTAAAAATATTTTCTAATACCACAAAATCCACCTCTTTCAATTATTACGTCATAATTAATTAACAATATTTATTCTTTGATATATAAATATTTAAGTTAATCTTTTTAAATATTAGCTAATTGCCTTTCTTTCTTTTCTGCTTTTCGTTCAAAACTTCGAGCATAGAAATAATGTTCCAGATTTGCGTCCTTGTGTATGTAGGTATATTTGTATCGTTGGAGGCTTCTTCTAAAATAGAAATAGCAGAATTGATTTTTACTAGCGCATCCTTTGATTTATCAGTTAAATCATTTTGAGCGATTTCTATAGAATTTCTAACATTTTTCGGCACAGTTCTATCATTTTTTATCTGTTCGAGCAGTTCATTTATTTTTGCTATGCTCATGCCGATCACCTTGCTACAGATATTTTTTTAAAAACAAATCATTGCTGAAATTTTTTTTGCATTTCTTGTAATTTTGCTTTTACATTTTTCTCCTGCGCTTGAATAGTTTTTAACCTCAATGTTATTTCTTCTTTTTTATCTTCCAACTCTTCTTTAATATTCTTCTTACTGGTTTCAACCATAATTGGACCAATTGCTTTATAGATTTTGCCAGTTGTGTTTTCAATCTCTTCTAACGCCCGCTGGATATCATTTTGCTCTATTAAAAGAGTTTGTTTTTGTAACATAATATTTTGCAATTGCTGGCTAAATATTTGAAATTGTAATGCTAATTCTTCTTGCTCCTTTTTCATTTTATTTCCCTATCCTATAACTCTGTTTCCATTAATTTTTTAATTAATTTTATTTTTTCAATATACGAATTTAGGCAAGCCTGAAGACCTGCTAAATCCTTGGCTTCTATGTCCAAAACTAAATTTTTATTTTTTTTAAAAGCCTTTGCTGAAAATTTTGTTCCATCTTCATTTTCCAAAATCTTTAAAATATCATTAATTTTCTTCATTCTTATTTCAAGCTTGGCTTTTAACTTTTCACTCATGCTATCAGGTTTTGGCTTTATTTATACCCAGAGTAACCAATTCTAATTTATTTGGATTAGTTCGGTGTCATTCATCAAGCCAGATAATTATACTGCTGGAACTCTTTTTTTAAATAAAGGTCTGGTCTTTATGATAATTTTGAATCCACAAAACGGGCAGGTTACCTTTCCCAGTTCGTCAAATTCTTTACCGCATTTAATACATTTATACATACATGTCCCCTTAATTTTTATAATTTTAAGCCATTGGTACGCTAAATATTGTTAACAAATCTTTTAAAGTTGATCGTGATGTCAGCCATCTGTATGCCATGATTCAGCTGTTTTCTTTTTTATATATCACTCTCGAAATTCAAAAGCACCTGAGGCGAACTTTTTCCCGCATTTTTTACAGATCCATACACCTGCTGCTACCCTTCTAACAGCTCTTCTTGAGCATGCTGGGCACATATATTTCTTTTTTGACTTTCTTTTAACTTCTATAATTTTGTCTCTTATTTTCTTACCATACTTGGATCCAAATTGTCCTGCGCTTTTTGATTTCATAATATTCAACCTTGGGTATAATTTAACTTTCTAAATTAAATAAATAAAAATGCTTTTAAAGTTTTATAATTGCTTTATTTTAGGCATAGCCTAAAAACATCATTTAAACCTTATGGTTTCTAAATTTCTCGGCACTAAAGTTTCTACTTTTAGCGTATTATATAACGTCTTTGCAAGTTCTATGGCCCTCGTCTTTTCACCATGGTCTATCAATATTCTTTTTGGTTTGGGAATATTTTTAGCGAAGTTTACTAACTGATTGTGATCACTGTGGCCGCTCAAGCCGTTTACAGTTTCTATCTGACACTTGAGTTCAAGCATTTCAGTCGTTCCATCATTTTTTTCCATTTGAACAGTTTTCCACCCCTTTTGTATTCTTCTGCCCATCGTGCCTTCTGCTTGGTATCCTACAAATATCAATACATTCTTCTCATCTGATGCAAATCTTTTTAAATAACTTATAACAGGCCCACCATTAAGCATACCAGAGGACGATATGACGACACATGGCGTTTTTTGATTTAGTACAACATCTCTTTCTTTTTGGGAACCAATTGCTTTAAGTCGCTTATCTGTAAACGGGTTTTCACCCCTGTGAAGTATTTTTGTCTGAACGCTACGTGATAAAAATTCTGGATATGCCGTATGTATGGCAGTTGCGTCCCATAACATTCCGTCAAGATAAATCGGAACATCTATATCGCTTTCAGTAACTATTTTTATAACTTCCTGCCCCCGGCCAACTGCAAACGATGGTATCAGAACTTTACCATTGTTTTTTATTGTCTTTTTTATGATGTCAATTAATAATTTTTCAGCGTCCTCTCTTTTTGGCTGGATGCAGTCATAACCGCCGTATGTAGATTCAATTATCATACCTTCTACTCTAGCAAAGTTAGTCGATGCTCGTTTAAGCAGCGAATTTGTCCCATATTTAAAATCACCTGTGTAGAGTATATTATATAACCCGTTTCCTATATGAACATGAACTAAAGAAGATCCAAGTATGTGCCCGGCATTCTCCAGCGTTAATCTCATATCAGGCGTTATATCTGAGACTTCTCCGTATCCGAGAGGTATTGAATGTTTTATCATTTCCTCTATACCCTTTGATGTAAACGGTTCTTTCTTATTTTCACGCTGACATATCTGTATATAATCCAATAAAAGCATAGTTGTTAAATCTCTTGTAGGAGCTGTAGAATATAATGGGCCTCTATAGCCGTACTCGTATAAATATGGTATTAAGCCAGAATGGTCCATATGTGCGTGTGATAATATAATAGCATCTAAGTCCTGAATATGAAACTCAGGTGCTTCGAGGTATGGAAATGGCTTTTTTGACGATCCAAGAGATATCCCACAATCTAGCAAAACCTTACTGTTATTTGTCTGGAGAAATATACAAGACCTGCCAACTTCTCTAAAGCCTCCAAGTGCAGTTGCTCGTATCCATTCAACATCTTTTGTTTCTGAATATATTTTCACGCCAAGTTCATGGAGAAATTTTTTTCTATATGCAGCCTCATTATGAAGCATTTTTCTTATTCCCCGTATTAATTCTGATTCAATTATTCCAGCTCTTTTTACAACAGGAGTCCAGTAAGTTTTATTTTTTATTTCGCGTAGTGTTGAGCCGGCCTTTCCTATTACTAAGCCGGGTTTCTGTGCGTGTATTATTATTTTATTGAATTCTGGCTCAAAATAGATATCTTTTATTTCCGCCTCTTTCGTTACAAAGTTTTTTACAAATTCTTTGGTTTTTTCTTCATCTTTTATTAAGCTCGGGTCTGCTCTAACCTCTATTCTTTTCTTTACTTTTTCAACAATCTTTTTGATTGCCTTTGTTGAATTTTTAAAGAACTCTCTATTTTTTGTGTATAAGATTATCTCGCTCCCTTCAAAGCAAACTTCAGATATCATTGCATCTTTTGGCAGCAGTTCTTTTATTTCATCTAGAATTTTCATTTTAACAACCTTTATTATATTTTATTATTATTTGACAGGTAGCTGTTCTCATATAGCTTTGATATTTTTGATATTATTATGGGTCTTCTTTTTCTTCACATTTTCGTTTGTGTTAATTTTTTTAGTCTACAACTATTTTCTTTAAACAGAAAAAAATCAGATCATTTAATCAGCTGATTTATCTTTTTTTCATCAACAAACTCAAATCCTTTGTCAGTTATTGTTGCAATACGTATTTTCTTTCCACCTGAGGCAGTGTCACGCTCTCTTGCAACCTTTACAGAGTTTGCAGCCAGTTTAATGCCCTCTTCTACATTCATGGTTTCTTTATACTCGTTCTCTAGCAGCCCATATGCAAATGGGGAGCCAGACCCAGTTGATATGAACTTGTCTTCTATACTAGAGCCATCAGGAAAAAGGCTATATAGGTGAAATCCTGTGTTGTCCTTTCCGCCAACAAGCATGACAGCCATTATTGGAAAATACCGGTTTTGGTGTAGAATGTTTGACAAAAGCGTTGAAACAGCATTTACTGTTATTTCTCCACGCTCCATCTTATATAAATTTATTTGTGCTTTGATAATTCTCAGAAGGTTTTGTATGTCTCCAACACCACCTGCAGTTGTTATTCCGATGAAGTCATCGATTTTAAAAACTTTGTGTACCTCTTTATGAGCTATCATGTATCCCATTGTTGCTTTTGATTCGCTGGCAAGCACTACACCATCTTTACATACCAGACCAACGGTTGTTGTCCCGGTTTTTAAGATTTGTTTTTTATCTTCCATAATTAACCACTGTTCTAATAAACCAATTCTAGAATTTGTATTGTTAATACTTAAAATAGTAAACTATTTAAATGTTCGCAATTCTGTCTATTTTTTTATAAGTTTTCTTCCCCTATCTGTTATGACTAAAAAATCCTTTTCCCTATAGATGAGTTGCATAATTTCCATGGATTTTATAAATTCAACAACATCCCCCGTCTTCATTTTCAGTTCTTTTGCTACTTTTTCAACAGTTTTTGGCTCTTTCTTTAGCGACTTCAATATTTCCTGAATGGTCATAGTTATCTATTGGTGAAAAAGTTTTTATTAGTTTATTCTACGGATTTGCTTTTGATTTCCCTTAATATTTTTTCAAATTCTGACTGAAGCCCTTTATTAAAACATTTTATAGGTATTTTGTTTTTTAGGCAAAGCTTAATTTCTTCTCTCATTCCAGCAGAAATTTTTGGGCCACACAGCCATAATTCATCTATGAACCCTCTTTTCAGAAATTCGTTTCCTGCAGAGATCCCCAGCATCCTTTCCTCTTTTATATTATCATCCAGATACTGGTTTGCAACAACATAATGTGCAAATGGAATTATTTTTTGGCTATGCACTTTTTTACAAATAGTAAGTATTTTTTTGATATTCCCCTCAACATCCCCGTTTATCGGGTGCGCTATATAAACAATTTTTTTATTCACTGCCTTATCTTGTTTTGGTTGCATGCTAAGGATATGCATATAAAATATTAAAATATGATGCTAAAGCCCGTTTAATGTTATACAATAATGAAAAAGGAATAAAACAAAAAGCAGCCGCAAAAATATTATCTTTTTTTAAGAATGAATGAAGAAAAATCAACCAGACCAATGATATTTTTGCTGTGAGCTAACATTTGGCAGTTTCATCAGATAGAGGCCTGAATACAGCATTATTGTCTAATGAGTAAATTAGAATAAGGATTATTTTCAGCTGCTTTTATAAGGATAGATGGGTCCAGGGAGATTTGAACTCCCGTCTGAAGCTGTTTTTAATCCTTTACAT
Organism: Candidatus Aenigmatarchaeota archaeon; assembly: GCA_021157845.1. GTDB lineage: Archaea > Aenigmatarchaeota > Aenigmatarchaeia > GW2011-AR5 > JAGGXF01 > JAGGVU01. The sequence continues at coordinate 78,227 of JAGGVU010000002.1, forward strand.
TAACCCGAAGCTGTAAAGGACTGCCCAAAGCTCCGATCCTAGACCAAATTGCCCAAGCCAAAGATTTCTCTTTTCCCTTGAGGATTTTCTCTTTTTAAAGAGAAAAGGCTCACTAGACTATGGACCCATGTATCAATAAAATAGCAAGAAGACATTTAAAACTTTTTCGTCAAGGTTAATTATGAACTTGAAGCAAATACTATCAAAGAAGTTAAATGTCAAAAAGGAAAAGCTGCCAAAAAGTTTTGACCAGATTGGTTCTATATCTATAATAGATATCCCCGATGAGCTAAAAAAATATGAGAGGATTATTGGCCAAGAATTAATCAGGCTACATAAAAATATCAAAACTGTTTATAAAAAGGGCTCGGCACGGAGTGGTATATACAGAACAAGAAAACTGAACTACTTGGCAGGAGAACGAACAGAAATAACAGAGCACAAAGAGTTTGGCTGTAAATTAAGAATGAATATTAGAAGATGTTATTTCTCGCCAAGAGAAGGAACAGAGCGCTCAAGGTTAATAAAACAAATTAGAAAAGGCGAGACAATAATGGTCTTTTTTGCAGGTATAGGTCCGTACCCCATACTAATAAGTAGGCGCACCAAGGCAAAAAATATAATAGGGATAGAGCTGAACCCTGTAGCTGTGAAATATTTCAGGGAGAATGTGAAGATAAATAAAGCAAAAAATGTCAGTGTAATAGAAGGGGATGTTAGAAAAAAGGCCAGAAAATTTTATGGTTTATGTGACAGGGTTATAATGCCTTTGCCTGAGACGGGTTATAAATATTTGGAAGAAGCTATAAAATGTTTAAAAAAAGAAGGAACAATAAATTTTTATTGCTTTTCACCAGATGATTTAAGCTCGATAAAAGAGAAAATAATGCGCGCAGGAAAAAGGTTGACTAGAAAAGTAAAAATCATTGAACAAAGAAAGGTTCTTCCGTATAATGCAAGAATATCTAAATGGCGAATAGATATAAGGGTATATTAAATTTTATTTTTGCTTTTCAACATGCTTTCAGATAAATGCCATTATAAAATTTTCTGAGCCGCATAAAAATTGCAAAAACATCTCATAAGCAGTTGTCAACAAGTGACATGCTTTCTATATTCAGCGAACTTACTGACACGCACCACATAAAGACATACAAATGATATCGTAACACACTCAATTTTAAATTCTTAAATAGCTTTTTGCCTTATTCATTATAGATGATAAAATGATAGTCGTTTTGCGGTTAGGTCACCGCTTAGGCAGGGACGCAAGAATTTCTACACATGTGGGACTTGTGGCAAGGGCCTTTGGAGCTGATTTTTTAATTATCAGCGGAGAGCATGATAAAAAGGTGATAGAAAGTATAACGAATGTTAGTGACGAATGGGGCGGGCATTTTGATACTGTTTATAAGAAAAAATGGGAGCAATGTATTAGCGAATATAAGAAGAAAGGGTTTTCTATAATTCATTTAACTATGTATGGTCTGCCTATCCAAAATAAAATTAATGAAATCAGGAAAAAGAAAAATCTTCTGATCGTAGTTGGTGGCCAAAAAGTTCCTGGTGAAGTATATAAAATCAGTGACTACAATATTGCCATCACAAACCAGCCGCATTCAGAAGTCGCGGCATTAGCTGTGTTTTTACACGAATATTTTTCAGGTACTGAACTGGACAGACAATGGAAAGATGCTAGTAAGAAAATAATTCCGCAGAAAAGAGGAAAGCAAGTTATTAACCAATAATGTTAATTAATAATTGGCCCTTATTTCTGTTTTGACAAATTTTTCAGCGATAGATTTGAACGTATTTAATTCTGCAACTGAAAAGGATTTTTTCTTTTCGTATTCTGGGTTTATGCAGTTTTGTGGAACAAAGTTTTGTATTACAAATTTCTTGGCACCCTTGATATATTTCACTATCGCTTCAATATCTTCTTTGGTGTGGAGGCCAGGCACAGCAGTTGTTCTGAACTCATAAGCCACACCACTTTTTATTATAATAGAAACGCTTCTTTTTATCTTTTTTAATTTTTCATCTGTTATTTTAATTCCACACGCCTTGGAATATTTCTCTTTAGTTAGGGGAGATTTTATGTCCATAGCAATAAAGTCAACAAGATTTTGGCTAACGATCTCTTCTAATTTTTCAGGAAAACTTCCGTTTGTGTCTAATTTAACGAGATAGCCAAGTTCTTTAATTTTTTTAATGAAACTTACCAGATCTGTTTGCAGGCATGGTTCGCCGCCGGTTATTTCAACAGCTTCGAGAAGGTTTTTTCTTTTTTTCAAAAAATCGAAAATCTCCCCTTCTTTTATATGGTTTAGTTGCTTTATTTTTTTTTCAAGGACAAGCTGGCTGTTATGACAGAACGGACATCTGAAATTACAACCAATCGTAAAAATTATACATGATATTTTCCCGGGATAGTCTATCAAGGAAATTTTCTGAAGCCCTCCTATTAACATATTATCACATTTTTCAAAACCAGCTAAAATTAGGCAGGATTAGTTTTAGCTTCTTCAACCTGTTTATCAAAGGTTTTTCTGTCTTCGAATTCTGCCTGTTTGCCGTCATTCCACTGGCTGACTGGCCTTAGATATCCAACAACCCGCGAAAAAACCTCACATCTCGTTTTTGTCATTTTTATTCCTCCCTCCTTTCTAAATAACTAAAATAAAAATTAATTCTCTGTAGCACAAATTGGGCAGTAATAATGTTTTCCAGGTATATAGCCGTGTATAGGGCATATGCTAAATGTTGGTGTTATGGTAAAGTATGGAAGCCTGAAATTTTCTGCTATCTTTCTTATAAGATTTTTCGTAGCTTCTGGGGATGGCATGCTCTCGCCTATAAATCCATGCAAAACTGTCCCACCTGTATATTTACATTGTAGGTTATCCTGAAGTTTCAAAGCTTCAAAAATGTCATCCGTGTAGTCAACTGGCAGTTGTGTTGAATTTGTATAGTACGGTGCTGCACCTCTTCTATAATTTTCTTCGTTTGCAACTATTATGTCCGGATAATTTTTTTTGTCAAGCCGCGCAAGCCTATGAGACGCCCCTTCTGCTGGTGTTGCCTCGAGGTTATATATATTTCCTGTTTCCTGTTGATAGCTCTGGAGTTTATTTCTCATAAAGTCCAAAACCTTCTCAGCAAATTTTCTGCCTTTTTCGTCTGCTATATTTACGCCCATAAAATTTAGTAGGGCTTCGTTCATACCAATTAGTCCAATCGTTGAGAAATGGTTTTTCCAATATTTCCCTGTTTTTTGTTTTATACTTCTCAAATAAAATCTGGAATATGGATACAGCCCCTTTTCAGTGAAATTTTCAATAATTTTTCTTTTGATTTCAAGGCTTTTTTTTGCCAGGTCCATATTTTTTTCAAGTTTCTCAAAAAACTCTTCTTCTGTTTTTGACATGTACCCTATTTTTGGCATGTTTATGGTTACCACGCCTATAGAACCTGTGAGCGGATTAGCACCAAACAGTCCGCCGCCCCTTTTTTTTAATTCTCTATTGTCTATTCTAAGCCGGCAGTTGTGCGTAAGAATACCAGTAGTTCCTACTGTAAACATTGGCTCCCCGTTCTCAACTTCAAAGCAATAAGCAGTATTGTTTTTTAATTGCTTAATAGACTTGATCTTTATCCAAAGCTTGTTGTCATGTTTAAACCAGAAATCACCATAGTTATTTCTATTTAGTTGATAGACTAAAACGGAATAGTTCGGTTCTTCACCTAATCTACCGTCTCTACTGTCCTCATATACAGATGTGGTTGTTCCTAAAGTAGCTGCAAGCATATTAAGTGTTTCTAACATTTTCTTGGATGATGTGTATATTCTGTTGCGATTTCCTCCATCTGTTGCATAGTGCCCTTCCAATACACCCTTTCTAAATTCCAAACTCATTCCAAATATTCTACTTTTATAATGCTTCTCTCTTTTTATTCCAGAAACAAAGTCTTTACAAAGTCCTACAGCAGCTTTTGAATGTATTCTAAGTGTAAAGAGTTTAGTGTCGTCATACTCCTTTGTTGTACAATGCGCCCCAAAATATTTTTCGGCAATTTGTTTTAGTTTTTTTGCAACAGTCTTTTTTTCTCCGGCTCCTAAAGAAAACACAACTGTTGTTTCTCTATCTAATGATCCATCACCCGCATAAGCACCTACAAAATATCCCAAGTCAGCATTTCCACCATTTCCTTCGTACACATTAAGAGAATAGGGAAGATACATGCCTTCTTCCAATTGCTCTCCTTTCAATTCTTCTACCACCGCGTCTGGCCCTCTCATTACAAAATTGAGATGTTCACTAGACATTTTTATTTTATGACCATTTTCGAGAGCAATTTCAATCATTTTTTGATTTGGGAATTTGTTAAACTTGCCTTTTACAAATTTTCCATCACTGTAAATTTCATATTTCTCAGTCTTAGAATTACCTTCATAGATGTTTCTAATGCTTGAATATTCCAACCTCCTTCCTCTATTTGATTTTATCAATACCTTTTCTTCGCCATCTAGCGGACACATACTTCTTACGTCATCTGGCTTCATGTCACTATTTATAAAATTAGCGAAATATGGAACTCCGTACTTTGCAGTCATTTCCCAAAGTGGTTTATAGTCTTCTTTATCCCACTCAAAATTTTTCGTTATGTTATATGTTGGAATTGGGAATGTGAACACCCGGCCTTTTGCATCACCTTCTAGCATCATTTCAGCAAACGCCCTGTTTATCATATTCATCTCTTTCTGAAAGTCAGAGTAGGATTCTTTCTGCGGCTTTCCACCAATTATTACTGGCTCGTTTTTCATGTAGCTTGGAACTTCCAAATCGAGCGTTATGTTTGTAAAAGGAGTGTTCCCTGTTATGAAGACTTTGCCATTTCTTCTTGCTATTACAGTCTCATTTTTTGTGTTTGGGCACCATATTATCCCGTTATAGTTTACTTTTGTTATTTTCTGTATATACGTTTCCTTGTGTTTGATAAGTCTAAGGACATAAATATCTTTACTGCCGATTGTTGGCTTTCTTTTCAAGACAGTAAATCCGTACCCAGCGTTAACTGCTATGATTTGCAGTGCATCTAAAATTTCCAAATTCGTCGTCGCAATTTTGCAATTTTCGAACCCATCTGCCTTAAGGTAAGTTTGAATAAATAACTTAGACTGCCGTTCGTTCATATTTAATAAAATATCAGGTACAAAACTGATATTATCTCTAGTTCCAAACCATTTGTGAATTTTTCTGGAACTTTTTGCGTCAAGCCTAAGTCTTGCGACTTTACCATCAAAAGCAGCAGACTCATATTCAGAGTATTTTAGTTTGAAATGTTTCAGAAGTTTGATTATTTCTTTATAGTTCTTTTTGTTTTTTTCTTTCGACTGGTAAATACTTATCCTGTAGCAGTGTCTATATTTTGTTGGTCTTTCTATTGTTCCTTCGCTTATAATCCATGCCATTAATTTTATTTGTTCATCACTGATTGTTGCCTCTTTGTTTGAATTTTTTCCAGCGATAGGAATAATAAAAGGTGATTTTAATTTTATGACGTCTTCTATCGGTTCAAGTATATATGCGCTGGTTTGAAAATTTTTTCTAACAACCCTATGTTTTGGCGATATTAATTGATCTTGTACATGATTTTTCAGATTATACATTATTCCCTTATAATGCTTTTTGAAAACTCTTCTGACACGCTGATTTTCTATTTTGCCTGTTTTTACATTAAATGTCTTTATTATACTCCCTCTTTTTATTTCGTCATATCTGGCCCAGCCTTCTGGTGTCAATATTTCCGTATCTTCTGATACACACTGAAACCCAACCCTTGTCGGCACATTTATGTTAAATAGAAATTCCTGCATCGCCTGCTTAACCTGTTTGTAGTTTAGATTGTCATAGCGAATAAATGGCGCAAGAAGCGTATCAAAATTTGAAAAAGCCTGTGCACCCGCTGCCTCGCCCTGCAGTGTATAGAAAAAATTTATTATCTGGCCAAGTGCAACCCGCAGATGTTTTGCAGGTTTGGTTTCTATTTTTCCGCTCACACCTTTGAAGCCTGATAAGAGAAGGTCCTGCAAATCCCATCCTACGCAGTATGCACCAAATATTCCCAAATCATGAATATGAAAATCGCCGCTATTATATGCCTGTCTGATTTCTGGTGGATATATTTTATTCAGCCAATAGTTAGAAATAATTTTTGATGAGATATGAAAATTTAAGCCCTGCAAGGAATAAGTCATATTGCTATTCTCACGCACGCGCCAGTCCTTTTCATCAAGATACTTATCAACAACACTGAGGTCGCCAACCATCCTTCTAAGTTCTCTCAGTTCTTTATGCTGTTGTCTGTATAATATGTATGCTTTGGCAGTTTTTGCGTGGCCGTTTTCTATTAAAACCTTTTCAACTATATCCTGTATTTCCTCAACTGTAGGTTCTCTGCTAATGCCATCATATTTTTTTTCTAATATTTCTACAACTTGGGCAGATAGTTTTTTAGATAACTCTTTATCTTTTCCACCAACTGCCTGTGCAGCTTTCCAAATGGCTTCTGTTATTTTATTCGGTTCAAAATCAACAATTCTTCCATCCCGCTTTTTGATTTTTTTTATCATTTTTTCACCCCTTTTAGTGAACTTATTTCGTTTTCAAACGATTCTATATCTTCAAAAGATCTATACACCGACGCAAATCTAATATAAGCAACTTTGTCAAGTTTCTTAAGTTTCTTTACAACCATTTCACCAATAACAGAACTTTCTATCTCCCTTTGTCCGGTTTTTCTGATATCCTTCTCAATCTTGTCAACCATTTTTTCTATTTTATCATAACCTATTGGCCGTTTTTCACACGCCTTTTTTATACCTGCCAATATTTTCTCCCTATTAAATTCCTCTCTTCGTCCATCTTTTTTTATCACAACTATGTCTATAGAAGGTCTTTCATATGTTACGAAACGTTTGCCACATTTTTCACACTCGCGGCGCCTTTTTATCGCACCCTCGACTTCCCTTGTTTCAAGAACTTTTGTCTCTTTATATGAGCAAAAAGGACACTTCGTAATTACCACCAAATAACACTATATATAGAATTTCAGACCACACCATACACTACATATAGTGATATAGAACAATATATTGTATACGCCAGTATATATAGATTTTTGTCTTACAGCATATATTTTTTGCAACAACTAAGATTTTTTTACAATTTCAGCATCTTTAAAAATATTAGAAGCAATTTTCTTACTAATTAATTGTAAAGTGATAAATATGAATAAAAAAATAACAAGCGGACTTTCTCTGGCAGAGGCCGTAATAAACACCTCGTATATGGTAGAAAGCGAGCTTGGTCTGCGCGAATTAAAACAAATAAACTGGTATCATGACAAAATAAATGAAATAGCAGGCGAACTGAAAAAGAGGGTAAACAAATACAGAACAGTAGAAGATGTTATTACGAATTATATTTATTCCAACTATCCAGACGTAAGTTTTATTACACAGCACCTGGACAAAAGCAGGTTTGAATATAGTGAAGAAAATAGTAGCTGTGTTGTTTGTGCTTCTCTGTTTCTTTCTTTGGCAGAAAAATTAGATTATGAATTGTTTGAGAACTCTTATTTAGCTAGCATGCACGATTTTTATGGCAACGGTCACTTGTTTATAAGGAAATATGAAAATGGGGCTAGTAAAAATATAGACTTTGCTATGGTTAGAAAAAGGCCATTCCCGACTACAAGGGATTATAGGCTATACAAAAAGGGTAAGAAAAAAATTATATTTCACACCGAAGCTAATAATCTTTCTTATCTTAGGACATATCACCAGTTTCCAACCACAGAAGAAAAAAAATTAATATTTGCCGAAATAGCAAATGAAGCTGGTTGGATAGCTTGGGATAAAAAAAGAATTGATGACGCCTTAAAATATTTGAATTATGCACTGCGTTTTTCTTCCTTACCTGATATATTTATTAATAAGATTGAATTGCTTTGCGAAGGAAATCGGATAGCTGATGCAATAGCATGTTGTAAAGAAGCAATAAAAATAGCAAAGAAGAATTACGATCCGATATGCATCAGCTACTTTGAAGAGGCCCTGGAAGATTTGAAACATGACAAGCGGACGCCTGAGTGAAAAATAAACGGCTCAGTAGGAAACCTCCCAGCTATATTCATTTAGGTACACAAATATGTCTTCTTCGCTAAGGTCCGAGAGGTGAGGATTTTCTTTCTTTACATAGTTTACAATCATCTTTTCTATATCCTCCTCAGTAAGGAATATATAATTTCCTTTACCTAGACATACACGTCCATAAGTTTTTCGAAAAAGAAGCCCTCTCCGTCCGAATTCTATATCTTCTGGGCGTATTTTCTCTATTTGTTCTGATTTATATGTATTTTTTATTGTTTTATTCTTTTTCAACCCATCTGCTATTATCCTTTTTACTTCGTCTTCCTCAAATACTTTGTTGTAACCTATTTCCATATTTATCACCTCAAAAAAATTATACATATTTGACCAGAAAACCTTAAAAAACTGCCATTTATAGGTAATAAATAAAAATTATTTCGTTAAGAGTACGACCCTGCTTTCCTTTTTTTCGTCTGTGATTTTATATGACGAATTCTGCTCAATGGCCTCAGCGAATTTCATTATTTCTTCATGCCGCGGCATGAACTTTAATCCAAGCCGCTCTCTGGAAAAGCCAACAGCCATGTATGCTTTCGCCTCTACAAATCTCGGGTTGGTCTTTTCTATTATTTCAGCATATTGTTCAGGCTTTATCATGTTTAACCCTTTAACAAGTGTCAGCCTTATAACAGAACGGTTAAACTGGCTGAGCATGGACAAGGATTTTTTCAGCCGTGTCCAGCCGTCAGATATTATCGGCTGACAGGTTTTTTTATATATTTCCTCGTCAGGTGCAGCTACTGTTATGTAAAGTTGGTATGGCTGGTGTTCCAAGAGCCTCTCAATCATTTCAGGTCTTGTGCCGTTTGTCACGAGAAACGATGTCATGCCTCTGCTGTTCACGAGGTCTACGAACTCCGGCAGCTTTGGATATAGGGTCGGCTCACCTGCTAAAGAGATAGCAACCTGGTTTGGATTCATGGCCTCTTTAAACTTTTTTTCGCTTACTTTTGGATTTCCCTTGAACCCCTGCAAGATTTCACGCTGGGCATTTATGCAATCATCCAATATTTGCTCCGGCTCGTCTATTGGTCCTACCCATTCAGGATATGTTATATTTGTGTCTCGCCAGCAAAATCGGCAGCGCTGGGTGCAGAAAGGAAGTGCTGGTGTCATCTGTAAACACCGGTGAGATGAAATTCCATAGAATTTTTCCTTATAGCACACATTTCTGCCGCGCAATGATTCTCGTGTCCAGTTGCATATTTTTATTGCGGAATGCTTCGAAGGGCCTGCAAATCTGTACCCAATCTTTTCCAGTTTTTTTATCGTTTCTTCGTTAACTATCATAGAAGAAATAATTACTCAAATCTTTAAAAGAGTTTTTCATTAATTTCTAGTTATGTCTTTCAAGCAAAAACTCGCTGACAAAACAGGCCTGCCACTGAAAGCGCTGCCTTCTAGCTATCAGAGAATAGGAGATATAATACTAATCAAGCTTTTCGGCGAAGCTGCACGACAAAAGAAGAAAATAAGCAAAGCGATTTTAGAGATGTTCCCATACATAAAAACGGTTTGCAGTATAAAAGGAATTTCAGGCGAGTACAGAGAGCCAGTTGTAGAGCTAATAGCTGGAGATAAAAGCACTATCACGATTCATAAGGAGCACGGCTGTCTATTTAAACTGGATGTAAGAAAAATAATGTTTTCAAAAGGGAACTTATCAGAGCGTCGCCGACTTGTTGGTCAGGTTAGGCCGGGTGAGACAATAGTTGATATGTTTGCTGGAATTGGCTATTTTTCCATAGGCATAGCCAAGAATACAAAAGCCAAAAAAATTTATGCAATAGAGAAGAATCCGGTTTCTTTTGGCTATCTGAAAGAGAACATAAAGCTAAACAAGATAAAAAACATTAAGCCAATTTTAGGAGATTGCAGAGATGTAAAAATAAAAGAAAAGGCAGACAGAGTAATAATGGGCTATTTTCCCGGAACAGAGCGATTTCTCTCAACAGCTCTCTCTTTTCTAAAGGACAGTGGAATTATTCATTATCATAATATTTACAAAGAAAATGAACTATGGAAAAACCCCCTGGAAGAACTAAAAAAAACAGCTGATAAAAATTCCTATTCAATAAAGGTCCTTAAAAAGAAAAAAGTCAAAAGCGTTGCGCCACACGTATATCATATAGTTATAGATTGTCTATGCGAAAGGAAAAAGTTATAAATAGTTTTCTTTCTCTACGATAGTTCTGAAGTGATTAACATGGATAAACTAAATATTGAGCTGGTTGTAACGGATTTTAACGGTGTTATTTATAAAAACCACACAGAGGCAGATTTATGGCAAAATTTGGATTTAGAGTTAATCAAAGATGAGTTAAAGGAGCTCGACGTTTTCCAAGCTGCCAAATATATAAAAACAGGTCTAAAACTAAAGAAATTAGTCATTGATTATAAAAATAATAAAATAGACTATGGAAAAATATTTGACATCTTTAATGAGGAAATCCTTTCCGGTTTGGATATAAAATATGTAAATAATTATATAACTAAAAAATATGTTAAATTGGGTAAGGAAAAAATTAATCGTAATTTTCTTGGCGTAATAAAAGACATTAAAAATTATGGAAAGAAAACGGCAATCCTTTCAAGCGGCTGTCATGAAGGTATTGAAGCATTGCTTAGAGAGGTTGGGGCCGAGTATTTTGATGAAATTTGGGCAAATAAAATAAAAACAGATGAAAATGGGGTAATTGATAAATTTGAACTTAAAATATCTGATAACAACGGGTGTAAAAAGGGTAAGATATTGGAAGAGATGTTAGATAAGAAAGGTATTGATAAATGTAATACTGCATATATAGGGCACGGCCCAGAAGACAAAAGTGCATTGAAAATAGTCGGGCATCCAATTATTTATGGTAGTCCTGTGGATGAGTCACTTTTAGAAGAGTTTGACCATTCTGCATTTGTTCCAAAGGACGAGCAGGAGCTAAAGCGATATATTCTTGGATTATCTTCTTAATCACTTAAAAAGAAAAAGGACAGCACTGCCAAGAAGGCAGCGCTGTCGAGTTATGGGGTGTGGTCAGTATACTATCTTATAATTTCTATACCAAGGTCTTTTTCCATGGCAGGTATTCCTTCTTCTGTGCGTTCTTCACACGGACCCAAGATATATGGAGACTTTACACCGGTAACAATAGTTATTACCTGTATCTTTCCTTCATACTCTGGCAGAACTCTTGCTCCCCATATAACCTGCGCTTCTGGGTCAAGATGCTTTGAAACAGTTTCTCCTATTATATTTATTTCATCTAGTCGCATATCTTCGCCGCCTATGATTTGAATCAATGCTCCTGTTGCTCCGGAATAATCAACCTCAAGTAGCGGGTGGTTCAAAGCTTTTGCAACAGCTTCTTCTGCCCTGTGCTGTGAATTTGAGCTGCCTACTCCAATAGCAGCTACTCCGCCAGACCTCATTACAGCTTTTACATCTGCATAGTCCAAGTTTACCAAGGAAGGTTGTGCTATGGTTTCAGTAATGCCTTTTATCATTGTTGAAATCAATTCGTCTGCCAGTGCAAACGCTTCTTTTAAAGGCATGTTGCCAGCAAGTTTTAGCAGTTTTTGATTTTCCATAACAATTACGGTATCACAAACTTCCCTCAGTTGCATTAGTCCGTCTTCTGCTTTTCCTATTCTGGCACCCTCTATCTTAAATGGAAGTGTGACCGCAGCGATTACTATCGCTCCTTGCTCTTTTGCTATGCGCGCTATAACAGGCGCAGCTCCAGTTCCAGTTCCTCCTCCAAGTCCACATGTTATAAACACAAGATCAGCATTTTTTAAAGCATCTTTCAGTTCGCCTTTTGATTCTTCAGCTGCTTTTTTTCCTATATTTGGATAACCACCAGCGCCAAGACCTTTTGTAAGTTCTTTACCTATCAAAAGTTTTTGATCAGCCTTTGATATGTGCAAATGTTTGGCATCAGTATTCACGATAATTGTTTTCGCACCGTGAACTCCCATTTTTGTTAGTCGTGTTACACTGTTGTTACCAGCGCCGCCAATACCCATGACAACTATTTTGGCATTTTGCGACAGGTATTCATCCTCTATCTCATTTGATTCTTCTTTTGTTTCAGACATCCAATCTTTTGTTTCTTCTGCGTCAAATGCAGACCGTATTAGATTTTCCATATCCACACCTTCCTATATTTTTTATTATATATTTTTTCAAACCGAAAGCCTTTTATAAAACTCCAGTTAATTTATACTACATAAGAGTCATTTTTGGAAAGAATGTCCAACTTTCCAGAAACAGCAATTCCACTCACAAAATTAAAATCAACTTGAAACCCAACACAAAACCGATTGTCCAGATCGGTAAAATCACGTTGTCCAGACGTGATGTGTCTTTTTCTGTAACCGTCTATAAAATTTACAAACAAATTACTATTTCTATTTTGTTTTAACCCCTTTATATAATTTTTGGTTGTGACAAGGTCAGACAAAATGTAAAATAATCAATTAAAATAAACTGAATTATATAATTTTTAGCCATTCAGGATTTATTCATCTTTATTAGCGAACATTCCTTTGCGAAAATCTAATATCAATTTCTTCTCAAAAGAATGATATTATCCATGCTTGATTTGGACAGACGTTTTGGATATCTGGATTTGGAAAAACCAGTAAACCAGCCAAGAAATTCAAACCTGTTGTTTAGCTTCAGAAGAGTTAAAAATTCTTGGGGAAAAATAAGTTTTCTGTCGCATTTTCTTTTCAAGAGCAATCTTTTTCCGCGATCATTTACTTCTAGCTTTAATTTTTCTGTTATTATTTGGTTCAGACTATCTTTCAATTCAACTCTGTAAGTTGTCTTGACTTTAATTCCGTCTTTTGACATAGTCCAGCTTTGCGGCTTAAAATTTAGCCAGTCCAATGTAAAGTTTTCAATCAAATATAATCCTCCTTTCCTTAGCGAGTGTGCTACTGAGTTTAGATGCTTTAAAAAATCCTCGTTGTTTTTAATATACCCAATTGTTCCCATCATAATAAATACAAAATCAGCCTTTTTCTTTATGTGAAAATCTATCATATCTGCTTTTACTGTTTCTATCTTTATTCCTTTTTCCTTTCCTTTTTGTTCTAAATATTTCAGCATTTTGGAGCTTGAATCTAGGCCAACTGCTTCGTATCCTCTTTTTGCAATTTCTCTTAACTGTAAACTTGGCCCGCAACCAATGTCAAGAAATCTTTTGACTTTTATCTTGCTAAATTTTTTTATAAACTTTTCAAATAAATCCACTTGCTTTTCTGCATTTACAAAACTAAATGCGATTTCGTAATAAAGTGGATTTTTGTAAATAACCATAAACATAGTTATCTGCTGTTTATAAAAAATTTACTAGTCAATAATAATTATGAAATACGATATCTTTTTGGCCGGACCATGGGAAAATTTTGCACCAGCCCCGTATAAGCGCAAGATCAAGGAAGCATTTAAGGATAAAAAAATTTACGACCCTGAGAAAGAATGTCTGAATTTTTATGATGATGTGCACGCAGTTCTTAGAAAAGATTGGTTTGCTCTTAACTATGATGCTTTGTCAAATTCTTTGTCAATGGTTGCATTGGTGCCACAATTCCCATTTCCAGGTGTCGGCCCTGAAACAGGCATTTTTTATTCATCCCATTGTAAAAAGGCGGGTGAGCCTCTTGAAGAGCTTATAATAATCTGGCCAGAAACTGTTAAACCGGATTATGGAAAAAGAGTTGTCAGGCAGATGGGACATTTGGTAAAAGATACAAATGAAGCTATTTTAAAACTTAAGGCTGTTTTAGAATAATCAATATCTTAATCAAATATCTAATAGCAAATTAGATGAGGGGTGTAAAAATGTGTTTTCGTAAAATATGGGAAAAAAATCGGAAAAAGATGAGCTTTTCTGACTTTGTCTCGTTAAAGCTTAGTTGTACAGCTTTTGGTGTACTACTGGCAGCGATATTTCCGAGATTAATAGAAATTAATATCTGGTGGATTGTTGCAGTTTTTATAGTATTTGGGCTGAAGCCGTTTTATCATATGTTTGTGAAATAATCGTTTGAGCCAGCTTGTATCAAATTGACTCTCACTTACATATCAAAGTACTTGTCTATTTCCCAGTCTGTCACATACTTGTTAAATGCGTCTATCTCATTTTTCTTTGCTTTTATGTATTCATCAAACATGTGCTTGCCAAGTGCTTCTTTGACTACCAGATCATTTTTCATTTCTTTTAACGCTTCGCCAAGGGATCTTGGCAATATCTCTATTCCTGCTTCTTCTATTTCTTTTTCTGATAATTCATAGATATTCCCTCTGAATATTTCTGGTGGTTCCATCTCTTTTTCAATTCCGTCTAGGCCTGCCCAGAGTTGCACAGCAAATGTCAGATAAGGATTGCACAACGGGTCAGTTGACCTATATTCTATTCTTGTTTTTTTCCAGTCACCAAAAGTATTTGGAACTCTTATCAAATCAGACCTGTTTCCTCTTCCCCATGTTATATAAACAGGAGCTTCGTAACCGGGCATAAGTCTTTTGTATGAGTTGATGGTCGGGTTTGATATAGCGGTTATCGCTCTTGCATGCTTAAGCAGGCCTGCTATGAAATGCTCGGCTGTTTTTGACAAGCCAAATTCTCTATTTTCATCATAAAACGAATTAACCTTTTTATTTTCCCACAAGCTCATATTTGTGTGCATGCCGCTTCCATATGCGTCTTTAGATAATTTCGGCATAAACGTCACACTAAGGTTTTTTCTTGCAGCCAACTCTCGTATAGCTATTTTTGTTAAAATGATATTGTCTGCAGTTTTGAGCGCTTTGTCATATTTTATATCAATTTCATGCTGGCCCTCTCCACACTCGTGATGCGAACTTTCTGGTGTTATATCCATCTCTTCAAGTGCTTCCATAAGTTCGTCTCTTAAGTTTGCTATCTCACTTGCCGGAGAATGATCAAAATAACCTTTTCTGTCCTTTTGCGGAACAGGTCTTCCATTACCATCTAGTTTTGTTATGTAAAACTCAAATTCAGGTCCTGTGTAAAAACCAAACCCCATGAGTCTTGCTTTATTCTCAGCCCTCTTAAGAATAAACCTTGGGTCTCCTTCAAACGGC
Organism: Candidatus Aenigmatarchaeota archaeon; assembly: GCA_021157845.1. Lineage (GTDB taxonomy): Archaea > Aenigmatarchaeota > Aenigmatarchaeia > GW2011-AR5 > JAGGXF01 > JAGGVU01. The sequence goes on from JAGGVU010000002.1 coordinate 93,556, forward strand.
TCATCATTTCTGTAAACATCTCCAAAAACTACTGCTTTCTTTTTATTCCAATATAGTTTTTTAAGTGTGTTTGGGTTTGGCTTAATCCGCATGTCACTTTCTGATATTCTTACAAATGCCTCAATGGAAGAACCATCAAATGTTATGCCATTTTCTACAGCCTTTTCATACTCGCTTGCAGGTATTGTTTGTACTTTCGGAATACCATAAATATCAACAAAAGATATATCAACTATTTTTACTCCTTCAGGAAGACTCATATCTGCCACACCCCTTGATAAAATAATTCTATTCCTTTTATGTAAATATAAAGATTTTATGCTAATTATAAAACAAATAACTAATTAAATAAGTTTTAAATATCTGTTTGTCTAATATTTAATCAATTTATGCCGCAAAGGTGTATATTTGTATGGTTATAGATGAAAAGGACAGAAAAATTCTACGCGAGCTTTTAAGAGATTCACGACAATCATTTCGGAGAATAGCCAGAAAAGTCGGGCTAACAACAAGCACAGTAGTAAAGCGATATAAGAATCTGAAAAAAGAGGGCATAATAAAAAAATCCACGGTCTTGGTAGATGCTGAAAAAATTGGTTATCCCCTGACAGCTACTATTGAGATTCGCATTTCAAAAGGCAAACTGAGTGAAGTAGAAAAGCATATATCAAAAAAATACAATGTAATAGCTGTTTATGATGTAACAGGTGAATTTGATGCTTTGATAATAGCACGATTCAGAAACAGAAAGGAATTGAACAGTTTTGTTAAATCGCTTTTATCCACAGAATATATTGAGCGGACAAACACACACTTTGTTCTCAACACCATAAAAGAAGATTTTAGCATACTGATTTGAGCTGATTAAGAGACTGCAGAAAACGACAAACATCAACTATATATATTTGCTATAATTAAGTAATAAATGAGGTGATAATTATGAAAACATATCTTCTTAATGCTGGTGGGACAATAGCGTCCACTGAGACAGGAAGTGGAAGAGATTCCACAATGACTGTAGAGGAATTGGTTGAATATGTTCCAAAATTGAATAAATTTGATATAGAGACAAAAGATGTTTTTATAAAAGACAGCTCTAACATAAAGCCAGCTGACTGGTCTGTTATTGCAGAAAAAGTTGATAAAGCATTTAAAGAGGGCGCAGAGGGGATCGTGATTGCACATGGGACAGATACAATGGCCTATTCTGCATCTGCTTTGTCATTTATGTCTTCTCTTGATATCCCAGTTATTTTTACGGGCGGGCAGAAGTCGATAGGAGAAAAAGAGACAGACGCAAAGGATAATCTTTATAACTCTGTTTTAGCTGCCCAGCAACTGCCACCGTCTGTTTATCTGGTTTTTGACAACTCAATTTTTCTTGGCTGCACAACAACAAAAATAGATTCAATTGGATATCACGCTTTTGAGACAAACTGGAAGCCGGTTGGAAAAATCTCTGGAGAGAATATTGAATTAGACAGCGATGCTGTAAATAAAATAAAAGGCCTGGATTTTGAAAACAATGAGATGGATATAAATATAGATACAAGTGTCGGGTTGCTTAAGATTTATCCCGGATTTGATACGCAATTGATTGATGCGGTGCTGTCAGACAAGAGAGGTCTAATAGTCGAAGGGCTTGGAGCAGGAAACTGCCCAGTAGGATATACTGATATAGTTGATAAAATTAAATATTGGAGCAAGCAGGAAAAGATAATAGGAATAGTTACACAATGTCCGTTTGGTGCTTCAACTGGAGAATATGCAGCAGGAAAAGAAATAATCGACGCCGGCGCGATATCACTTGGAAAGATGACAACAGAAGCGGCTTTTACCAAGCTATCTTTTCTCATTAGTCATTATGGCGAGTCAAACAAAATAAAAGAGGAAATGCTCAGAAATTACAGGGGAGAGTTGTTTTAATTTTTACCCCGATTTTTGATAAATAAATCTTTTTTAATAAGTTTTTAATAATTAGTTTTAGTAATTTTCATATATTTAAACAACATTAAGTG
>JAGGVU010000018.1 GCA_021157845.1 Candidatus Aenigmatarchaeota archaeon
ACATAAAAATATATAACATTGTTATAAGAAATAAAGGTTAATATTATTATAAATAAAAAAGATAAATAAAAAGTTAATCTACAGAATTAAAAAAGAATTAAAAAATAAAAGCATTAATATAAAAATAGAGTTGTTTTATAAAATTAATTTACTAGAATTAATTTACATAAGGTGTTTTTATGAGATATTATGAAAAAAATGAAGAGCGGATGAAAAAAAGAAAAGAAGAATTTGATAAATTTGAAAGAAACCTTATGGGACCTGAATATAAAGGTAAATTAGGAAAATTTTCTCAACTACTCAAAAAATATTGGCTTATGATGAGACATGGTGGTATTTAGATTTTATCATCTGGAATAGAAATAATAGGGTCTCTGTATAAGTAAATTACAGAAGATTTTCAAGTGGGACTCCAAATTTTTCAACCTTTTTAGCGCATTTTTCACAATATGATATATATACCCCTTTATACATTGCTTTGTCTGCATCTATAAGTTTTTCACATCTCTGACATTTTACTTTTCCCATAGTCCAATATCCTAACCTTTTCATTAATTTTATTTATCTCTAATATTTTTCTTTATAACTATTCAATGACTACCCATTTTAAGCCATAATGTATTAGACCAGATGGTGAGTCATCATAAATTTTTCTGAAAACTGATTTTACTTCTTTTCCTATAGTTATGTCTCTTATCTCTGTATCAACAATTTGGCCAACTATTTTCGGGCCTTCCTTTAGTTTTATAACCCCAATTACATAAGGAGTTTGCTGTTCAAAACCATCTAATGGCGTTCGTATTACTGTGTATGAATAAATGGTTCCACGGCCTGAAAAAACAATTTTTTTTAGTGCACCTTTTCTTCCACAGTTTGGACAAATATTTCTAGGTGGAAAAAAAGATTCACCACATTTTAGGCATTTGTTTCCTACCAGCTTATATTTTGGTTCATATAACCGCCAGTGCAACGGTATAGATGATCTGTGAACCATTTTTATCATTTCTCCTTTCCAAAAATATGGACCAGACAACTAGCTCCGGACCCTCCAATATTATGTGTCAACCCATATTTTGCGTCAACTTGTCTTTTTTCACACTCTCCTCGCAACTGTTTTACAATTTCTATTATTTGTGAAATTCCAGTTGCCCCCACAGGATGACCTTTGGCTTTTAGTCCACCGCTTGTATTTATTGAAACAGTTGAGCCAAGTGATATATTACCATCTTCTATAAATTTTCCACCTTCACCTTTTTTGCAAAAACCAAGATCTTCTATTGCCATCAATCCGTTTATAGAAAAGCAATCATGAACTTCAGCAATCTTTATATCCTTCGGTTTCAATCCACTTTGCTTGTAAGCCTTTTTAGCAGCATCGATTGTGACAAACATTGCTGTCAAACTTTTTCTATCTTGAAGTGCAACAGTGTCAGAACTTTGTCCTGATCCAAGCACCCATATTGGGTTTTTTATTTTTTTCTTTTTTATAAAATCTTCTGTAGCTAATAAAACACTTGCAGCTCCGTCTGTTATTGGTGAACAGTCAAGAAGATGCAACGGGTCTGCGATAAGTGGGGAGTTTAAAACATCCTCTACACTAATTTCAAATCTAAACTGGGCATCTGGGTTTTTTACAGCATTTTTATGATTATTAACAGAAAACATTGCAAGTTGTTCTGGTGTTGTTCCATATTCATGCATATGTCTTCTCGCAATTAAAGCGTACAATCCTGGGAACGTCAACCCAACAGACGCTTCCCATTCCTGATCCCCTGCTCCCATTAGTGCGAGCGATGCCTGACTTCCGATTATATCTGTCATTTTTTCCACACCTTCAACCATGACAGCATCATAAGCACCGCTTTGAAGCGAAAGAAGGGCCTGCCTAAACGCAAGTGAGCCAGATGCGCACGCAGATTCTGTACGTATGCAGGGTATTCCTGAAAAACCTAAGTGATCAGCAACTAATGATGCTACATGCTCCTGACCTATAAATTTACCAGCACTCATATTACCTACAAATAAGGCACCTATATCCTTTCTTTCCAGATTCGCGTCTTCCATGCTTTTAATTCCAGCCTCAACAGCTAGATCTCTGAATGATTTATACCAATGTTCTCCAAACCTGGTTTCACCGACGCCAATAACAGCCACTTTTTTCATAATATCACTATATCTTTAACTTTTTTCTAAATTTTGTGTAAACACCGTATGATATGTATTGTTTTCTTTCAATATAGTACTCGGTTTTTTTTGCTTTGTCGCGAATTTCCTTCAATCTTTTTGTAACTATAATTGAAAACGAATCTGAACCAGCACCAGATCCGTAGGATGTTAAAAGAATTTTATCACCTTCATTTGCTATATCAAGAACAGCTGTTAACCCAATAGGTGACGAACCTGAATAACAATTACCTATCCTATCAACAACTAAACCTGGAAGATATTTTTCCTTCGGCACTTTAAAATATTTCATCGCCTTTACTGGAAATTTTCCGTTTGGTTGATGAAAAACAACATAATCATATTCTTCTATATTTCTTCCAACTTTATTTAACAAACCTTTGGTGGCTTGTATGATATGCCTAAAATATGATGGCTCTCCTGTGAACCGCGCTCCATGTTTTGGATAGTTTTCCCCTTCTCTTCTCCAAAAATCTGGCGTATCTGTTGTAAACGAATATGTATCTTCTATAATTGCTGCAGGGTCTTTTCCTATAATGAATGCAGCACCACCGGCAGCAGCAGAATATTCAAGCGCATCTCCTGGTCTTCCTTGTGATGTATCAGCACCAATAGCCATTCCATACTTTATATCCCCTGCTTTTACCATAGAAAGTATGATTTGCATAGCAGCTGTTCCTGCTTTGCATGCAAACTCCATATCAGCTAGTCTTAATTCTCTATTTATATTTAATGCTTCAGCAACAACAGTTCCAGATGGTTTGACAGCATATGGGTGGGATTCAGAACCAATAAAAAGGGCTCCGATATCTTTTGGATTTATACCAGAACGCGCTAATGCATTTTGCCCAGCTTCAACAGCTATTGTTATTGTATCCTCATCAATGCCAGGAACAGACTTCTCCTTTATAAGAAGACCTTTTTCAATTTCTTTAGGGTTTTTGCCCCAAATCTTTGCTATTTCTGCTGTTTTTATTCTATATTTTGGTATGTATGCGCCATAGCCCACTATCCCGAGCATGTTCATTTAATTAGCAGAAGTAAATAAAAAGGTTTCCCACAGGTATTAGACGTTTTGGTAAGAGTTAGAGTGTAGTAAAATGATTTAGCTAAATAGATCAACCATTTTTTTTCTTTAAGCCTTAGTAAATCTTTTTATTTATCTCTCCCAAATTATTAACATGGTAGTTGAAAGTATACTAGACCCGCACAAGGCTGAAAAAAAACCATGGGTTGTCTTTTTTATATCTATAATATTTACAATTTTATCTATATTTGTTTCTCATATCATTTTTCCTTCCCAAATTTCTATCCTAACCATAGCGTTTATTACAATTCTCTTTACTCCCTTTTTTAACCACCTTTTTAACATAGAAGAAAAAAAAGAAGAAGAAGAAGCAGAAGGAAAAATAAAAGAGGGCATTTTTCAAAGGCATGAACAGGTCATAAAAATATTTTCATATTTTTTCTTTGGTATAATAGTTGTGATGACTTTTGTTTTCATATTTTTTCCATCTTTTAGTCAAAATTTATTTTCTCTCCAGGCACAGACATTGAGACAGATATCTGGTGCAACAGGAAAAATAACTATTCCGTCTGACTTTTTTACAATATTTTTTAATAATACAAAAGTTATGTCACTCATTTTTTTAACAAGCGTGCTCTTTGGTGCAGGCGCTGTCTTTATCCTGGCCTGGAATGCTTCTGTCATATCAGTTTTTGTTGGCATGTTTATTCAAACTCTTGCTAAGTCTGGCATTCCACTGCATGCTGCATATCTTTTTGGACTGCCGCTAGGATTAAGTAGATTAGTTATTCACGGAGTTCCAGAGGTTTTAGGTTATTTTTTGGTCGGTATTGCCGGTGGTATATTATCAGTTGCTATAGCACGAGAAAAATATAATACTCCAGAGTTTAAGCAAGTAATAAAAGACTCCTTATTATTTTTTATTTCTGCAGAGTGCTTGATATTAGTAGGAGCACTTTTGGAAGTTTTTGTCTAATTAAACGATTTTCTTAGTTTTTTAATCATTTCATCAACAGAAATATTCTTTGATAGCGCTAAAGGTATTTGTTCAACTTCTGCTATGCGCTTTGCTATTTCATCAACATGTTTTGTCCCATGCAGAACTATTAGTCCCGGCCTTAATGAGGTCACTTTTATTGCAACGAGTGGTGATCGCCCGTATTCAACTTTTGTGAATATTAACGCACGCTCAGTTGTTGCTCCATATAGCTGAACAAGCTGAATTGGAGAAAAATTGACAATAGCTTTTAACGAGTCTATAATTGTATATCCGTATATGTCATGGTTTTCCACATTATTAATAAGTTTGGCGCCAATCACTTTCACAAAATTTTTAATAGGAACAGGGTTAACAAATTCTCTTATATCAAATACAGCTGAACTAATAGGTTTATGTTCTGGAAAATTTGAAAATTCTCGTATTATTTTTCCTCCGGCCATTTCATCTATTCTTATAAGTCCATCTACAACCTTCTTTATCATTTTTATTCCAGGCGACCTTCTTCGGCCAGACTCATAGTCACTTATAACAGATGGCATAACTTTTATTTCATCTGCCAGTTGCCTTTGTGGAATTTTCATTATTTTTCTCCATTTCTGTATAACTTTACCAGCGTTGTCTGATAAACATATTTCACCAGCGATTTTTTTAGACAAGTTGATTTTTGCCAGCTCAAATTCGTTTATCATTTTTTCACCTGGATTATCGTCGAACTAGAATTTATATATTGCCGAAAGGTTTTTATTTCTTTCCCCCTCTTGCTAATGTTATGTGTGATTCAGCAAGCTCATATTCATTTGCCAGTGTTCCGATTAGGTTTAATTCTTGAGCCATAACAGCACTAGCTATTATTTCTGCAAGTTTTTTAGCATTTGAACCAGGAGGAGAACCGCCTCCATGGCATCCAAGGATTTTTAAGCACTCAGCAGCTGTCCCAAAATTTGTGCCTCCACCAACTGTTGCTATTTCCAGGCTTGGGAGTGTAACAGAAAAAAGAAGGGTATCGTCTTTATATTCAGCTCTTGTGAAGCACGAACTACTTTCAACAATTTCAGCAGCATCCTGACCAGTTGCTATAAATATCGCTGCTATGGTATTTGCCGCATTAGCATTAAATCCTCCACTTGTTCCTGACAGACCAGATCCCAAATAGTTTTTAACAAAGCATATTTTTTTCATTGTTTTTGCATCAGTATTCCAGATTTTCTTTATTATATCATTTTTTATAACGCATTCTGCATGTACACTTTTTCCTCTTCCAAGCAGCGTGTCTATATAGGCAGCCTTCTTGTCCGTACATAAATTTCCAGATAGTGCTACCAGCTTAAGAGGACGGTCAAACATACTTTTTATTTCTTTTATTAATTTTGCACTGTATTTTGTAACAGAATTCATGCCCATAGCATCGCCGGTCGTAAAGCAAAATCTAGTCCAAACATACCGGCCAATTTGAAAGCATTTAATATTAACTAAAGAGCAGAACTCTGATTTTATAGATTGCTTCAATTTTTTATCATTTTTTTCTATAAATTCCGTAAAATAGTACGCATCATTAATTGAGTTAAATTCCAGCACCGGCGCTCTACACATCTTATCATCTGTTACCTTTACAATAACACCAGATGTATTTAACGCTTTTATGCCACGATTTAGTCCAGCAACAAGTGCGGCCTCATTCGTCGCTAAAGGTATGTAAAAATCACCTTTTGCGTGTTCACCTTTTATCTTGATTGGGTTGGATATGGCTAGTGGTACAGCAGCGCCGCCAATTTTTTGTTCTATTCCTGTTGTCTTTTTTTCAGTTGTGGTGTCAAAAAAGCAATTCTTTATTAATGGCAGTGAAATATTTAATTCATTTTCTATCCTTTCTCTTCTCCAGTCCGCAGCTATTTTACACGCTTGTGGCCAGTTATTATTTTTTTCAAAAATAATCTTTTCTAACTCGTAAAATTTTATTTTTTTATTAAAAAAATCTTTTTTTATTTTATCCATAATAATCACCCTCTAGAATAATTCCTCCATAGTTATTCCATACTCTTTAGCAAACTTTTTTCCGACATTGCCATTATTTTTTATCACATCAGATAACTTTAAAAAGAGCCATCCCTTTCTCATTAATCTCCATCCAATATACGCTTTTGCACCAGCTTGAGACCACTTTTTTAGTTCATTTAGTTGTTCTTTTTTAACATTAAAACCGTCTTTTCTTGATTTACATTCTATAACAATAATTTTACCGTTTTTTACAGCAACAACATCAGGAGAAGCTATATTTATCCGCCCGCTTCTTGGTGCCCTTATTGTCATATAACCCATTTCAGAAAGTTTATGCACAAGCCCGAGTTCTGCTATATACCCCTTTCTGTATTTTTTAACCATATTATCACTTTATTATAAATTTTATAACTTATAAAAATTAAGTCGTAATCTTAATTATTTATGTTTAAATAGTTTTTCTAGGTGAAATTTAATAAGATAGTTATGAAATATCAAATTCCTGTGAAAGATGTAATGAACAAAAAATTAGTTTTTGTAGAACCAGAAACAGATATAAGAGAAATAGCAAAAATAATAAAAAAGAAAAAAATAGGTTGCGTTCTTGTTAAAAATGAGCATATTAAAGGTATTGTAACAACCCGTGATATTGTTTATAAATATCTTGCTCAAGGTATTGGAAAATGTGCAAGAGACATAATGACTAAACCGCTCATAACAATCTCCCCAACTGTGAATATAGAAGATGCAGCAGCAATAATGGTTAAAAACAAGATAGAGAGGCTTCCTGTGATGCATTTTAGAAAGGTTATTGGCGTCATATCGACAAATGATATTCTTAAAGTTGAGCCAGAACTTTATAAAAACCTTCTTGAAGGCATAAAAATTGGAAAAGGGGCACTTGCTGAAAAAGATATTGACATCGGTGTTTGTGATTCATGCGGTGCATATTCAGATGATTTGAAAGAAGTTAATGGCCAGTGGCTTTGCCCTGATTGTAGAGAAGAATAATTTTTTCACCCACAAATAACCTTTAAATTTGTTTCTAACCGATAATAACTTAGGTGATAGATATGCCAGATTTTTCAGACACATTAAAAGAATTATCAGAAGAATTAAAAATACGCGAAAATGATTTATATATTCTTCGAGGCGAAAGAGATGAAACATCTATATATGTTGAAAATACTGATCCTAAAAATATTGAGCTAGCAAACTATGTTAAAGAAAGAATTTTAGATATCCATAGCCCGGTAATTAGAGGCAAAAATGCGAGTGCAAAAATTGCAGCTTTGGCGCTTATTGGTGGGGTTATATCTGGCGGAGCAATAACATATTTCTTGCTAAAAGAAAAAACAGCAGAACCAATAGAACAAACTGATGTTAAATTATCTGATTTAGTTGATATGACCTCAATAGAAGAAAAAATTGATCCAGAAGAACTAGAAAGATTAAAAAATTTGGATTTGAATGAACTTCCCGACGAATTTTTATCAGTGTTATTAGAAAACTCTAATTTTAGAGAAGAGTTAAATAGAATAAATAGCGATTATATTTCATTGGAGGAAAAAAATAACCGTCTAGACAAATCTCTAGCAGAAAAAGATAATCTTATAGACAATTTAAGCAAAAAATATGAAAATTTGGAAAAAAGATACACTTCTTTGCTAAAAACGTCAGATAATGATGATTTAGACGATGAAGCAGAAAGGGAATTATTAGAAAAATATCCTATTCTGAGATTTTTTAGGGTCGGTCCTGACGAATATGATACAATTGAAGAATATATAAATATAGTAAAAGATGTCAATAATATTACTGCTTATAATTTGCTTGATAAAGTAGGAAAGCCACATATTTTTACTGATGCAGATAAAGATATAATAAGCAATTTTTTGGTTACAGAAGCAAAAAAAGTGAAAGAAATTGATTTTTTCCATTATAGAGAACTTGCTAAAAAATTGGGATTAGATGAAAATTCTTATATAGGATTTGGTGACGCACAACATAAGAGAGGAAAATTTAGGATGCCAGATCCTGGAGTTGACCCGATTGTTCGGGTAAAAACAATAGGTGTCGCTAGTTTTACAGATCCGTATACACTGGAAAACTATCTTATTTCAGAAATTTTAGAGCAGCATAAAGATTGGATAATAGGTCCAAATGAAAATATTATTTACGGAACAGAAACAGACAGTACAGGAAATATTATAAGGAAAGTACTTAAATTTGAGGTAAAGGGAAATTACGTTATTCAACTAGATAAATATGGAGATGATAGCAAAATAGTTGGAATAGGTTGGTCTTTACTGGACCCGACTGTAGGTGGAATAACCAGCTTAGACCAGTGTAATATTTGCCAGAAATATCCTATTATATGGGAAATAAAACTTAATAGGGTACCATCATGCCTATGCCTTGATGTGCTAGGAGTTGATTATTATCTTGACCTTGTAAACAAATATGATGATCCTGATGGGGATGGTTTATTAACTATAGAAGAAGAACTATTAGGTGCAAGCCCAATTAATGAAGATACAGATGAAGATGGTAAGAGTGATAAAAATGATCCGTACCCATTAGAGCGCGAAAGATAAAAATAACTTTTTATAATACTACGATAATTATTTTTTGTTGAATATGCGGATCATAAAGGAAACTATTTTTAACGATATAATAGTTTTGGAGAATTTCTGGCCAGAGGATATTCTTGCAGATGTAAAAAAAATTCTCAGTAATTATGGAAAAATTTATGAAAGAGAGATAGAGGTAGAAAGTAGCGGGCCAGAAATAAAGTTTGACACACAGCTGGATATTGTAAAAAGAAAAGACGAATTCACAGTAATAGTTTATACATTTAGTTTTCATGGAAAAACAAATACAATTTTCCAGAGAAAAGAAACAATATTAAAAATAGTCGCAACAATAGAAACACAGCTAAAACCTATGCACGGGCTAATTGGAGAAACTTTTATGAATTTTTATCAGGACAAGTTAGATGAAATCCGAAAAGAATTAAAAAAAGAGGCTAAACAAACAATAAAAGAGATTTATAAAAAAATAAACGATATAACAAAAAAGCATTAGTTACGACTTTTTATTATTTTCTTCTAATTATATAACTAGCCTGTCAGCCCTCAGCTGTCTGAGCATCTGTTAAACAGGCTATGAAGAACAGTGTTACTGACAGGCTTATTTTTTAAAATCAGCTGGTGAAATGAAAAAAAATTATTATATTACTGATTTTTTTAGTAGTTGCTTTTGTTTTCTATCCAAAAGAATCTGGCGGCCCCTTATGTGGTCCTGTTTGTTATCCAGATGGATTACATTATTGGGAAAAAGATTGTATTGGCTTTGAGAAAACAAATAAAGTAATAGATAGTTATACAACATATTGTTTTGGATTAACCATCGGAGAGAAGAAATGTTTTGGTATTCCATATGAAAGTAATATAACCACTAATATAGAAATGGAATGTGATTATCCTTGCCATATACAAAAAATAAAAGATTTTTGCTCATCCAACCCAGATTCATATATTTTTGGCGAGCGTTGTTCTCATTTTAAAAAGCAATGTGGCTGGTAATTTTTCTAAAAATTGATTTATTTTTTACTTCTTTTATGATCAGCTGTATTTATGATACCACTTGCAGAATTTAGTTATTGATTTGAAGCGATGACTGGTCTTGTTTTTTATTTTATCATCTTCACCATAAGTTTTTCTAAAGCCATTTGGAATAAAAACAGGATCATATCCAAACCCGCAACTTCCCCTAATTTTTTTTGCTATTTTTCCTTTTACAACTCCGTTAAATGTTTTTATTTGGTTTTTATCAGCAAATCCAACAGATGAAACAAAAAAAGCAGTTCGATCTTTTTTGTTTTGCATTAACCTTAGTATTCCGTCCAGACCTATTTTACCAAGAACAAATTTTGAGTATGTTCCGGGAAATTTATTAAGCGCATTTATAAACAATCCAGAATCTTCCACTATAAGTGCCTTTCTCAATTTTTCATAACAGTATTTAGCTCCTTCCTTTGCGACATCATTGACAGAATCGGCCCTTATCTCAGGATAGCTAAAAAATTTTTGCTTAAATTCAACGCCAAAACTTTTGCCTATCTTATTTGCTTCTCTGACTTTATGCTTGTTTGACGTTATAAAAATGATTTGTTTCATGATTTCACCACTAATAATAATATTTATTATTATTTAAAATCAGACTATAAAATAAATTTATGAAAAAAATGATTGAGATTATTGTAAAAACAGAACAGCCAGAGTTTAGAGTCGAAGAAAAAAATGGCAGGCTGATTGTTTTTTTGCGTTCAAAACCAGAAAATAATCAAGCCAACCTGGAGATAGTTAGGGAATTTAGAAAAATATACAAATTTGTTAAAATTGTCAGGGGTTTTAAGTCAAAACACAAAACACTTATTGTTGAAGAGTAATAAGACAAATGACGACTTGGGCGTATAAACCTGATAAAGGTTTTTAAACTTTTCTAATATAAATAGAATGAAACAATATTTACAAAACAAAAAGAAATTAGGACAGTTCAATAATCAGAAATTTATCATAATTAATTTATTTAGGTTGATATTAAGATGTTGACGGATTTAAAAATTAATTGAAAATTTAGTTAACGACTGTTTCTAATTTCTTAAGAGGTGATAGTTATGGCTAAATTGGCCCAGGATTTTGCAAAATATGTGATTAAAGCTAGAATGAAGGCAAAAGGGGTTGTTGAAAAGCCAGATATTATAGGAGCTATTTTCGGACAGACAGAGGGTCTTTTAGGTTCAGACTTGGACCTACGTGAGCTACAGAGAACAGGACGAATAGGAAGGATAGAGGTAAACGTAACAACAACAAGAGGAACAAGCGAGTCAACAATTTTAATTCCGTCGAGCCTTGATGCTTCTGAAACAGCATTAATAGCAGCTTCTTTGGAAACTATAGAAAAGGTCGGCCCCTGCGACGCAGATATAAAGGTTAGCTGTGTAGAAGATGTTAGATCGCAAAAAAGGCGGTACGTTGTTGATAGAGCAAAGGAGATTTTAAAAAATCTTTTAGAAGAAGGAGTGCCAGATTCACAGAAGATAACGGAAATGATAAAGCAATCTGTCCGTGCATGGGAAGTGTCTTCTTATAATGGGCTATCATGTGGGCCCAATATAAGGGATTACGACGATATAATAGTTGTAGAGGGCCGAGCAGATGTCATAAACCTAATAAAGAACGGTATACGCAATGTCATAGCTATAGAGGGATCAAAAATACCCCAGCCAATAATAAATCTCACAAAGGAAAAAATTACAACAGCATTTCTAGACGGTGATAGGGGAGGAGAGCTTGACCTTAAAAAATTAATAGAACTTGCAGATATAGATTTTGTTGCCTTTGCAGAAAGAGGAAAAGAAGTAGAAGATTTAACAAAAAAGCAGATTTACAAAGCATTGCGGGAGAAGATACCGGTTGACCAAGTTGCTGAAAAACTAAAAAGTTTAAACCATACACAATACGAGCCAAAACCCAGATATAAAAATTTCACCCATAGAAAAGAGGAAAAAAAAGAGCCTTCGATAGATCCAAATATTTTATCATCGTTTAAAGGGCTATCGATGAAAATAATAGGAACACATGCCGCATTTGTACTTGATGAACATATGAATATGTTAACAAAGGTTCCTTTATCTGAACTTCAGTCAATATTGCAAAATTATCCAAAGATTCATGCTATAGTAATAGATGGCAAAGTCAACCAATCTTTAATTGATAATTTGGTTCAGAAGCACGTGAAATATTTAGTATGCACTGGCTATCAGGAAAGAGTAAATAAATATGGGATAAATGTCATAACAACAACTGATTTGCATAAAATGGGTAGTTAATATTTAGTATGCACTGGCTATCAGGAAAAGAGTAAATTTACTGATACGTACTATACCTAGTAAGCAGTTGATTAAAATAAAAACTCACTGGCATACGCCGCATATGGTTTTGGATAAACAGATATCTTTGGTTAAAAGGATGTTGAAAAGATTTGCTTTTTGAATATATAAATGCGGCATCATCTTTCCACTAAAATACTCGTAATCAATACTTAATCGTTCACCTAGAACCGTGAATATATTTTACCTGTTTGGTATGTTTTCTGTGCAACAACCACCTATAGTATCATTCAGGCGCCCGGCTCTGTTGTACTTGTTGTTGAGGCTGAAGTTGGTGGAGACGGCTGTGTAGTTGAAGTTGAGGTTGGAGGTGGTGGAAGAGTTGTAGTCGGTACGGGAGGGCTTGTTGTTGATGTTGTTGTGGTTTCTGGTGGCTTTTCTTTGCATACACATGGCGTACAGCATCCGCCGCCTCCAGGTGTACACTCTACTTCTACTTCACAGTTTGGATGAGGAACCCGGAAACTAGCAAATCCTGACACACTGAAAGTTAACGGTTTTGGACCGCCTGGTCCAGGAACATAATATTTATAATCTGTGCATGAATACCCAAATGAACCAGCAAGTCTCCATTCCGGCCATATCAAGCATGTGCAAATCTCTTCTCCACCATCTTCATCAGCATAAAGAGGCTCTTCGTAGAATTTTTTATGTTCTTCTGATGTCGATTTTGCAGAACTTTTATTTGAACCGAAAAAGTCTTCCGGTTTTACACATTTCTTTTCACACGGAAGCAGACATCTTTTATCAGGATCTATTTCTTCTTCGTCCCAGAAAAGGCATTGTTTAGGTTCGCCACATCCTGTTTCACTTTGGCAGCATGGCTGTATATCAGATACTCTGCAAATGACATTTTTGTCAAACCTTTTTACGAGATCTTGGTATGCAAGCTCTGACGCCCTTTTTACGCATCCACATCCTTGGCAACCCATTGTACATTTGCAAATTTCATTGCCTAAAACATTTTTTTCAGCCCATGCCTTGAAGATTCTGAACATGTACCAGAATCTATTTCTTGTTATTTCATCTTGTGAGTTAATTAGCTCAGATGTTCCCAGCTCATTCTTAGAAGAGAGATATATTTTTCCTCCTTCTACAGCTACAATAAAATTACCTTCGTCATATTTTTCAGATAACACACCTCCAGATGTAACATTATAAGAGCAGTTTTCAAAACCCTCCTTTATAAGAGATACTGGCAAATTAATTGTATAATTTTCCAGATAGACGTTAACAAAATATTTTGTATAACTCTCTAAACACGATTTTGTCTGTTCGACTGTTGGGACATCTGGAGCTCCACATATCCATGCAGCTTTTTGGGGGTTAACAAGGCCAGCAGATTCAGCATGCTGTACTAAAGATTGATGTGAACCAAATATTAAACTCTGTTTTATAAAATTTTTCATTCCTTCTATTTCGTTTCTTATAGTATCTATTTTTGATTCCGTAAATACCTGTTGTTGGAAGGAAGAGCCAAAGTAACTATTGTACATAAGCCAAGATATAAGTGTTATACCAACTGCTAATACAACAAAAGCGAATGACAAAACTGAAACCCCTTTATCCAACATACAACACCACTTTTCCTAGTTGGTCAGGAGGTACTGGAATTTTCCTTTCATATGAAAACAATCTCTTTCTTTTAGTTAAATTACCAAATTCCAAAGACTTATTTTTTTCAACAATAACATATAATTTCCAATGATTTTTACCTAAATAATAATCAAACAGCGGGTCTACTACTTCTTTGTTTTTTATTGTTCCAATACCTGTGCCATAATATACAAATGTTTTGTTATCGCTCTGTAAAATAGAATCTATTATTACTTCTATATATGGTTTTTCTATTATTTCCAATTTGTTGTTAAACAAAGATGATAATGCCATATTGGATGCCTCGTCTATACTTTTTTCTCTTATAGAGCCACTTACTTCACCGCCTTTTAGACTGCTTTGGCCATAGAAAAAAAACCCTATCAATAGTGCAGCAAACACTATTATTAAAAAGCCAAGCATTTCTTCCATTATACCTTTCATGTATCTACCTCTAGGGTTCTGGTTATAGGGTCGTAACTAAATAAAATATCGTATTCACCCTCTTTATTTGTATTTTCAAATGATATATTTGCATCACATTTTATATTTTTACATGGGTCATGGTTTCCTGTTTTCATGCATAATTTTCCATTTTCGTAATAAACCGGATGGTGAAGGTAAATTCTTTCTCTTTTTTTTATCGTTTCATTATTTTTTACCAGCGAGCATATTTTGTTCATTATGCTTCCAATCCTCTCCAATTCCCCATCAACAGCAGTTATGTATATCATACCTCTTTTTGTATCAGTTGTATTGTACCTGATGGTTACAGGCAAACTTATGGTAATTTTATCGTACTGGGAGTCTTCTGGTGAAAAATCTGTCATGCCTGTAGAAAAATTTTTTTCTATGCCAAAGGACCACGAACGAAGCGGCACAGAAATATTTTGTGTTGCTGGAGGATTTGGAACAGGAAGATCTTCAATAATTTGTTTATATATACTTTCCAATTCTGTTCTATTCGGAGCATAATAATATTCGCCCTTTCCTGTGTATTTTTTTGATATGTCAGCAATTTTTTTTAATAATTCCTCACCTGTGTTTCCATTTCGTGCAGGATTTTGTGGTGTACAACGTTGCACATCTTCAGAATACCCGATTGTAAAAATAGTAATATTTTTTCCTTTACATGCCTCTTCTGTTTCTGTAATGGAATCTGCTATCTTGGGACCATCAGGACAACCGTCAGACAATAAAACAATAGCATCTGGATTAAATGAAGACGCCTTTTTTATAGCACCTCCTATATCAGTTCCTCCCCATGGTCTTATTCTTTCTATTGCGTTCAATATCTGCTGATGATTTATTGTCGGCGCAATAAATCTTTTGACAGTTGAGGAATAAGTTACTAGTCCGACCTTGTCGTCTTCTTCTAGTGCATTTATAAACGCATTGGAACCAATTTTAAAATCGCTTAATTTTTCTTCCCACAATTCATCAATTGGTTCCATTATTTCTTTTTCTCCGCAACATTTTTTATAAAGACGACTTCCTCTATATCCGGGATGCTGACAGCAGTCCATACTGCCACTTTCGTCTAAAACTAACATAACACCAACAGATGGGCCGCTCATTTTCGGATATATACTAAAGTTAGTCGGTATCTGCCTGATTTCTATTGAATAGTCAAAGGGATACGCTGGAGCACAGTACGGCTCCTCATTTTTATAATTTTTAGAAAATTCCTCTATTTTTTTTATATCAAGAACACCCTTTTCTACTGTGTTGTTGAACGAATACGCCAGACATTCTTTAGTGGTTATTAGTTTTTGTGCTGTCGCTGTTACACCTATTTCAAACATTGATCTTTGTTTTTTTTCAACAGTTCCTCCGAAGAAACTTTGTGTGTTTGCAATAATTATAGCAAATACTACTACAGATGCTACCAAAACCAATGCCTTGGCAAAAAATGTTGTTTGTCCCTTATTCATATTTTTGCTCTCCATATTTTGTGCTTCTAAAGATCAAAAATGCTACAATTCCGACAACCAGTAAAATAATAGCAATTAAAAATTTATTTGCTCCACCTTTACAGTCTACATCTCTTTCTTCAGGACAGTCCGGGTCGCATCTACCATCTTTTACACCATCACAATATCCATCTCTTCTACCAGATTCACAATCTTGCGGGCATGAGCCATAGTTTTCATCTTTATCACACATCCCATTCCCGCATTTAGTTATTAATGTTGTTTGCGTGACACAGTCAGGATCTGATTCAGATATATTCAACTCAACACAGTCTGGGTCACATTTTCCGTCTTCTACACCATCACAATACATATCATGAGATCCAGACGGGCAGTCCTGTGGACAAGTGCTATAATCTTCTTCTAGCGGTGTGCATATTGCATTGCCACACCCTCCCCCCTCCGAGAAGTCCAGTCCCATTAAAGTTGTAACTTCTATTTCAGTTCCATTTTTCAAAACACAGACTGCGCACTCCTCTGAAAACACAGGAGCACATTTATCAACATCATGAATTGTTTTTATTTCATAGCCATTTTGCTTGCAATAACTAAACTCTTGATAACTTTTACCTTTTAAAAAATCAAATGCTACACTACTGGAACCATTTGGAAATTCACATATACCAACTTCTCCTTCTGTCGTCTGATTTATTTTAAATGTATAACCCAACGCTTCACAATAAACCGCATCCGGAGATTTTATGGCATAAACATAAGTAATAAAAATAAAATTTAATATAAAAGATATCATAATAAAAATAAAGATATATTTTCCTATTAAATCCATATTAATTACATTTTTTGAATTTTTATTCATGGTGATCTTACCCCCACTGGAGAATAAACCCAGTTTTCTATTTTGTTTGTTCCATATCCAATCGTATAATATCCATGGTCCCCCTTTGATACCCCCCAACTATTCTTTAAAATCCAACAGCCATTACCATTTTTACCAATCATGCAATTTGACATAGTATCATCATAACCAACTAAAACTATTGCATGGCCCATTCTACCGCCAGGCCAAGGCCTTACAGAAGCCGAAACAGGACCTTCACAAATTATTGCCCTTTTTATATTATCAGTTCCCATAACGTGACGATAATTATCTATAGTCCATTGTTTGCTAGTATAGGATGAACAACGATTACAGGAAACATCAGCCGCTCTATACGGAAAACAATCTTCACTAACTATCTTTTCATCTCTTATATATTTGAGCGCGTCACTACTAAAGCCACCACGACATCCACCAGCTCCTCCAGAAAGAGATCCCAAAGGAAAGCCACAAGATACCAAATCCTGTTCTGATAAATCTGTATTTACCCCAGGTGTATTCTGTTCTATGTTATATGTCCCTTCTACAGATCCTACAGCTGAAAATGCCCAGCAACTTCCACAGCTTCCTTGATTTCTCACAGGAGAAAGCCAATTTTTGCCTTCATAATCTCTCCAGTCAAACTTTTCAGGGATGATGCATCCCTCAACGCATGGATATTTACATATAGAAACAACACATTCATTTCCATTCCACACCTTCCCAGGTTCGCAACAAGCTTTGCTATAATTCGTGAATAGTGGATGTGTCGGATTGCATTTTAGCCCAGCTTCGCACTGGTTATCGCACCAACACTGCTGGCCTTTTCCTATTCCAGCACTATCTGTACACCCAATTTCATCACTTGCCGGGTCATCTGGGCAACATGTGTTATTACAGGCACAGTCTTGAGAATTAACACAATTTTCTCCTATAGTTGGATTACAAAATTCATCACCCACACAGATTTGTTTTGGTCCAAAACAATCATTGCAACCAGTCTTACATTCGTCCGGTTCACATATGAAATTATTATTGCAGATAGGCCTTTCCTTATAAATTTTTATTGTGTTGCCAGATTTAACAGCACAAAAAGAAGTTGCATCTTCTAGATTTTTTGCTTCGGTATTTTCTGGGACAACAATTGTATATTTTTTTCCAGCCTTTTCAACAGTCAAAAAACTTTGATTTACTCTTATGTTAGCTCTGCTTATGTTGACACATATAAAGCTGTAAGACGGTTCACTATCCAATCTGTTTAAAGTTAGGCCAATATCTTCTGCAACTCCCCTCACACCAAGTCCTACCGTCTTTTCAACGCTTTGGCCCATAAAATTTTTTATTGATGCAAATATTATGATTGTTACAAGAATTATACCTATTAAAATTATATACTCGCTTACAGTTGACCCTTTCATCTAAACACCTAAAGAGGCTCTTCTGTCGTTGTTGGACTAGCTGTTGATATATTTTTTTCTGATTTTAAAGAGATTATAACATAATCTTTTCTAACAAGGGACAAATCATATTCAAAACGTTTTCTCCTATTCATTATTTTATCTATCAATGCGGATAGCGAATATTCTTCGGGCACAGCTCCTATAAAGGGCATTTTTGCATCACAATCTAATTCTGAGCAACGAATTCTTTGGTTCTTTATTTTTATGCATAAAATGTCTCCAGAAGATATATTTTTGCTTAATATTTTTTCTTGTAAATTTTTTTCTTCTCTGTCTGTGTTATTTGTTAAATAAATTCCCTCAACATTTTCGTTCATAATTATTCTATACTCATTTTCTGATTCAGAATAAGACCAGCACAAGTCGTTTATTTTATTTTTGAGCTCAGTGTATTGTTCTAAAGTTCGCTGTTCAGTTATTTTTCCAGCCGTGCCAATTAACTGAGTATAGGCAATTACAAATATTAAAAATCCGGCGATAACCCCACCAACTATCCAAACCCACATAGAGAGCGTTCCTTTCATGATATTACCTAATGAATATGTAGTATCGCCATATAAAAAACTACCGACAAAAAAAGAAACTTAGTTAAATAAAAATTTTACTAAATATTTTTCTTACAATTACACCTTCATCACATACCA
Organism: Candidatus Aenigmatarchaeota archaeon; assembly: GCA_021157845.1. GTDB lineage: Archaea > Aenigmatarchaeota > Aenigmatarchaeia > GW2011-AR5 > JAGGXF01 > JAGGVU01. Next base: position 18,653 of record JAGGVU010000018.1, read on the forward strand.
GCGTTGCATAACGCATTTCCTTTCCTACACCGACAAATGTGTATGTGCCTTGGCGTGTTTCCAATTCTTTTATTTGGTTTTCCTCTCCACCAGAAATAATTATAAGTCCGTCTGTACAATCAGACCAGCTGCATGTTACTTCTGTTCCATATCTTTCACAGCTAAATTTATTAGTAATCATATTCGTTTGCGTTGAATTTGGCATAATTTTTAAAAATAAAAAAATCCCAATAAGTGCTAATAGGAAAATAACCATGTTCTTTTCTTCTGTCTTCATTTTAATCAGCTTCAGGTTGTGGTAGTTGTTTCAGATGTGGTTGTTGTTGAGGATGTGTTAATTTGTATATCACATTTTCCAACTTTTATCGGATCTGTCGAAAAGCAAATGCCAACTACATTTATTTTTCCAGCTTCTTTTGGTGTGAATGAATATGAAAACGGATCACTGGATATTGTTTCTATTATGTTCTGCTCTAAAGGAGCACCTTCTGTATTTTTAGCAGTCAGTAAACCGCTTTCACACCCTTTTGCAGTTATCTCACATGTCTCGTCTACACTACAATTTGCTGGGCAATTTATGAATTTTTCCTCAACATTAACAGTTGTCCTACCAACTGTTATGACAGGATCAAAGCATATGCCAATTATGTCAACCTCTCCTGATTTTTCAGGAGTGTATTTTATTTCATAAGGAGGTATGCTTGAAACAACCGGATATTTTAGCGCTTCAGAACTACCATGATTTTTTGCTATGAACAAACCTGCTGAGCATGTTTTATTCATTTTAAATGTGCATGAGCACTCCTGACCTTCTACGCATCTGTCACAAGTTATTTTCGGTTTTGGCGGTAATGTTGTGGTTGGTGTCTGTGTAGTTGTACTCGTGTTTACAGTTGTAGTGGGCCCTGGCGGTGTAGTTGTTGTCGGTCCTGGCGGAGCTGTTGTAGTTGTGGACCCGCTACAAATACCAATTTTTTCGCCAGACGTCTTTGAACATTGACCAGAACAACATTGCGCGTTATCTCCACAAAGTTCCCCATCTTCACAACAATCTTTTTCTTCTTCTGTTACTGTTAAAGAACCGCTTGCAATTAATTCATCACTTTTATATATCTCTAACTTATAATCATGGTTCTTTATGTTATCTCCTGGAAAGTTTATAAATGATGATAGGCATGCATATGGGTCATCACTCCAGCTTTTAGTGGTTTTATCAAAGACCTTTTTCCCATCTTCATAAATAATTATTCTACAGCCATCTGAGCATAATGTTTTGAGGTCCTGCTCAGTATTTAACCCTATTACAAGGGGTTTGCAAACAGGGAACTCTTCAGGGTTAACTTTTTTATCTTCGTTCCATTCGTTACAATATTTTTTTCCACCATCTTCGTCAAGTTCAAAAAACGCCAATTCGTACGTTTTTGATCCTTTCTTGACTTCAAAGGTTGCTCTGTCTTCCCCTAACTTGGTGCTTTGTCCCGGAATTCCAGCCCAGGCAGCAGCAGTTACTATATATGTGCCTTCGGCAGCATCGCCAGGAATTGTAAACGAAGAACTACATGTTTTTGTTTCACCAGAACTGATTAATGCTTTGTCACATGTTCCATATCCAAATTCTACCTTTTCCCATACTGGGTCGGAACACCCTTCCCAGGTATGCCCCTTTGTACACACAACGCGTTTTCCATCAGGACCATCTATATCAAAACCAAGATAAAGCGAAGTTGACCCTTCATAATTGTTTGCTATCTGAATTTTTATTTCAACATTTTGAAACTGTGCTTTTTCTCCGGTTGGCTCTAATATGTTAACCAAAAAGTTTCCATTAGGAACTGTTGTCGATGGAACCGTAGTTGGAGGAACTGTTGTTGACGGTGTACCAGAACATATACAACAGCATGTGGAGCATTCTTTGCTTCCGAAAACACAGTTACCAGTTTCATATCCCTTACCAGTGCAATAGTACCTACAACTATATATGCTGTATTTACACACGCCACCAGCATTTGTGCAATCTCTTATTGTTGTTGTTGGAACCGTAGTTGGAGGAACTGTTGTCGATGGTGTTAATAAGTGATCACACGTAGAATCACACTCAACTCCTCTTATTTTTCCCTCACATTCATCAGAGCATTTGTAAAATACACCACCAACATTATCATATACATCATTACACCCAACTCTGCAAATTTGCTGCTCTTTTCCATCTTTTATGCTACACTTAAATGGTCTCTTATAGTAACAATGCCCCAAGCATTGTGGAGCACGAGCTCCAGCACTAGCTGATACAGAATAGCAGTTTGTTGGAAAATCTCTTGGTATGTTTGTATCTTTTGTACAGTCTTGCATCCAGCTTACGCAGCAATAATCTCCATTATCAGCCTGCCTTGGACATCTATATGCAGAATAATCACTACATCCTTTCGCAAAAACTAAAGAAGAAAAAACAGCTAAAAAAACCAAAACCACAATAATTTTTTTCATTTAATCACCTACGAAACTGTTACTGAGATGGCTGGGCTTCCTTGTTCACAAACAAGTAGTCCGTTATATGTTCCAGGAGGAACGTTTGAAAATGTATAAGATCCACTTTCTGTATTTGGTATATATGTTAGAGACGTTGTTCCCAACGTAAGCGTTCCTGGATTTTTGCAGTTATTCCATGTACATGTTACATTTGTGTCAGACACAGCACAACTTACAGAAGGTGAACTTCCTTGCGTAGTTGTTGGGCTTTCTTGTGTAGTGGGTGTTGTCCCTCCTCCACCGGTTCCACACCAGCCAGCATCTTCAAAATACCTCTTATACCAGTTATCTTTGTCTTCTACATGAGCATCCAAATTACATCTTCCTTCTTTTATATCATCTTTGACAGCAGCTGTTGCCTCGTCCAAATAATTTGGAAGTCCTCTATATTTTTCTATATACGCTTGACATAGCATATCTTTACATCCTTCTATGGAATTTGGTCCAAATCTGTCTTCGCAGGGAACTACCAAAAAACAGTATACCCTATCTTCGCATGCATCCCAAGTAACCGTTTCTCCAACTTTAACAAGCTCGTTTTTTACTCCGTCTCCATCCCAGTCACCCTTTTCAAAATAAGCTCTACAATATTCTGTGCTTTCAACCTTATTACAAAGGCTTTTACAATTCGCCTTAAAATTTCTTATATTCAATTCTTTTTCTGGCTGTGGTAAATTTTCAGGTTTCATTTGATTTAAAAAAATATTAATTACGACACCAGCAACAACTAAAAGGATTAACAGCCCAATAATCATTTCAAGACTTTTTTGACCTTTTCTTTTCATTTAACCACCTAAATTATTATGGTTTAGCCCAGTTAAATATTTTATTAATCAGCTTTCCACCACAATTTTGTCTCCAACATCTACAAATCTTATTATAGTAACTTTTTTTGCGGGATCAAAGTCATCTACTACCACTTCAGCACCATCTACACTATTTTTCAAATCTTCTTTAGTTACACCGGAAACATCACCCTTCAGTATATAGCAGATGAAGTCCTTATTATATCTTTCGCCAGTTTTTTCCCAACAAGAATTCATATAAGTTTTTATTTGTGCTGTTGAAAAGGAATCTGCTTCTATAGAGGTTGTTTTAATTTCTTTTTCTTTTCCAAACATATCTCTTATTTTTGTTTTAATATCACCTGAAAATGAAAATAGCATGCCAATGACTACGGCAGCAACAACCAAAAGGATCAAGAATTTTATTATATATTCAAGAGACATTTGGGCTTTCATCCTAAAACCTCTACAGCATCTTTATCTGCATTATATTTTATTAAAATTATTTTTTCCTTATCTATAGTTCCATCTGCGATTTCCCATAAAATTTGATTTTTTGTTCCGCATCCAAAGTCATTGTTTTCTATGGATTCACAATGATCTTCTTTTATTAATATATCGGTTACATTTTTTTCTGTTACACCATCTACCTGTCCAGACAAACTTAGTTCATAGCATGGTATGCTTTTGTCAATGCCTGCTATTTCTGATTTTTTCCAGCATGCTATTATATGGGCCGATATAATCCGGGAAACAATTGTATTATTATTTTCTCTAATATTTTTTCCTTCTATCTTTTGCTCAAACATGCAAAATTTTGGAACTGAAGGCGTTCCCTCTTTACCAGAAGGCAAAGCCTGTGATATTTTAACATATGTATCACAATAAACTTTTTTTACAGTTTGTTGAAAATCGCCAGATATGATTAACAAAAGTAGAGAAACGCCAACAAGGGCTATAATAACGCTAATTATAACACTGAGTGCAAGCCCTTTCATTTTATCTACGCTCTATTATTATTTTATCTCCAGCATATTTTATTATTATCTTACCTTCTTTATTAATCTCTTCGCTAACTATTTTATCAGGAATTCTGCTAAACTTCTTCAGCTCATCTTCATTTATATTTTCTGTTGTGTTTATTTTAACTTCAAAACAGATTTTCGTTTTTTTTGCTCCTCTATTTTCTTCCCAACATTTTTCGCTAAAGTATAATATTTTATTTATTACGCTAATTTTATTTCCGGAAGCAGTTTGTTCTTCTTGCGGCTGAGTTGGAAGAAGGTTGTAAACGATATTAATTAATATAGCAACAGCACCAATAGCTCCTATTATAAATATCAAGTCCTGAATTGATTTTTCCATCTAACCACCTATGTGTCCAACCTGCTGAATAATTGGGTTGAAAAATATGACCATTATAAATAAAACTACTGTATATAGTATAATTGCCATTAGTAAATTTTTTGATATCACCATGTCTCTGCTGACTTCATCAAATCCTTTATTTATGCCAGTTAAGAACACGGATATTATTATTACGATTTCTACTAAATAGATACCAACTATTAGCTGGAGAACTGTTGGTGGTACAACTTCTTCTAGGTGTATCATATCCAAAGCGTTTGTTAGCCCACCCCCACTGCTCCAACCGATGTTAAACATTTGTTCTATTCTACCTAAGGCCACTGAAATATTCTGAAGGAGTTGTACAATCAAAATAGCCATAGAAGCGACAATAGCTGTTACGAATGGTGCTATAAAGTTTGTCTGTAGTTTAAGAGAGGAAACGACATCATCAAGAATATCTTTAATCATTTGTTCTATTTGACGTATCTTTGCAAGATAATTAGCAATATTTTTTGACGCGTTTGCTGCTATTTTTGGGCCTTTATCAAGCGAACTTGCCACTGTGTGCATTACATCATGAATAACAGACGATGGAAATTCTTTTAATACTCCGTATTTCTCATCAAATAAAGCCTGCTTAAATGTCATTGCAAGACTTCTAATATTTCGCATTATCTTTTCAAAGAAGACGTACATTGGTGATTTTTCCCTATTCATTGTTTTATATTTTTCCAATATATTTGGTAATGCCTTTTCTATTGGAATATTCTCGCTTAGGCTTTTTCCAAGTTCAAACAACCCAATTTCAAAATCTTGTTCAATTTTTCTTATAAAATCTTCTTGCTTCTTTCCTTCATTACTTCTCAAATAAGTATACAATATTACAAATATGCTCATTCCCCATATTGGAAACATGGAAAAAAACACATCCTTTAGCATCCTGCTCTCTAAAATACTTTCTCCCGGCTCATTTGTTTTATAGCTTCTTCGGCAATACTCTTTCCACTCGTTTATAGCATCTTCTCCTGAGAACTGCGTGTGTATTCTATGATAATCAGAATATAGGCCGCCAAAATATATAATTCCAGGTATGCTTATTATAATCCCTATTAAAATTGTAGTTAAAAAAATTGGAATGTGCACCTTCCCAAAAATAGTAAAATATTTTTTTGGCTTTACGCCGCCGCCTTTCTGAGAGTGAGAAAACGCTGCCGGTCTCCGCGATATTGTTCTATAGAGAAACCACAATAAGAATGCCGGAAGAATAATTGTATATCCTAATGCAATAAAAACAGGATTTACTTGTCTAGTCATAAAAATGCTGACAAGTGGAAACATGATTAATCCAAAAACTGGCAGTAGGATGCCAAAAGAGTGCAACATCATTGATGGTGTTCTGAGATTTTTTGAATAATTTTTCATCTCTTCAAACGTACTTGCAAGTATATCATTTAATGCCTCGCTTATGGTTTCTTGCTTTTCTTCTTCTCCACTCTGCATTTCTATTGTTTGCAAGCTTGTTAATGCGGTAACAAAGTTTTCATTCCAAATAGACCATTTTTTGCTGTAAGCACCCAACGCCTGCTTTATATTTGAATATTTTCCCATCTCAACGTCCCAAATTATTTTTTTAAAGTCCAAACCAAGAGGACCAGAACAGTTGGCAGCTGCGAACTGGACAGCATTGTCATAGACAGGACTTAAAGAAAGATATATCGCCATATAAAGGATTATCTTTACAGTTTCGTTTCCAGCCTTTATCCGTATGACATCCGCATAAAAAGCCGGATAAATTAGAACATTGTAGCTGATAAAGAGCGGTATAAAGATGAGAATAATATTTGCCGGAAAGCTAATTAGAAAAGATAACGGTATTATAATTAACGTCGAAACTAAAAATGACAATATCAAAAGAGAAAAAACTTCGTCTTCTGAGGCCTTTAGCCCAGACATGAAAATAGGGTCTTCTATTCTTTTTTTAATTAGATCCGGACATTTCAGGTGGACAAACCTGTTGGATATTTTACATAATTTTTCAAATATACCCAATTTTTTTTCTGCCTCTTCTTCTCGGAACTTTTTATACTCCCGTGAAACCGATTCCTTCAGACCGGAACCAGAAGGAAGATAAATATTTTCTCCTAAATATTTATCCAAGTCTTTGTTAGTCATACTAAATTATTATTTTTTTCTGTATTTATACATTTTTTATACATGCAGAAATTACAGCTATAAAAATAATTTCTTTATTGGATATGCTCTTACCAAATTATTGACAAGTCTGGCTATTTATTTTTTGTGGTGAATTTTACCATTTTAGAATCTAGTTTATCATACAAAAAAGATTCACCTATACGTCTTTTGCTTTGATAATGCCGCTAATCCAAATTTTACTCCGAATTTATCTCTTCTTTTTATGCCTCATTTTTTTTCTTCTTTTTTTTAGTTTATGAGCCTTCATTTTTTTTCGTTTTCTCTTTTTTCCGCACGGAATTTTAATCACCCATTTTAATTTTACCCCGCTCTATTAATATTTTAGTTTTTCTTCCTTTTATAATTTCTAGTGTTATACCTTTGTTGGATATGAAATCCCAATGAAGGCATGAATCAGAGCGGCCACCATACATATTATTTTTTCCGATTGCTATGTGTATTGTTCCGCCAATCTTCTCATCTGTCAGAAGATAACCTATTATTTTATTGATGATGGGATTTAGCCCTATTCCGAGTTCAGCCACATTTGTTGTTCTTATAGGTGAATAATATTTTCTATCGATCATGATAGACTTCTTTATGGTTTCTTTTAATGCTCTCTCGTTTTTTTCAGCTTCTGTCTTTTTCAAGTTAAGTCTTCCCTTTTCAAAAACCAATTTTATATTTTTTATCATTTTTCCGGTATATATATCTGTCCTTTTTGGTGAAATTAAAACACCATCGCCGTATGTTTCAACTGGTGGAATAAAAACCTCTCCAGCTGGCAAATTTCCGCCAACATCTTTTTTTCTTATATCTTCGTCACTTATGAATCCATCATCTATGTTTATTCGTCTACCCTTTATTTTTAATGTGATGTTTGTTCCATAATCATCTGTAATTTTCACGAATTCGCTATTTAATAGATTTTTATATAAAAAGGCAGATTTTTTTATTAATATTTTTTTCTTTATTAGTATTCCGTCTATTATAAACCGCTTAAGCAATTTAATAGAAATACCAAGTTTTGATGCTAGTTCTTCTGAAGGATATCCAACGTAGCACCATTTCACGCCAAGTTTGTCCATTTTTTTTGAAAGTTTTTGCCCGCCTGCTACAGCAGCAGCTATCTTTTTATGTGATATATTCTCCAATATTCTTGGGTCCTTTGGTTTTTCCAGGCTTATCAAATTGTCAAGTGCCTCAACCATTTTTAAGCTCAACTTTGATGGTTTTTTCAGAAATTTGACTGGTATTTCTTTATAAACAGATTTTGTGTAATTATCGGAAGTTGTAGACAGTAAGCTATCTATACCTGTCTTCATCGCGTCTATCGATAATTGCTCAGCAAGTTCCTGCTCATGGAGACCAGCCCGGATTAGTAAACTCTCTCCTTCTTTCATATTCATACTTGCTATTATATGTTTTGATAGTTTCTTTCTGAGGCCTGTTGATAATGTAAACATGTTTGTTATTTTGTCTTGACCAGAATAAAAAGATTATGTCGGTAAATTATAATCTTTTTAGTTGAAAGAAAAAGGCAACGCATGATCAAAAATTAATTTATGTACGCGTTTACTTACTATATTGTCAAAGATATTTAGCCTTTAACAAATCTTGTAACAACTTTTGTTATTTCTACAGCCAGCACATAACCAACTATTGTACCTGAAATTAAAACCATCCAACTATATAATCCGAGCGGGACTACGTAAAATAAACTGTTTAATGGGGAGTATATTATTAATAATTGTAATAGGAGAGAAACTATAAGAGACCCAAGAAGCCATTTATTTGACAGCCAACCTAATTTATCCTGATATCTTATGGACCCAATTCTTACAAACTCGTAAAGGATAAATCCTGTAAAAAGAGCTGTTCTCGCCTCTTCTAGCCCAGAAATACTTCTAACCAAGAAAAACGTACCAAGTAAAATAAAAGTTATTTTAATTCCTATTGTTACTATTAGCCACCATAAATTTTTATTTATTATAGGCTCATTTTTTTTCCTTGGAGGATCAGACATGATATTTTTTCTTGCCGGATCAAGCCCAAGAGCAAGGGCAGGCATGCCATCAGTTAATAAATTAATCCACAAAATTTGTACTGGTAATAAAATAGGCTCTTTTAATGTCAAAAATAGTGTAGCAATGAATAAGACAGCAACTTCTGCAAAATTACATACAAGTAAATAATTAATAAATTTTCTTATATTATCAAAAATTTTTCGCCCTTCTTTTATAGCTGCTACAATTGTCACAAAATTATCATCAAGTAAAATCATATCACTTGATTCTTTTGCAACATCAGTACCTCTAATATTCATGGCCACCCCAACATTTGCTTTTTTCAGGGCCAATGCATCATTAACCCCGTCTCCAGTCATGGCAACCCTGTTTTTTTCTTGTAAAATCTTAAGAATCCTCAATTTATGAAGAGGTGTTGTTCTTGCAAATATATTTACACCTGTTTCTAATTTTTTCTTAAGCTGTTTATGATTGAGATGGTCCAATTCTTTCCCAGTTAAAACACCTGCGCTTTTTAGGCCAATTTCATCAGCTATTGCTTTGGCAGTTATAGGATTATCGCCTGTAATCATAATAACCCTTATTCCCGCAGTTTTGCATTTTTCTAACACGTCCTTAACCCCTGCACGGGGAGGATCTGTCATTGCTTCCAGGCCAATCCAAATAAGATTATTTTCTTTATCTGGTTCTGACTTTAATATTTTTTTAAAAGCGAAACCCAAAACCCTTAGCCCCTTAGAAGCAAATTTTTTATTTTGTTTTAAAATTTCCTTTTTTTCAGCCGTTCGCAATTTCCTTATTTTTCCGCAATCATAAATTCTGTTACATTTTTCTATGAGAATTTCAGGAGCTCCTTTTGAATAAGCAATTTTTTGATTTTTGTATTTGAAAAAAACAGTCATCATTTTTCTTTCTGATGAAAACGACAGCTCATTTATTTTTTCATAATTTTTTTCTAATTCTTCCTTTGAAAATCCGAATTTTTCAGAAGCTTTTAGCACTGCGATTTCTGTCTGGTCTCCCAGATATTTTTTTCCCTCTTTGTTATAAATTATCTTTGAATTATTACACAAACTTCCGCAAATAAACAATTCTTTTAGTTTGTCCACATCTTCTTTATCAACAATATCTATATCAATTACTTCATTGTTTGCATACAAATCAGTTACAGACATCTCATTTTTTGTTATTGTTCCGGTCTTATCTGTACAAATTATATCAACAGCTCCTATCGACTCAACAACAGATAGCTTTCTTATCAACGCATTTTTACTGGCCATAGTCTTTGCTCCAATAGCCAACGCCAATACAACAATAGCAGGCAACCCTTCGGGAATTGCAGCTACAGCAAGAGAAACAGCTGTAAGTAACGATTCATACAAGTTATATTTTAAAATGCTCAATAGAAAGATTACTACAATAATCCCGCTGATCATTAAGAATATTTTTTTACTAAGATTTGAAATCTCCTTTTCGAACGATGTTTTCTCTTCTTTTATTTTTTGAAGTTTTGCCGCTATTTTTCCAATCTCAGTGTTCATCCCTGTTTTTATGACCAACGCTTTTCCACGCCCAGAATAAACAAAACTATTCATAAAAACCATGTCAGAAACCCTTTTTTTTACCTGCTCTGACTCTCCTGTTAAGGACGATTCATCCACTTTTAAATTAAAAGACTCCAACAATTTAGCATCTGCTGGAATTACATCTCCAGCATCTAGTAAAACAACGTCTCCGGGAACGATTTTCGTTGCATCTATTTCTATTTCTTTTCCATTTCGCAATACATGTGCTTTTGGCGTTGTCATCTTTTGTAAAGCCTCTATAGATCTTTCTGCTTTGTACTCCTGAAAAAATCCTGAAATTCCAGAAACAAATACAATTAAGAGAATCAATGTTGTGTCAATAATTCTCGATTCTTGCCCGGGAAGATATCCGATTGTAAAAGAAATTAATGCCGCAATTATCAAAAGCAGAATCAACGGAGAGGTAAACTGGGATAAAAAGATTTTTATACGGCTTATTTTTTTTGTCCTTTTAATTTCATTTTTGCCATATTTAGCTAATCTTTTTTTTGCTTCCAAATCCGTTAGTCCCACATTCGTTAAGTTTTTCATATTAACCACCCTGAGGTTTAGCTAGCTTTATTTTATAATTAGTTTAGTGATTTTTAATATGTTCTAAATTCACAACTCCATAAGATATTTAAAGTAGTAGTGATTAGATTATTCACTATTGACTATGTATTTAGGTGGTGAATAATATGGACGAACTTGAAAAAATCAAAAAAAAGAAAATAGACGAATTAATAAGCAGGAGCAATATAAGAACAAAAATTGATGTCAATGACAATAACTTTAACGAGCTGGTGATAGAACAGTCAAAAAAAATACCAGTTGTTGTTGATTTTTGGGCAAGTTGGTGCATGCCTTGTTTAATGCTTGGGCCGATTTTGGAAAAACTTGCAGAAGAATATAAGGGAAAATTTGTTTTGGCAAAATTAAATGTTGATGAGGCCCGTTTAACAAGCCAGAAATATGGAGTTATGAGCATACCAAGTGTAAAAATGTTCAAGGACGGAAAGGTTGTAGACGAATTTACAGGCGCTGTTCCGGAGCCAGTAGTTCGGAGCTGGCTTGAGAAAAATTTGTAAAGGCTATTGCCTGAAATTTAGGATAGCAGGTAAAGTTGGGATAAAAATGATTGAGCATGTCAGCGAAGAAAATTTTGAAGAAAAAATTTTGTATTCTGATATCCCTGTAGTTGTTGATTTTTGGGCCAAGTGGTGCGGCCCCTGTTTGGCATTCGCTCCAATATTCAAAAAACTTTCAAAAAAATATGGAGGCAAAATAAAATTTTTGAAATGTGATCTGGGACAAAATAAGGCACTCGCAGATTTATTTAATGTAAAGGCCATTCCTTCTTTGCTGTTTTTTTGTGATGGTGAAATATGGGATAAGACGACAGGAACATATAATACTGAGAACCTTGAAAAAAAATTAAAGAGTCTGATAGAGGAATGTCAAGAATAAATCTTAAGTTTCTTTTTAGAAAAAAAACGCAAATAAAAATTATCCAATTTTCTGCGATTAAAAGTTATATAGAAAAAATAAAGAAAGAAGGAGAAGTTTCTGAATATTATGAAAAATTAAATATGAGTTACGAAAATCTTATGAAAAAAACAGATGAAATTAAAAAAAACTTTAAAAAGCTAGAAAATATGGGTGAGAAAAATTTCACATCTCTTGCAGGAAAAATTTTAGAGAAAATAGAGAAAGTAGATAAA
>JAGGVU010000008.1 GCA_021157845.1 Candidatus Aenigmatarchaeota archaeon
CATATTTTCCACCAACTTCATAACCCTTCGAATCGGTCAGTTTTCTAAAAGCTAGTTCAAATCTATCATAATTGTTCCCAAAAGCATCTCCAGAAATTATCACAACACCATTATTCAACAGTTGTTGCTTTTGCTTTTCGTTTAGGTTGTAGTCAAGCTTGCCTTTAATGTCTCTCTCATAATTTTCAGGTAATTCTAAAAGTGGCAAGTCGTATTCTTTATGATTATACTGCTTTTCAACATAATCATATGAAGGCGGACTATAACTCAAAGACGGCTCATCTATTTTTCCGGCAGTATAACTTGCTATTTTTCCACCAATATATTTGTCAACACAGCCACTCAATAGAATCAGACTTATAATGGATAATATTAAAAATAATTTAATCCTCACCAAATCACCCCTCTATTTATAATTAGCTCAACAGTTTAAAAATCTTCTGATTTTTTTCGGTCTTTACCTAATCATCCGAATAATTACATATGGTAGATACGTGGCCAAAAATAAAACTATAATTGTCTTCAGAAAAACCCATCCCCTTGATTGGGCAAACCCATGTTTTATAGCAAGTTGCCTGAGTTTAACACCGTCTATTAGTATTATTCCTTTCTTTTTTGCATAATTTTTGGCAGGCCTTGTGAAAGAAGAGGATGTTATAAATAATCCATATTTCTTTTTCAACCATTTGCTTTCATCTTCTATTTTAGCATAAAAGTTTCTTATCTCCTTTATGCCAACTGGCCTTGACCACCTCTTGCACTCGACAAAATATTTCCTTTTGAAAAGCCGATTGAAGAGCAATCCCCTTTCAGCTGTTATGTCTATCTGATGCTTTCCTGTAAAAGAGCCCATTTTCCATTCTGTTTTATATCCATCCTTTTCAAGAATTTGTGAACATAAGCGCTCAAATTTTTTTGGAGATAAATCAAAAATATCTTTTTGTAAGTAAGCTCTAAATGCAGAAAAAAGAGCTAAAATAAAAAGGTATATAAATATCTGAAAAGGACTCATGATATTTCTTTAGTGTTAATTATTAAATATTTCTTATAACTTTAATTATGGTGAAAATGATAAAATCATGCAAAATTTATCTTAAAATAAAGGAAAATGCTATTGTCAACATAACAGAAAAAGTACAAAAGTTCGTTGATGAATCAAATATAAAAGATGGAGTCGTAATGATTTTTACAAAGGGCTCTACATCAGCTGTGACAACAATTGAATATGAACCAAACCTTGTAAAAGATTTCTTAGATTGTCTGGAAAAGATCGCTCCTATGGATGCTGATTATGAACATCACAAAACATGGGGAGACAGAAACGGAGCAAGTCATTTGCGCGCTTCCTTAATAGGGCCAAGCCTTGCTGTTCCTATTGAAAATGGCCAGCTGGTTTTGGGAACATGGCAACAAATAGTTGTATGTAACTTTGACAGATGCAAAAGAGAAAGAGAGATTCGTCTCTATTTTATACGTTAAGAATAGTTTTTATATTCCTTTTATCAATTATTAATTGCGGCAATGATTTAACCGTCCCGGTGCGAGAACAGGTTAGCACCAAAATGCGCATGGAATTCGATGAACATATGGGTAGCTAATGAGCCGCCTTATATTTTTCATAAGTGGCATAAATGCGAAAAGGAAAGGAATTTTACAATAAAATATATAGCCAATTTCTTGAGCTTGCAAAAAAAGGAGCATCTGCCAAAGAAATATCCAAGAGCTTAAACATAAGTTATTCAACTGCGTATGCCTGGCTCGTAAAAAAAAGAAAACCAAAAAACAGCGCGTTAATGGAATTCAGGAATTTTCTAAGAAAAAATGGCCCAACAGCAGCAAGCGAATTAAAGAAAAAAATACCAAAACATAACGAGTTTTACCATATATCCAGCAAAAGGGGGCTTGGAATAAGGCGTATGCACATAAAGGGCCTTCGTCTCGGCCAATATGCATATTGGTATTATCTCGATGGGCAAGAGGAATTACTAAAAAAAAGAATAAAGAGCCTAGTTAAAAAATATAAGAAAGCTAAAGAAAAAATTATTAAAACAATTGAATTTTAGTTCCAGTCTGATGCAAAAATAATTATATCAATATTCCATTAGGCTTGACGTGTCCCCTATTTTTTCACCAAGCTCTTTTGCCTTTAATACGCGCCGCACGATCTTGCCACTCCTTGTTTTTGGCAACTTATCAACAAATTCTATTTCTCGCGGATAGGCATGGCCAGCAAGGTGTTTTTTGACAAAATTTGAAAGCTCCTTTTTTAGCCGTTCTGATGGCCTTACTCCTTTTTTTAGTTTTACAAATGCCTTTATTATTTCTCCTCTAATTGGATCTGGCTTTCCTATTACACCAGCTTCTACAACAGCTGGGTGTTCGACAAGCGCTGACTCAACTTCAAATGGACCAACCCTCTCTCCTGAAGTTTTTATAACATCATCATCACGCGCAACAAACCAAAAATATCCGTCTTTATCTTTATAAGCCCGATCTCCACTTATATACCATTTACCAAGGAAATAACTATTGTACTTCTTTTTATTCTTCCATATTGTCTGCATCATAGATGGCCATCCCGGCTTTATAGCCAGTATTCCCTCTTTTCCTGCAGAAAGTTTTCTTCCTTTCTCATCTATTATAGCTGCCTCAACACCCGGAACTGGCTTGCCCATGGAGCCAAGTCTTATATCCATGCAAGGATAGTTTGCTATCATTATGCCTCCTGCTTCGGTCTGCCACCAATTATCATGAAATGGTATGCCGAAGGTTTTCAAAGACCATCGTATAGGCTCTGGATTTAATGGTTCTCCGACGCTTGCTATGTGCCTCAAACTGCTTAGGTCATATTTTTTTACAAGTTTGCCATTAGAAGCCATGAGCATTCTAACGGCTGTTGGTGCAGTATACCATACTGTCACATGATACTTCTCTATTATAGAATACCATTTTTCAGGATTAAATCTGCCAGAGTAAACAACTGTCGAGGCACCGTTAGACCATGAACCAAGTATTCCATATGCTACACCAGTAACCCACCCCGGATCAGCGGTACACCAATAAACATCTTTATCCTTTATGTCAAGAACAAGTTTCATTGTCATATGTTCCTGCACAATTGCTCTATGTATATGCATAACACCTTTTGGCTTCCCTGTTGTTCCCGATGTATAAAGCATGAATGCGTGGTCGGTTGCCTTTGTTTTACATATCTTGAAATTTTCATCTGCTGTCATCATTTCTTTTTTGTAATTCACTTCTCCTCTTTTTTTTGTCTCTTCGTCAACAACTATGATATATTTTAATTTTGGCAGGTCTTTTTTAACTTTGTAAATTCTTTTTTTAAGTTCCTTTGTTGTTACAACAGCAACAGCTTCGCTATCACCAAGCCTGTCCTGAATCCCGGCTGGGCCAAATGCTGAAAACATTGTACCTGCTATTGCACCTGTTTTGAGAATACCCAGAAAAGCTATGTATAATTGTGGCACCCGTGGAAGGAATAAAAAGACCCTGTCGCCTTTCTTAATGCCTAACTTTTTTAAGACATTTGCAAACTTATTAGACAGTGTATAAAGGTCTAAAAAGCTATACTCTTTTCTTTTATCATCCCCCTCCCAATAAAGAGCTACCTTATTTTTTCGCCATGTTTTAATATGTTTGTCAACAGCATTATAGGCAGCGTTTATATGGCCTGGAGAAAACCACCCAAGCTCTTTTTCAGCCTTTTTCCAGCTGAATGCCCTTCTTGTCTTTTCATAATCAAGCATATTTGGTTTTTCCTTAAGCAATTTTTTCGTCTTTTTTATAATTTCCATGGATAACACCTTATTTAGATTTAGAAAAATTTGTATTTATAGTTTCTATCTATCTAAACCATAAACTATAAATATAGAATTATTCAATTATATCTTAGTTAACAACTATTATTTAATCTGAGGTGACTTCATGAAAAAAGGTATTACTCCTGTTATTGCTATAGTTTTGTTGTTATTGATAACAATAGCACTTGTAGGATTTGCATATGTATGGTTTAACCGTATTGCACTTGGTATAGGAGGTAGTATAGAAAACCAGAGTACACAACAAACTAGGCAGATGGGCCAAAGAGTGAGGATAGAAAGCTGTTCTGGTGGTAACGCTACGATAAGAAACAGCGGAACAGAGACCTTTAATATCGACACTGATCTTGTTTTTCTAGTTAATAATGTAGCAGACAGCAGCCCTGGTTGTAGTGGAGATTTGGCACCAGGAGCAGTAGCAACTTGTAACACCCTTGAGGATGCTACATCTGGTAAGACTTTACAAGTATCAGCACCTGGAAATTCCGACTCAATGACATGCTCTTAGCTAGGCATAAATGGATGGGATAACATGGATTTGGGAACTATCGGGGTTATCGGCCTTGTTCTTTCTCTTCTTTCCATCCCCTTCTTATCCAATTCAATAACCATGTCAGCTATTTCTGACTATAAATACCCTGTGGCTGGTATTTTAAATGAAACCGACTTTGACACGCAGGATGCACAAAAATACCCAGGCACTGCTGAAAAAACATTTGGACCGAAAATTTTTTCATATAAAACTGATACATCCTTTGGCTCTTTTGAACTAACAGCAACAAATGATGGTACACTAAAAATAAGTCAAAGTCTGACAAATCCAGAATTAAAAATAGAGCGAATAATAATCAATAATAACACACTTGAGGAAACATGGGTTTTAACAACCAATATGGGTATTCTGAAATCTGCCAAAAATTTCAATATGGTGAAAGAAGAGTTCAGTACACCAGCAGGTTCGTGTTTTAAAGAAGAGAACATGGGAGAAATAACAGAATATTGCACAGGCCAAATCCATAAAATAGATGATATATGGGAAAAGCATAAGGATTTGATGGCAGAATGGTCAGAAAAGCTGGCAAATATTTCTTCTAATATAGAGCTGCCAAATATCAAATCAACCCAATGGAACTATTAACTAATTTTAGTTGAGAATCTAGTTCGATTTCTCGCCCAATTCGATAGTAATCCATACCAAATGGGCTAGACAGCATCAAGAAGCTCAAGACTAATAATTTTATTTTTCTCTACTAAATGTTCAGCTCCATCATTTTCGGTTAATATAATAACCTTGGAGCCGTCTGCCTTGACATTACCAGATAAAGCGCCATTATTCGTAGTTATTTTAACATCTTTTCCAAGAATACTACCCGTTTCATTGATTTTTTTACTGGTGGTTAAATCTGGTGAATTCCTTATCTTAGAGAGTACGTAACCAGTTAAGGCACCTGTAACAGGAACAGAATAATATAAAAGTATAGCTGTGTGTTTTGTCATGCCAAAAGAAAGGAATATCGGCATTAATAAAAATAATACACCAGCGCCAATGAATATACCATATATAACTTCTTTTTCCATGTCCTATAATTGTATACGATTTTTAAAAAGATTTTAGTTAAAATGAAGATATGTTTGTTAAAAACTGGCCAGCAGTAAAACTAAAGAAAACCGTTATCATTGCAGATTTGCATATTGGGGTAGAAAGAAAATTCTGGAAAAATAATATAACTGTACCAAAACAGACAAAATCGCTTGCGAAAAGAGTGGTGGCATTAATAAAAAAACTAAAAACTAAGCAATTGATAATACTGGGTGATGTCAAAGATGCTTTGTATTCAAAAGACTTTGACAAGCAGGAACTATTTTATTTTTTCGAGAAATTAAAAAATTATGAAATTATAATTGTAAAAGGAAATCACGATGGCAACCTAGAAAAAGAGCTAGCCCAATTCACATCAATAAAAATTGTGCCTTCCTTTTCAATAAATCATACGTTTCTGACACATGGCCACAAAAATATAACAAAATGCTCTGAACAAACAATCATAATAGGGCATAATCATCTGGGAGTTAAACTAAAAGATGCTCTTGGCGGTATATTTATAGAGCCGTGTTGGGTTGTTGGTAATATTAAAATTGAAGGTGAAAAAAAGAAATTAATAATAATGCCGCCCTTTAACCAGCTATGTGGTCTTACGCCTGTCAATAATCTGGAAGGGAATAAATTACTTGGGCCGATTGCTAAAAAAATTGATATAAAGGCAGCAAAGATATATTTGGTTGATGGCACATATCTTGGCCGTCTTAAAGATATAGAAAATCAATAGGTTGTAAATAATGGTATTCAGACAATTTTCAAAAGAAATCCAAAAACTTATAGAAAAAAAAGGGTTTACAGAACCGACAATCAGTCAAAAAATGGGCATCCCTGAAATTCTTAGTGGAAAAAATGTATTAATAATAGCTCCAACAAGCTCTGGAAAAACAGAATCAGCTTTCCTCCCTTTATTAGACATAATTCATAGAAAAAAAATGAAACCGGTATCCCTTTTATATATAACTCCTCTCAAATCCTTGAACAGAGACATGTTAAAAAGGTTATTCTGGTGGGCAGATAATCTTGACATTGATATTACTGTTAGGCATGGGGATACGAGCCAGCAAGAAAGAAAAGAACAGAGAGAAATGCCGGCAAAGGTTTTCATAACAACTCCAGAAACGTTGGGTGCTATTTTGCCCGGTAAAAAAATGCGAAAACATCTCAGAAACGTTGAGTTTGTAATAGTCGATGAAATACACGAATTGTGTGAAAATAAACGCGGGACACAACTTTCATTGCTTCTTGAAAGACTTAAAAATATAGCTGGTGATTTCCAAAGAATTGGTTTATCTGCAACTGTCGGATCACCAAAAGCAGTTGCTGAATTTCTCGGAAAAAATGTAAAAATAATCAGAGCAGATAGTGAAAAAAAATTTAAAATAAAGGTAATTCTGCCAGAAGAAAATGCAAAAAAAACAGCAGATCAACTGTTAATAACAGAATCAGCAGCAGCAAGATTAAACGCCTTATATAAAATTATTAACAACCATAAATCATCGCTTGTGTTTACAAATACCAGACAAACAGCAGAGGTTTTATCATCGAGATTAAGACAATTGGATAAAGAGTTTTTACAAGATGTTCATCACTCATCTATATCGAAGGTAGCGAGGATAAATATAGAAGAAAATTTCAAAAAAGAAAAACTTAAGACGCTTATATGTACGTCTTCTCTTGAACTTGGAATAGATATAGGGTCTATTGAAACAGTCATTCAGTATATGTCACCACGACAGACAATAAAGCTTATTCAGCGTGTTGGGAGATCTGGCCACACAATAAAAGAAGAATCAAAAGGCATTATCCTAGCGTCTTCGGACGATGATATTTTTGAATCAGCAGTTATAGCAAAGCGCGCCTTAGAAAAGCGGTTAGAAAAGATAAAAATATACAAAGAGCCAAAAGATGTTCTTGCTTCCCAGATTGTGGGGCTAACATTAGAAAAATACGGAATAACTAGCAAAGAAATATTTTCTATCATTAAGGAAGCATATCCATTTAGAAAGATGGAAGAAAAAGAATTTATAAAACTTATAAAATTCCTGGCAAACCTCCATTTCTTTTGGCTTAGCCCATATAAAGCTAATAAAAACAGCTGTGGTGAAAATTACCGGTTAAGAAGGTCCAGAAAAGCGTGGCAGTATTATTATGAAAATCTTTCAACTATACCAGACATCTGGAGATATAAAGTAATAAGTGTAGTTGAGAACGAACCAGTTGGATATTTAGACGAAGGATTTGTTGCAGAATATGGAGAACCCGGCAATAGCTTTGTATTCAGGGGAAGAACATGGAAAATAGTAGACATATCTGAAAATAAAGTATTTGTAGAGCCATTTGAAGACATGCAGTCTGCTGTTCCTGCATGGGAAGGTGAACTAATTCCAGTCTCACTAACTGTTGCCAAAGAGGTTGGAGAGCTAAGAAAAACTATAGCAAAAGCGTTGAATTCTAAAAAAAATATAATAGAAAAAATTAAACAGCAATATCATGTAAATGATTTTGGAGTAAAAAATATGATTAAAACTATAAAAAAGCAAAAAAAATATTTTGTCCCAGATTTTTATAACTGGTTATTAGAACAGCATCAAGATTTTTTAATACTGCACACATGTGCGGGCTCTCTCGTTAACAATACACTTGGTCGTTATCTTTCTTTCATAATAAGCGAAGAAACTGGAATTTCTGTTCAGCTTAAGACAGATCCGTACAGAATAATTATAAAGAGTTTTGCAAAACCAGAACAGGTAATAAAAATTTTAAATAATGCGCATGACATGAAAAACACGCTAATAAAAAACCTTGAACGCTCTTCACTTTTCAAATGGCGGTTTATCCACGTCGCCAAAAGATTTGGAGTTATGCAAAGAAATGTAAAATTTCAAAACATCAGCTTACCTAAGGTTATAGATATATATCGTAACTCACCTCTATATGATGAAACATTAAAGGAGATTTTCAAGGAGAAGATGGACTTAGCAAATACAAAGAAAATTTTGGACATGATAAAGAATGGCCAAATAAAAATAAAATTTATAAAAAAGTTGACCCCACTTGGGGAGATAGGGCTATTATACCAGTTCTCAGAAATTATGAAACCTAAAACGCCAAAGCATGAAATTTTCCGGGCCTTCAAGAAACGCCTGCTTAATACAAAGCTTCAGCTCATATGCACGCATTGCCTCAACTACCATATTGTAAAAAGCGTAAAAAATATAAAAAACCAGCCAGTATGCCCAAAATGTGGGTCTGGCCTTTTGGCTGTCTTAAGCAAATATAATAACAATGCGCTCAAATTACTTAAAAAAGAAAAATCAGTTAAGCTAACTAAAAAAGAAAAAAAAGAAATTGAAAAAATGCAAAGAACTGCGAGTCTTATGATAACCTATGGCAAAAAATTTGCAATGGTTCAGGCGGCAAGGGGAGTTGGCCCTGAAACAGGGGCGCGCATCCTTGCAAAACTTCCAAAGGACGAAGAGCAACTCTTAAAATACATATTTGAAGCTGAAAAAAATTATCAAAAAAACAAAAAATATTGGAAAGAATAACAAATTAATAGTTAACCGTTAAGATAAATTATTTCGAGATGACGCTATGAACGAAGAACTAAAGAAAAAATATATCTTGGCTGGCAAAATAGCTGGCGAGGCTAGGGAATTTGCAAGACAAATGACCAAGCCGGGTGCAAAAATTAGAGACATATGCCAAAAAACTGAGGAAAAAATAAGAGAGCTTGGTGGCGAACCCGCATTCCCAACAAATATATCTATAAATGAACGCGCTGCACATGATACAGCTCTTTCCAATGATGAGCGTGTTATAAAAGAGGGCGACCTTGTTAAAATAGATGTCGGCGCCCACGTAGATGGATATATAGGAGATACTGCATGCTCTGTTACATATAATAAATCTTATGAAACTCTTATAAAAGCTGTTGAAAACGCGCTATCCGAAGCAATAAAATTATGCACACCTGGTCGAAAATTAGAAGAAATATCAGCCACAATAGAAAAAATAATAAAGAGTTATGGGTACCTGCCGATATCAAACCTTACTGGGCATGGACTGGAAAGATTTAATCTTCATGCACAACCGCAAATACTTAACGTATCTTGCAAAACAACATACCAGTTGAAAGAAGGGCAAGTCATAGCTATAGAGCCATTTGCTACACTTCCGAGCGGTGCCGGAAAAATAAAAGACATTGCTGAAAAAAAAATATACATGCTAATCAACCCCAAACCTGTCAGAAATAGAAATGCTAAATTAATTATGAATTTCGCAAAAAGATATAATGGTCTCCCATTTGCGCTGCGATGGCTGCCTGTGCAAGGATTTGGACTGTTGGTTGCCTTAAAAGAGCTCGAGCAAAAAAACATTATCTACGACTATCCTGTCCTTAGCGAGATAAATAAAGAGCCGATAAGTCAGGCAGAACATACTGTAATAGTAGCAGAAGAGCCGATTGTCACAACAGAAATAAGAGCAAAATAAAATATTTATAATTTTCTTAACAGAGTTTTAAATTCTTTTTTGATATAATTATATCATGGTTGTGGTTATTGATGATGGGCAAGGATTTACAAACTTTGTGACCAAAGAAAATATCATAAAGTCAAAAGAAGCCTTGAAAACAGTTAAAAAAGCAGATGCTGTTATACTTTCTAACAATATTGATGAAAATGCATGTGAAAAAATAGTTAAAAATTTATCCTCCCCATGCTTAGCAGTTGGAAAGTCTGCAGCAATAGTTGCCAAAGTATTTGGTGCAAAATCTGAAGGTAATATAAAAAATAAAAGAGCGATTATTATAAAGGCCCATTCTCCCATTACACTTGGGCTTAAAAAACGCTTTGTAGCAGATGGTTCAGTATATAAAATAAAAGACATGCCAGAAGATTTTAAAATAATTGCAAACTCGCGCCTTGGGATAGAAATATATCAACATATACAATTTCCTATATTTGGTGTCTGCTTTTCTGCTGGAACTGAAATAAAAACGATTGTAAAAAATTTTTTGAGCTTTCTGGGCATATGGAAAAAATATCACTAAATGAGTTGAAAATTAATAAAATTCTGCCAAAAGATTGGAAAAAGCATATCTCTATTTCTGTAATCAAGTTAGGATAAACATCTCTAGAAACGCCTTCAACAACTCTGGCAATAAAAAAACTATTGCCAATCTTTTTTTTAATTCAGCCCAGCTACTTTAAGTCAAACTTAATTCCGCCAATTTTTTTGGCAACAAAGTTATATATTATTGCTATTAGGCCACCTGTGATAAAACCAGCAACTGCGTAGACAATTACTGCCACTATGATTGCGGATATCCCAATACCAACTCCTGCCATAACTGAACCAAACAATGCTCCAGCCGTTGCTCCGAATAACGATATAAAAATACCTGCAATTAACCCAAAAATTGCCATTACCACTGAATAGATTTTTGCAACAGACATAACGTCTAATTTTTTCAGAGTTTTCATAGCCATTAAAAAACCTCCAATTATAAATTATTTTGGGTATTTATATAATTTTAGTTAATTTAACTTTATTGTGTGTAGTCCAAATCTTCCTGCGTTGTCTTTTTTACATTGGTTAAAATTTTTTCATAAAACTTATTCATGGCCTCTGAAACAGATGGTGTCACTTCTTTAAGCGCTTTTTCAAAATCTTCTTTTGTAATAGTTTCAACATTTTCTCCACGCCTCAAAGCGTTCATCGCAGCTTCCCTGCATATCAGTTCGATATCTGCGCCAGTATAGTTTTTGGTATTTTTTGCAAGCTCTTTCAGGTCAACATCTTTGCTGATTGGCATTTTTTTTGTATATATTTTAAATATTTCAAGCCTTGCTTTTTCGTCTGGAGTTGGAACAAGTATTTGCCTTTCGAATCTACCTGGCCTTAACAAAGCCGGATCAAGTATATCAGGTCTGTTCGTTGTTGCTATAACAACAACGCCATGCAACTCTTCAAGTCCGGATATTTCTGTAAGTATCTGTGAAACGATCCTTTCTGTATGCGTTTCTATAGAAGAACCTCTGGCAGGAACAAGAGAATCTATTTCGTCAAAAACTATTATTGAGGGTGATACTTGCTTTGCCTTTTTAAATATATCTCTTATCCGTTTCTCTGACTCTCCAACCCACTTGCTCATTATTTCAGGTCCTCTTATAGCTATGAAATTGGCATTAGACTCGTTTGCAACAGCTTTTGCTAACAGAGTCTTGCCTGTTCCTGGCGGACCGTACAGCAAAATTCCTGATGGCGCCCTTATTCCAAGTTTTTTAAATCTATCTGGATATTTTAAAGGCCACTCAACAGATTCTTTCAATTTTTCCTTTGCTTCCTCAAGCCCGCCAATATCATCCCATGAAACATTTGGTATCTCTAACAATACTTCACGCATGGCAGAAGGCTCGACTATATTCAAAGCATAGTCAAAGTCTTTTTTTGTGACAATAAGTTTTTCCAAAATAGATTTTGGCAGTGGCTTGTCTTCTTTTATTTCTGATAACTCTGATGTTACCCTTCTAAGTGCGTGCATTGCTGCCTCTTTTGTTAATGCCTCTAAATCAGCACCAACATATCCATATGTTATATTTGCAAGTTTATCCAAATCAACATCGTTGGATATTGGTATGCCTCTTGTATGAATCTCTAGTATTTCCTTTCTTCCCTCTTTATTTGGAACGCCTATTTCTATCTCTCTGTCAAATCTTCCTGGTCTTCTCAGGGCGGGATCAACAGCATCTGGCCTATTTGTAGCTGCTATAACAATAACCTTGCCCCTTGACTTTAACCCATCCATTAGTGTCAGTAGTTGTGAAACAACTCTTCTTTCCACTTCTCCTGTCACATCTTCCCTTTTTGGTGCTATTGCATCTACTTCGTCCACAAATATAATTGATGGTGCATTCTTCGAGGCTTCATCAAATATTTTTCTAAGATTTTCCTCACTCTGGCCATACCATTTGCTCATTATCTCAGGGCCGTTTATAGATATAAAATGAGCTCCAGATTCGTTTGCAACAGCTTTTGCTAACAGAGTCTTACCTGTTCCTGGCGGACCGTGTAATAAAACCCCTTTTGGCGGTTCTATCCCAAGTCTTTCAAATAATTCGGGATGCTTCAATGGAAGTTCAATCATTTCTCTAACTTTTCTTATCTCTTCATGAAGCCCGCCCAAGTCCTCATATGTAACTTCTGGTATCGCCTCCTCCTTAACAGGAGCTTCTGCTCTTTCTTTAACTTCTAACTCTGTAGATTCTGTAACTCTTACAATGCCTTTTGGCCTTGTATTCACAATAATAAATTTATGCTCACCAAAACCACCTAAAAAGTTATTTCCAAAATTAAAGTTAACGCCCGTAATTCCAAATGACTTTAATAATTCATTAAATGGGTCTTCGAAAGAGTCAAAATCCTGATCTCCCCTTCTTCTGACAACAGGGTTTGGTATTATTATATCTCCTGTTTTAAAAGGTCGCATCAATAATTTTCTCTTAAAGAATTCTGGGTTTGCCTTAACAATAACATCATTTCGCGCAGGAGCTACAACAACGTATTCAGCGTCTTTCACATCTGCCTTTTTTATCTTAACCATTTCTCCTATACTTGTTCCTGCATTTCTTCGAACAATTCCGTCTATTCTTATTATTTTTTTACCTATATCAGACGGATAAGCCCTGACAGCTAAAGCCCCGGTTGAATTTTTTCCTTCTATTTCTATGATATCTCCTTCTTTTACACCCAATTTCTGCAGAACTTTTATGTCAACCCTTGCTATACCTCTTCCATAGTCTGTTCTGTCAGTTAATTCACCTACCCTTAAGCGCATTTCAGGTGGATTCTGCTTCCCAAACATATAAATTACCTCCTTTATTAAATATCATTATCATCTTCTAATATAATTTTTCTCATATTCCATTCAACTTTATTAGACCACTTATTAAAATAATCTATCATTCGTTTCATTTCTTTTAGGGCAACTATAAAAACCGAGTTATCTATTTTTATATGTGGAACTTCGTCAAGTAAACCACGCCTGTAATACTCATATCTTTTTATCTTTCCATTTGTATTTTTTATTACCACCTGTTTCCATCCATAAAGTCCTCTAAAAAATGTGTTTCTTTCACTCGGCGACTTGAATTTTTCTGATTTAGTGCAAAAGCGGATAATAACTGCCCTCTTTTTAGTTGTCATATTAAATCCAATAAAATGATGGTAATAAAAACTATTTAAAGTTATTGTTTATGTAAACAATAACAAGTAAGCATTAATATTTTTCTTTTAGTTAGATAATCATGAATGTCCAAAGGCTGCCAACAAATTCACCAATAGATAAGATATTGGCCGGTGGATTGGAATACGGAGTTGTTACAAATGTTTATGGCCCAGCAGGCTGTGGAAAAACAAATATAGCATTATCGTCACTATTATCTGTAAATGATGGAAAAATAATTTTCATAGATACAGAAAATAATTTCTCCCTTGAGCGTTTAGGACAATTAACAGACAGTGAAGAAATTCTGAAAAGGATAATTTTTTTCAGACCTGAAAATTGGGCAGAGCAGGTAAAAATAGTAAATCAGCTCAAAGATGTTGCTGAGAAAGAAAAAATCAAATTTATAATAGTAGATTCTCTAGTAGCACTTTACAGGTTAGAAATTAATCAGGAAAATTTTCATAATATAAATCGGCAATTGGCTACACAGTATTCACAGCTCTCAAAAATAGCAAGGGAAAAAAACATACCAGTATTAGTGACTAATCAGATTTATTCGACAGGCTCTGGTAAGGAAGATATAGAAATGACATCAAAGACCATCGCAAGATATTGGTCAAAAGCATTGGTAGAGTTGCAGAAAACAGACAAACCAAATCACAGAGTCGGAATAGTAAGAAAGCATCGCTCATTGCCAGAAGGCAAAAGGGTAGAGTTCATAATAACAAAAAACGGACTAGAAGAACCAAAATTTAAATTATTTTGATTATAATAAGTTTCTACAAGACAGTCATAATATAAAAAGCTTTTGTAAAACAAAATAGTAGTATATCGACAGGACTTGGTTTATATATGTGCGGAATAGTCGGCATAAAATCAAAAAATGCTCCAGAAGAACTAGTAAAAGCCTTGAAAAAATTGCAAAACAGGGGTCAAAGCTCATGCGGCATATCAGTTTATCCAAATAGACCAAAAAAGAAAATAGGTCTTGTATGGGAGCTGGAACCTGAAGTAGGATTTTTAAAAAGTTCTGTTGGAATAGGGCATGTCAGATATCCGACTATCGGTCCAAATAAATATATAGATAGAGATGCACAGCCATTTTATGATGACAAAATTTTCGACAAACCGATTTCACTGGCCCATAACGGGAATATAACAAATTGCGAAACATTGAAAAATGAGCTAGCTCAAAATAAAATAAAAATAAATTCTACATCAGACGGGGAAATTTTGCTAAAATTTTTTGCAAAAGAGTTAGAAGAAGAAAAAGATATACCAGATGCTGTTAAAAATGTTATGAAAAGAGCTGAAGGTGCGTATTCCGCAGTTGCCTTGGTAGGTGATGAATTAATTGCATTTAAAGATCCACATGGAATACGGCCACTTGTCTACGGAAACCGTGGAAAGGATATTTGTTTTGCGTCAGAAACAGCTGCACTTGATAAAATTGGATATGAACCTGTTAAAGACTTAAACCCCGGGGAACTTATGATTGGCAATGATTCATATGACCTAGATAACCGTGGAAAGAAAATCTGTATGTTTGAGTATGTCTATTTCTCAAGGCCAGAGTCAGTTCTAGAAGGAAAGACCTTATACGATGTTCGCCTTGACCTTGGGAAGAGATTAGAATTGGGTGAAATACCTGATGTTGTTATACCTGTGCCAGATACTGCAAGACCAGCTGCGCAGGGATTTGGAGAAAAACATGGAATAAAGGTGAGGGAAGCGTTAATAAAGGACAGGTATGAAAAAAAGAAGAGATCGTTTATAGAACCTACAAAAAAAGGTAGGAAACGGGTGGTAGAAAATATGGGCTTTGTGAAATCGCAAATATGTGATAAAAAAATTGCCCTTATTGATGATAGCATTGTGCGCGGTACAACTTCGAAACGCATAATTGAAACTATACGTTCACTGGGCGCGAAAAAAATAGATTTTTTTTCAACATGCCCAAAAATTCAACATCCGTGCTTCTACGGAATAGATTTTCCAACCTCAGAAGAACTAATAGGATATGGAAGAACAGAAGAAGAAATAGCAAAAATTATAGGTGCAGACTCTATTACATACCAGTCAATAGACGGTCTTGTTAAAGCCATAGGATTAAAAAAAGAAGAACTCTGTATGGCTTGCCTAACTGGAAATTACCCAACAAATATTACTAAAGAAGACATTATAAGGCTTGGGGAAGAGAGGAGGAAAGAGAGAAAATAAAAATTTAAGCTCTCATATTTATTATTAATTATGGTCTATGACTTTCCTTTTTTGACCATGGATGATATTAATGTGCGTGGCCAGCTCTGTTTATGGAGGCCTGATTTTAATTCTCCTATTTCTGACGAATATAGGGAAATAAAACATGAAATTGAGAAAGCATTTTATGATGGAAATCTTGAAGATTATTCTAAATTGGACGCGTCAAAATTTTTTGAGACAACTTTTAGAATAGATGAAAGTCTGAAAACCCTAAATGAACTTCGTGAAAGGGGCGCAAAAACCGTTGTTTGGTTTCATCAAGGAAAGTGTAAACGTTCTGATAAAGATTTTACAACTTCTGCACCACATATCCTTTATTTAAAGGAAAAATTCGACATAGAATATACATCAGACTGCATAGATAGTGTGTACGTAAGAGATAAAATAAGAAAAATGGAAAATGGCGACATAATTATTCTTAACAATTCAAGATTACTCAGTGAAGAGTTGCTTAAAGGCCCTGTTGAAGACATATCAAAATTAGGACTCTCGAAACTAATAAACAAAAGAACAGATATATTTATTCCAGATTGTTTTGGAGCTGCACACAGGTCGTATTCTTCTATAGTCGGAGCGATACCAAATGAAATAACAGCTGCCGGTCGTATAATTGAAAGAGAGTATGAGGTTTTCAAACAAATAAAGGAAAATCCAAGAAAACTAGCCAACGGTGGAGAGGTCGTTATTTGTTTTGGTGGAAGGAAATCAGACAAATTTGAAGCAGCTAAGCGTATGCTTGAAACAAACTCAGAAAATATTGATAAGATAATCTTTACCGGGTTATTAGCCACACTTGGTGTGTACTCATCAACAGAAGAATGGACAAAAATTTTTAAAACAAAATCAAATAAAAAAGTCCTTGAAGATGCATATGAAAAAGACCTTGATGATATAATAAAAGGTTTTCAGGGGTTGGAACATATTGCAGAAGTTAAAGAAAAAAATTTAATTTTGCCTAAAGATTTTGCTTTAGATGTAAACGGTGAACGAATCGAGATAAATCATAAATCCAAAGAACTTGACTATCCAATAAAAGATATTGGAACTGAAAGTGCTAATAAATTTGGAAAAATTATAGAAAATGCTGGCTTGGTCGTAATAAATGGGCCACCCGGTTGTTACGAAGATATTGCTTTTGCCGAAGGCGGAAAAATAATGTTTTCTTATTTAAAGGATGTAAAAGGAAAAATAGTTCTATGTGGCGGAAATACTATACCAATCATAGAACAGCTTGGAATAAAAAAGATTTATCATAAAAGCACCGGAGGAGGTGCTGCAACATTATTTTTGGGGGCAGAGCCACTGCCACTCATAGCCGCACTTGAAAATAGAACATATATAAAAAACAGCCTGAAACTGGCAAAAGCAAAAAATATATTAACAGATTATGGAAAAGAAAGGTGGAGTCAACGGGGTTTATTTTGATAGCATTATCTTAGTTTCAACCAACGGCAGCGCTTGAAAAAATCAAGCAAGCTTAATTTAGCAACGCGTCTCTTATTTCTTCCCCAAACTTTAGTGCAGCAGAAGGACCAACTGCTGTTATTATCTTTCCATCCTTTTCAACATCATTCCCAGTATAAATTGCTCCCTTATCATTAAGATTTTGTTTTTCGGATGGGAATGAGGTTGCTTTTTTTCCTTCAAGCAATCCTGCATTTGCAAGAATAGATGGAGCTATACAAATTGCACCAATTATATCTGCACTTTTATATGCTTCTTGTGCTAGATCAAGAATTTCTGCATCATCAAAGTAAACAGCAGCACCAGAGCCGCCAACAAATACTACAGCATCATAATCATGTATATTCAGATTTGACACATCTTTATCAACTTTTACAACAGCTCCTAACATTCCTCTTGCCTCATCAACACTCTTTGAAGCTACAGTGACATTAAACCCCGCCGTCTCAAATACCTGTTTTGGCTCCAATAATTCCTCGTCTCTAAAATTTTCCGGAGCAATTATCATCACTATTTTTTTGTTCATACCAACACCTCCATTTGATTTATTAACACAGCCAGAAACAAATGCCAATAAAAATATAACTATGAGCAAACAACTAAAGACCTTTTTATCAAGATAAAATTTACTGTTAACCATAATTAACTATCAAATTTTATTCTTTTTATTTTTATTATTTTTTGTAAATGTTCCGTTCTCTTTTGCTTTTTTTGTGGACGCCCTGCTTTTCTTTCTTACAGCCTTTAGCAGATTGTCATCCCTCCAGTCTTTTTTTGTCGGGCAGTCTATATTGACGCATGTCCTGAACGGTCTTTTGCCAACGCGCCTAACTTGTATTATCGGTGAACCACACTCTGGGCAAACCTTTCCTGTTGGTTCTATTAATCCTTCTCTTGGCAACGGCTGTCCGTAATCACATTTAGGATAGTTAGAACATCCAACAAACCTCTTTTTAGTGCGCCACGATTTGTGGACTTTAAGTATTCCGCCGCATTTTGGACATTTTCCCAGAATTGATCTTCTCTCTTGTGTCTCAATTACAGATTTGGTCAACTCCTTGCCGATTTTCTTTTCCTTTTTTTTAAATTTTGCAAGGATTTTTGTTATGGTTTTTTTGGCCTCTTCTAATACATCAATCCTTCTTATTTTTCCCAGTTCTATTTTTTCTGTTTCATTTTCAAAATATCTTGTCAGTTTTTCTGAAATAATTTCAGGCACGTATCTTTCCAATATATTTGACACACTCAGCCCTATATCTGTAACTTCTATGCTTTTTCCGATAATATATCCCCTATTGTAAAGCGTTTGGAGTATTTGCGCGCGAGTTGCTTTTGTACCCAGCCCCCTTTCCTGCATTTCCTTTAATACAGATCCTTGAGAATATCTCTGAGGTGGTTGTGTCTTTTTTTCAAGCTGTTCAACATTTTTTATAGGCAATTTGTCTTTTTCATTAATTTCGGGTAAAATGATTTCTTCCTTTTTTGAATACTTTCCATACAAAGATGTCCATCCTGGCTCAATGGTTCGTTTCCCTCGAAGTATAAACTTTTCTCCATTTATGTCCAAAAGAATTTTTACTGATTCCCTCTTAGCAGGCTCTCCAAAAACTGCAAAAAACCTGTGAACTATCAAATCATAAACTTTCTTCTGCTTTGCTCCAATTCGTTTTGGCACTTCTCCTGTTGGAAATACTGCAGGATGGGCCGGATCCTTTCTTCGGCCGCTTGTCGGCTCAAGCTTGTCTTTTTCTAACAGCAATTGTGCAGTTTTTTTGTAACTGACTTGCTTAGATAAATTAGATAATATTTTCTTGTACCCTATTGATGCCGGAAGTTGCTCAGAAGACGTTCTCGGATAAGATATTAGTCCTGCCTGGTAAAGTGATTCTGCTATATTCAACGCCTGCTGTGGACTATATCCAAAATATCTGTAAATATCTGCTAAAAGTGAAGTTGTATTATACGGCTTTGGCGGTTTCTGCTTGTAAACTTTCTTTTCAATTTTTTGTACAGTTGCATATTTTCTTTTTGCATTTTTTAAAATTTTATCTGCTTTACCTTTATCCCATATCTTTTCATCTATGTATTCTGCATCATGGATTTTCTTCCCTATCTTTATTTTTAGAATAAGTTGCCAGAATGGCTTGGATTTAAACGCCTTTATTTTTTTCTCATGTTTTGCCAGCATATGAAGAACGGGCCCCTGAACACGGCCAGCTGATAAAATTTTGAACCTTTTTGACGCATTCTTAATAGATAAGGTTAATGCCCGTGTAAGATTTATCCCCCAATACCAGTCAAGATAATGTCTTGCGAGACCGGATTCTATAAGATTTTTGTCTAAAGACTTAGAAGCAGATTTGAATGCTTTAGTCAAATCTTCTTTTGTCATGGTAGAAAATTTCATTCGCTTGGCATTTTTTCGTTTGCATATAAACCTCACAATGTTATAACCTATCACCGCCCCTTCTGTATCGTAATCAGTGGCAACTATAAAATCATTTGCATTTTTTGCAAGCTTCTGTATATTTTCAAAGTATATTTTAGAAAATGCAGCAGTTCTTCTTGCTTCAAAACTCGGTATCCATGTCACATCAAATCTCGGATAGTCCCAGCCTTTTGATTCTTGCTTCAGAGAAAAAAGATGACCAACTGCTGGAACACTAACATATTTTTTCTTTCCAACTTTAAACTCAAACCATGTAGCATTTTTTTCACCAAACTGTCTGGGTCTTTTATCTGCCAGTGCTTCTGCAATTTTCTTTGCAGCAGTTGGCTTTTCTGCTATAATTAATGTATACAAAATATCACCTCATACAACCTGAAATATAATATAGTAAATAAAAAAGAATAAAAAGATTAAAAAGCAATAGGAAGGATCTTTATTTATAAAACTTCATACGCTTCTATTCATACTCGATTGTTGCAGGTGGTTTTGGAGTTATATCATAGGCCACGATTCCTACATCTGTTTTCTTGATTATTTTTTCTCCTAGACTTGTCAACTGGCTCAAAGGAATTGAAAGAGGTTGTGCATAGAGAGCATCCTCAGAATCAACAGCTCTAATTGCTACAAGATAATCTCCTATCAGATTATCGGGTCTATCAAACACCTCATAAAAAACTCTTGAATATTCAAAATTTTCTGGAATTTTCTCTCCCAACTTCTTTAACATAACCGAATCTAAGCACCCTCTCAAGAGTATTGGATGTGAATAAATCCGCTCTCTTCTTATTTTTTCATCCTCTTCTTTAACTTCTTTCACACCCGTGGTCTTATTTCTTAAAACAAATGGAAAAACATTTTTCAGTCCCATTTTTTCTAAATATTTTTTTACTTCAGGAACTATGTCCATATCTGAATCAAAAGTTCCAGCAAAATACTGGAAAGGTATTCTATTACCTTTAACTGGCTCGAAAAGACATTCTTTTCCATAGAGGCTCATAAAATAATTTTCAATAAATCTTTCTGTAATATCATTCGCAACCCTCTCATTTTTCAATTTTTCAGCATCAATCTCTCCTACGGTTCTAACAGAAAGCCCAGGGCCAGGAAATGGTTGTCTCATATATGTTTCAAGCCCCAATTTTTTTGCCACGATTCTAACATCGGGCTTATAAAGTCCTGCTATAGGCTCTACTAGTCTATTGACATTAAAGATAGTGTCGACATTATTCTGGCTTTTTATATTACCTTCCGTCTCTTCAATATCTGGCCTTATAGTTCCTTGGGTTGCTAGAGAAGCACCAATCTCTTCTATCTTTTCATTGATAACATCTTCATATGTTTTTCTGAAAGCCTTTCTTTTTTCTTCAGCATCCTTTATACCAAAAATTCTATCATAGAACATTTCTCTTTTATTAACAACCTCAAAATTTTCCACATCTTTAAACCTTTCTTTTATAATCTCTGACTCATATTTTCCATTTATAGATCTCATAAATCCTGTGTCGATATGAATAAGATGCAATCTTTTCCCAATAGCCCTAGTAAATAACCCAGCTACAACAGAAGAATCAACACCGCCTGAAAGAGCACATATCACTTTCTCTTCAGGTCCAACATTTTTCTGAATAAAATTTATGGCTTCAGCCACATAGTCATCAACATTTCCTTCTAATTTTTTAACAAATCTTATAGATCTGGCCTGCATTAAAAAACCTCAAACTTTTGTTTAACAAGACCCTACTCTATTTATTTTAGCTTCTTAAATCCTGTATAAGGCCATAACACCTTAGGAATTTTTACTGTTCCATCTTCCTGTTGGAATTGCTCTATAATGGCCAACATTGTCCTGCTTGTCGCAAGAGCTGTATTGTTAAGCGTATGAACAAAACCAGCAGGAGCCTGTCCTTCTTTCTCTCTATATCTTATATTAAGCCGTCTGGCCTGATAAGATGTGCAATTTGAGTTTGACCCAAGTTCTCTAAATTTACCATCAGCCATCCACATTTCTATATCGTATTTTTTTGCAGCTATTGAGCCTATATCTCCAGTGCACACATTAACAACCCTAAAGTGCAAGCCTAACTGTTTATAAAGGGTCTCGGAATTTTTTTGTAATTCCTCATGTAATTTCCACGAATCATCAGGATGACAAAATATAAATTGTTCAACCTTGTTAAATTGGTGCATCCTGTATAATCCTTTTGTATATTTACCATGCGTGCCGACTTCTCTCCTAAAACAAGGACTAACGCCAGCTAGTTTTATAGGGAGGTTGTTCTTGTTGATTACTTCATTCATAAACATCGATGCCATTGGATGCTCACTTGTAGCTATCAAATAAAGATCGTCTCCTTCTATCTTGTACATCACGTTTTCAAAATCTGCTAGGTCTGTCACGCCCTCATACGGTTTTCTTCTTATCATAAAAGGTGGCTCTATTAACAGAAATCCTCTTTTTGTCAGAAAATCAATCGCATACGACATTATCGCCCTGTCAAGCTTAACTAAATCTCCTTTGAAATAAAAAAAACCGTGGCCAGAGACTTTAGCAGATCTCTCTTCGTCTATCAATCCCAAATCAAGAAGGATATCCAAATGGTTTTTCGGCTCAAAATCGAATTTCGGTGGGTTTCCATAAACCTTTATGACAACATTGTCATGTTCATCTTTTCCAACAGGAACAGATTTGTGAAGTATGTTAGGAAGCCGCATTAGTATATAATTAATTTTGTCTTTATATCCTATCTTCTTCTTATCTAGTTTTTTAATCTCTGATGATATTTTTTTTACATCTTTCATCTCTTTTGATGCAGATTTACCTCTTTGCTTTAACACTGCTATCTCATTTGTTAGGGTATTTCTTTTATGTTTTAGTTTGTCAACTTCTTGCACAACCTTTCTCCATTCTTTGTCATATTTTATAACCTTTGCTAACATTTCAAGTTTCTCTGCCTCGCCCCGCTTTCTCAGATCATCCTCAACAATTTTTGGATTTTCTCGTATTAGCTTTATATCAAGCATCAAAGCACCTTTATTTATCTTTGTGAGAAAGTTTAAAAATGCTTTTTTTTGTTATAAGATTATGACCAAAGTTGGGAGGATTGAAAGCATTTTAAAAATAATGAAAAAAATCCCAAAAGGGAAGGTTGTATCATATGGATCTTTGGCTAAATTATTGGGAACATCGCCAAGAGCAGTTGGACAACTAATGAAGCACAACCAAGATCCAAAAAACATACCATGCTATAAGGTTGTATGTTCAGACGGTTCCATTGGCGGTTATTCTAGAGGGATTAAAAGAAAAATAAGAATGCTTGAAAAAGATGGAATAAAAATTATAAATCAGGGTGGTAAATTAAAAATAGATAAAAAATATTTTTATAAATTTACCTTGTAATATTTTGTTTTTTGACAAATTCGTATAGATTGCGTGCTTTTTTATTTTTCTCAAAATGTTCTCTTATCGGTCTGACTAAATTGTTCAGGTAAAATGCAACCGCGTTCTTTAAGTCAAGGGGGTGTATTTTACCCATTCTAAATGCGTCTCTAAGCTCTTCATAGCTGAAAAATTCTACATCTCCGCCAAACTTCGCCGCTCTTTCTATTTTAACCGATTTGTACGCCTTAAATAAGATATACTTACAGTACTCGATGATTGGATTGTTCTCTATTATCTTTTCAGGGCAATATGCTTTCTGAATTTTTCTTTTTATTTCTTCTTCGCTGTCGTGCACAAATATCGAGGTATCTGGCTTGCTTTTGCTCATTTTTGATGTTATCTCTTTATCATAACTGCTGTTGTCATCAAATCCGGATTTGGCTTTTGGCCCTGCTAGGCCTATCAACATATGATGACTTATTACAACTGGCTTCCACCAGCCAAGCTTTGGCCCAATTTCTCTCGCTAACATATTAATTTTTCTCTGGTCAAGACCAAGCTGTGTTATATCTGCATTGATATGAAATATATCTGCACACTGCATCATGGGATAAAAAAATTGGGCAGTTTCTTTTAATTCCCCCTCTTTTCGTCCCATTATTGTTAAACATCTTGCTGCCCTTTTGACAGTCGTATTTTTTGCGATGAGCACAACTCTTTTCCAGTATTCTTTATCATCAACCAAATCAGAAGTCCATAAAATCTCTACCTTTTTTATGTTCAAACCAGATGCTTTCCACACTTCTACAAAATACTTTCCAACCGCTTGTATCGTTTTAAGGTCTCCTCCCATTTTATTATTTATCCAACCAAACCAGTCAGCCAGAAGCAGTTTAAAATGGATGCCTGCCTTCAAAAGGTCTTCTAACAATATTTTTCTATAAATGCCAAATGCTATATTAGCTATACCGCTTGGTTCAAATCCGTCGTAAGCAATTGGGTGTTGTTTTGTCTCTAACAATTCCTTAAGCTCTTTTTCAGTTATTACTTCTTCGCCAACTCCCCGGATTAACTCGAATTTTTTTTCCAAGTCCATTAAACCACATAAATAATTTGAACTGTGAAGTTAAAAAGTTAATTAATTTATTATTTTATACAATATAGATTTAAAAATACTAAATTTAAATTAAGTTTGTTAATATTTTGAGGTGATTTAAAATCGAAATAGAATTTTTAGGTGGGGCCGGAGAAGTCGGCAAATCAGCATATCTTTTAAAGACAAAGGACTGCAACATGATGCTCGATTATGGCGTAAAGGTGCAGGAACTTCCAATTGAATATCCGAAAATACCAAAAGAAAGAATTGATGGTGTGCTTCTGTCTCACGCACACCTGGACCACAGCGGTGCAATACCAGTTCTCTTTAAAAGAGGAAAACCGGCCTTCTTTGCAACAGAGCCAACAATAAGCCTCTCTAGTATGCTTATAGAAGATTCTATAAAAATAGCTAAAAAAAATAAAGAGCGAATCCCGTTTTCTAAAGTAGACCTTAAAAAGGCTATAAGAAATTCTATAACTAAAAACTATAACGAGCGCTTCAGGCTTAATCACACCTATATTGAGTTTTTTGATGCCGGGCATATACCAGGAAGCTCATCTATTATGATAGACGGAAAAAAGAGAATAATGTATACTGGTGATATAAAACTAAACCCAACGCATCTTCTTGCTGGGTGTTTACCCCCGAAAAATGTAGATATTTTGATAACAGAAAGCACATATGCCGGGCAGAGACACCCAAAAAGAGAAAAAGAAGAAGAAAGGTTCAGAAAAAAAATAGATGAATCGCTAAGCCAAAACCGATTAACACTTGTGCCGTCCTTTGCTGTTGGCCGCGCACAGGAAATTCTTCTAATTTTGGAGGATTACGCCTCAAGTCTTTATATAGATGGGATGGCAAAAAAAGCAACTGAAATAATATCTTATTACAGAAATTATATCCGTGACAATAAAAAATTAAAACATATTATGAAGAAAATCAACTGGATTGGAACAAACCAAGAAAGAGATAAAATAATTAGAAAGGGCGGTATTGTAATAACAACTGCCGGCATGCTTGGTGGAGGACCAATTGTTTATTTCATTCGGCAGGTTTATAATGACCCGTCGGTTAAAATATTAATGACCGGCTTTCAAGTGGAAGACACACCGGGTTACCAGTTGTTAAAAACCGGTACTTTTCGTATTAATGGTGAGAATAAAAAAGTGAATTGTGAAATAGAAAAATTTGATTTTAGTGCACACGCTGATGATGCTGAATTACAACAGATTATAAAATATGTTAATCCTGAAAAGGTTATATGTGTGCATGGCGATAACTGTGCAGGATTTGCAAAAGAGTTAAGAAAAAAATTTGACATTGAAACTTTTGCACCAAAAATAAACGATATACTTAATTTTTAGTGATGTGAATGAATGTTATAGAAATAGATGGAGGAATTGGTGAAGGCGGGGGACAAATAATTAGAACCGCGATTGCTCTTTCTGCTCTAACTGGCAAAGGAACTAAAATAAAAAATATAAGGGCCAAGCGGTGTAATCCGGGCCTTAGACCTCAACATTTAACCTGTATAAAGGCTGTAGGAGATCTCTGTAATGCGGAGCTAAAATATGGAGAAATAGGATCTCACAAACTAGAATTTTTCCCAAAAAAATTATCTGAAAAGCATATGAATATAGAAATAGGCACAGCAGGTTCTGTAACACTTGTTATCCAGTCCCTCTTACCTGTTCTAACAAAAGTACGCAAGCCAGTAGATATAGTAATTCATGGTGGAACATCAGTTAAATGGGCACCAACAATAAGATATTTTGAATACGTAACAATACCGTTGTTAAATAAATTTGGTTTTGGGTTTGAATTAGAAATGATAAAAGAGGGCTTCTATCCAACAGGTGGGGGCGAAGTTATCTTACACGTTACTCCATCGTTTCCAAAAACAATAAAGTTAATCGAATTTGGCAAAATAGAAAAAATATCCGGATGCTCGTATGCGTCTGATAAGCTGGGAGTTGCCAGAGTTGCGGAGCGACAAATGCATGCTGCACAGGAGCTTATTAAGAAAGAACTGGGTATCACACCAGAAATAGAAATAGAATATCACCCAGCAAGTTCAATTGGATCTGGGATAGATTTATGGTGCAAATCTAGTTACTCCATAATTGGGGCAAACCACCTTGGAGAAAAGAAAAAACGTGCTGAAGATGTTGGAAGGCTGGCTGCGGCAGATTTGATAAAAGAACTAAAGACGTCAATGCCAATCGATCATTATATGGGAGACCAACTAATACCGTTTATGGCTATTTCAACCCTAAAAAATAAGAAAGAGTGTGAAATAGCAGTATCAAAAATAACCGAACATTGCAAAACCAATATAAAAATCGTGGAAAAATTTCTGCCAATTAAATTCAATATAAAAGAAAATAAAATTAAAAGCAAAATCAGAAACTAATTTTTAATATTTTTTAAAAATCTTCATCTTCTTCATCATCCCATTCATCATCAAAATCGTCTTCAAAATCGTCAACAGAGCGGACACGCATGGGTTGGCCTCCTGACCAAATAGATGGATACGATAAATCTAGTTAGATAAATAAAGGAATAACTATTTAAACCTTAACTTCTTGCTGAAATATATTTAATTGACGTAAAGTCAATTAAATATCAAAATCAGCTTCGCTGATTTAAATATATTTAAACAACGTTAAACGTTGTTGGTTTATTCGATTTTCAGTTTTCTCTTTTTAGCGGGTATGTGTGCTTTTGGCAGAACTAATTTTAAAATGCCGTGCTCCATAGTTGCCTTTGCCTTTTCTGGCAATACGTGTTTTGGTAATGAAACACGTTTATCTACATTTGATACAAATGACCTAAATAAGTCTTTTTCTGTTTTTTTAATCTTTTTTTGTGCCTTTATATGGACAAAATCTTCACCAACTTCTACGTCAATATCATTTTTGTCAAATCCCGGTAGCTCTGCTAAAACAATTATTTCTTTTTCGTGCTCCCCTATTCTTATTCCTCTAAAGAACTTCATTCGCGGCATTCTAAACTGAAATGTAAATGGCATATCAATGTCTGCGAAGGCTCTGTGCATTTTTTCTTCTAATTGCTCTCCAAATTTATTTATATCATCCAAAGGTTCTTCCCAGAAAAATGTAAATTTCTTCTTGTTCTTTTTCATCTAAATCACCCCCAATAACTTGTTTAATTAAGATTAGAATAAAAAGCTTACTGTATGGCATATATTTGCTTTATAAGTAAAGATGCTCCTCCTATTTTTGGCATGCCATGCCCAGGTAAAAGTGTTTTTACTTTTAATCTCGTAAGTTTTTTTATAGAAAAAAGCAAATCTCTTTTACTTCCGCCAGGGTAATCTGTCCTCCCAATGCCGTCAGAAAAAATCGTATCACCAGAAATAAGTATACCATGATTCTTTTCGTAAAGGCATATAGAGCCTGGTGTATGTCCGGGCGTATGTATGACTTCAAATGTGAAGTTTTTAGTTTTTATTTTACTTCCTCTCTCAAGTACCTGATCAACAGTTATCGACCTGGCCTGTTCATTAAATGATTCCGCCAATGTGTTCCGGCCAGACTCAAGCCACGCCTTGTCCTTTTTATGTATTGCTATTTTTGCTTTTGTCCAGTCTCTGAATTTTTTGTCAGCACCCGTATGATCAAAATGACAATGTGTATTTACTATAAGCTTTATTTTTCTTGGGCCAAACCCAAGTTTCATTATTTCATCCTTTGTTTCAGAAAAAAAGGCTCCTGTGCCTGTATCTACAAGTACTTCGCCATCTATCAGATAGATGTTTGAATCATAACCAACCCCATCAAACAAAAAAATATTTTTATGAACCTGCATATAGACCTTATGTTATTTACACATAAAATTTTTTAAAGGGTTAAGAAACAAAAAATTATATAAATTTTATCTTTCTTCCGAGAAGTTCATGTGTATTTACAGCAATAAAGCCGTCGTCTGTCTCTACAATCATCAGATTTCCCTTCAACGAGACTATTTTTCCGTTCAAGGTTTTATTTTCCAATTTTGTAATAAATTTCGGAATAGCAGATATTTTTTCTAGGTGATAAAACTTTCGAAGATCGAAAATCTCTGCATCATTTTTTAACATGCCTATCTTTTTTAATCGTTTAATCCCATCTGAAAGGTTTTTTAATGAAAGATTCGGATCCGCGAACAGGTTATTAAATTTTTGTTGTCCGTTTACCCTGTCAATTATGTTGAGGGTTTTTGCTATTTTTTGTTCTGTTTGCCTTGCAATTTTTCCATCTTTTATACGCACTATCTTTGCTCCGAAATCTGCTCCCTGTTCTATCAGTCTGAGTCTTAATCTGTAAGGCCTTGAAATACCTACTTTAAGAAGGGAGTCAAAAGAAGCAAGATAAATATAAAACTCATCATTCATGCACATCTTTCTTTTGCCTTTATTAAGGCATTTTGATCCGTCACATTTTACACAGCTAAAGTATTCATCTAATTGTTTGCAAACCTCGCATTTAGAGCCGTAAGAAATCTCTGCATTATTGGGGCATGGCCGGTACCCATTTTTCCAATAACCCACACAATATTTTTTTCCTATTTTCCAACTAATTTTCTGTTCAAACAGCGGCCAACTCTTTATCCCGCCATCTTCCCTTATCTCTATTGTCGGGCTGAAATTTTGCCACTGTATACGGAAAATCTGGCCATCCCAATCAGTCATGTATTTATATTTGCCAGCTTATACTTAAATATTAAAAAACTTCTACCAAATATTAAATATGAAAAATTTTAAAAAAATAACTATAGAAGATTTAGGAAAAGTTTTGGAAGATGCGTGGTGTAAAGAAACTTCATATGACCCTGAAAATTGGACTCCTGAAAATCCCGCCTACGGTCAATGTGCAGTAACCACCCTTGTCGTCCAAGACTATTTTGGAGGGGAAATAGTACATGCTGATGTGATTGTTAATGGAAAAAGCGTATCACATTACTTCAACAAAATAAATAACGAAGAAATCGACTTTACCAGAAAACAATTTCCTTCTGATGCTATTATCACAAAAACGAGAACAGGCGATTATAGGTGTCATATATTAGCGAATCCAAACACTAAAAAAAGATATGAAATTCTGAAAGAAAGGGTTGATTTCGAAATTAACTCCAGTTCCTAGCTTTATTTTTTCACTGGTCTAATCAACTCATCAATGGCTTAAAAGGTGTATAATTTTTAGTCAGTACGTTAACACATGTGCTCACTCAATATTTTTTATATATAGAAGTTAGGGCTGATAAAAAAGAAAAAAATATTACGACGCTCTTGAGAATATCAAAAAATAGGAATATCAGACCAATGATAGAGCTGGTAATTAAAGAATACAAATCACTGAAGAAAATAATAAATGGGTGACTACAAAAATAAAGACCGTAGTCACCTAGATAATTTTGCTGTCAACTCCAATCTTTAGTTAGAAATTGCTAGCTTTAATTTTTAACGATTTCTATTAATTTGTTTCTTCTTTCATTTATCAGATCTTTATAGTTTTTATCTATATCAGTTATATCTAAGTACTGCCTTGTTTTTTCTAAATTCATCATTCCATCCTTATAAAATCCTTTGTCCTTGTCCCATCTGTGTTTTATATATGCTGCATTTATTTTATCTTTTTCTTCATGATCAGATATTTCATGACCAAAGAGCAATACATTTATATCTACCAAGTCCTTTTTGTTTATCTCTATTATCTGCAACTTTTCCAGCATCAAATCAGCCAAGGATATTGTTGGATAATCTATTTTTAATCTATCAAGTTTTTCTCCGAAACGTGGGTTTTTATAAAACGGGACCTCATGACAATAAGATAATTTATCAAGAAAAATGTCAACAGCAAATCCTCTGGTCTTGTCTATAAAAACTTCTCTTCTCCCAGTTGTCAACGTGCTTATTCCTCTCTCTTTTTCAAATCCATGAGATATAAAAAATTTTCTGATCTGCTTAATTTGGCTGCTATATCCTGCTACATCCAAATCTGTGAATGCTTTCTTGTCTTTGCCTAGCCGTTCTAAACTGGTTAATAACTCTCTGGCCTCTGGCGAGCTATGCATGTATACAGCTACAGCACCCATAGCACGCAGTGTTATACCTTTATCTTGTGCAGCATCTATTAGGTCATTTGCGATACGGACAAATTCCTCTTCTAGTATGTCCATCCTAAATCCTCTCAGCGAAAAAATTATCCTTCTACCTTGTAATAATTCTCCACGCCTTTGTCACTGAGCTCTATAATAAATCCTCTCAGTATTCCTTCCATATATTCTGAACCTGGGTTCACTACAGGCGTGTTTCCTATCTTATCCTTTGCATAACTCTCATGAATATGGCCATGCAATCCTATCATGGGCTGATATTTTTCTATAACTTCCCTTACAGCCTTACTTCCTACATGCTCCATCTCAACAGTTCCTGCAACTATGACAGGCTTTAAATTTTTAAGTTTAGGGGCAAAATCAAGTCTTGTATTATATGGGGGTGCATGGGTGTTTAGTATTGTTTTTTCTGGGTTTTCAACCTTCTTAAATAATTTTTCAAGGTCTTTTTTTAAGTTCTTTTCTTTCTTTTCCCTGGGAGTATTCCATGGCGTTGGGTTGACATACTCATAACTTATAGTTTCAAATCCTCCTATTTCAACGACCCTGTCTAACGGCCATATAACACCCTTATCTTCATAGGATTTTATTATATCATCTACCAAGAAGTCATCGTCATTTCCTGGCATTGCCATAACCTGAACTTTTTTTGTGTCTACCTTTTCTATTAAAAAGTCCATCCACTCTCTTATCCGGTTACCTATAGCTTCGAATATCTTCTCATCCACCAGCTTTTTATCCTCCTGCATAGCTTTCACTTCTTCTGGATTAGTCCTGAAAGAATATGCTCCTGAGTCTCCTATCCTTCTTTCATAGTCCTTTATTTCATCTTCGGTCCTAAAAGTCCATTTTCTCCCAAAATAATGGGATATCCATGTCCCATCATCACGCTCTATTATTGGAATAAGAGCTTTCCCTGTTAGATCTCCGCATAGCATCAATATATCTGCTTTATGAAATTCCGGAACATTCACCCATTTTCTCCATACATAATTACTGCCATGGGCATCTGCAGAAAAAAACATTCGTGCCATTCTTATCATCCCCATATTTTAAATCTAGACTTCAAATTTAGTTGAAAATTTTCCTAAAAATGTTATAAATGCTAAGTAATAACTATACTTTAAAATATTTAAGAGTGATGTAAAAAAAATAATCTTAATTTTGTCCGCATTTTCTTGTTTTAAAATAAAAGTAATTGACTTGGTGAGATTGAAAAAAAATAACACCATTTTTAAATGGAAAATAAATTTAAAAACATTTACACTATTTAATAACTATGAACAAAAGTTCTGAAAAATCAATAGTTGTAACATGTCCGGCCTGCCACACAAAAAATAAGGTGGAGGTTAGACTTTTATATGACGGCGGTGACCATTTCTTTGAATGCAGGAAGTGCGGAGAACCGCTTCTTGAAGAAATAGAAGCATGACTAACATTAACTATAGCCATACCAAACTGATTTAAATATTAATATCAAATTCTTGTCTAACCTTATATTCTGCTGTTTCTCTTGCGTTGTTCATAGCTGCTATCGCCTGATTCATAATATCACTAAGCTCCGAATAGTCGCCATTAAATGTTTCATCTGCTGTTCCATTATACTCATCTACCATCAGAAACCCCTTCGGACATGTAAGAATTTTTTTATAATGAGAAATATTTGAAATCACTTCTAAGTTTGCATCAGCATTTGTAAAATAAGTCTTAATAGAATCGGGCGACTTTTCTATTTTAATGTAAAATCGGACATTCCAGTAACTTGTATACGATAGGTTATGTTCAATTCCATATTCAATAGTCTCAAAAGCATTTGTTTTCTTTTCAGTTATTTTTCCAGGCCCATATACTTTCTTATGTTCAACTGGCATAATTATCTGCTTGGTCTTTTTGACATCAACTAAGACAGATTTTGGACCTGCTTCGCAATCAGCAGATCGTAAAACTGCTGTTGCCTTCCATGACCCTACTGTCAGCTCTTTTTCTATTATCACATCTTTTATCCCAACAAAATCCAAAGATTGATTTATATCCTCTTTTTGTTCATTTTCCAGCCTTAGTGTTAAATTCGCTTCGCCATCTGACTTTATTCTCAGAATAAATTTCTTTCTTGTTGGCGTAATATTTTCATATCTAAATGATAAAATATCTGCTGGTGAACTGTACTTTATGCTGACATTTACTTTTTCTATTATTGTTGCTTTTGTGTCATTATACTGAACAGGTGCTATCGTTAAAATTATCACAGAACGGCCATCTATCAGTTTTTTTGTATTATTCCAATAAGTGTTTCGTGGATACACACCTGTAAAATTAAGAGACTGATAATAATCATCTGGTTCTAGT
The DNA here is from genome assembly GCA_021157845.1 of Candidatus Aenigmatarchaeota archaeon. GTDB lineage: Archaea > Aenigmatarchaeota > Aenigmatarchaeia > GW2011-AR5 > JAGGXF01 > JAGGVU01. The sequence goes on from JAGGVU010000008.1 coordinate 32,786, forward strand.
ATGTATGGATTTGCCACGAGTGTTTTGTTGTTCAGTGTAAATTTAATATCTTCTATATCTGCTCCTTTTGGCAAAATAATCCTATACTGGTAAAGTGGTATGACCGGCTTGTTGTATTCTAACAGATAATTGTCAGCATCATTAACTATTATTGTTCCATTTACCAAAGAATAATTTGTTTCCTTTGACCAGTAAGTTGTCTGGTTATCTAAGACAACCCAGTTGTTTTTTCCATAATCAATTGGATCAATAACCAATGCCGGATCGCCGTATAGAATTCTTGTATAATGCTCCTTAAGTGCGTTGTTAATACCTTCTCTACAAACACCGAATGTTATTCTGTTTCTTGCTTCTTCATTATTGTCGCCCCATATAACTATATCATGCATTTCTTCAACTGCCTTGCCAATTGGTTTGCTCTTGACTATGTTCTGTATGAAAGGTCCAAGTGTCATCATAGAATTTATTTGGTGTAGTATTCCTGTTTCACCTATCAAGGCCAAGTTACTCTTACAGAGAAATTTGCTTCTGCTATTAGCACTCATGTCATGCTCCAAGAACAAGATCTTTGGATCATATAATTTTAAATCATCTGCGTAAACTGTTTCATCTGATATTGGATAAGGGTCTGAAACCGGGCTTGCTTCTTGTGGTCTTATTAACCATTTCTCTTTGTCACCCGGTCCAAAATAGAAAAATATGTTGTAATCATAAGCAGTTCCATGTCGGTTTAAGTATTCTAAAAGCGACTTCTTAGTTAACCTATCCAACGTTCCAAATCTTGCGTATTCAAAAAACCTTTCCCAGTCGGTTTCAACTAAAATATATTTCGCCTGCACTGCCCAGTTTATATAATTATTCACGCCAAGATATCTCATAATCTCCTGAACAAACAGATGTTCAAGTTCTTTCCACGTCCATGCTTCATCTATTGCTTTTTGTTTATCAATAGCTGTAAACTCTGCCAACCTTTCTTCTATAAGCCGTTTAACATTAAATCCGTATAAATCAAGAGCCCAGTGTGTTACCATCCCCTCATCCATGCCATTTGGCAACAAATCCAAATAAGAACGAGACCTGTACTGGGCACCTATCAGGACATTTTTATTATTCTTGTCCCATAAATCTATATTTGCTATCTGCACAGCATTAGAAAACCTGCCAACTGCCAAATCCTGGTAGCCGTCTCCATCGCTGTCTCCGTAAAAAACATCTGTTTCCAGATAATCGCCATCCTTGTCATTGAAATATTCATCAGCCGGGTCTTTCACCAATCCGAGTGGTATGCCGATTATGCCCAGAAACATCGTATTATCAAACAAGTATTCATCTGACAGCAGACCTTCAAACATTAGTCTATCTAATGTCTCTCTTATTGCAAGTCTGGTCTCATTAACAATTTTCTCGTTTGTCCATGCCGGATCTATATCAACAATAACAGGAAATGCTCTCCTATCCCTGACAAGCTCTGGCATCAGGCCAGACAGGTTGCTGTTGCTGTTGACAACAACTAGATAATTTATCTTTTGGCCAGTTGATTTCAAAATGTCTATATAATAATTTCTCAATTTATCTTCGTTATCATATATTCTCGCTCCACTAACATTACAACTAAATGTGCATATCCACGGCTCGTCGCTTCGCTCCTTAGTTAAACGCATATTCATTATCTGTGCAATGGCCGAAGCCCACAATCCTTTTGTTCTGTTCCTGTCGACCCATATAACAGCAGCACCAGGCCATTGAACTTTCACCGACTCTCTGTCTGTCCTGTATCCACCTGCTGTTGCATCTACTAGAGAAAATATTTCATTTGGCCTGTAAACAGAAATAAACCTCTCAACAATATCGTATTCAAACGGCTCATATGTCAGCACAGGATAATCTAAAGTAGAAGAAAAAAGAAGATTCCAGAAATTTTTATCACTAATAATCATCAAATGCCTTTCATGACGTGTTGTCATCACAAATGGCTTTTCATCACTGACATTAACATCATCAATAAAAACAGAGAGGTTAAACAAAAGCCTGCCAGCAAACCTTGGCTTTTCTATTGTATATGTATAAGAGCCATTCAGGCATGTGGCCCAGTATATGTCGCCTTTTATATACATCTCCTGGCCAATAGAATCTTTCATAATTATATCCACATCTTGGCTTGTTAAGTCTCCTATATACGATCGGCCATCAGTACTATTTCTGTAAATATCAAATGTTATATTTATTTTATCACCCTGGCCAGCCAGACCAATATTGGTTATGTTAATAACCAGTTGGCCACTTGGAGGACCTGGTGGGCCGGGCTCATACGTGCTCTTGGCCACAAGATAGGCCAGCGAAGCGTTTAATATCTTTTTCATGTCCTGCGACGGCGAATATGACGAATTAAGACGAACTGCTCTAAAAAGAATAACATCGTCATATAAAACTAGAAGTGGGCTATTCACGTAATCATGATATTCCTTATTCCAATATCTCATCTCGTGTGTAATTACATCTCCCTTAATTATCTCATCTCTTCCTAAAAAATATATAGAATAGTCTTGCCCGTGCTTTTGCTGCCACAAGAAAATAGGCGAATACAGGGGATAGTTAATTATATTGTTCTGTTTTTCGAATATTATATAAATTTTATCATCATCCCAAGGATTCCAACGAACCCTTTGTGTGACTGGATGACCTTCTATACCCAAATAATCGATAATTTTTATCGCATTATGTGTTAGAAGGATCTTTCCACCATCGTCTATATAATTTATTAATGTCTGGTTTTGTGGACTTAATTTGTTCATCATGTAATCTGGTTTGTTCCGCTCAGAAGAATGAATCCACAAAACCTTTGTCAAACCTTCGCTTAAATTATCAATAACTTTATAATCAAATCCATATTCGTCCAAAAAATTTATGGCAGCCTGTTCTTCGTCTGTCGGATTTGTTGCATTATTGATAAATAAAGAAATATCAACTGCGTTTGCAGTCATCGGGAGCGATATCAATAAAAAAATAAAAACAAATTTCCTAAAAGGCATGAAAAAATTTATTAAAAAGAGATAAAAAGTTAGCTGTTAAACCTTAATCTATGAAAAACCTCCCTTTCGTGTCTGTCGCTCTACCTGTCAGAAACGAAGAAGAATATATAGAAGAGGCTCTGATGAGTCTGATTAACCAAGATTATCCAAAAAATAAATACGAAATAATAATTGCAGATGGTATGTCAACTGACAGAACTGTTGAAATAATTAAAAAAATAAAAAGGAAATATAAACGGCCAAAAATTAGGATTTATGAAAATAGGAAAATAACGACTGCGAGTGGATTTAATTTATGTGTTAAGAAATCAAAATCGAAGTACATAGTTAGATTTATGGGACATGCTCTTGCTCAGAAAAATTTTATAAAAGAAACTGTTTTGAAGTTACTACAAGAACCGAAATCGACAATTATGGTTTCCTGTATCAATTCTGTGGCAAATAAAGGTGGGGTAGGACGGCTATCTGGTCTCGCTATGAAAAGTTTTTTAGGTGGAACGTCTAGTTGTTATAGAATAAAAAAAGGGTATATCTATGACTACTCGGGTGGTTTTGGAGCGATTAGAAAAAAATTATTTAAGGAAATTGGTCTGATTGATGAAAAAATTAAATGTGGAGATGATGCCTACTTTAATTTGAAATCAAAACTGAATAATTATAATGTTTTGATTTCTCCTAAAACAGAAGTTAAAATCTTCAAGAGAAAGTCGATTAAGAAATTCGTAAAACAAATGTTTGAGTTCGGAAAAGCCAGAATGGAACTAATAAAAAAATTTCCGAGTTCGTTTAAAATGTTATACCTAGCGCCACTTCTCTTCTTTATTTATATGTTAGGTGTTCCTCTGGCCTTCTTATATAAATTAAATTGGTATTACTGGCCACTCTTCCTATACACAATATTGAATATGATTTCATCAATAGAAGTTTCAGAAAAGATCACAGATATTATTCCTATATTTTTTTTAACATTTGTTTTACATTTATCATACGGGGCAGGAGAATTTCTGGAAATCTTAAATTCAAGTGATTTTTAAATAATTAAAAATATAGTTAAAGTGTGATAAAATGAAAATATGTGTTATTGGGCTGGGATATATAGGATTGCCGACTTCGTTATTACTTGCAGCTGCCGGATATTCCGTCGTTGGCTTTGATGTTGATAAGAAAAAATTTAGCTGGTATTCATTTGGGAGCTATGTACATTTATACCAAAACGACTTATTACAGTAGAATACTATAAAATATGTATATAAAAATAAAATAAAAATATATGATATGCTTAGCAAAGGTGTGGGGGGTATCAGAAAGTTTAAACTTAGCGACAGAATAATAAATTATTTACTCAAATAAAAAACTAGAAACCTATCATTTTTATTCTTCGAGTGGGTCTAAAATGAAAAATTCGGTGAGGAATTTTGAAAGATAAAAAAAACATTTTGATGTTATTGACTAATGGATTTGAACCAGATGAAAGAGTTCGAAAAGAAGGAAAATGTTTAGTAAAAAATAATTACGATGTAACGATTTTCTGTTGGGATAGAAGCTGCAAATATAAAAAATCGGAAATAATTGATGGTATAAAAATAATTAGGTTTAGAACAGGTAAATCCAGAATAAGGTCTGCTTTTTCGGTGGCGTTTGGTTTTTTGAAATTATACAAAAAGATTATATCTTTTGTTAAAAGAAACGGAAAAAATTATGAAATAATCCATTGTAATGATTATGACACACTTTTTTTAGGTTCGTATCTAAAAAAAAGAATGAACGCTAAAATGATTTACGATTCGCATGAATTATTTTTTTCTTATACAAATAATCATTTATTAAATTTAGTGTTTTTTTTAATAGAAAAAATGAATTTAAAAAATGTTGACGGGCTTATTCATACAAATAAGAAAAGGTTGCATTTTTTTCTTAAAAAACATAAAATAAAAATTAAAAATAAAGTAATAATCAATAATTATCCAGAAAAAAATAGGAATTTTAATAAAAGAAAAAA
>JAGGVU010000003.1 GCA_021157845.1 Candidatus Aenigmatarchaeota archaeon
ATATTTAAAATCAGCGAAGCTGATTTTAACATATCAAAATCGAATTTATAAATATCGTAAATTTAATTCGATTTAAATATATTTAAATCAACAAAGTTGATTTTGATATCTAATTGACTTTACGTCAATTAAATCGTCAATTAAATATATAAATTGCTTTGAAAATATTCATTTTAAATGTTTCTCGTATTTCTTCAGCCATATCACATTTTCTCGGTGCGGTCTGCCTTTTTTAATAAGGCGAATAATTTTTTCAGCGCTTTTTTCCGGGCTTAGATTAGTTGTGTCAAGTTCTATTAGTTTTTTTATGTTTTTATTCTCCAGCGCCTCGGTCAGTATTACATCTATTAATTCTGCCTCAACATTTTCTTTGACTTTTCTCACAGGCCATCTCTTTTTTTTTAACCGCCTCCCCAGCACCGATGGATCGCAGCGAAGCACAATACAAAAATCAGCCATCAAGAAGTGTGACAGATGGCCTTCTACTATTAAGTCACCTTTCTGCAAAATTTTTCTTGCAGCTTTTTTTAGTTTTTTCACATCAACAAGTTTTGAGCCATTTTCTTTTCCTGACCATAACTTGTGCTCATCAATAAAATCATTTAATTTTATTAATTCATAACCCATTTTTTTTGCTAGAATTCTGGCAACAGCGGTTTTTCCACTTCCAGGAGTCCCGCTTATTGTTATAATCATCTATAAACACCAGCTGCTAACAACCTTGTTAAAACATTTTTAAAAAAATCTTGAATAATTTTAGTAAATGTTTTTACTTTTTTCTTTGATTTATCAATATCTTTTTTCCATATTCCCTTTCTTTCAACAGCTAAGAATTTTTTTGAGCAGCTGCTGATAGTTTTGGATTCAGCCATGGCTCTTAATTTATATTCTCCAGGATAAGCTATGAAAAATGTAGTGTTAAAGGATTTTTCTTCATCTGGCAGCAATGTGAGAGATTTTCTAATAGTGTGGTTTCCAAGCGTAATTGTCAAGTCAATAGGTATTTTTTTGTCAAGCAGGTTTCTTATTGTTATTTCAGCTGTGAGATTTTGTCCAGCAGTGATATTTTTTGTGATATTGACAGCTATATCTGTTTCTTTCATTTGTAATGCAGTTATTTTCTTTTTTCCATATCCATTTTCAGAGAAAAAATAAAATTCATATGTTCCCGGCTCTTTTAGTTTTAGTTGCCACCAATTACCTTTCTTATAGCTTGTCAAGTTTGAAGAAAAGAAGAATCCGACTGTATCTGACTTTATTTTGAAATTCTCATTCACAAGCACCTGATCAGGGCCATCAATAAAAATCTCGTTGCTTTGTTTCACGCCGGAAATAGTTATGTTTTTTCTTGCTTTTGTTCCGCTTTGGTCAAGTACGGAAACAGGGCAAATGTAATTTTTTCCATGTGGAACAAAAAGCCAGTATAATTCTTGTTTTGGGCATAGCCAGACAGTTCTGGTTTTTCCAAATACATCAAGCATATCATTTCCATCTTCATCGACGCAAGAGTTAAATATTATCTCTGCCATAGAGCAGTTCTCATCTTCCACGTCTGCGTGTAAAACGCTATATTTTTCTGACTTTGTATTATTTGCATATATTCTTATTTTTCTTCCTCTCCTTCTTTTGATTTCTATCAGGTTATACGTAATGGGGTCCTTTTTCCATTCAGCCTTTCCAAACCCGCGCCAAGTTATATATTGTGTGAAATTGCTGTCAGGCAGCTCAGCAAATTTTATATGTGTCGCGTCCAAATACCCTAACTCAAGCCATGTCGGGTCAATGGAAATCCACCTGTTATCTATAAATGCCTCTACCCATGCATGGCTTTCTATTGTCGCGTATGAATTCAAAGAAGAGGGCGAATATGCATATCCTACAATAAATTTTGCTGGTATGTCCTGACTTCTAAGCATAGCCACCAGCAGGTTTGATAGTTCGCCGCAAACACCTCTCTTATTTTTCATTGTCCATTCAGATGACTCTGTTTTTTTATTTTCAATAGCCCTGTCATATTTTATATTTTTATTTATCCATTTTGTCAGTCTTACAGCTTTTTCCAGTTTTGTTTCTTGGCCATATGCAATTTCTTTTATTGCATCAGTTTGCTTTGTCAATGCTGTTTCAATAAGTGAATTTTCAGGCGTCCAGTATTTATTCTCAGAAGATGATTTTTCAAATTCTTTGGCTTTATTTTTTATTCTAAATACAACTCTATATCTTTCTTCTTTTCTAGGATTAACCCACTTTATTTTTATCATTTTATTTCCATAGCTGTCATTTATGAATTCCCAATTATCCGGTTCAACACTGATGTTAATTAGATTCTCCTGCGGTATGTACAAGTTTAGCTCTATGCTTCTTATTCCACTGTCAGAAAATATTGTCCCGGATTTTGTGATCTCCAAATCAAAAAAGCTTATGTCTTTGCTTTGGGAACGCACCGAAGATGAAAAAATAATTAGAAAAACTAAAAACAAAATTAATAAATTTTTTCTCTTCATAAGATATAATTTTGAAATCTAATATAAATAAGTTTTAGTTATCCTATTTGCTTTTTAAATCTTTCTGAGAAAAGTGATATCATGTTTGAGAAAATATGGATAGAGAAGTACAGGCCGAAAAAACTTAATGAAATGGTTGGCCAGGAAGAGATACGCGAAAGACTGTCTGGTTTTATTAACAGCAAGTCTCTTCCACACTGCCTTTTTGCTGGCCCTGCTGGAACAGGAAAAACAACAGCTGCTCTTTGCATGGCGAATGAGCTGTTTGGCCAAAAATGGAAAGCCAATTTTCTCGAACTGAATGCCTCTGATGAGCGTGGCATAGACACAATAAGAACAAAGGTAAAGGATTTTGCACGGACGATGCCAATAAATGCTGATTTTAAAATTATTTACTTGGATGAGGCAGATGCTCTGACAAGAGATGCTCAACAGGCATTGAGAAGGACAATGGAATCTTATTCATCAGTCTGTAGGTTTATACTGGCCTGCAATTATTCATCAAAAATAATATTACCCATCCAGTCAAGATGCGCTATATTCAGATTTTCGCGTCTGGACAAAGAGAACATAAAATCCTATTTAGAAAAGGTGGCAAAGGCTGAAAAAATAAAGTTGGAGAACGGTGCTCTTGAAGTAATAATAGATATTAGCGAAGGCGATATAAGAAAATGCCTTAATATGCTTCAGACAGCAGCTGTTTCAACACAGAGTAAAATAACAAAAGATTATATTCTTCAGATTTCACATAGGGCCGAGTCAAAAGATGTTAGGGATTTATTGAATTATGCGCTTGGTGGCGAGATAAAAAAAGTCCGGAAAAAGTTGTATAAATTACTTTTTGACTATGGCATAAGTGGCGAAGATTTAATAAAACAAATACACAAGGAGATATATAATTTGGATATAGACGATGAAAAAAAGGTGAAATTATTGATAAAGACAGGCGAATATGAGTTCAGGCTCACAGAGGGGAGCAATGAAGTGATACAACTGGAGGCCTTGCTTGCGCAGTTTTCGGTGATTTGATGATTTATGAAACCTTTAGGGAATTTGGTGAAAAATTAGGAAATTATTTTAAAGCAAGAAAGGAAAATAGAAAGAGAAGATACACTCCATATGGATAGTAAAGCCGGGGTAGCTCAGATGAACTTTTCAAAAAAAGTTCAATCAAAATGCGAAGTTCAGAGAAATGGTAGAGCGCTACGCTCATAAGAATTTATGAGCTATGAACTGCCTTGTGCAGTAATGACAAAACGCTCTAGGAAACGTAGAGGTCGCGAGTTCGAAACTCGCCTCCGGCATTTATTCTTTTAGGCTGTTATTTTGACATAAATATGATTATTGTGGCTAAAAACAAGCTTTAATATTTTTCTTTTATATATATACTCTTCCGAGGTGATAAAAACGGCTAAATATGAAATCCACTTAAAGAATAATTTAACAGAAGCGTTAAAGAGCCTATCCAATAAAGAGCGAGGACTGCTTAAATTTTTTATTAAGCACGATCTACCAATTCAGGATTTCGGAAGTAAAGGAGACGTGAAGAAAAACATTAATCAATATTGGACTGAATTTATGATAAAGTATGAAATAGTTCCATCCGTAGAGTTAACAGTAGAAGACGATAAAATCGGATATTATAAGGATGGGAGTTTCAATGCCCTTGCTTATATAACGGAAGTAAATAATGAGGAAAAATAAACTAACAAAATATTTTATTACTGCTAAATAACATATATTTAAAAAGATTAACATAGCTATAATCAGTATAGAATGTTGCTGTAAGAGTGTGGGGTGTGTGAAATGGTAAGATTAAAGGTTGAACCAAATATGGATTTTTTTGAGAACTATTTGGGGTCTTCTAAATCAAGTGTTCCAGAATACCAAAAATTTTATGCCCGTGTGCTTGGGTTTTTAAGAACTAAGATAGAGCCAAATGTATATACATCAATAACAGATTTGGAAGACGATCTTGGAAAGTTCAAATCGTTTGTTCTGGACAAAACCATAGCAGGTGAAAATGTAACAATACCTGAGAAGTGCATGGAAAAGCTAGTAATAGAAGGCGATAAGATAGGATTTTCTCCGATGCGCACAGATTCTGGCTATGAATATAGGTCGGGAAAACTTATAGAACTTGCCTACGTAAAAGTTTTGGAGTGACTAGATAAGCAAAGACAAAACTGAATATGAGAAGATGCTGAAACAGGCGCAGGAAGAAATAATCGATTTAATGAATAAAGGAACAGAGCATGACTCAGCTATTCATCTCTTGTATGGAGAAGGTGGCATAGTAATTTTTCCTCCGGACTTTGGGCAGGAACTTAAATCAATTGAAAAGAAATATGGACGGAATGTTTTCAAAGGCGCCTTAAGGGGTATGGATAAAATGGGTATAAAAATAAGGTATTGCGCTGTTTTTGATTTTCTGGATTTTTTTTGATTCTGAATAATTTTGTGACTGGCAAAAATATTAAATACCCGCTGAGATAATAATTACCAGTGGGCTTATGAATTTGAGAAATGTCATTATAATTGTTATTGTCCTGTTTGCGGCGCTATTTTTGGCTTCGTGGGCAATTGCTCCGAGCAGCGGATGCTATTCAATAGGTAGCTGCAAAGAATGCTGGAGATGGTATAGTGTGCCAAGGGCATGTGAAGGAAACGAAAGCTGTTACACAGACCCTTCTATAGAGCAGCATAATGCATTAGTGGATGTAATATCATGCGCATGCGATGAAGCTAAATCAAAAAATTATGCAGACGCAGTATTAAATAGTGAGATAGAAAAGCTTTACTCTAGTGTGATGTCAGGGTATTCAGGAACAGTTAATGAGATATGTGAAGGTCGGGTTCCTCTTTCCAAGTGGAAATATTAAATTAGGGGTGGTACGTTGTGAACTATGTCAAAAAGCAAATTGATAAATTGAAAACAAAATTTGAATCTGTCAGTGAAGCGTATAATAAGTTAGAGAGGAAATTTGCTTCTAAATTATTTGATATGATTTTTGGCAATGTGATAAAGAGCGTAAAGATAGAAGTGACGACTACTCTTCTAACAATGCAGGCTTATAAACAAGCAGGAAAAATAACCGAAAAAAAAGCTGTGGAAATCTACACTACTATGAGAAATTATGTAGAGAAAGTTTACGAACTAGAAGAAACAGTTGAGAAAAAATAGGCACTAATGAAAATAACTAGATGTTCTCACTTGGCATTATGATTTCTAACAAGAATGAGACAACCTGAATAAAAGGTTTAAAAATTTAATCACTCTATAATAGTATGTCCTTTGAATTAGAATCGCTGCTAAAAGAATCAAACTCTATAATAGATTTAGAACAGAAACTTGAAGAAAACGGCCACAGCTTTAAAAATTTAAAGGACTACCTAAATTTCTTAAACAAAGAGTGGAGGAAAATCTCATGGAACAATATTGATGAAATATTAAAGTCTCCAGTAGCTGATAAAGATTTTCCGTCACTAAGGGTTGACGACAAAGAAGTTTCTTACTATATTCACGGCTTAGTTCATGGGTGGGATATAGTATCAGCGCCTGGATTTCATATGAGGAAAAAAACAAAAAAGCAAGTTATTGAAAAACTAAAGGAATTTCACAACCCTCGAGGAGGCGAAGATTATTTTTGCGAAGAAAGATTTGCCAGTCATTTCGATTTGCAAATATCTCATGAGCTAAAGGATATAACTAAGACTGCAAAGAAATTAAACAAAAATCCGGAAAAGATATTCTTATCAATTTCATCAAGCTTAGCAGGAATTGTAGCACTGCCCCTTCTTTTCAGTACCGCATATTTAATATCTAAAGCTATCAAAAAGCCAAACAGTGAAGCCGAATCTATTATTTTTATTAATCAGAAGGCGCTGACAGATATAAGATATCAGGCAAAATCTGCTGAGTTGCAACTTGTGGTAGAATTGCCACAGCCATTTAATCTGGAGATAAAATATCTAAATCAAAAAGACTCTTGGTTTGATAAATTTATAAACTATGCTATGTTTGAACCAGATGCAGCAACAACACCGGAAAGATCATTATGGGCCGCGAAAGAGTTAAAATGGCGAGCAAGAATAAATGCTTTAGACACGGTTCATTATATATGTGGTCTTGGCCATATTACAGAAGTAGCTTATTTTTTAAAACATCCGGATTATTCCTTTGAGGCATTGGAGCAATACCGAATTTCGAGACATAGCTAAAGTTTTTATATGTTTTCTCGTCTAAATTTGTTATTATTAATGCCTCGGTAGCTCAACTGGCAGAGCATCTGTTGAACCTTTTTAGAAAAAAGCTTCAATGGAAAAAGAAAAGGTCCAGATGAAACTTGTAACTGACGAACTTTTAAAAGGTTCGATAAAAACTGATCTATTGATCGGCTTTGCCGAAATGAAAGCATGAGATCAGAAGGTTGGGGGTTCAACTCCCTCCCGAGGCTTTTTCTTCTTCGGTTTTGTAACTGAAAAATACTTAAATTTAAAAAGGTTTGGACAACTAAATTCTATGGTGATAAACATAGGAAAGAAAAGTGAAGATAAAAGAATAATTGAAGACTTAGAAACTAAAATATTAACTTCTTCAGGCATACCAAATTTAAAAAATGAACTAACTATAGTGAGAGATGGGAAAAAAATAGTTTATGTGGGTAAAGCAGAAAACTTACAGTTTCATATACACATAGGGTTCACAGGTTTATCTATTCTAGGACAAGCTAAGCTAGAAAAATATAATGTAAATGAAAAAAATTTATTAGGATTAAAGAAGAAAAAGAAAGTGTGGTCTTTTAAAACTCCCACATACTTAACTTTTATCTCTTTGCAGACTTTGGGTCAACATAGAGGAAACTTAGTTCGTAAAGAATTAACGGTGAACAGCAGTCAATATGATCAAATGATGATAGAAACGCGTTATTATGAAGAAGGTGGAGAACTGAAAACTTTGCAAATTGGTGGATACAAACAAGAGTTAGCACAAGTAGCTCTTAATGAAAAAGGGATAATATTAGACCCAAACCTTTTAGATAGTGTTTTTGAACCAATTGATAGAAAACTAATGGAAACCTATAAGAAAGTCTATGAGAAAATCTATGGGATGAAAATTTAAGAACGTTCGTATGAATTAATAATCTTATCGTATTTTCCTGATATGAATCTTTCTTTTGCCAAATCTTTTCCATACGATGAAAGTATCTTCTCGAGAAAAGACGAATAATATTCTTTTTCTTCATATAATTCTTTTAGGACAGTGTCTTTTCCTACTTTTATCGACCGGTTGATCAATTGTTTTTTCTCAGTAAGGTAAATAAATGTATTAGTAACTGCAATTGGAACTGTAATTGGTAGGGCCAAGAGTCCAACAATTTCTAACATATATATCACCATTATTTAATTAATACAAAACTAATTTAAATTTAATTTTTCCCAGTGAGTTTCTTTGCATAGCTCATCCTCTGGATAACCGTGAAATGCGACAGCAGTGCACAGACTATTACGGAGTAATGCAGGCCTGGTCGAAAGTAGTAGTAAATCAGTGAGCCAGCCACAAGCAGCAGCAGTTTTTCCTGCCTTTCTGCCAGGCCAACTGCTTTAGTCCACATGCCTGTCACAGATTCGGCCCGTGCGCGTACGTAAGATGACATTAGCATACCAACCATACATATCAAAATCCAGAATGATGTTGAAAACCCTCCCATTAATATTCCCAAAAGAATCAGAAATTCGTTGTACCTGTCCATAACAGGGTCTAAAATTTTACCAAATTTTGTTGGTTTCGTTTCACGCGCAACAGCACCGTCCAGCATATCGACAAATCCAGCTAATAAGATGGATAACGCGCCGTAAAATGGATTTCGCAAAAAGCCATACGTGTACAGCGATAGTAGGCCGAACAAAAGCGTTAGAACAGAAATCTGGTTAGCTGTAAAAATTTTTGACAAAGTTCGGCCAAATGGCTTCATGAATTTTTGTTCATATTTTCTGTATTTTCCTAACATATTAATATTTACTTAAATGGTAATGTTTTTATTGTTTGACATTTTATATTTAGCATGCTTAACAGATTTGATATGCATATGCATACAAACTTTTCAGACGGTTTGAACACAGTAAAGGAAATGATAGCCAAATCTATGAGGATCGGATTAAAAGGCATAATGATATCAGATCATGATACTGTCCAGTCTTTTATATTTGCCAAAAAAATTTTGCAAAAACTAAAAGAAAAATACAACAGGCCTGACTTCATTCTTATACCAGGTGTTGAAATTACGACAGCTGAAGGAGATATTTTGGCAATAAATGTCAAAAAAACATTTTCTGGTTCTGTAGAAGAAGTTATTGATAAAATACATGATGCTGGCGGTCTCGCATCTGCTGCGCACCCGTTTGGAGGATATTGGCCAAGAGCTTTTGCAGACCACTTCGACGATTTAAAGAACAAGTTTGACGCAATAGAAGTTCTTAATGGTGGCGTTTCTGCTGAGGGAAACATGTTGGCTTTAAAGCTTGCTAAAAAATATAACCTTCCTCATACAGCAGGTTCAGATGCGCATTTTGTTGATAATGTTGGAACAGCATACACACTTGCAAATGCATCAACTATAGAAGAATTTGTGAAGGAGTTAAAGGCTGGAAAAACGCATGTTGGAACAACACTAAAGGATTTAATGCCAATCGCGAGGAAAGAAAATGAAGAAAGCTGATTTTTTAACTATGTTAAATGCTTTGTCCGGATTTCTGTCTATTTATCATATTCTGCTGACTAACTATAGTGCAGCATGTATTTTCATGCTTTTGTCTGTTGTTCTTGATTATATGGACGGGTTTGTCGCAAAAAAAGGAAAGCCGACAGCATTTGGGAAAGAATTAGATTCTTTGTCAGATATTATATCATTTGGCGTGGCACCGGCTCTTTTTTGTATTGTTTTCTTAGTTGAGTCTGAATATCCTTTACTGTCACTCTTGCCCGGCCTTCTAATTTTGGCCGGCATATACAGGCTTGCACGGTATAACGTAACAGATCAGTCAAAGAAATTTATTGGCATGCCAATAACAATGAATGGCTTGATAGTTCCTTTTTTACATTTCACACATATGACAAACTATTTGATAATTTTTGTGTATATAATATTGAGTTCCTGCCTGATGGTAAGTCGGATTAGAATAAAAAGGCGATAAAATGTTCTCAATTGTTATGCCTGCTTTTAACGAGGAAAAAAATATTAAGGTCTTATTAAAGGAGTTACTGCAATTTCGCAAAACATATAAGGAAAAATTTGAACTTATTATAATAGATGACGGCTCAACAGATAGCACAGGAAAAATAATTGACTCATTTTCAAAAAAATACAATTTCATACGGTCAATCCACTTCAGAGCCAATAGAGGAAAAGGTTATGCGATTCCTATTGGTATAAAAAAAGCCAGATATAACAAAATAATCTTAATGGACGGGGACGGACAACATAGTGTTTCAGATATACCAAAGCTGCTTGGCATGTTAAAGAAAAATGATTTTGTAATAGGTCAGAGAAATTTCAGGAAAATGCCTATACAGAGAAGGGATTCAAACAGATTATCTTCCTTGGCGCTTTATCTGACAAAAAATGTGCGGATAAAGGACGTTTTGTCAGGTTTCAGGGCACTTAGGAAAGATGCGTTTGAGGATGCTGATTACGAAACAAAGGGGTATGAAATAGAAATAGAAATGATAGAGAAGGCGATTGATAAAAGACTTAGAATAGGTCGTGTTGATATAAAGACAATTTACTCAAGAGGCAGCAGAATGCCACTTATAAAAAGTATACAATTTATATTTTATTTAGCAAAAAAGGTTTTACATTCATTTTTGAGAAGGTGGTAAAGTGTTCAAGCAGGTCATAGTTGTCAGAGATGATTTGAAACTGTCAAAAGGAAAGCTTGCAGTACAAGTTGCGCACGCCTCTCTATGTGCATACAGAAAAGCATCTAAGTTAATTAAAAAATTATGGGAGTTGGAAGGCGAGAAAAAGGTTGTTCTTCATGTTAAAAATTTAGAGCAATTAAAAAAAATAAAAGCAAAAGCAGATAAACTAAAACTAAAAACCTGTTTAATAGCAGATGCTGGAAGGACAGAACTGAAAGCAGGAACAATAACTGCTTTGGCAATAGGTCCTAATAGGGAAGGAAAAATAGACAAGGTTAGCGGTTCTTTGCCACTACTGTCTTAAATTATACCTTCTATTTCTTTCAGGCTGTTTATCTCATAGTCAGGCTTTGCATTCTGAATATGATTGGTTTTTATATGTTTTGTATGGTAGTGAGTCATTTCTTGACCAAACTTGCAATATATAGTTTTGAGACCAAGCTTTTTAGCTGATTTTATATCCTGAACAGGATTATCACCTATTGAAAAGCAATTTTCAGGACGAACATTAAACTTTTCCAACCCCTTTCTAAAATGCTTGCCTTTTGCTTTTAGCGCTTTCACATCATCGCATGCTATTATAAAGTCAAAAAGATTTTTCATTTTTACATAATTAATACGGAGCAAGATAACTGGCCTGACAGCGTTTGTTGCTAAAATATTTTTACAACCTTTTTTTCTGACATATCTTAAAATTTCTTTTGCATGTGGAACTAAAATCATTTTTCCAAGATTTTCTCTTTGGCATTTTTTCCAGTCTATTCCCAGTTTTTTGCAATGCAGAACATAGTTGTGCCACTTCCACGTATTTTCCACTGTTTTCAAGTAGTCATGATAAATCTTTTTTGCTTCTCTCAAAGGAATTGCTCTTTTTTTAGCAATTTCTTTTTCCATTGCTTCACATACAGCTTTGTCTAATTTCGACTCGTCTGCCAGTGTTCCTGTCCAGTCCCAGAATACAAGCTTCGATTCCATTTTAGTTAATACGCAGGAAATCTTTATAATTCTTTTAGAATAAATCTTTCAGATATATTTTATATTTTCCAAGTCTTCCTCCAAAATTGACAGATGAAACGCCAAGAACACCTCGTATATCTGAAACAGTTTCTATAACTTCTTTCATCGCAGTTTTTACCACATCTATATTTATCCCGTTTATTATGGTTTCAGGTATAGACGTAATGCCTTCTGGCACTTCTGAATCAGGTATTTTATTTCTTAGTGTCGGACAATATCGCTGGTTGGTGGTAGGGCCTATTGCTTTATACTCCTCACCAAGCTTTGTTCCTTTATATTTTTCAGCCATGTCCGAGCCAAGCTTTGAGGCACCGCCACATATCTCAAACGGCGCAATTGCTCCCTCAACCTTTCTGACAGCTTTTGTAACCTTTCTTGTCAACTCACCCTCAGAAAGTTCGTTATTACAGAAATATAAAATATCTCCCCCAGCTATACCCTTTCCCAGGCCAAGGCCATTCTCTATGTAGAAATCTCCTCTAGCCAAAGGAATTTTTATCATCTCTCTTCCGTATTTTTTTACCAGTTCTTGGTGCCCGTCACCACAAAAACCGACATTTTTCATTATATCATATTTTTTCTCACAATCTCTATTATAATCAAAAATAGCAGTTCCGAGCCTGATAAGTGTTCCCTGTCTGATTCTTTCACCTATTGTCAGTTTTTTGGATTTATGTCTTCTGTATATTTGAACCCGTACCCCCTCTCTGCCATCAGGTGTTTCCTCTTTACATAGGCGTTTCTCTATCCCTCCTTCTGTTCCTCCTATAACTAAAGCAGACGGCCTCGTTGTTTCTTGTGCAGCATTTATTAGAATAAGCGGATCGTTTGCAGTTATGTCAAATCTCACAAATTCTGTTTCAAACAGTTCAGAATAAGCATCAGCGTTGACCTCTAGGTCTCCAACATGAAAACTATTTTTAAATAATGACATATCTATAATTATGTTTTATCTTAATAAAAAATTTTTTGTCAATTTTTGCCGCTTCTTTTAATAGCATGGATAGCAGAAATAGCCAGCCTTACCTGTAAATCTTGTCGTGATGATCATAATCTTCAAAAGAAATTACTTTATTAATATGATTAATTTTAAATATTAAAACAAAATGGCCTATATGCACTCTTTTTATTCCTTTCATACTGTGGTGAAGATCTTTGTATCTATGTTTTGGGTGACTAATGATCCAGTCAATCTTTTTACAGACATTTTGATAATGATTGGCATCCTTCTTTTTAAGCTTGACTAATTTTCTAGTTATCTCTTCACTATACCTGTCAATATACATCTATTATTACCTTGTCGCCTTAACAAATTCTTCTCTGGAAATATGTCTTCCTTTCATAATCTTTTGTAATTTCTTTCTGTAATCAGGTCTAAGCTCAGGTTCTAAAAAATTTTCTTCGTATTCTGTTACCACAAGATTTATTGCCTCAGATTTAGTTCTAAGACCGTGTTTAGCCTTCACAATGTTAAGGACACGATTTGTCTCTTCATCTATATTTATCATTGCCTGTACCATATATATCACATATATATGTATATACTTGCTATATATAAAGTTATCGAGTTGCCTCTTTTAATCTATATGTTACAGGAAATTATTCTCGCTATTTCGCCGACAACAGAAATCTTTGAGATTTCTGAAGGAATTGTATCAGTGGATAAGAACAAATCTGATTTTTCTCTCACCTTTTTCAGGCAATTTCCCAAAAGGAGTGGATGAACAACTATGGCGATTTTTCTTTTTGGCTTTTGCCCTAAAATATCAAGCGCGTTTACAAGTGTCCCGCCGCCAGCAGCCATGTCATCAATTATTACAACATCTCTTCCACTTGTTTCTATGTTCAGCTTATCAATTGTTTTTATTTCACCTGTGTCGCGGTTCCGCTCTTTTTTAAGAGAATCATATTCAGCGCCAACAATATCAGCAATTTCTTTTGCCCATGTCCCGGCTTTTTCATCAGGTCCGATTATCGCAGGATTTTCCAAGTTCATATTCCTTAGATATGCACTAATAGCTTTAAAACCAGATACGTTATACATATCAATTCCATAGTTATCCACAACACCTTCTTCAGGGTGAAAGTGGCAACTAACAGTTATAATTTTCTCAGCGCCTGCGTCTTTTATCATATCTACGACCCATTTGGCTGATAATGGTTCGCCTGGCCTGAAAATTTTGTCTTGCCGGGCATATGGGAGATATGGACAGATAAAATTAATTTTTTTTGCTCCGGCACTTTTCAGAATTTTGATTGCTAATATGCTTTCCATAAGGTATTTATTCATGTCCAGTGGTCTGTCTGGCCTGTTGACAAATAAAACTTCTTGGTATTTTATTTTATCAATATCAAGGATTCTCGGCCTTAGTTCTCTATCTGGAAAAACCTTTTTTTCTATCTCTATTAGCTCGATATTCAAACGATTTTTTAACTCTTCTACGAATTCGTCTTTCGGGCCGACTAAAATCATCTTCTCGCCTCCTCAACAGAAATTACAAGATAGTCACATTTTTCATCATTATCCTCAAAAATTATTTTATAGGTTTTCAGAAATTTTATAAAATTATCTTTTATTTCAAAACATTCTTTATCATCTTTTGGGCATGGTGGCAAACAGCTGTCTACTATGACCGTGGTCGTATTAGTCAGGTTAAATATTCTTTTTGCATCATCCAGTTGGTTTATATAAAGAAGATTCACGTCTTTTAGATAATTAACAGCAATTTTATTTAATTTTGATGATTTCCAACTGTTAATAATCGCTATCTTATTATTCGTATAATATCCAGCAGCCATATTTGTTGTCATAATAGTTCCGTTGAACTTGGTTTCTCTTATAAAGTTATAGAAATTCCCCCTTTCTGGTGTTTTGTCTGCTTCATTAAGCATACCAACTGTTTGAACAAAAAACGCAACAAATAAAAATATCATAAAATAGTTAAAAACTGATTTCAGCTTAATTTTTTTACGTAACTTTTCAATACCATATGCAGAAAGCATTGCAAGGTAGGGCAGGAAAATTATTGAGTATCGGAGTTCTTTATGTACAAGAAGTGTAAAATAAGAGAAAAACAAGGCAAGTATTAAGAACAAGGTTAGTTTTATTTTGTGTTTGTAGTCTTTTGATTTAAAGAAATAAATTAATCCGGCTATAGAGAATATGAAAAAATAATTTGAAATAGGCAACCGGCGAAAATAGTAAAATAATCCGGAATCATAATACCACGCAGTAGTTTTCATTATATATCTTGCTTTTTCAAAAGGCAACAGCATATTTGAGTATGCAATATGATTATATAATAAATAGGGCGATAATACTAAGCCAAAGCCCAAGATCAGCACTAACAAATTTTTTCTTTTTTTTCTTAATAGTAAATATAAACAAAGGGACACAAAAACAATACCCTGCGGAAATTTTGTTAGAAAAGCCAACCCAGCTGTTATTCCAGCAAGGAACATATTTCTTTTGCTATTTTTTCCTGTTATCAGGTAGATAGAAACCAAAGCCAGCATAGTTGAAGGTATGTCAGTCAAAAGTTTATCTGAAAAAAATATGAATTGGTAGGTTATGCCAACTAAAATCATTGAAATTATTCCAATGTTTCTGTTGAATATCCTTGAAGCCAGCAAATAGCTTACCCATATAGTAGCCAACGAAAACAAGATAGCAAATATTCGTCCAAAAAGAAGTTGATCAGCCCCAACTTTCCATAAGACGCCTAAGAACAGCGGATAAACAGGTGGTCTCAGAGATTCAAAAAACCCAATCTCTCCATGAGACATGCAATATTTTCCAATAGATATGTAAACAGATTCATCTGTCCATAAAGGCTTATACCTTTGGGAGAAGAAAAAAAAAGTATAAGCTACTAAAAAAACAAGAAGTATTAGCTTTGGGTTTATTTTACTCATTCAAAGCCCTCGCAAAGTTCCCATTGCTTTTTATAAAGTGGGCAAATTTGCTTTAGAATTTCTTTTTTTGACATAAATTTCTCAAATTTTTTTTCTTCTATTATAAGAATGGGGTATGATGATACTGATGATATATTGTACATGGTTTTTAATATGCGTACGTTAGGCTCGTCCAGATTCGCGTCTATGGGAAATACAAGCAGCTGGTCTCCAAAATTGCTTTTTAGATATGATAAAATAAATCCCTGATCCTTGCACGATTCGCAGTCAGTTGTATAAAAATAAAGTATATTAACCAAATCTGTTTTGCATATTTTTTGACTCTTTTTAGCTAAAATCCAGTATCTGAGATTAGCGATTGTGTATTGCCTTTTTAGATTTATATAGTCCTCGTCATTTATATTTCCGTTTGTTTCGTATGACTCTATTTTTTTCAGAATGGGGTCAAGTGTTCTCAAATTGTTTTCCAATATTCCAAGAATAACGGCACAACTCTCGTTCTCACCTAATTGTTCTAGGAAAATATATTGAAGCTGAAGGCTGTTAAACTCGGTTTCCTGCTCTTTTGCCAATTTTTCCATACGCTTATATCTATTGTTTTCTATATTTATGCCGGTGAGAATGCCGAGCATGAACACAGCCACAGTTATAATAACTGCCAGCATATATCTTGCCTTTTTCATATTTCTTTTTTCTTTGTTAGCCATTACCACCGACCTTTTTTGTTCATCAGCAATTCTATTATGCTTCCAAGCCACATGAAACTTATAATTATGTAATATATCAAAAAGAAAAATATTAAAGGAATCAGTTTGTGGACAGTCATTTTTTCTGAGGTCATTTTATATGCCCACATAAGCCAATATATGTTTATTACAAAAAATAACATTATTAAAATAAGTTTTGCGATATTCAGTGAAAATAAAGCAATTTCCAAGTTAGTTGGCAAGCGTATCAGGCCGCTATATGTCATTTGTTTAATGTCAAAATTTATTAAGAATAATTGATGAAAGAATCTGAAAATAGGTATCAGAATATTTTGTACAAACATTGCAAGAACAAAAAAAGCAACAAATATACCCAACAGCAGCGAAGGGAGCTGAAAAGTTCCGAAATCGCCATATTTTGGGTTAAAAAGCATTCTTCTGTATTTATTAAGATTTAGAAGAGAGCCGCGGTACCACCTGCTCCTTTGTCTAAATAACTCTCGAAAATTTCTTGGTGCGATGCTAAGTGCTTCACCATCAGTGCTTTGCACTATTTTTTTATTATGTGTTTGTAGCCTAAACGCTATTTCTTGATCTTCTACTATTGAATTTTCATCAAATCCTCCAAGCTGTTTTATGGTTTTAGTTCTATAAATTGTGAATGGTCCAGGTGTCACATGTATACAGTCTATGCTGCTGAGAATCATTTTCAGAAATGCTGCGATAGTATACTCAAATTGCTGCAGTTTCTGCAGCAGCGTCTTTGGTCGATATACTTTCATTATTGGCGTTACAGCATGAACATTGTCTGAAAAATAAGCGACCATTTTTTTCAGAGTGTTTTTTTCTACAACCGAATCTGCATCAAGGCATGCGACAAATTCACCTTTTGCATGTTTTAGCCCGTTATTTAGCGCAGCCGCCTTTCCACGATTTTTCTGATTTATGAGTGTTATTCCTTTTTTGGTAAATTTTTTGACTATTTTTTCTGTTTTATCTGTTGAGCCGTCATTGATAACAATTATGTCAAGTTTATTTTTGGGGTAATTTAAGTTAAGAACTGATTTTATTGTTTTTCCTATTGTATCTTGTTCGTTATACGCCGGTATTAAAATAGAAACTCTGGGTATTTTAGTGAGCTTTTTTTTATTCTTCTGGATACCATTTTCAAAAAAAACCAAACCTATGAAAATAGTTGTATAAAGCAATAAAAAATACACGATCCAGAAAAGTATTTCTGTTATAATCATAAAATCACTAATCCTGTATTAATTATTTTATTCAGACAATTTTATAAACTAAATACATCTAAATAAGAAGTTATTTTATTATTTTTTTCATAAATGAAAATACTAATAGGGGCATCGGCAAAAACAAATTAAATTCATTGTAATGAATCGACTCTGGCTTAAATTTGCTATCAATATTTGTATAAAATCTTCCCACCTCAACTGGTAAGTGGGCATCAGAGCCTGCTATCAATTTTTTTCTAAACAATCGTGCAATTTTTTTTGCAAATACATTAGAAAAGAAAAACGATCTGCCATTTATCTCGATAAAGTCAACTTTTTTAAAAATCCGTTTCCTCTCATTAACTGGGCATTGGTTTATGAAACTGCCTCGCCTGAAGAAATCAAATGCATGTGGTATTGAGATTTTTCCACCATGCTCTTTAACAAAATCATAAACATCCCAAAAGTTTTTTTCATTTACATCCTCTCTTATATTATAGCAAACTATATGTCCAAAATTTGTGCTATACTCAGCACCTGTTATTATTTTTATTCCTGATTTTCTGGCATATTTCGTAACTTCCAAAGCCGGCTTAACAGAATGGTGGTCTGTTACAGCAACTGCGTCTAATTTTTTTCTTTTTGCCAGTTTCACTATAAGCTGTGGTGTAAGTGTACTATGCCCACATCTATATGTATGAACATGCATATCAACTTTCATATAAAGAAACTGGACAGCAGATATTAAAAGATTTTAGTTATTCCCCATTTTTTATTTTATCAATACCAAGGATTGTTAGTGACAATCGGTCAGCTGCCATCTCCAGACTTTTATTTGTTTTACCTTGAACAACTATTGTTGTATTTATAAGATAAACTGATGTGTTTGTGGCGCCGGTATTTGGCCCTCTTAACCAGATATTTGTTTCGTTGTCTGGAAGTATTGTCTCATTAAGAAACACGGTATTAAATTGTTTGGTCCATCCAAGATCAGCATAGTATTGCTGTGTTTTTCTGACTATGTTGAATGCAACCACCTGAAAAATTCCCTCATCACCCTTTCCAGGTTCAAAAGCTATGTTTATTTTATCAGATATTTTAACGAGCTGATAAATTTCTGTCGAGTTTTCAATAGGAACAAGCTGGCTTTGTTTTATGTCTTGAATAAATTGATATATAGTATTGCCTATAGTTATTTTATGTAAGCCTTTATCAGCACAGCCTGATACTATTATTAAGATTAATAAAATCAAAATTATTTTCTTTCGCATGTAAGAATTTTATTAGAAAAATTTAAAAGTGTTATAAAATTGTAAAAACAGTATAACCTATTAACATCAGTACGAAAACATGCTTAATCCCTGCTGTGAGTGAACCTTCAGCCATCTGCCCTATGGAGAGGCCTGCAAAAAATCCTTGGATAAGTATCAATCTGAGGAAAAGCTGATTAAACAGAGCAGTAAGCTCTTCTGCATTTGCTTCTGCACCTTCCTGAAACGCAGGGACAAGAAACCTGCTTAACATGAGCATAACGCCCAGAAATACAAAGAATATTACGTAACCATTTAGCATTTGCGCATATATTCTTGATGACCGCTCTTTTTTTATTTTTTCAATTTCTTGCACAGATCTGGCTACAGAATCTAGAATATCCCCTATATTTCCACCACTCCTGTGTGTTTCTGTTATTGTTTTAACAGTTCGCTTGATCGTCAAGCTTTCTGTAACATCTGCAAAAATCTGTAATATCTTTTCAAATGGTATTCCCCAGTCTATTTTAGCTATTATCTCCTTTACATACTTGTTAAGTGGTCCATAATCATTCCGGCTAGTTGCTCTTATAGCTTGTGGAAGCGTCATGCCTGTTTTTAGGTTTGATGTTATATCTCTCAGAAATGTCGGAAAAATAAGTTCGATTTGTCTGCTTCTCTTGTATTTTATATATTTTATTCCGAGCGGAATGCCAGCAACTGTGAACGCTGTAATTATATTTACAAATACAAAGGAGGGGGATTCATGAAAATATCTATAGTTTATTGATAATATAATTATGCCTACAGCGATTAAGGCTATTGTCAGTTCTTTTTCCTTTAGTTTCATATTTCTCACTTTTTTCTATTACGAAGGAGGCTGCGTAAAGTGCAGGAATAAAATAAATACAATATTAAGCAGTGGCAAAAGCCCATATATACCTACTTTCATTGCGTCTGGTATGCTCATGCCTACAATTTTTCCGCCTATTAATGACATAACAGATAATATAGATACAAAAAATAATGGCGCAGCTATCAGTACAGCTGTATAAAAATCAGCGTAAGTTGATAACGTTGAAAGATAGCGCTCTCTTCTTAGTTTATAGTCAAACAGTGCCTCTTTTGCAATATTTTTTAGAAACTGCTCTAAAGACCCACCGGTTTTTATTATGGATATTATTTCAAGTAAAATTTGTTTAAATTCGGGGGAAGGGGTTGTGTCAGCAACCTGTCTTATAGCCTGTGTTATATCCATACCAAAAACTTCTACGTTTCTTGCGATAGTTCCAGCCTCGATTGCTATTTCTCCGTACTCTTTTATGTCTTGAAGCAATTTAAACATCAAATATGGCGGAACCCCACCACCAACTATTGCTGCCATATGGTTCACAGCAAAAGGAAGGTTTGCTTCTATGCTTGCTTTCTTTCTGGTTATTTTCTGAAATGGATATGAGTGAAAAATGGTTAATACCAAAAAAAATGATATGATCCCAACCAAAATGGCTCCAACTATAGCTGTTGAGATTGAAGTTTTGGCAATAAATGAAAGTAAAAAAAACATATAGTCAAAAATCAAAATTGCGGACAAAAATGAAAATAAGAACATCTTTCCGACATAAGTCTCATATACTATTTTTAAGTCAGACTGCTCTATCTCCTTTTTAATCGGATCTAAATAACCTGAAAAATGCTTCAGTCCAAATTTTGCAAAAAACCTGATTAGTGATTTATAAAATTTGTCTAACATTATCTCACACTATAAATAAGGTGCAATCAACATCAAGCTGATATAGTTTGTTTTAACCGACAGCTATCCCATTATGTGTTATTTTAAATGTATGAATTTTTGTCGAGTGGTTTACTCCCCTCATTTTTAGTATATAAATTTCTCTTGTTAAATTGTCTCCATCCCGTCTTCTGTTCATAACTATGACACCATCTGTTATAAATTCTTCGACACCGAATCTGCTTAATTTTTCATCATTCATCTCAGATATAAATAATGCCGTACATTCATTTCTTCTGACAATATTATCAAGTTGTATTATCATATCCCTTATCTCTGACTCCTCTCTTATATACATATCTAGCGAGGATATAGAATCTATAACCAACCTCCTTGCCTTTAATTTTTTTATATATCCTTCTATTATTTCCATTATGTCTTCAATTCTATAAGGATCATATTCTATTAAGACCAGTAGTCCAGCATCTTCGTATTTTTTTAAATCCCAGCCAAGTGTGAGAGCGGTTTCTCTAATCTGGTCTGCACTTTCCTCAAATGTCAGAAATACTGTTGGTATTTTTTCTTTTTTAATCCCATTAATCGTGAATTGGAGTGCAAAGATAGTTTTTCCAATGCCGGTCGGCCCTGCCAAAAGTATTGTGTCCTTTTTTGGCAAACCACCGTCAACAATTTTGTCAAATCCTGGGATATATGTTTTTGTCCTCGGCAGAATCAATTTTTTTAATTTTTTTGAATCTTTTGCCATATAGTTATATTCCAAACCGCTGAATAAAAAGTTTTTTATTCTGCTGGTTTTTGTGAGCAACTGATAAACTTGGTATATTGTTTAGAAAGGTCATCGAATATAATAAGGCTTTATGAATAAACTTACTAATTCAACTAGTTAAAATAGTTGTCTAAGGTATTTAATAAAATCTACTATTATCTAACTATGTAGAAGAATGCGGATATTGTAGCGGCCTATTTGAATTCTGCTCCGCAGAAACCGCAAAATGTTAATTTTCTACCATGTACAACCGTAGTAACAAGTCTACCGTCTCCGCATTTCTTACAATGCTTTATTTTAGTTGTTTTTCTTTTTTTTGTTCTTTTAGTAGTTTTTTTCACTGACCACACCTCGTTCAGTTTGACGCCAATTTTAATGGCCTTTTATACCATGAAATGGGTAATTTTTACCTTTTTATATAGATTATGATTATTTATTAAGGTTTCGATACTATTATATGGTAATAACTATATAAAAAGATTTCTCTCCTTTTATCTATATTATTAGTTGTATATGATGATATATATTTTAATTGACGTAAAGTCAATTAGATATGTTAAAATCAGCTTCGCTGATTTTAAATAAATTTAAACATTAAAGACAAAATAAATATATGGGTTTAAAACTAACTGCTGTTCGCTCGTACAAAAGACTTGGAATGTTTGAGGCTTAAGAAGGGTTATGATTATGAAATTTCGTATCGGTGCGTGGACAATTAGAACTGGAAAGGACCTGAGGCAGCATGAGAAAGAGGAATACATAAAATACGGAGAACCTCCTGGAGGATCTTTTATAGAATTTGCGGACGGTTCGTATATTGGCCGTCGCTATAATAAAGTTCCAGAAGAATGGAAAGAAGAAAGAAGACAATATTTAGCAAGCTTTCCACCAGGAGTACATCCTACAAAAAAAGGTATTTTTTATACGGATCCTGGTCCACATTTTGGCGATGCTAAAAAACCTTCTTTATCCAAACCTTCTATTAGTCGTTCACCTAGAACAAAGAAAAAACGTTCTAGGTCCAAAATGCACAAAGCTGACTTCAAATTATATAAGAAGTTCAGCTAGCAGGAAGATATCGGTCTAGACATTTATCAGATTAGTCCGAACATTCTCCCTATGAAAAAAATATAAAATATTAGAAGCATCCAGCCCTCCCAGCTTGTGATTTTTTTATCTTGGGCTATGAGGAAATAAAGGAAGGTTGAAATTATCATCATCGGAAGCCCAAAAGAAATAATAGTTGCTGGTATGATAATAGTTCCAACTAAAGCAGACGCCCCCATAACAACAAATGTATTGAATATATTTGAGCCCAATATATTTCCAATTGCTATTTCTCTTTTTCCCCTTTTTATTGCGGCGATACTAACTGTCAGCTCTGGCAGAGATGTTCCAAGACCCACAGCAGTAGCAGCTATTGCCTCCTTTCCTATGTTCAATATTTCTGACAGGTGAATAATTGACTGTACAGTGTATTTTGCACCGATATAGATGAAAATAATGCTTATGATAAAAATAATTATTGTTTTATATTCCAGTTTTCTTTTTACGATTCCATGCATTTCTTTTTTTATTTCTATATCCCTATACCTCTTTTGCGTTTTTATTGTGTAATCTATATACACAAAAAATGCAACTAAGCAGAGCAACGCTTCTGTCAGGACGAATTGACCGTCTATGACACTGATTGTAAATAAAAGTGCAGATGCTATAAGAACAGGCATATCAACATGTATAAATTCATATCCAATTTTGACCTGCTTTCCAATTATGGCTGTTACGCCTAAAACGAGAAGAATATTTGAGATATTTGAGCCTATTACATTACCAATTACTATTTCTGATGAATTCGCGAGAACTGCGAATATAGACGATGTCAGCTCTGGGAGTGATGTGCCTATGCTTACAAGTGTCACGCCAACGAGAAACGGCGAAATGTGAAGAAAAGCGCCCAATTTTTCAGCAGAATCTGTAAAATATTCTGAGAATTTGACTAAGACAGAGAGGCTTAGTATAAAAACGGCCAACCACGCTACGAGCATAACTTAATTAAACTGCATTGGTTTAAATTGTTTTTTACTTCAATCGCATAAGGCTTAATTAAAAAATATGACATCATTTTAATCAATAATAATTTAATAATAACTTTATAAGCCCAAGATTTGGATAATTTTCAGAATCGGTCAAGATTCATCAAAAACTAGTTTAGCTTCATATCCATTTTTTTTATTTCAGCTTTTTCATAAATTATAAATTTTATACCCATCTCCGGATCTTTCATTATTGATGTTTTGTCATCAAGGATATTCATAAAATCACCAATAATATTTGTAGGGAATTTATTAAAAATCAGATAAAGAAAAGAATTTCAGTTAACAGCTATCTTTTCTTCGCAGCCACAAAGAGGGCATCTCACAGTATCGTAATACATCTCAAATCCGCAATTAGAGCATTTCCAAATTCGCGTGAATGTTTTGGCATATTTAGGTTTTCTTCCCAAGAAATCACCGTTAATGCCATATATATATCGTAGGATATATATATAGTTTTCGGTATTTGTCGAACTTTAAAAAAAATAAGAATTTTTAACTATTCATGCGTATTTCAGACCTTTCTTCTAATTTTGCTTAGAACCAATTTTCAACAATGGTCAGTAAAGATCATTATTTTTATATCCAAAAATTTTATGGTACCTTTTCATATATAAATAGCAGTATTACATTTTTTCGTAACTAACCTAGGAGATAAGTCAGGAAAAGAAAACATTTAAATAAATCATTCTAAAATGAATATAGTCAAGCGCGGGTAGTCTAGTGAACCTTTCTTTCAAAAAGAAAGTTTCAATCTAAAGAAACTTGAGAAAGGTTTGGAAAATCTGGTTAGGACCTTAGCCTTCCACCGAACCTTTTTAGAAAAAAGCTTCGATGTAAAAACCTGAAAGGTTTGTAAGAAAGCTAATGACCCGGGTTCAAACGAGCCCTTTCTCTTTATAAAGAGAAAGCCCTCGATGGGAAAGAGAAACATTAGGCTCTGAAAATCCCGGCCCGCGCATTTTTTTGATTTTTAACCAAAACAAAAGCTTAAAATAGTGTAAAAACAATAAAATTATAATAATTAAGTTAGTGAAAGGAGGTGAAATGGAGATGGTATGGTACTATTGGGCATTGATTATAATAATAATCTTAGTCATTCTCTATTTCGTAATGAAAAAGAAGTAAGATTAATTTAACATTTTTTTAATTTTTTTATTTTTTATTTAATTTTCTTTCTATTCTGTAGTTTTTTAAGTTTTAAAAATTAAGTGGTAAAAGACTAATATGTCTAAAACTATTATTACACTGAAAAATGTATCAAAAACCTATATGCTTGGTGAAATCCAGATACACGCACTTCAGAATATCAATTTTTCTATTTCTAAAAACGAGCTGATATCAATAATGGGCCCATCTGGCTCTGGAAAAAGCACCTTGCTGGACATTATGGGACTTCTTACACGTCCAACCTCAGGTTCTGTTATAATTGAGGGAAAAAATATTGAAACTATGAGCGATGATGAGATAGCAACAATAAGGCGAAAAAAGGTTGGCTTTGTTTTTCAGGTTTTTAATCTTATAGGAAGGATGACAGCTTTAGAAAATGTAATGCTTCCAATGTGGTTTAATGGTGTGCCAAAAGCAGAAAGGCGCGAGAGAGCAAAAACACTGCTTGAAGAAGTTGGTCTTGGCGAGAGGATAAAGCACAAGCCATCGCAATTATCAGGAGGCCAAAGACAGCGCGTCGCGATTGCCAGGGCATTGGCCAATAATCCAGACATAATTCTGGCAGATGAGCCAACTGGAAACCTTGATTCAAGGTCAGGCAAAGAAATAATGGATTTGCTGAAAACGCTTCATAAAAAGGAGAATAAAACAATTATACTTGTGACACATGATGCAAAGATTGAAAAAATAGCAAAAACAAGATATAAGTTAATAGATGGCAAATTAAGCAGGAGGAGATAAAAATGAATAAAAATTTGTATAAGATGGGAACTTTATTTTTGGTATTAATGATGGCGTTGCCAGCATATGCTGTAACGCAAACCTACATTATAGATGATGTAGCTCTAAAGCTAAGTCAGACGAAATACGACCCATATCCGATTGAGCCTGGCAAATACTTCACATTATGGCTAGAAATTGAGAACTACGGAACAAAGACAGCCAATAATGTTTCTATCAGGCTAGATCCGGAATATCCATTTTCCTTGGATCCAAATGAAGAGCAAATAAAAACATTTGCAAAAATACCCGGCCTCAATTCCGTGGTCGTTGAATATAAAGTAAGGGCTGATTCAAATGCTGTTGACGGTTACAATACATTAAAACTGAGTATAAAAACAGCTTCAAGTAGCTGGGCAACCAGAGAATTTGAATTATATATAAATAAAACACCAACAGAAGCTGAATTGGAGCCTATACTTTCATCTGTTGAGCCATCTGCTTATCCGACTGGCGTTTCAATCATAGATATAGATATAGCTAATATTGCACCTGGTACAGCATATTATCTCCTTGTTGAAGCGTCAAGCCCTGTTGCTAAATTAGAGCCGGAAAAAACATTTATCGGGACTTTGGACGCAGATGACTTTGATACAGTTGAGCTGACAGCAACTTTTGACAATGTAACACCAGGAAGATATCCGATAAACCTTGTGATGCGTTACAAAGACGATGAATATAATAAAATTACAGAAGAAAAGACAGTTTATATAAATCTCATATCAAAAGAAAAGGCACTTGAAAGCCTGAAAAAGAAAACTCCAACATACATGTATGTAATCTATGCGATTATCATCATTTTGCTACTAAAGTTCTTTGTTATAAACTGGGTTAAGAAAACCTATGAATTTTTTTCCCAAAGAAAAACAAAAAAAGGTTATAAAAGATGAGTGAACTGATAAATGTAGCCTTTAAAAATCTTAATCAGCAGAAGGCACGGACATTTCTGACATTACTGGGCATTATCATAGGGATAGCTGCCATAGTTGCTTTGGTTTCTGTGGGAGATGGGATGAAAGCATTTGTTAATGAACAGTTTGAGAAAATGGGAACAAATAAGATAATAATTATGCCAAGCGGCGGAGCTGGGCAAATGTCGATGATAACAGGCATGATGTCTAGTGTAAAACTTAAGCAAGAAGATTTAAGGGCAGTCAGGGCTGTGAGAGGAGTTGATGAGGCAGCTGAACTGATAATGAGGCTTGCAAAGGTTGAATTCAGGGGAGAGAGCCAGCTTACATTTGTTTCTGGATTTCCTGTTGACAAGACTGGTAAAATAATAGAGGATATGCAGTCATATGAAATAGCAGAAGGAAACGAGTTGAAAGAAGGGGACGATAATAAAGTAGTGATAGGCTATCTTGTTGCAAATGGTGGCCTTTTCTCAAGAGATGTTTCATTGAGAAATACGCTTACAATCAATGGCCACAAATTCAGGGTAGCAGGGATAATGAAAAAAATAGGCTCTAAAAGTGATGATGCATCAATATTAATGACTCTTGATGCTGCGCGTAAGATTTTTAATGAGCCAGAAGATATTGATATGATATTTGCACAGACCAAACCAGGTTACAACCCCAGTGATGTTGCTGATGTTATAAAAAGACAACTAAGAAGGATAAAAAACGAGAAAGAGGGGGAGGAAAGTTTTCAATTGCGGACAACTGAACAGATAATGGAAAAAGCAAATAGTGTTCTGAGTGTTATAAATGCGATATTTATCGGTATTGCTGCTATTTCTCTGGTAGTTGGTGGTATTGGCATTATGAACACTATGCTCATGTCTGTGCTTGAGCGAACAAGGGAAATAGGCGTGATGAAGGCTATTGGTGCGACAAATAAAAGAATACTTTCCATATTTCTGGCAGAAGCCGCATTTATCGGAATGATTGGCGGTGCTGTCGGAATATTAATGGGTGGTTTGGTTTCTTACGGTGTTAGCCATGCTGTTGCTGTTTACACCGGTTTTCAGATGAAGACGGTTCTGTCTCCGCAGCTTTTAGTTGGTGCACTTTTGTTTTCAATGCTTGTTGGAGTTATCTCAGGTGTTTATCCGGCTATGCGCGCGGCCCGCATGGAACCGACGACTGCATTAAGGTATGAATAGAATAATAATTTTAGAGTAAGTTTAATACTCATGTTAGTTATTGCAATATTAACTATTGATTATTAGATGGTTGAAGCTAGTTTTTATAGCTCAATCCAAGCATTTTAAAACGTTTAAAAGGCAACTAACTAATAATTTATCTATTGTCTGGGGTTAACTTAGGCAAAATAAACATAAAAGGAAGTTTGTAAAGTGAAAGGAAAAGTAAAGTGGTTTAATCCACGAAAAGGATTTGGCTTCATTGAAGGCGAAGATGGCACAGATTATTTTGTGCATCATAGCGCTCTGCCCGAAGAAACAATACTCAATGAAGGCGATAAGTTGTCCTTTGATCCTGTTGAGACTGAAAAAGGAAAACAGGCAAAGAATGTGAAGCTAGAAAAAGACTAAATAAACATCGCTTAGATGTAATTTAGTCTATAGTTTAGCCAATTAGTTTTTTTTATTTTTTTAATTCTTCTTCAACAAAAATCTCAATCGTCTTGGGATAACCAGCCCTTTTTACAGTATTCATTGTGGATGTCGTGTAGTTTTCATCAACTTTCAGAGTAATATTTTTTCTGCCTTATGCCAATAAATATATAACAAATTAAACATTTTAAATTATTTAGTAATATTTATATATTGATATTTATGACTCAAGCCTCTAAAAAATTCCAACAATTAAAAAGAAAAATCCACGCATGGAAAGCTAGCGATAGGCTAAAAAGCAGTTTGTTTGATAACGTTAATAAACAAGCATATCCAAATTGTATCGGATTTTTCGACGACTGTCCTCCTCAAATAAACGATCCGAATAACCCGCCTGACCAGTGCAAAACATGCCCGAAATACAGGGAAAGCAAGTATTTCAGACCTAAAAAGAGGGAGATACCAGAGTTTTTGAGGAAGAAAATAGAAAGAATTCATGAACGAAGGATGCATATATGAATTGCTTTATAAGTCAGAA
The DNA here is from genome assembly GCA_021157845.1 of Candidatus Aenigmatarchaeota archaeon. Taxonomy (GTDB): domain Archaea; phylum Aenigmatarchaeota; class Aenigmatarchaeia; order GW2011-AR5; family JAGGXF01; genus JAGGVU01. The sequence goes on from JAGGVU010000003.1 coordinate 28,162, forward strand.
TAACTAAAAAATATTGAGGTGTTGTTTATGGATGATAATATAAAAAGGAAAATTTTAGTCATTGATCTTAAAGAAATTAAAGAACATCTTAAAAATAATAATAAAAGAGGTATAAAGATCGTTGTTCCAAAGATTTTCTTTGGCGACTCGCTATTAGAAGGTATTTATTGGAAACATTCTGAAATGGGTAAACCAAATAAAGTCTGTAAATCTTCTGATTTTATTGATAAAAACTTACCTTGGTTTCCAGATGGTCCATTTGCCATATCTTTTGCAGACGAAAACGCCGAACAAGATACACATTCTCATGAAAAGCACTGGGAGATTTACTTTTCAGAAAAGGATTTTGGAGCTCATTACATAATCCAAACTAAAGAAGGCAATCATACAGTTCCGACCAAAGAAGGAGATATTAAACTTCCAAACGGCGGTGCAATTCTCTTTGGACCCGGAGTAATTCATAAAATGGAACTAAGTGGATTAACGATGGTTATTGAAGTACCTGCAGTATTCAATGATAAAAAGAAATTCGATCCTTAGGTTGAGTTGTCGTGAAAACATTAAAAATTAACTGAATTTTCAATTCTTTAATAAATTGGGGGCTTTCACTCATATTTTTAAATCTTATAGATAATTGTTTTTTATGGAAATAAAAACTGCAACAATTGAAAATGCCAAAGAGGTATCCCGACTTCTGAATGAGGAATTTGGAAAGGATTATGAGCCAGAACACTTTACAGAAGAGTATGTAATTGATAAAATCAATGACGAGAAAAATGGCTTTTTGATTGCCATCGAAGACGGAAAAATAATCGGTGTGGTAAGGTATTCCATAATAGATATTGATTTAGCAGAACTGAGAACACTTTCTGTTTCAGGCGAATTCAAAGACAAAGGCATTGGTGTAAAGCTTGTTGAAACTGCTTTGGAAGAGCTGAAATCCAGAAATGTTCGTAAAGTTGTCGCAAGAACAAAGACAGAAAAAATACCAATGCACACGATGATAGAAGCTGGATTTTTACCAGAGGCATATCTGAAGGAACATTTCAGAAAAGGCGTGGATATAATTCAGTGGCGAAAGTTTTTATAAAATTCGGGCGAGTCAGAAGGCAAAACCAGTGGTGGCTTGATTCGGGATAAAAGAAGGAGATGGGATGAAGAAAAAATATGTGAAAAATTTGAAAAAAGCAAAAAATATAATTTTTATATTTGTAATCATCTTTCTCATATTCATATGGTATTTTAATGGATATTTTTCTTCAGATCAATATTATGAAAATAAAACGCACTTAAATAAAAATGAGACGATAAAAGAAAATTTTTCTATAACAACTTCTTTACCTATAAAAACAACCAGTACCACAACAGCTATAGTTAAAAAAGGAAGTAAAAAAATAGAAGCTTATTTTTGTGATGATAATGGAAATTGCTTGAAAAGGGGAAAAATTAGTTTGAATAAAAATTTTACAGACGATTTTGAAAATGAAAAATATATCTTAAGTTATGACATATTTTCTTTATTTAGTAAAGATTCTGGCAATGATTTTTGTTTGACTGGGAATTTTAATATATGTTGGAATTTAACAGAAGAAGATTTTGATTATGAAAAAATAGAGTTTCAGATGGGATTTCCTTATTGGGATTACATAACACCAACAGAAGTTGAAAAATACTTAGAGAAAATAGGCTTCGAAAGCGGCACCAGGGACGAATTAGATAAAATAAAACATTATCTTGAAACAAATATAAGATATAGGTTTGATTCTATAATGGGAACAGATTGGGATAAGCCAGCTAATACGCTAGATAAGGGATATGGGGACTGTGAAGATTGGGCAACCACATTTGTTTCTTTAGCCAAAGCCTATAATAGAAGTATTAAATGTTACGTGGTATTATTTGAAAATCATGCAGGCTCTTTATGTAAAGTTGATAATACAGTTATTATATATGATGATCAAATAGAAGTTCAAAGAACGATATTAGATACAAGAACTGTGAGTGAAAATAAGTCGGAACTAAGAAAACTAATATACTCTTATTTGGATTATTTTGATATTTCAAATAAGGATATTTATGCAGCCTTCAGTGAGAATTTTTGTAATTACTTTGATTCAAATGAAGATTTTTACAATTGGTTACTATATTTATAGGTATTTATTGGTCTCCCAGCAAGAGATCTGCCGTGTTTAGGCAACAGAAGAACAGAACTAGTGTAGTATTGAAACAGTGACTGAAACAGAAATTGCGAATAATTTTTCATATCATTTATATTGTCTCAATCATTCCGACATTCGTGGAAATTTTACAATATATTGTCTGATTACTTCTTCAAAAAAGCTTAGACTGGAATTCCAGAGTTTTAAGACTTCGTCTTGATTCGTATATAAGTCGTCTAGTTTGGTTGGATGGTAGTATAAATCCTTTATTCTTTCCAGTGGTTCAATATCAACATCTGGAAAAAATTCACACATTTCTGTTAATGATGACAATTTATCTTTTCTTATTTTTCCATCAATTAAGGACAAAATTTCTTTTGATCCGCGACTAACAGTATTAAGTGTTCCTAGAAATCCTTTCAGGAATTGTTCATAATCTTCTCGCTTATCGTACTCAGCAAATAATAATGCTTGTCTCGATTTTCTTAGATTATGGCTTATTCTGCTTTCCTTTCCTGTTTTTTTATGTAAACAAACCATTTCATTTCTATAATCTTTTCCAAAAACAGTTTTTCCCTCGTCTTTAAAATATTCACAAAAGTCATCTGTAAATGAGTTAAATCTACCATCCAGCATTGTTGTTCTATCAAGCGGTGTAACTTGAAATATCTCTCGCATTGAATCATTTTTTCCTTGTAATGCTTTATACACAACAGTTGAAACTTCATGTAATAATTTTTTGTCAATTACAACATCGTCAGAAAAAATCAGGACAGAATCAAGATCACTTCTTCCAGCATGATAATACCCTCTTACATACGAGCCGTAAATCATCAGGCTTAAATTGTTGTCCCCAATTTTATTAACCCTTTAACTATTTTATTCATGAAATCCTGATAATTTTCTTTTGTTGGTCTTGGTTTATTGTATCCTAATACCATATTAATCAACAAAACTTGAAATTGCATAAATAGTAGCATAATAATCTTTTAAAAGGTTTGATATTTTACGACTTATAAGTTATATATAATGAATATGCTAAACATTTCTTGATATTTCGGTAAATCCCGAAGCATCTCAAAGCATTTAAATCTTGCTAATATATTTCTAGTTATAACTAAAATCAAAGTTTTAATTGAAAATTATATCAAAAACTGAGGGATAACTATGAATAATCCTCTTGTATCTAAATCAAAAATAAAAAAATATGTAGAAAATGGGTTATCATTTTTGCGGGATATTTTTACTGGTCACAAAGAAAAAAGCCTATATGAATTTGAAATTAAAAACGAAAGAGAAGTAAAGGATGCTTTAATTCTACTTGAAGACAGTATGTGGTGGATAAAGAATAAGGATCCGTATTTATATTGGGATGTAAAGTTGGAAATTATAGATCGTAAAGTAAGAGTTCGTGAAGATGGTGCTCTCTTATCTGATAAAATATATAGGGTAAAGTATCATTGAGAATGGTCGATGGTTGAAATATTTCTTGAGCGGGCAAACAACGAGATTTTAGCGGCCGGATCGCTAAAAAGATTATCCTTCTATTGTTCTTAGCTATTTATCGACCCAAAAGTATTTAAATCACGATTGACATATTATTTAATAATATGTTCGTTACGACTGACATATTATTCTTAAATTGGTCATGTGATATGCTGCTAAAATACAAAATATGGTGATTTGATGATAGAAAAACACAATTTTCACTGGAGAACGGGGTTTTTTTATAATTTTCCAAAAAGAAGAATGCTTTTTAATGAGGTTATCAAAGAACTAGGATCAAAGCAAATCGTCTCCATAATCGGACTGCGAAGGACAGGAAAGACCACAATTCTAAAGCAGATAATAGATCACCTGATTAAAGAAGAAGGAGTGAAAAGAGAAGATATATTGTTTTACTCTTTTGATGAAGAGCAGCCAAAAATAGAAGATGTAATACATGAATATGAAGCAAAAATAGGAAAGGAAATTATAGAAAAAAGGGAAAAAACTTATATATTTCTTGATGAAATCCAGAAACTCGAAAATTGGCAGAATCAGATAAAATACTATTATGATAACTACCGGAATATAAAGTTTTTTGTCAGTGGCTCATCATCTCTATTTATAAAACGTCGTTCTCAGGAATCATTGGCAGGAAGGATTTATGAGTTTATTTTAAAGCCATTAAGTTTTCAGGAGTTTTTGATTTTTAGAAATAAGGAAGAGTTGATAAAAAAGAAAAAATTGTTTGAAGATGAACTTAAAATGGAGTTTTTAAGGTATCAAAAAAGGCAGTTTATAGAAATTATAAATGAAAATGAAAAAAACGTAGAAAAATACATCAGAACCATGATCGAAAAAATTGTTTATCAGGACATTCCAAAGATATTTCCAATCGAGCATGAAGAGCTGCTTCTTAAAATATTAAAAATTGTTGCATCAAAGCCCGGTATGTTATCAGATTATCAGGCATTATCAAGTGAGCTTGGAATAAACAGGGTAACCCTTTCAAATTATTTTTTCTACCTCGAAGAATCTTTCTTAATTAAGAAATTATATAATTTTTCAAAGAATATGTTGACATCAGAAAAGAAAATGAAAAAATTTTACCTGACAAGCACGTCTTTTTTCCCATTTCTAAATAAAGAGGTAGAAGAGGCAAAATTAATAGAAAATCTGGTTGTTAGTTTTCTTGATACGAAATTTTTTTGGAGAACACCTCAAAAACACGAGATAGATATAATTTTCAGAGACAAGAAGGATTTAATTCCAATAGAAGTTAAATACAGAAACCGTATCATAAAAAAGGATTTAAATGCGCTATTATTATTTTGCGAAAAGTTCAACGTTAAAAAGGCAGTAGTAATAACAAAAAGCAAATCAGGAAAAGAGCAATTTAAACTTAAAAATGGTAAAAAAGTAAAAATCGAGTTTATTCCTGCTAGTAATTTTATTCTCATGTGTTCCTAATCTAGACCAGAAGGCTTAACCTTTAGCTAATCACCATTAATTTATTTCGGCCAAAACCGAAGCATTTCGGAATGTTTAAATATGAGAAAATTTAATAGGCATATATGACATGGAAAGAGTTTCTGAAACCGACGCTTACAAAAACTATCCTATTTTTATTAGTCCCTGCATTCTATACACAAACCGCAGTTGTGATGTGTATTACTGGACCTTGCCCACAACCGCATTCTTTCCTGCCTCTAATAGTTGCTGCATTCATTTACATAAAAAATCCTTATTTATTATTAAATTCTTTCACAGTAAATCCACAAATCGTGCTTTTTCGCATGGTTGCTGGAGCTGTTGTTTCATATTTTGTGTCGTGTTTAATTGTGTCTTTGTGTAAAAAGTTCATAAAGACTAAAGATACGAGGCGGTAAATTTTTGGAGGGTAATCAAAATGAAGCTTATAAATGATCATAGAGCCAAGAAACCCATTCTGGTTTCAGTTTTGATAATAATAGCTATTCTGGCCACTCTTATGATTTCTGGTTGTGTTGGTCAGCAACTAATGCTAGATGACAGCGAAGCGAGCCAAGAAAAGGTTAATGCAGTTGTCAACGCCAACAACCAGTTTGCCCTTGAGCTATATTCCAAGTTTAATGAGGAAAATGCTGGGAAAAACATTTTCTTTTCGCCTTACAGCATTTCTGTGGCCCTTGCAATGACCTACGAAGGCGCGCGCGGTCAGACAGCAGAAGAAATGCAATCTGTTTTACACTTCCCTGCTGATCCAGAAGTGAGAAGGCCAGCTTTTGCAAGAATTTATAATCAGATAAATAAAAGGGGCAAGAAGTATAAACTTTCTACTGCAAATGCTCTGTGGGCGCAGAAAGATTATTCGTTCTTAGATGAATATTTCAACACAGTAGAAAAGTATTATGGAGGAAAAGTAACAAATCTGGATTTTGTCGGCGATACTGAAAACTCACGCATAACAATAAATAAATGGGTAGAAGAGCAGACAAATAATAAAATAAAAGATTTGATTCCAGAGGGAGTTATTGATGCGGCAACAAGGCTTGTCCTTACCAATGCCATTTACTTTAAAGGAACTTGGTTCAAACAATTTGACAAAAAAAATACTGTTGAGCGAGATTTTAAGATAAGCCCCACAAATAGCGTAAAAGTGCAGATGATGCACCTGGATGATAAAAAAGCAAAATTCAATTACACAGAAACAAAGGATTTGAAGATTCTTGAATTGCCATATTCTGGCGGAGATTTGTCAATGCTTATACTGCTTCCAAAAGATAGTATAGAACAGTTAGAAAGTGAGCTAACCATAGAAAATTTAAATAACTGGACAGCCCGACTTAAGGAAGAAGAAGTGAGCATTTACCTGCCAAGGTTCAAATTTGAAACCAAATACTTCATGGCACAAGACCTTGCAGAAATGGGAATGCCAACTGCTTTTTCAGGAGGGGCTGACTTTTCAGGAATGACAGGAAGGAGAGATTTATATATCAGCAATGTCATTCATCAGGCTTTTGTCGAGGTGAATGAAGAAGGTACAGAAGCAGCTGCAGCAACTGCTGTTGTTATGAAAGAAGTAGCAATGATGAAAAAACTTTTCAACGCAGACCACCCGTTTATCTTCATAATTCGTGAAAAAGAAACAGGGAACATCTTATTTTTAGGCCGGGTCAGCGATCCGACTAGTGTCTGATTAGAGACATAAATAAATTAGTAAAATAAATTAGCATAAAGCTAATATATAAAAAATGAGGTAATAAAATGAAAGTCAAATGGGTTTTAATTCCTGTTTTAATAGTGTTCTTTCTTTTGGTTTTATATGTGGTGTCCGTATCTGACAACGTTGCTGAAAAGAGCCCGTTTTTGAAAATAGATGAGTCTGTCTTTTTGGGGTCTGCGAATTGTACCGACATCGATACGGGCTGGTTGTGCAAATTTAGCGTTAACAAATCTAAATCAGAGATGTGGAGAGAATCTGGAATTATCAAGGCGTATAAGGAAGAGTGTGAAAGGCAGGGCGGCAAATGGAGATGCTATGGTTACTGTCTGCCTTCATACAATCATTATTGTGATTTTAAGTATAAGGATGCTGGAAAGTTGTGTATTGCAAGTTGGCAATGTGGTGGAAAATGCATAACAGAAAATACCGGATTTCCTAAAATAGGGAAATGTTCAGAATATCCGTTAAGAGAATGTGACCAGTTTACTGAGGTCAGTTACGGCTTTACAAAAACGAATTCTAGGATATGTGACTAATGTCGGAACTAACTTATAAGAATATATATCTTTGTAGATGTTAATAAACTATTTAGTATCCTGTTTATTCAGTATAATAAGATGGTTCAATGCACAACCTCAAAAAGCTTATTCATGAGCATATAGCCAAAAGGCCGCGCATGCAGGTGGTAGATGTTTATAAGCTTCTTTATCAAGGCGTTTTTGGTCCTGGGCATATAATTGGAGATTTGGCATGGTCTGAACTTAAAAACGAAGCTGAAACCCTTGATATTAATAACTATCTTACAGAGCCTATAGTTGAAACTGTTTCTCCTGACAACAAAATGGTTAGGGTAAATCTTCGGCCATATCTTAGAAAAGAGTACGACCTAAAAGAACTTTACAACGCCATAAAGAATAGTTGTGAGATCAATCCGACAGCTGCTCTAAGAGATTTTTTAAAATCTTGGAAAATCTTCAAAGATATGATAGAAAAAGGAGAGGTTGACCTTCCACTTGAAGACGCAAAAAAGATTGAAGACGAGGCTGATTTTCCGAAGCCGAAACATCATAGCGAAATATACCGAAAAGAATATTCGCCTGCATATAGGGTTGTTAAATACGAGCTTATTAACTATATTGAATATGCGACTTAGTTATGGTTAAGATTAATTGTGATTGGTTATGAAATCTGCTGAAGAAATCTTTGAAAAATTTGTAAAAAGATTTAAAGAAAATCCTGAAAAGCCATGGACATATATTATTGATCCAATATGGAACAAAGGAGAGTTGAAATTATATGTCTCAAATGGTGATGATTTTTGGTATATACACACCAAGATTATCACTCCTTATAAGGTTGTCGGCATGGTTGGCAAACTGGATGAAAGACCGGAATTTACTGCTCCTTATTACGGGATAAGATTTTTGGATAAGAAAAATATAATCAAGCTTCTTAAGGCTGTCAAAGATGGAGATAAAGAAAAATTTGGCAGGATAATAGAGAAAATTAAACGCATAAACCCAGATGACTTATACAAAATATATGATAAGGAAGGAATCGTAACAGAAGGGCCAATTGAGATAGCAAAAGTGCCAATCATATCAGAAAAACAAAGAAAGTTAGATGAAAAAATGAATAAAGAAGTGAGGAAGCTGATAGAAAAATATTATGGAAGCATGTATAGATGATAAAAACAGTTAAACAGCCTGTAGATTGTTTTATAAATAATACATATGTATGAAAAGTTAAGCATAACAGAAAACCGTCTAAAATTCAAACCTTTTAGAAAGTTTTGGATTAAATCAGGATTGTTTATTCTTTTTAAATTTAACATATAATTTAATTTATGCCTCAAAAAAGCAAGGCTGCTGAGCAAAATCGCCGAAAGAAGCCGAAATGGCAACAGACAATTGCTAAAGAACGGATAGAAATACTTTTTGACGAAGCTGCAAAGCAGGCTAAAAAGAAAAACTTGGATTTGTCAAATAGATATGTAAAACTAGCCAGAAAAATAAGTATGCGCTATCAGGTAAGAATACCAAAACATTTAAAAAGACGATTTTGTAAATATTGTTATTCTTATCTTCAGCCTGGTGTAACATGCAGGCAGAGGATAAAAGACAAAATAATAACTATTAAATGCTTTTCGTGTAAAAGAATTATCCGATACCCTATCGGAAAAAGGTGATAAAATGGTTTTAGCAAGGGATGCTGATGCGACTATATTAATAGAAAAATTGGCTAGTCAGCTAAAAAAAGAAACAAAAATGCCGGAATGGGCAAAATTTGTCAAAACAGGTGCTCATGTAGAGAGAATGCCTGATAACCCAGACTGGTGGTATGTAAGAATGGCATCGCTTTTGAGAAGAATTTATATGGATGGGCCTGTTGGCATTTCTAAACTCAGAACATATTATGGCGGTAAAAGAAACCGCGGGCATAAACCATCGCACTTTAAAAAATCAGGAGGAAAAATTATCAGAGCTTGTTTGCAGGAGTTGGAAAAGCTTGGATATGTTAAAAAAGAAAAAAAAGGACGGCTAATAACCCCAAAGGGTCAGAAGTTTTTAGATAGTGTTGCCAAATCAATAAAGTGATAAAATGGACCAAGCTTATAATGAAAATCTAAAAAAACAATTGGAATTGGAAAATCTAAAGAAAACTATTTTGCTAAACGTTTTGACAAAAGAAGCACGGGAAAGATTGAACAATATAAGAATTGTGAAGCCGGAGTTGGCCAATCAAATTGAACTGTATATGGTTCAGCTGTATCAGAGCGGTCAAATTAGCGGAAAAATAGATGAAGACCAGCTAAAAAAAATCTTAAATATTTTGCAAAGAAAACGAGAATTTAAAATTATAAGAAAATAAGTGGTGTATGATTATGGAAAGGATATATACAATACCTTTGCGAAAGGCTTTTCGAAAGCCTAGGACAAAAAGAGGGCCTGTAGCAATACGACTGATAAGGTCATTCTTGGCAAGACACATGAAAATAGATGAAGAAAAAATAAAAATAGGCTCCACATTAAATGAATCTATATGGGCCCGTGGAATATCGCGTCCTCCAAGACGGGTAAAGGTTAATGCAGTTTTAGATGAGGGCGGAATTTTAAAGGTAGAGTTAGTTGGGCATAAGTATAAAGAGTTCAAAGCTGTCAAAAAGGCTGAGAAAGAAGGCATGAAGGAGAAGCTAATGAAAAGGCTTGGTGCAAAAGCCATAAAAAAGCAGGAAGAAGAAAAATTGGTAGAGGGTAAAAAATCTGAAGAAGAGAAACAGATTGTAGAAGTATCTGAAAAAGCAGGGAAAAAGGATACAGAAGAAACTAAACCAGCTATAAAAGAAGGGCCAGCAGAATCAGAAAAAGGAGAAACTAAACTAGATACAACTGCAAAAGAGCCACTACTCAAAGAAAAGCCAAACGAAGAATTGCCTAAGCAGGAAGATAAAATAAATTAAGGTAGGTAAAATGAAAGAAAGAATATTTATAAAAGAAGCTGGGAAATACGTGCAGATTGAAAATTTTATAAAACAAAGGTTTAGTGATGTAAAGTGCGGAAACATAGATGTTCAGCGAACGCCTTTAGGAACAAGAATTATAATTCATACATTAACCCCGGGCATAATCATAGGAAACAAGGGAAAAAATATTGAGGAATTAAATGAGGAAATAAAAGAAAAATTTGGCATAAAGAATCCTCAGATAGATGTGCAAAAGGTGAAAGACCCTGATTTGGAGCCAAATATAGTTGCGCAAAAGATAGCTGCCTCTATTGAGAGGGGTGTAAATTACAAAAAGCTTGGAAATTTTTATCTTTCAAAGATTATGGATGCTGGTGCTATTGGTGCAGAAATTGTTATAGCAGGCAAATTCTCAGGTGAAAGAGGAAGAACCGCAAGATTTATTGATGGTTATGTTAAAAAAGCAGGACATGAGGCCGAGCTGAATGTTGTAAAGGGGTTTGCCACTGCCAACCCAAAACTCGGGACATGCGGAATAACTGTTTCAATAATGCTGAGAAGACCAAAGCCGATTTTAAACCTTCCTGAAGAGGATGAAGAAAAGAAAAAGCCTGAGAAAGAAGAAAAGAAGTCAAAAAAAGAAACGTCCAAAGAACAGAAAAAGTCCAAAAAAGAGGAAAAATCTGAAAAAACAGAAAAGAAAGTTAAAAAGACAGTAAATAAAACTAAGAAAACAAAAAAAGAGAAAGCAAAAAAGAAAGTTGTAAAAAAGAAGAAAACTGCGAAAAAGACAGTGAAAAAAAAGAAAAAATGATGCATGGCAAAAGTGTATGTAAAATATAAAAAAGGAATTGTTGACCCAGAAGCCCAGAATGAAAAAAAAGCACTGAAATGCTTGGCTATAATATTGAGGATGTAAAAATCTGGAAAGTTTACGAAATAAAGACAAATGATAATGTTAAAGAGATGACTGAAAGGCTTTTGGTAAATCCGGTAATAAATGACTATAAGATAGAATAAGACGAAAGAGATATGACCGTAAATGATAAGGAGAAAATAAAGTTTTATAAACTCTTTTTCTATTGTTTTATTGTGATTTTATGCGTAAGCTGACAAAAACAGATTTCGAGGGCGATGTAAATCTTGGTATTTACTGCCTTGCAACAGATAAGATTTGCCTGTCGCCGATATTTGTAAAGGAAAAAAAACTTAAGGTGCTCCAGGTTCCAGTAGTTAAGGCAAGCATAGCAAACACACCATTTCTTGGTATGTTTGTTGCGGCCAACAGCAAAAAGGCCATTATCCCGGACATAGCAACCGAAGAAGAAAAGAAAAATATAGAAAAATCTTTTGACGACGTTCTTGTTTTAAATACAAAGTATAATACATTTGGAAATCTTATACTTGTAAATGACAAGGGATGTCTTATTTCTTCCCTTTTGAAGAATCAAAAGGATAAAATAGAGTCATTTCTTAATCTGAAAACAGAAATAGTTAAAACAAATATTCTTAAAATAGTTGGCTCAGCATCTGTCTGTACAAACGACGGCTGTCTGGTTCACCCCGATGCAACTGAAGAGCAGATAAAACAGATAGAAGATATTTTAGGTGTCAAGGCAGATATAGGCACAGTCAACTTTGGTTCAGCATTTGTCAGGTCTGGTATAATTGTTAATAAAAATGGTGCTGTTGTTGGATCTCGGACATCTGGTCCAGAACTTGCAAGGATAACAGAAGTTTTTGGTTTTTTATAATCCTTCTACTTAAAATCCTTTCAGCGCCAGTTCAAGATTTTCATATGCAGTTGTCGCATATGATGATATTTCAAGTTAGCTGATAAAAATTTAAAAATATAAGGAAATTATTAATCAACAACTGAAGGCGATGGGACAAAAAAATCTTTTTAAGTGTAACTGTATTATACTTTTGATTGGGTTTGTTGATAATTGCATTGACTATTTAAAAACTACTTTAATAATTTATATTGAATAATTAACAGGTGAAAACATGCCAAAGAAAATCAGCGTGGAAGCATTGGATAGATTATTTCATAGGCAATATGTCTGTATGAAGTGCAATGCAAAGATAAAGGCAGACTTGAGAAAAGTCAAGGCCGGAAAGGTCAAGTGCAGAAAATGCGGATACAAAGGACTAAGGCTCAAAAGAAAAGATATTAAGAGCGGTGCCAAATAACCAAGTGATATAATGAATCCGTATATTCAAATTTTGAGGCCTTCAAACGGGATAATGGCTGCTATTGCAGTCTTAATAGGTTTCTTGCTTTCATCTGGCCAGTTTACATTTTCCTACCATCTCATATATGGAATAGTAGCTGTATTTATTTTATCAAGCGCTGGACTGGTAATAAACGACTATTATGACGTTGAGATGGATAAAATCAACGCTCCGCAAAGACCCATACCAAGCGGAAAAATCTCAAAAAGGAGTGCATTGATCTATTCCATTATACTCTTTGTAATAGGAATATCTTTTGCAGGCCTTATAAATACACAATGTTTTATTTTGGCAATCGTGAATTCTTTGCTTGAAATTATTTATTCATGGAAAGCAAAGAAAATGTTTTTTATAGGAAATGTCGTTGACAGCTGGTTTGTATTGTCATCATTTTTATTCGGCTCAATGATAGTTACAGGAATTATGTCCACTGGTCTTGTGGTTATTGTAGTTTGTTTGCTGGCTTTTTTGTCAAATATGGGAAGGGAAATTTTCGGCGATATAGAGGATATAGTTGGTGACAAGGCTGTTGGTGCAAATACCCTACCTGTAAAACTTGGTGTAAATAAAGCAAAGCTAATTGCATATTTGTTTATCATTGCTTCGGTTATCCTTAGTTTTTTGCCATTTGAGTTTCATTTACTCGGAAGATATTATATTTATATTGTAGTCTTAGCTGATATAATATTTATATATTCGCTGACAAAAAATGCACACGCAACGCAGAAATGGACAAGAATAGCTATGATTGTGGCATTGATAGCATTTATAGCAGGTTTGTTATAAGCTTAATATATAAGTATTTGGGACTTCTGCAAACTTTAACGACTCGGTCTTGCTAAATATAAATTTGCGAATGAAAATCTTTAAATAGTTGATGTTATATATTTCTAACATAAGTTGTGAATGGTGATAAGCATGAATCGAAAGAAGTTTGTCTTATATAGTGCAGCAGTATGGGCCATTGTGGGCGGAGCTGTTGGTTTTTCTGTGTCAACAGGAAATCCTCTGACAGCAATAGCTGCAGTAATTGTAGGAAACATTTTAATGGTTTTGGGCCGAAAGAAGGTTACAGAAGTTCTCGAAGACGAAAGAATTTACAGGATAAGCGAGAAAGCTTCCAGAAGAGTATTAGAGATTTTTGGAATAGGTAGCGCGTTAATTGGTATGGTTCTAATAACATCGAATAGTTATGCAAAAGTTGGGTATATATTGGCCTTTTCAGCATGTGTTTTGCTTATGTTTTATTTAATTTTTTACAGCTACTATAACAGAAAGGGTTTATAGGCAATTAGTATGAAGACAAAAATAAAAGAGTTGCGAACAAAATATGACATGACTCAAGAAGAACTTGCAAAAAAAGTTGGTGTAAGGAGAGAAACTATCGTTTTTCTTGAGAAGGGAAAGTATAATCCGTCGCTTAAACTGGCATATAAAGTGGCTAAAATTTTAAATACAAAAATTGAAGAATTATTTATTTTTGATGATTGACATCGCAGCCATACACAATCTAGTCTTATGTAACAGATTTAGATACTATAACAATCCGGCTTTAATTAATTCTATTTTTGCCTCTTCCGGTGTCGTGTATTTTTTGTACATACTTTTGCGCTTATGCTCAAGCCATTTATTAGCTTCTTTCTTTGGCCTGATTATTTTTGCAGAGCCATGAGATATAGCTAACGGAAACCGGGAATTAAAAAAATATTTACCAATAAATTTATTTTTTTCCAATTCAACTAATTCGTAATAATCTGGTACCTGATACTCAATCTTAGTAAGTTCTTCATCTTTATCATAATATTCTGTTAGCCGAATTCCAGACATATCGTGGTTATCTCTTATGTAACGCCGCTCTATTTTAAAATTTGGGTTTTCTGGAATTAATTCCTCTATATAAACTTCTGTATGTCCACCATCCAAATACTTCAGTTTTTCAATTCTATCGCATTTCCTATTTATTTCGTCCCATCTTCCCAATGTTCTGATATATGTCCACATAGTAATAACTATAGCGTACAATATTTTAGTAATTAATTTAAATATAGATCAGAACTTATGACGCTATATCTATATCTCTGTGTATGGCTTTTGTAACTGAGTTTTATAAGAAATGAATTTCTTTAAGCTCTTTCAAAGCTTCTTTAGGCGTTGTAGCATGGGGATACATACCTAATGCTCCGTTGATTGCTATATTTTTAACTTCGTTCGGTGGTAATTCATCTTTCTCATAGCAATCTGACATACTGAAATTGTTCTTAAATTCATACTCTGACATTGGTTCCCAAGTCGTTCGAAGGAATATGCCAGAATTTAACTTCTTATAGGTGTTGTCCCAGGATATCGGTCTATTTCGACCAATAGCTTCTACTTCAGTTTGAAATAAAAACAAGATATCTAGGTCTTTATTATAAATTTCTTTTTGTTTCTTTTTATCGAAAGGATAAAGATACAAACCCGGATAAGCGCCAAATTCCCAAAATCTTTTTATTTCAAAGGTATCTTCCTCTTTGGGACATATGACTTCAGTATATATTATTCCTGTTTTTCTTCCTGTTTCACGTATTTTCTTTTTTCTAATTAGATTTCCTATTGGTCCTTCTCTATCTACATATATTTTGTCCCATCTTCTTACAAAAAAAGGAAAATGTGATTCCAATACAATTGGGTTGTCAAGCACATTCTGTTCCATTATCATTACCACTA
The DNA here is from genome assembly GCA_021157845.1 of Candidatus Aenigmatarchaeota archaeon. Taxonomy (GTDB): domain Archaea; phylum Aenigmatarchaeota; class Aenigmatarchaeia; order GW2011-AR5; family JAGGXF01; genus JAGGVU01. The sequence goes on from JAGGVU010000003.1 coordinate 43,415, forward strand.
GGCTAGGATAACTACTTAGTTAATTATTCTTGTATCTTAACTAATTTAAATCTTTAGGATTAACTATAGTTTGGGGGTTGTGTCATGGAAAAGGAAATTGGAAAAATTGAACATTTTTTCACACATATAAGCGTTGCTGTGATAAAACTAACAGATGAGCTGAAGCTGGGAGATAAGATACATATAAAGGGGGCTTCAACTGATTTTACCCAGTCTGTAGATTCTATGCAGGTAGAGCATAAAAATGTTGATGTTGCCGGGCCCGATGATTCTATAGGCCTGAAAGTTAAAGAAAGGGTAAGAGAAGGTGACAAGGTTTTCAAGATAACAGAATAAATAACTCTGGCTTTAATTACTGTCAACTAGGTATTAATATTTTTAATTATAATAATAGATAGGCGAGCATTAATGTTGCGAAATAAAATTTTTAAGATGTTAAAAAAGTTGCATGTGAAGAAAAAGAGCTTATCTAGCGAGATTATAAAGACCTTTTCAAAAGAATTTGGGGTTCCTGAAAGCAGTGTAAATCTTTTAAACTATAAAACGGTTAGCCATCGTGACCACGCCAGTTTCGCAGGTCAAGTCTCATATGCGATTGAGTTAGATGGTGAATTGCACATTGGCAGATATTTTTCAGGTGATATATGCACTGATAAAATAGCTGATAAAAATTATAGTGAAATAAGCTTACCAAGAGATGCGCTTTAAGATTTTTATTAAATTTTTATTAATCATAAATTATAATTTTAATAAATAATTTGATAAATTTAAAATTAGTTTATAAGGTGATGTAATGAGCTTTTTTGAAAATATAAAGCAAATAGTTAAGAAAAACAAGGAGGAAGAAATTATTTTAAAAGCACTCTCAAAAGAATTAAACACACCAGAAGACAAAATACAAGTTCGCAGCTATGAAAAGATTGAAAGTGGTGTGGAGAAGGGACAGATAAAATATATTGCTATTGTAGATAATGTGTCGTATGAGGGGACAGTTGCCGCGTTTGGCGGACCCCCCTGTGTTATATCTAAGAAAAGACTTGGTTGACTAGGTGTATAAAGAGCATTGATAAAAGTGTTGGATTTCTGGCTTTTGGTTGGTTTAATAATATTAGTAATTCTTTTAGTTTTGTCAGCATTCTTTTCTGCATCCGAAATAGCACTAGTCTCATTAAATGCTATACGCATAAGGCACAAGGCAGAAAACGGAAAAAAAGAGGCAATTGTGGTTCAAGATATGATGAAGAACCCACAGAGGATTATCAGCTCAATAGTTGTTGGAAACAATATAGTAAATATACTGGCATCTGTTCTTGCCACAACAATATCTATGAAATTGTTTGGCAATGTTGGTGTAGCTGTCGCAACAGGTATCCTGACAATTATTATTCTGATATTTTGCGAAATTACACCAAAGGCCTTTGCCATCAGAAACGAAAAATTCGCTCTGAGAATTGCCAGACCGGTTGCAGTTATAATAAAAGTGCTTTGGCCAATGGCATCTATTTTGACCTATTTGTCAAATTTTTTAATACATAGATTTGGAGGAAAGCCTGTAAAAAGAAGAAAAATTACAGAAGAGGAAATTAAAACAATGCTAAAGGTTGCTGAAGAGGAGGGCGGAATAGAGGAAGATGAAAAGGAAATGATAAATAATGTTTTTGAGTTTGACGAAACAAGGATAAGAGAAGTTATGACGCCTAAAAAGAAAATAATAGCTCTTGACGAAGCCAAAACTGTTGATGACGCACTACATCTTATCAGGAAAACAGGGATTTCAAGAATACCAATATACAGGGAAAATATCAACAATGTCCTTGGTATGGTTCATGTAAAAGATCTTTTGGATAAGAGCAAAACTACCAAACTATATGAGATTGTACAGCCAATAATTAGAATAAAAACAACAGAAAAAGTGGACGAAGTTTTAAGAAAAATGCAGAAAAGGGGGATACACCTTGCCGTGGTTTTAGATAAAAGCGAACAAGTAGTAGGTATTGTGTCCATGGAGGATTTACTCGAGGAGCTTGTTGGTGAGATTGCCGATGAGTACGACAAGCAAAAGTTCATGCAAGAAAAGAAAAAATTATAAATACACCTCTTTCTAAAATAATGTTGAGGCGATAGCATGAAGATAGCTGAATTTATAAAAAAAAATCATATTAAACCATCTGACTGTATATATCACACATGGCGCCAGCCACTTAACAAAAAAAAAGAAAGAGCAGGAAACATACGTGTTATTGTATGGAAAAAAGAAGCACCAAAAGCGCGGGTTGAATATACATGTCCAGAGTGCGGATTTACCGGGTATCTTGAAACAATATGGAAAAGACCATTTTTCATACGATGTGAAAAATGCGGGTTTAGAATATCAGTTCCAAGGATGAAAGATGAAATTAAAAGGGAACGAAAGCAACTCAACTGATTTAAATATCTTTCGAAATAAATTTAATAATAAATTCTAGTTATATATATAGAAAGAGGTTTTGCAAATGGCAGAAATTAGTCAAATTCCACAGAAGATGGCTTATGACCGGGCCAGCATAGTTTTTTCTCCTGAGGGCCGTCTATATCAGGTAGAGTATGCAAGGCAGGCTGTTGAAAAGGCGTCTACAACAATAGGGATTGTGTTTAAAGATGGTGTTGTTCTTCTTGCAACAAAAATAAGGCCAAAGCTTTTGGTTAGCAAAAACGAAAAGGTGTTCAAAATAGATGAGCATATTGGGGTTGCTGCATGTGGCCTGATAGCTGACTCAAGGGCACTAATAGATTTTGCCAGGGTTCAGGCACAGATAAACCGAATAACATATAACGAGCCGATAGAAATAACAGCATTAGTTAAAGAAATAAGCGACAGGGAGCAGATATTTACACAATATGCTGGAATAAGACCATATGGTGTCTCTCTTCTTATAGCAGGCTCAGATGGTGGTCATCATTTATTTGAAACAGATCCGTCTGGAACAGTCAGAGAATGGAAGGCACATGCAATTGGTCGTGAAGCGAGCCAGGTCAGAAAGATATTGATCAAAAAATACAAGGACAATATGAAAAAAGATGATGCCATAAAGCTCGGCATTAGTGTCTTAAGACAAGTAGAAAAAAAGATAAGCGTAGAAAATCTGGAAATTGGTGTAGTAGAGAACAAAAAATTTAAATTACTCAAAGCAGCTGAACTAAAGAAGTACTTAAAGTGATGAACTTAAATTTAATCTTAACTGATCATTTTTTGCAAATAGGATATAATTTGAGAATTATACTAATAGTTACAGCTTCTCACCTATAAATATAAGCCTTTTTAAATGTTTTGATATATGATAAATCAGTATTTTGTACATATTTGTACGTGTTTACCAACTATACGTGATTTACAATGGTATCTATTGACAATGCTGTAATAGCACGGCTTGAAAAAAAAGGTAAAAAATTTGAAATTCTTGTTGACCCAGAACTTGCTTTCAAATATAAGGGAGCTAAAGCTGATGGCCCAATCCTTAATATTTTGGCCATCAATGAAATTTTTTCAGATGCGAAAAAAGGCATGCGTGCTTCTGATTCTGATCTTAGAGAAGCTTTTGGCGATACTGACATAGAAAGAATTGGAAAAATTATTTTAAAACAGGGGCATATACAACTTACGACTGATTTAAAGCGCGCTAAAATTGCACAAAGAAAAAAAGAAATCGCTTCGCTGATTTCACAGCAGGCGTTAAATCCGAAGACAGGACTGCCTCATCCTATGGAGCGAATATTAAATGCAATGGATCAGGCAAAGGTCCATATTACACTAATGCCAGCAGAGAGCCAAATTGATGGTATAATAAAACAACTAAGGCCAATTTTGCCGCTGTCTGTGGAAAATGTTAAATTAAAGGTGCTGATTCCAGCAGCATACACTGGGCGTGGATACGCTGCTGTGAAAGAGCTTGGAGAAGTTGAAAAAGAGTCGTGGAATTCAGACGGCTCATGGACAGCAGTTGTAAAAATTGTGGCTGGCATAAAGATGAAATTCATAGATACCATGAATTCAATTGGCCATGGAGAAATTGAAATAAAGGAGGTTAAATAATTAAAATTAAACTTTTTTTAAAAGTTTAGTTTGGATTGAACCTTTTCTAAAGGTTCATTTTGATTAAACTTTTTTTAAAAGTTTATACGGAGGGATTTTGATGACAGATAACATAACTGAGGAAAAAGTTATAACCAAAGAAAAAAGGCTCGTAGTGCCGGGAGAATTGATTGGGGAAGGTATTGCAGGATTCGGGTGTTATACAGAAGGTGGAAAAGTTTTTGCCAAGCTTTTAGGGCTGCTAAACCAGAAAGATAAACTTTATTTTATCGTACCTCTTAATGGGTTTTACAATCCAAAGAGAGGAGACGGAATAATAGGAAGAATTGAGGATATTGCATTTTCTCACTGGATTGTTAACATAAATTCTCCTTACAGAGGCATACTTCCTTTAAATGAAGCTGTAACAGAATTTGTTGACTTAACCAAGACAGATATTACAAAATATTTTGACTATGATGACATAATTTTTGCAGAAGTGACAAACGTTACTAAAACAAAGTCGGTTCGGCTGTCGATGAAAAATAGAAAATGCAGAAAACTCTACGGTGGAAGATTGATAAAAGTGACACCAGCAAAGGTTCCAAGAATAATTGGAAAATCAGGTTCTATGGTTGAAATGATAAAAGAAAAAACAAACTGCCAGATAGTTGTCGGTCAGAACGGCATTGTTTGGATAAAAGGAGATAAAGAGGCCCTAGCAGTGGATGCTATACAAAGAATAGAAGAAAATTCACACATATCTGGACTTACAGATAAAATTAAGCAAATGCTTGAGGCCGCAGAAGGTGATAAAAATGACTGAACTAAAATTAATAGAGAATGGGAAGCGATGCGATGGAAGAGCGCTGGATGAGATGAGACCACTGTACGCAAAAGTGGGAATCTTAAAAAATGCAAATGGTTCTGCAATATTTAAGATAGGAGATACAGTCGCTCTTGCAGGCGTTTACGGGCCTAGGGAAGTTCATCCAAGACATAAGGAAGAAGCTGAGAACGCTATTCTTAGGTGTACATATAACATGGCCCCGTTTTCGACCACTGACAGAAATCGTCCAGGGCCATCAAGAAGGTCAAAAGAAATATCCTTAGTGATATCAAGGGCGTTTGAGCCTGTCCTGTTTTTAGAGGAGATTCCAAAAACTTCAATAGACGTTTTCATAGAAATTTTACAGGCAAACGCCTCGACAAGATGCGCTGCAATAAATGCCACATCTCTTGCACTTGCAGACGCTGGCATACCAATGAGAGATTTAATAGCAAGCTGCTCGGTAGGAAAGATAGACGGGCAAATAGTTTTAGACATAGCTGGTAAAGAAGATACAGAAGGTGAGGTGGACTTACCAATAGCATATTACCCAAAAAGAGATTGGATAACATTGCTTCAGATGGATGGTCTTATAACAAAAGAAGAATTTTTAAAAGCAATAAAGCTTGCAAAAAAGGGGTGTATGGATGTATATAAAATTCAACAGCAGGCCCTTAGAGAAAAATATAAGGAGGTAGACTTATGATATCGATAGATAAGGAATTGGTAAAAAATCTTATTCAGAAGAATCTCAGGCTTGATAAGCGGCCATTTAGCGAATACAGAAAAATAAAGGTTACAACAGGTGTAATACCAAAGGCAGAAGGCTCTGCACAGGTCGAGATTGGAAACACAAAGGTAATTGCAGGAGTTAAAATGGATATTGGCCAGCCTTTTCCTGACAGGCCTGAGTCTGGTGTATTTATGGTCAATGCGGAGTTCCTTTCGCTGGCGTATAAAGATTTTGAATCCGGTCCGCCAAGTGCAGAGGCTGTTGAGCTGGCAAGGGTTGTTGACCGTGCAATAAGAGAGTCAGAAGCTATAGACCTAAAAAAATTGTGCCTTGAGCCGAGAAAAAAAGTATGGATGATTTTCATTGATATAGATATAGTTGATCATGACGGAAATCTCACAGATGCTGCCTCCTTGGCAGCGATAGCAGCTTTAGCCACAGCTAAAATGCCCAAACTGAATATCACAGAAGAGGATGGCGAAAAAATTTATGAAATTGATTGGGAAACAAAAACAGACCCTCTGCCTATTACAAAAAAGCCGGTGACAGTAACTATTGCAAAAATTAATGACATATTTATAGTTGACCCAACACTTGCAGAGGAGCAGGCAATAGATGTGAAATTGAGCATAGGATTGACAGAAGAAAAACTATGCAGCATGCAAAAAGAGGGAACAGGTGGGCTTACAGAAGATGACTTGACAAAAATGATAGACATAGCGCGCCAAAAAGCTGTGGAACTGAGAAAGTTTCTTTAATTTTATCCGATTGGTAATTATGAATGAAGAACATATAGAAGAATTAATTTCATTAATCAAAAAGAAAAATCCGAAAAAAGTTTTTTTACAACTGCCAGAAGGGTTGCTCTCCTTAGCAACAAAAATAGTGGATCAATTGGATAAAGAAAAAATAGCAGCAGTTATATGTGCAGAGCCATGCTATGGCGCATGTGACCTGCGAGACAAAGAAGCCAGGCAGCTTGGCTGTGATTTATTGGTAAATATCGGCCATAATAAGTTCTATAATAACTTTCCAACAGCGATAGATGTTTTATACTACGAGTGGTTTATACCGCTTAATATAAAAAAAATAAAAGATATTATCAATAAAGAAATAGGAAAAATAAAAGAAAAAAATATTGGTCTTGCCACAACTATACAGCATTTGCCGTATTTGAAAAATGTTGCAACCATTCTTGAAGAGAAAGGGAAAAAAGTAAACATAATCGGTCAACTTCTTGGATGTTGGCCAGACTTGTCAGAAGAAAGTTCAGAATCTGTTTTATTTGTTGGCTCTGGATCTTTTCACCCGCTAGGTTCATCTAAGCACGTTTATTTACTCGACTTAGAAAGAGGCGAGATAAAAGACCTGTCCGATGAACAATACCTGAAAGAAAAGAAAAGGTTGGCCAGAATAGAAAAAGCAAGGGATGCCAAACTATTTGGCATTTTGGTTTCAACTAAGCCCGGGCAAACTGATATCCAGTCCGCAGAAAAGATTAAAAAGCTTTTAGAAGATAAAAATAAAAAGGCTTTTATAGTTTCAGCAGATACAATAACAAATGAAAAACTTATTGGCCTTAAAGCTGACGCTTTTATTAATACGGCATGCCCAAGAATAATTGAAAACAAATTTGAAAAGCCTGTTATAAATAAAGAAGATGTTAATAAGCTTATCGAATAGGGGGTCTTAAAATGGATGTTACTGTCAAAGAGAAAACTGATAAAAAATTAAAACTGGAGATAGACGCGGATTTAGCATTTATAAATTTGTTAAACGACAGGATATGGGAACAGCCTGGTGTCAAATTTTCTGCATATCAGAGAAGACACCCTTATGTTGGAAGACCCGAACTTGTTGTAAGGTCTTCTAATCCAAATAAAACCATAATCAAAGCCCTCGACCACATTATAGCTGATTGCCAACATTTGGAAAAGAAAGTTAACAGGATATTAAAGTAGTTGCACATTTTAATTAAACCTTATACAGCTACTGTTTATTAATTACAGAAGGTATAACTATGTCTATCCAAAGTGATCTAAAAGATTTTATATCCATGTTTATTCTTGCTGTCTTATTTTACTATCTTCTTGGCCTTGTTCTTAACACAAACATGCCGCTAGTATCTGTTGTCTCTGATTCTATGATACCCGGTCTTCACAGGGGAGATGTGCTTTTGGTTTCTGGATATGGCCCGTATGAAAAGGGTGATGTTGTTATTTATTTCAAAAAAGAAATAGGTTATCCAATAGTTCATAGAATAGTTGGTTTTGTCAACATTACAGAAGGAAACAAAACAGAAGAAATGATAATAACCAAAGGAGACAATAATAGAGTCAGAGACTGCTGGTCCCAGATACTTTATAATAAAGACAAGTGTTGGTCAGTTTCAAAAAAAGAGATAAGGGGAAAAATGATTATAGGCGTGCCACTAGCTGGATACCCTAAATTGATTCTTAAAAGCCCAGTTAATTTTGTACGGTGTGATATACTTGGAATGAACAGGATGCTCTACTGTACTGGCAAATAATCTTATGCTTGGCGAGCATTTTAATTAAGAGCCTCGCTGGGTATGGTTTCGGCTGAAGGGGCATCTTTTGTCAATAGACGTTGAAAAGATTTGCTTTTTGAATATATAAATGCGGCATCATTTCGGCGCGTTTTAAACTCAAGAATTAACAGCCGGACAAATAGGAAGGCTTAAAAAGTTTTCTGTTATTAGGTTCTGTTAAAATACATATTGCATGACGAACATAAAATTAAAGGTTTAAAAAGTTTTACGCGTATAAAAAAAGCCGACGAAAGGTATTTTATCATTTATTGTAAAGGTGGGTAAATGGAATTTTGCGATAAATGCCATTCAATTATGGTTCCGGTCAAAACTAAAGATGGCCGTGGAAATTATTTGGTTTGCAGAAAATGCGGAAGGAAGATGTATAAGTCTGTAAAAAATTTTAAAATTACCGAACATACCAAGAGCGACAAAAAAGTTGTTGTTATAGACAAGGATATTAATTCTCTGCCAAAAACTACAAAAATGTGTCCCAAATGTGAAAATACAGAGGCATTTTATTGGCTTGTACAAACCCGTAGCATGGATGAGCCGCCAACACAGTTCTTCAAATGCACAAAATGCGGGTATACGTGGAGAGAATATAAATAAAATATTTTAGTTTTAGCTGTTAATAATTAAAGCATTATTGTTAAAATACGTAGTGATAATTATGAAAAAATTTGTTAAAAACCAGCCAATAGAAAGCATAAAGGACGGAACAAGAATAGATGACATATTTGTTGTAAAAATCAAGAAATTTTTCAGGCCTTATAAAAACGGCTTTTACTTCGAACTCCTGATATCAGATGCAACCGGAAAAACAATTAATTATAGATATTGGGGAACTAGGGATGAAGAAAAGGTTAGGGCTTTATATGACTCAATCAGGGATGATTCTGTTGTTCATATTCAGGGCATGGCCCGGATCTATAATGGAACTGTACAAATCTCAACAAATGAGCCGGATATTGTTGAGGTTTTGAAACCCGGACAATATGATGAATGGACATTTATTAAACAAGCCCAAAGGGACATTGATAAGATGTTTTCTGAGCTGACCGATTACATAAACCAAATCCAGAACCCAGAGTTAAAAAAGTTTGTTCACGATGTTTTTAGCGATAAAGAGATAAGAGAAAAGTTTAAGCTACATCCGGCATCTATAGAAATTCATCATAACTGGAAAGGTGGTTTGCTTCAGCATACATTAGAAGTTTTAAGATATTGTGAATTGAGTGCGGAGATGTTTCCAAGTCTTAACAAAGATTTGCTTATAGCTGGTGCAATTATGCATGACATCGGAAAGCTGAGAGAATTGGCAGTTACATCAAGAATAAAAGGAACAAAAAAAGGCCAGCTTAAGGGTCATATTGTTATGGGCTTTGCTTTTATGTACGAAAAACTGAAAAATTACAATATCGACGAGGATACAAAAGATAAGCTTCTTCATATAATTCTAAGCCACCATGGTGAAAAACAATATGGCTCGCCAAAAGAGCCTATGATACCGGAAGCAGTAGTAGTTCATCACGCAGATGCTATGAGTGCCAAAATAACTGAAATAACACAATTTGTGGAGCAGTCAAAAAATAGAACAGAAGACGAATTTATGTATAACCGGAGAAAGGGGCTAAATATATTTCTCAAATGATTAGAAATTTTTTAGCGAAAATTTTGGTAAGATTACCGGTTAGCTAACATTTAAAAATTTAACTACTAATAAATTATAATTACTAGGTGAGTATATGGTTTCGTCAATTGCCGCTAGAATTGCTACTGGATTAGCGTTCGGATATTTTTCAGTGAATATAATAGCTACTGATCGGACTCTTAGAAAATTGTATAAATTGAAAGAAGAATCGGAAGAAGAATTTAACAAATACAAGAGTAAATTATTGGAAAAGCTAAACCAAACTGGGGTTAAAATAGCCCTACCAATAGAATATGCTTTTGTTAAGAAGCATTTTGGATGGGATGATGATAGCAAGGATTATTCACAAATATAAGATGAAAAGCGTGAAACATCGTATGGGCTAATACACGAACTATTCAAGCACCCAGAGCAACGGCCAGACGGATTTAACATAGCATTGGATGAAATATCTGGCGACAGAAATACACCTTCTTCTTGACGGCTGCTCATCTTGAACTTGGTGAGAGATTTTATTCTTTTCAGCCCGGCGACCTTGCAGTTATAGAGCCTGGCACAAGGCACAGAATATGGCCAACTAACAACGCTGTCCTAAAATTTTTAGTTATTTCTTGCCCTCCGTGGGACCCAGAAGACGAATTCGACAACTAAACTTTATATATAAGTTTTAGAGTGAATAGCATTTCTAAGATATTGATGAGATATTTAAATAACTGAATAGTAATAACAAATACAAACATTTAAATAGTTTTCCGGTCCTAGAATTTATGAAGAATATAAGATGGGGTGTGGTCTATGGAAGATATTTGTAGAGAAAATGAAAACGCCTTTTTACAGATATTGGAAAAGGCGGGTTTTAGAGATTAAATATTAACATCAATTAAACTAATTAACACCAATATATAGTCAAAATTAAACATAATCGCGTATAATCATAAAATAATCAAAGAGGTGAAAAATATGGGTAATTATGATCTTAAATATGTGAGAAGAGCCATGAAAGAATCTTCAGAGATTCAAAGAAGCACAAGAGGACAAGCGATACTTGACAGGCAAAACCGCTTAATATCAAAAAGCCCAGAAATTAAAAAAATTAAAAAAAATGCAGTATCTTTGAACAGAGCAAACTTTGTTATGAATATCTTGGGTAAAAACTTAAATCCTGGGCTTTTGTCTTATTTTGAACGAGTAAGCAAACAACTAACTGACTCATTTTTTTATTTAGATTCAGACCTTGATGAGAGAATGACTATTGATTTAAAAATACCTGTTAGCCAAGACGCAAACGTTAAAAGAGTGGATTATGGAAAAAATGCAAAGTTAAACAATCTTGAAATTTATAAAGATGAGGATATGAATGCTATAGGCATAAAATATCGCATGCCATTAACTAAGGACCAAAATTTTGAAACATCCATATCACTTGTGAAAAAATTTGCAGATACAGTAAATATAGTTTACGAGTTGCTAGAAGAAAACTATAGATTAATGTGTCAGTAGCGAAAATTCTGCAGGTTTAGTTCGTTTTATCTATTTTTATAATTATTCCTGATAATCTTATTAGTTGTTAGACTCAATCACTTAGTTGATAGAGGTAGTAAATAATGGCTGATGTGGTTATTAGAAGAGATATGATGAAGATTTTGGCGTCAGAGGCGAGGATATCAATATTAAAGTCGCTTAAAAAGAGAAGAAAAACATTGACAGAGCTTTCAAAAGAGCTTGACATGTCTGTCTCAGGCGTAAAAGAGCATCTGGATAAGCTGATGGCCATTGGCTTGGTTACGCAGGCCGATGAAAATCATAAGTGGAAATATTATGAGCTAACAAAAAAAGCAAATAGTCTTCTTCAGCCAGATAAAGTGAACATACATATCATTTTGTCTCTGGTTATAATAGGGATTGTTGGGTTGGTTATTGGTATCACTAATTTTTTTACGCAATCCGCAGGAAGACTTTTAAAAGCAGAGTCAGCAAAACTAGGCGGACATGTTTCACGCCCGTCTACGTATCCTGTTTCCATAATAATATTTTTCTTGTCACTAATCTTGTTGCTATATGCGTTCTATTTATTCAAAAAAGATAAAGTGAGAAAATGAAAACGGTTTTTAAGCTGAAAAAAAAGGATGTTGCTTTTTTCAGAAAGCCATTTGGAAAGGTTTTTACAGATGTTAAGAAAGCAAAAAGGCATCTAAAAGGCAAAATTGTCACAGTTGGTGATTTTTCTACAATGGCCCTGCTAAAAATTGGAAAAATACCTGACATAGCCATAATAGACGGAAAAACAGGCAGAAAACCTGTGAAAAATGTAGAAAAGGAATTAAAAAAAAGCTTGCAGAAAAAAGGAAAAAAGTTAATAGTTTTAAATGCTAAAAATCCTGCGTCTTCTGTCAGCAGACAAGCGTGGGATTCGGTAAAAAAAGCTTTCTCTTTTTATACATCTGGTGCGGCTGTGCTTATTAAGATAAAAGGAGAAGAAGATTTGTTGGTCATGCCTTCAACATATTTTGCACCTGTTGGAACTAATATATTATATGGTCTGCCAAACAAAGGGCTTATTTTAGTTCGTGTGAACAAAAAAAAGAAAGCAAAAATAAAAAAATATTTGTATGTTGAAGAGAATCCATTTGTGATGATTGGAGGCAGCTGGGACAGGTTTCATGCTGGCCATAGATATATATTGCTCACAGCATTTGAGCATGGAAAAAAGGTGGGTATAGGCGTTACAGGAGAAAAGTTTTTTATGGATAAGCTAAAAAAGAAGAAACAAAAAAATGGAGAAAGCTATAAAAAAAGAGTGAAGCATATAAAAGAATTTATAACTAAATTCGGACTAAAATCCCGTGCAAAGATATGTGATATAGATGTTGCATTAAGGAGATATGGGCCATTGATTGTATCAGAGGAAACTTATCAGGGAGCCCTTGAGGTCAATAAAAACAGGCGTAAATTGGGTAAATCTCTCCTTCCAATAATAAAAATAAATCGTCTGCAGGCAGAAGATGATCAGCCAATTTCTTCCACGCGGATAAGACAGGGAAAAATAGACAAAAATGGGCTTCCGGCCTAAAAGAAGTTTTTTATTTTCAGGATAACATTAATAATTATGAAAAATCTTGAAGTTGCGCGAATTCTTTATGAGATAGCTGATATTCTAGAGCTGCAGGATGTTAAATTCAAGCCAGCCGCCTATAGGAGAGCTGCCAGAAACATAGAAAATTTGCCAGAAGATATAGAAGAAGTTTACAAAAATGGAAAATTAGAGAACATACCTGGTGTTGGAAAAAACATTTCAAAAAAAATAGCTGAATACCTGAAGACAGGCAAACTGAAATACTATGAAAAATTAAAAAAGAAAAGCCCTGCCCATATCGAAGAGCTGTTAAACATATCTGGAATCGGTCCAAAACTTGCAAAAAGATTATACAAAGAACTAAAAATAAAAAATATTGAAGACCTAAAGAAAGCTATAAAACAGCATAAACTGGAAAAGTTAGAACGTATGGGAACAAAGGCAGAAGAGAATATCTTAAGGGGCATTGAGAATGTGCAGACAAAAAGAATGCTTCTGGGTCTTGCTTTGCCAACAGCACTGGAAATTGAAAAAAGATTAAACAACTTAAAAGAGGTTGAGACAGCCAGTCTGGCAGGTTCTATTGCGCGCAGAAAAGAAACAATAGGCGATATAGATATACTTGTATGTTCTACAAAACCTGAAATTGTTATGAATTTTTTTACAAAAATGAGCGACGTTAAAAATATTCTAGCATCAGGTGAAACAAAATCTTCAGTTGTTCTGAAAAATGGCATCCAGATAGATCTCAGGATTGTGCCCAGAAGCAGCTATGGCTCTGCTTTGCAGTATTTTATTGGCTCAAAAGAGCATAACATAAAATTAAGGCAGATTGCCCTGAAAAAGGGATATAAGTTAAATGAATACGGCCTGTTCAGAAAAAAGGACAATAAAAAAGTTGCTGGCTATCGGCAGGAAGATATATATAGAAAACTTGGCCTAAGCTACATAGAGCCTGAAATGAGGGAGAATCGGGGAGAAATAGAATGTGCACAAAAACATAAATTGCCTAAGCTGATAAAGTATGGCTCGCTAAAAGGCGATTTACATATGCATACAAAATGGTCAGACGGCTCAGCCACAATAGAAAAAATGGCTGAAGCTGCGAAAAAGCTCGGCTACGAATATATAGCCATAACAGACCACGTTGGCCTTTCTGTTGCGCGTGCTATGGACGAAAAAAGGCTGAAAAGACAAATTAGCGAAATAAGAAAGATAGATAAAAAAACGGGTGGAATCAAAATCCTAGCCGGTGCTGAAATAGACATAAAGCCAGATGGTTCGCTGGCATTGAGCAGACAGATGCTAAAGCAGCTGGATATAAGAATAGGTGCTATTCATTCACGGTTTAAGTCATCAAAGTCAGAGATGACACAAAGAATTGTCAGGGCGTTGAGCAGCGGTTATATAGATATACTTGCGCATCCCACAGGCCGCTTAATTCAAAAAAGAAATCCATATGATGTTGATTTGGATAAAATATTTCAGACTGCCAAAGACAACAAAGTTGTTATGGAAATAAATTCAATGCCTGAAAGGCTGGACCTGAATGATATAAACATAAAAAAGGCCTTGGAATTCAAATTAAAATTTTCTATTAATACTGATTCGCATAATGCTGAAAATCTTCATTTTGCAGAATTAGGTATAGCAACAGCTCGCAGGGGCTGGGCACAGGCAAAGGATGTTGTAAATACCGGGGGTTTCAATGAGCTGAAAAAGTTCTTTACACATAGCTTTAAATATTAGTGCTACAGAAATATTAACAGATTGGTAATTTGGGTGTAACAATATGAAAGGGCTTTCAGGTAAAGAAATGAAGATAGTTTCTTCTCTTGAATTAGAAGGAAAAAGGTTTTTTATAAAATCTGATATTAAAAAATTTTTTAAAACAAAGAATGAACTGAATGTATATATCCATAAACTTAAACAAAAAAAGAGAATAGTTAAAAT
>JAGGVU010000013.1 GCA_021157845.1 Candidatus Aenigmatarchaeota archaeon
AAACCGTTAAATCGCTGTTAAGTGAGTGCGTTAGCACCGAGCCAGAGTGCAACGTCCTTTCCGAAGGAAAGGCTGGCGAGAGTAAAAATGGGTCGCGGCCGAAAATATATACTCCAGTATATAAATTAAGTTTTGGAGATTTTTCGTCGTTTCTTTAGGTCAGAAGACGGGGCGGCGTTATTTTCAATAGTTTTATAAAGATAAAATTAAATCTATTTTATTATGGCAGAAAGAGAGTATAACACAGTAGACGAAAGACAAAGTTATGTTCAGAGAAGTGGACAAGAATGGGAAAATAATGTAATGGATTTTGTAAACGAAAAATTGAAAGAATTAGGTTCTGACCTTGTTGTCATAAATGGTAAAACAGTTAAAAAGGGTTCTGAATTATGGAATAAACTTGCCATACCTGTCGGTAAGCCGGGTTCTACGCAAAAAATTTGGGGAGACATTGATTTGATAGTTATTGATAAACAAGAAAATCCTATTGCTGTTATAAGCTGTAAAACTAGTTTACATGGCAGATTCTCTGAAACACTTTTTTATGCTGTTGTATTGAAAGATTTAGTAGAAGAATTGAAAGTTGTATTTGCTACACCGGATAAAGGAAGACAACAGAAAAAAGGTAAATGGCAATCAGAATGGGGAAGCGAAGAAAAACCAACAAAGGACAGATTATTAGGAAGCCATTATTTAGATGGTGTATATATCTTAAATCCAAACACAAAACTTGGTGGAATGATCAAACATTTGGAAGAATTGCCAAAAGACCTTATTAAGTGGCATGAATCAATGAATAGATGATAGTTTTAATTGAGAAGCTTCTCTTTTTGCTTTTTCTAATCTTTTTTCAGCAGTTTTACAATATTCTGGTGAAATATCAATATGTATAAAGTTTCTTTTTGTTTTAAAAGCAACTACTGCAACAGTTCCAGTCCCACCAAACATATCTAAAACAGTATTTCCTTTATACGAATAGAATTTTATAAGGCGGTAAATTAGTTCTTCTGGAAATGGTGCGGGGTGTCCGTTTCTTTGTGTTTCTGGTGCAATATACCACATACCATCAGAAAATTTCATAAACTCTTCTTTAGTTATGTCGGCATTCTTTACAGAACCATCCAATCTTGGTTTATCTTTTGAAAATATTAACACATATTCCCATGACGGAACAATATGAGGATTTGCAGGGCTTTTAAAACTACCCCATGCTGTTCTTTTGAGCATTGTTTGTTTATACCAAATAATCTCTGTTCTAAAAATCATTCCAATTTCTCTTAACTGATTAGCAAAATCATGGTGGATAGGTGTAAAATTTTTTATTCCTGTTGGAGCAATATTTAAAGCAAATCTTCCACCGGGAACAAGAACTCTTTTTGTTTCTTTCCAAACTTTCATTAACCAATCTAAATACTCTTTATAATCCATCCTATCGTTATGGTTATCATAATCTTTCCCGACATTATAAGGTGGTGAAGTAATAACTAAATGAACAGAATTATCAGGGATTTTTTTCATCGTTTTCAAAACATCCCCACAGACAATTTTATTAAGTAATGGATTCATTTTTTAGCACCTTTATTGTTTAATTCTTTCAGTTTCTTATAGATTGCACTATTAATAAAAGCTGTTACAGTAGGACATTCATATTTATTTCCATTCTCATTAATCCATTCTTTAATTTCTTCTAAAAGTTTATCATCAATTCTTACGGTGGCCATTTTCACCCCCTATGTAACAAAATGTGATTATATTTATACAATTAGTCACACTACTATTTAAAGTTTTCTATTTTAACAGTACCTCCAAAAGTTGATGGCACCCGTCAATTAGATTTTAAGGGTTATTCAAAATCTTCATATTGGTTTTGCTTCTTTCCATTTCCTATTAAAAATCTCAATTAATGCCACAAAGATGTCTTTACTAGTATTTTTATCCAAAACAATAGCGAATGATTCTTTACTACCTAAATTTTTTATACTATGCCCAACTAGAACAAGATGATCTGATGAAAGTATAAACCTGTCATGAATATAAGGGTATGGATAATTTCTAAATTCTATATTGGAATGTTCGGATTTAAAATCTTCAAGTTCCCGAAGAAACTTTTTTCTTTCTCTTTCTTTTAAATTTTCTAAGCGAGTAAGGAATTTAACATCATTATTAATGGTACTTAACACATCCAATGTTCTCTCACCACAATATGGGTCAACTATTTTTAATTCACCCCTAAGTAATCCTATAATATTTTTTGCCAAAATTCTTTTGCTTGTATATCTTTTTCCAGGCTCAAAATAAAAAACATTTATTGCACCTTCTTTTATTAAAGAAAGCAAATAATCTTTTCCAGGTTTCATTATTTCAAAAGACACCTTCCCATTTTCGTGGTAAATATGGAGTTTATTCCCGGCTCTAGTAAATGCGTTATTAACAGATTTGGAATCTATACTAATTTCCTTAACATCTCTTATTATAGTAGCTATTTCATCTGCAGTAAGTTTTCTTATTTGTAATTTTTCTTTAGCAACCCATAGGATCCATAATCCCATATCTAGGGGTTTCTTATAGATGTAAAAATCTGGAAACTCTGATATATCAAGTTTTTTAAATTTTTTAACAACTTCTACACTTTCAGACATCTTACTCACTAGCTATTACTTTTACTAACTCGCGTGCTTTTGATTCTCCAAGAGTAGTTAGTTTATATGTTGTTTTTGGGCTTCTAAGTTTGCCTTTTCGACGTATAAGAGAAGGAGTTACATTACTCAAATGCGTAGCAAAATTGTTGAGAGGAATGTTATTTTCAGCTACATTCCTTCTAATTTCTTGCGATAATACTTCTTCTTTACTAAGTAAATATTTATAACCAAGCAATACAAGAAGCGCTATATTTTGTGTTTTATCTCTTTCTTTTTCTCCTGTTATTTTAACTACAGTCAGTTGGTCATCTTCTATATCAAAAATTTCTTTTAACATCTTTTCATTTACACCTGTTTTTTTAGATAGCTTCTTTATTCCTGACAAGTTTATGTCTTCTGTGGGTGGTTTAGATTCCAAACTTTTAATAAAATCTTCAATTTTTTTAATTCTTGTTTCATGGTCATCCAGAATCTTTTTAGTCTCAGTATCCATTTTATTACCTCCTTACATATAACCATCTCTTCTCTTTTTTAATCCTACGTAATTCTTTCTTTTTGGTTAGACCTAATACAATAGCAGACAGGGTTGTGATAGGAACAAAGCATGCTCGTTCTTCCATGCCTGATTTTATTTCTGCCAATCCTCTGGGTTTATTAAAGAAACCTTCAGCAATCATTTCCCTTACCACGTCCGTAACTGTTGCCGTAGTGTCTTTTTTTGACTTCTCAAATTTTTTGAACTCAGTGGCTTTATTATCAGATTTGTGTGCGCTGTAAAGTTCTATTAATTTTGATACTTCATCAATTGTTCCTTCAACCGTTATTCTTGAACCATCCTTTGTTATTATATTTGCTTTTACCATCTAATATCACCTCATAATGCAATATTGTAATAAAATAATACTATAATAATTTAAAAACTTTTCGGTTCAGAAGCCGCCCCACCTATTATGAGTTTTAGAAACGAAAAATCTCCTTATTAATATCCTCGCCAAAGGCGAGACAATCTGTGCCGAAGGCACTTCCGCGACCCATTTTTATTTCACTTAACATATGGCATTAAACGAAGTTGAGCGTAAGCCGATTTGGACGAAGGCAACTTGTTGCCGAAGTCGTTTAATGCCTGTTCAACGCCCTGAGCGAAGCGAAAGTCCGCAGGACGTGGTTCGAGTGATAGCGAGAAAGTCAGAAGTCGGCGTAAAGAAAGCGCGCTTATTTCCATCTAACTTCTAAGCTCTTTAAACCCCTCGATGCGTCGTAATCTTTTAAGAATTTGAAAACCATGAAATGGAGGTGTGGTTCTATTGACCAGCCGGAATTGCCACTGTATCCTATAATGTCACCCGTGTGAACCTTTTGCCCTTTTCTAACAGAAACTTCTGATAGATGGCTATAAATGGAGAATTCGTCCCCTGGATGTTTGATGACAACAAAGTTACCATCCTGCTCTTCTGGGCGCATTATGCTTGTAGGAGGTTCTGTTATTTTGTCCCAAGATTTTGTTACATCATTTTTTGTATCAAAGACCTCTCCATATAATCCTGCCTTAACTGGAGTTTTTATAGGACAAATAAAATCAACTGCATAAGTAAGGTCATATACTATACTGTTATGTTCAAATATTGTGTGGCCAGGTGCTTCTCGAGTCAATATACTTAATCCTTTTCCTGGGCCTTTTTTAGCTTTTGTAAGGTACTGTTCTTCGATAGGCTTTGCGTATAGATTTTTGGTCTTCATAATAGTTTAGAATAGATAAATAACTTTATTAAACTTTCTTTTTGTGCGCGCTCCCTTGGGGCGGGTGGTGGGGGAAAGCCGACTTCTGATTGCGTTGAACATTTTGCGGTTATGAGAAGTTGAAATCCCCTCGTGAAAAAAATCTCCCTCGACTTGTCAGAGCTGGAGATTTTTCGATACAGAGTTGGGATTTGAATTTGAGTGGAGCCGAGGAGCCACAGCACCGCAAGGCGGAACCGTATAAGCCCTGTTAAATCCTTTTTCTCGAAGAGAAAAATCGAGATTTTCGAAGAAAATCGGAGAAGTCGCCAGCACTATATTTTTATTTTTTAGAGGTCAGCTCGCTTATCTATTTTTCTTTTTTATAATTAGAAAGATTATTGTTAATAGAATTAATAACGAAATACCAACAATCAAATAGGTACTATAATCTGAAGTTTCCGTTGATTCATCTTGTTTTGGAGAAATGTCTTGTTGAGGAGGAGTTTGATTAATAATTGGAGGTTCTTCCTCTTTGGGTTCAATTTCATCTTCAGGAGTTTGTTGTTCCCCTAATGTACCAATAAGTATAAATTCTTCTACATTGATTTCTTCTCCACATGTAGGGACAGGAATTCCAAGCATTTCTTTATTGTAAGTGGTTTCTAAATATTCACCAGATTCTTTACAAACAGCACAATAATCTTGTAAGCATTCTGGCATGGAATACTGCAATTCTCCATCACAAGCAGATTTATATGTGAAGTCAAAACAATTTCTATCTGGATTTTCATCATTGAAATTCTCACAAATAAGAATATGTTTTCCCCAATAACCTTGAGTCATTTTTAGATTTTCAACATCAGCAAGAGGAAAATCCAATGCGTTTTTATTTATTGCAATTTTAATTACATCTTTAAGTTGTTCTTCTGGATCAATTTCGCCTTCCGAATATTCCTCTTCTAAAGAGATAATTGAAAAGATTGTTTGTTCTCCTTTTGAATAAATAGAAATTGTAACATTAAATTCGGCAGGTTCATCTCCAGCAATAGGATAACTACCAATGATAACACCATATACAAATGAAATTTTTGAGAATCCTTCCAATTCCTCCAAAACAGGTTCAAATCCAAGATTCTCCAAAGCTGATTTGAATTCATTAGCATCAAGAGGAGAATCAACAAAAGCAGAAACTGTTTTTTCAGTAGTTATACACGCAAGAACTGAATTACTAAATAGGATAATTGCAAGAATCGTTAAGATGATATTAAGTTTTGTTCTCATACAATTAAATAAATTTGTGTATATATATAAATATATCGGAAACTTCAGATTGGATTGAAGTCATTAGAGCGAGTTGGCCCCTTTCTATTAATAATGCTGGCGATTGGATTTAACATATGGCATTAACCGAAGTCAGCCGAAGGCTGATTTGGGTCGAGCACCTGCAAGGTGCGAGCCTGTTAATGCCTGTTCAACGCCCTGAGCGATAGCGAAAGTGCAACGTGGTCGGAGCGGAACGAAGTGGAGCGGAGAAGTTAAATTTTCACTTTTCCTATAATTATCGAGCGAAGCGAGAGTAAAATAAGAGTTGGGGGCTTACTCAATTTCTATTTCTTCAGAAGTGTCATATTCCAAATTAGCTTGAGGTCTACTATCAATTTCTTGTTTAATAATACGTTTTTCAATTTCTTTACTAATTAATTCTGCTCTTTTTTCAAAAAATAAATTATAATCATCATTCCATATTCCGAAGTCGTCTAAATTTATTAAATGTGTTTTCATACATTCATCAAGGTTTGGGTTCTTATTTTTAAATTCAAGCATATATTTTGAAGGAGCTTTATCCTTTATTTTTCTTTTATTTAGAAAGTCATCTACAATTGTTATATTGATTATATGATTTATTTTGTCCTCATCAACATTAAGTTTTTTCAAATATGCTCTGGGGAAAAAATGATGATAGTTTTTACTATTTGCCTGTTTAAGCCAATAGTTACTAATATTTACAATAGAGTTATCAATAAAAGATTTTGGTTGATGATATGCCAAAATACACAAAATTGCTTTTATATAACTTCTTCCAGCACTGAACCACCCATTATCAATCAAGAAGCTTTTACTTGTGTCAATTGGCCAATCATATTTTGGTAATTCATTATTTATAATTTTATCTATTCTTTTAATGTCTTGAGCTAATTTAGATTCAACAGCCGATGAATATCTACCTGACAAAGCACAACGCCAGAAGAAATCTTGCAAATATCTTTGTTTATCTCCAGTAGGCTTATCTTTATGGTGATAAAAGAAATATGCAAATGGGACAATTAATGCATTATATGGAAGTAGTTGAGAAACAGGTATCCGATAAAAATTTCTAAAGTATTCAACTGCTTTTTCAATAGAGTCAATGGCATCATTCCAAATATTGATAAATTCCCGTTTATCCAATTTTAAGATAACTTTTCTTTTACACTCCTTTTTTAACAATATTGAAACTGTTTGTAAAACAGTAGCATCAGAAATAGTTTCATAATTAACTAATTTCAGTCTTTCAATAAGTTCATTGAATTTTTCTGCAAGATCAAAATTAGACTCGACATCAAAAGTTTTAGCAACCATAATTTCAAATAAAGATAGTGGCTTTCCACCAACATTTATCCTAGTAAATATTTCTGTTGCAACATCTATCGGAACATTATTTACTTGGATTACTGAATAATTATATGCTTCAATTCTTTTCTTATACTCTTCTAGTTTCTTGTGATACTCTTTTGGATATTTAGACAATAAGGTTAATCCACCATATAGCAAATCTCTCAATTTAATAAAATTACTATTATTCTCATCTTCAACATCGACAGTAACAATTTTCTCATCTTCTTTAGCAGTTAAATCAACAAAAATTTTAGAAAAATCTTCTTCTTTCCCATTTCTTAATACAGTTAGACCTTTCAATGCGGCAAAAAGAGAAGTTATCCTTTGTTGTCCATCAAGAACATAATTAACAAAATCTCCCTTTTCTGGTTCTGGGAGGTCTAAATTACCAATATTTCTAATAGACCTTAATCTTTCTTTGGTTTTCCAGAAAATAAATGTTCCTATTGGATAACCTTTAATAATACTGTCTAATAAATTGGCAGATTTTTTTATCTCCCAAACAAAGTTCCTCTGGAATTGAGGAATCTTAAGCCTCCCACTTTCAATATCGTTTATTAGTGTTGAAAATTGTTTTGGGATTGGTTCTGGTAAGTTCATAATATATTGAGTAAATTAAATCTTAATAAATCTTTTGAAAATAAGCCCCCAACTCGTTCTTTGAAAAGTGAAAATTTAATTGCATTTAACATTAGGATTAACCGAAGTTCCCGTTAGGGAATTTGGACGGAGTGCGTTAGCATGGAGTCGGCTAATCGCTGTTAGGCGTGTCCGTTAGGACCGGAGCGAACGAATGTGAGCGGAGAGTCGCGAGGGGTCGCTATTTTCTAAGATTAAACCTTTTTATTGGAATCCACTTTAGCGGATTCTTACCTATTGGAACAAGATAAATCGATCTCACTTCAAATTCTAAGTTAAAATTTTTTCCTATATCTTCAATAATCTTTTTTCTTTCGGATTGTGAAATATCTTTTAATAATAATGTTAAATGTGGGATATATTCTTTCTTTTTTGGTTTAACTCCAAAAATATCTTTAGCCTTAAAATAAGCATTCCTAAGTTCTCTTGTTTTCTTTACAAGTATCACCAAATTCTTGAAATTTTTACCATCATCTATTTGTGTCAGTTTTAATTTAAATGGTTTAATGGACTTTGCTAGTTCTTTTGTCTCAAGAATAAGTTTGTTTTTATCCCCTTGTAAATTTTCATACAGGGTTATATGTGGTGTTGAAAATTTTGGTGTATCAAATTTATTACTTAGTTTTATCATTAGTTTGGATAGTTTTCTTTTTATATTCCCCTGTGGTTTTATCCAGATGGAGTATCCGGTTACAATCTTCATGATTTAATTAGGATAAAGGTTCTATTTATTAATTTTGCGACCCCGAGCGATTACGCCTAACATACTCATATCGCAACTTTAGTTGCGATATGATACCTCTGGGGCATGCTATCATAACTTTATAAACTTTTATAAACTTTTTGTGCTGTTTGTTATTATGAATGATATTGAAGCGAATAATCTTGAAATGACCAATATTGAGAAATTCAAGAGGGAGCTTGAAATAAGGAATTTTTCCAGAAAAACTATTAAGTCTTATGTATATTTTATCGAAAAATTTCTGAAATATGCAGATAAAAATACAGGCACAAAAAATAAGGAGTTAAACAACGAGGAGTTAAATGAAAATCTTGTCAAAAACTATATTCAAAAGATAATAAAAAAGCAGGAGCCTTCAACAGTTTCTTCAAATTTGAGTGCGATAAAGTTTTTCTTTGAAAATGTGCTAAAACAAAAAATAAATATTCCACACCCTAAAAGAAATAAAAAAATGCCAGAAGTTCTGACAGTTAAGGAAGTAAGAAAACTAATCAATGCAACAGATAACATAAAGCATAGGCTGATTATAAAATTGATGTATGGATGCGGATTGCGTGTTTCTGAACTGGTAAACCTGAAAAAACAAGATTTCAATTTTCAAGAGGGTCTAATTCACATAAAATTATCAAAGGGTAAAAAAGACAGGTTTGTTAAAATACCTGATTCCATAAAAGAGGAATTGAAAAGTTATTCTATGTTGAATAACAAAGAGATATTTTTTCCTTCTAACAGAGGAGGAAAATTAACAACAGCAACAATACAAAAAATTATCAAGAATTCTGCAAAAAAGGCAAATATAAAGAAAAATGTTCACCCACACACTTTAAGGCATTCCTTTGCCACGCATCTTCTTGAACAAGGGATTGACTTGCGCATAATCCAGAAATTGCTCGGCCATTCCGACATAAAAACGACCCAGATATATTTATCTGTCTCAAACCAGCTCATAAAAAATATTAAAAGCCCGCTGGATAACCTATGAAAAGTGGATAAGATGAAAATCATAAAAAAAGACGTCAGGCACAACATCATCACGGTGAAGCCGGAAACAGAAGATGATTTGTGGGTGTTGGAAAAGATAGTCATGCCCGGTGATTTAATTAGTGGAAAGACTATACGCGGAATAGAAATAGAAAGGGGGGATAAAAGGGAAAAGGTCAAAAAAACAATTTTTGTAAAGATCAGCGCAGAAAAAGTAGAATACAGTGAAAATCAGCTAAGGGTTGGTGGAAAAATTATAGAAGGCCCAGAAGATGTTTCACACTCTTATCATACGTTTGAAATAAAAGTTGGCAATCCGGTTACAATAGAAAAAGAGTGGCCAAAATATATGATCGATGAGTTGTACGCTGCTAGAAAAAAAAGAGAGCCGATTTTGATATGTGTGTTGGATGATGAAGAAGCAAGCTTCGCTCTCCTAACAGAACGATTAAAACAACTGGCAACAATAAAAGGTGTGACCGGAAAATCGCTTGGAGAAGCGGATAAAAGAAATTATTATAAGGAACTTGTAAAATATATGGAAGATGTGTCAAAAAGATTTGGAACAAATAAAATAATATTAGCCGGCCCGGGGTTTACAAAAGAAAATCTTATCAAGCAAATAAAAGATGATTTCAGAAAAAAAATATTTGTTGACACAGTTGCACATACAGGAGAAACTGGCATACAGGAAGTTTTGAAAAGAGGGATAGTTGACAAAATAATAAAAGATTCTTCTATTTCAGAAGAAACGCAGCTTGTTGAGAAATTCTTTGAAGAAATATCTAAGAATGGCCCTGTCACTTATGGCGAAGAAGAGGTAAAAAAAGCTGTTGATATGGGCGCTGTTGAAAAATTATTGATAAGCGACATATTTGTGAGGGAAAACGAACAGCTGTTGAAAAGCACAGAACAAAAAGGCGGTTCTGTCAAGATAATATCAACAGAACACGAAGCTGGGAAACGCCTGGAGAACATGGGTGGCATTGCTGCCTTTCTGCGATATAAAATTAGTGATTAATCAATAGATTAAATTAGATACCCTCTCAGTCCGCCCGTTAAGCGAAATCATCATCGAGGGCAAATATTAATTCCTGCTAAAATTTAAAAAAGAATATATAATGCAGAGGGCCGGATTCGAACCGACGAACCAACTAATGGACAGGATTTCTCCCGTTTTTACAAAACTCAAGTTTACTTGAGTCCTGCGCCTTTTTCTGTGAGCCATTACAGCGGAAATGACCGGACCAGACTTGGCTACCTCTGCTTATTTATCAACACCTATCAAAAGAGAATTAATAAAAAATCATTTAAACCTTTCTAATTCGCTTCTCAAGGATCGCAACTGTTTTTGCAAATCAGATAGCGACCCTTCAACTGAATGTATTTCTTTGTTAGAATGCGGCATTTCAGGAGACCCTGGCGGTCTTAAAAGACCGGTGTCCAATTCAACGATATTTCTTTCTATCCTTTGTACACTGGCTCGCATCAGTTTTAAAGCTTCTGAACGCAGAATCTCTATTTCAGATAATATCTGAAATACTTGCTTTAGCCCAGCAATAAAGGCCTTTAATTCCTGCAAATTGGAGAGAACTTCATTATACTTTGATAATTTAATAAATAACGGTGCTGATTCACTTTCATATGACTTTGGCACCTGTCTAGCTGGTGTAGCTGTATCAGATTTCGGAGCTGCTTGCTGTGGTCTTTGGATAGCAACTGGTAATTTTTTTTGTTCACTAGAATCTTTTACAAGCCTTTTTAGCTCGTCTATATCAATATCTTCTTTCTTTTTAAAAAGCATAATATCACTACTTTATCATTCTTAACAAATATTTAAAAAGGTTTAAGAAAGAATCGCGGCCCATAAGAAAATGCGGTGACCGGGAATTTCACTACCATTTCTCTTTTACATTCAAGCTTTTCTCTTTTTAAGAGAAAAGGTTGATTTGAACCCGAGTCTTAACCTTGGCAAGGTTATGTCCTAACCAAATTTTCCAGTCTTTTCCGCAAGCGCTTTTGCGACGAAGTCGGAAAAGGGCTTCTAGACTATCACCGCATTAGTTTATAATTAAAATACAACATATTTAAAAATCTTTAGATATCGTGAATTTAATAAAATTCACTTTTAGTTGTACGATAAATCCATATGCGGAAGAGAAGTGCAACGAGGTTTCCACATAAGTTGTGCTCAACATCCCAAGCATTAGCGAACATCTAATGCGAACGATCAAAAGAGATGAAGAGGTCAGCTGAAGCCTAGTGATTTTACTGTATTCTTCTTTTAAATTCTTCTATTATTTTTTCATATCCTTCTCTTTGTACAATTTCCCATGATTTTTTATATTCTGGTAGAAAACTTATTAACTTTATATCTCGGATGAGTCTTTTTTTATCAAAAAATTTTAGATAAATGTGGTTGTGAATCGCATGAAGAGGAATATGAATTCTTGTTGTGAGCGGCTCTTTTCTATATTTCCTGTTAATATAATCCCAGGCTTTTTTTGATTTTTCTATATTTCCTCTTTGGATAAACAATTGATGAATCAACTCGTGAACTAAAACATCAATAAAATAATCGGGCTTATCATAAACAGGTAATGTTAACGGATCAGAGAACGGGATACATCTTCCAACTACATAACAATAAATAATTTTAGATTTCCATTTTAAACCAATCACTTTAGAAAGTTCCTTAAGGATATTTTTTTCATCCTTCCTCCACAATTTCTCCACTTTCTCAATATAGTTCAGAATCTGTTTTGCAGAAGGATATTTATCTTTTTTTCTTTTGTAGATTTTAATCCATTCTTTCCAGTTTTGGTCATAAACCCATGAATATTTGAAAATAATTTTTGGTATCATAGTTTATATAATAATTGTATATTATAAAAATCTATTTATCCTAGGCCGGCTAGGGTACGCTTTTATAAACTTAGTTTCGTTAACTCCTAAATTGTATAATACTCTAAACCAAAAACACCATATCTGAACTATGTGATTTTAAATCATAAATTAGCTCACTACTCCGTTAGATATTTAAGGAAGTGGTTATAATAATCACTATCGGTAAACCTTAAAGGTGATATCTATGAATGTATTTGACTTGATTATATTGGGCGCTGGCCCGGCTGGCTTATCTGCAGCCATTTATGCAAGCAGGTATAATCTAAATTTTTTAGTTGTCAGAAAAGATAAGGGACTTGCATCAGAAACAAATGAAGTTGAAAATTATCTTGGCATATATCCTGTGACAGGGTTAGAACTGACTAACAGATTTGAGACCCATGCAAAAAATTTTGGCACAAAAATAATTAACGAGGAAATTATATCAATTGAAAAGAAGGATAAGGCTTTTACGGTCAAGACCATTAACGGTGAGTATAAGTCAAGAGCAATAATATATGCAGTTGGTGGAAAAAAAAGAAAGCTTGAGGTTGAAGGAGAAAAAAAATTTATTGGCAAAGGCGTTAGTTATTGCGCAACATGTGATGCGCCATTTTTTAAAAATAAAACAGTTGGTGTAGTTGGTGGAGCAAATGCAGCTGTTGAAGCTGCTCTGCTTTTATCAGAATTTGCTCAAAAAGTCTATATTATATATAGAAAGGATAAACTTAGGGCAGTTCCATACCTTGTGGAAAAAATTAAGCAGAGAAAAAATATAGAAGTCCTCTATAACAATACTGTAAAAAAAATAAACGGGAAAATTTCTGTTGAATCTGTCAAGTTGGATAATGAAAAAGAGCTTAAAATGGATGGACTATTTGTTGAAATCGGACATGTGCCAAATTACCAGTTGGCAGAAAAATTGGGCGTAAAAATATCAGAAGATAAAAGAGTGGTTGTTGATCAAAATATGTCGACAAATATAGCAGGATTTTTTGCTGCTGGAGATGTTACAACAGGGAGTAATAAATTTGATCAAATAATAACAGCAGCTGCAGAAGGTGCAATCGCTGCTAGCGCTGCATATAAATTTATTTTAAAGGGAGATGATTAAATGAAAACATTTGACATTATAAAGAAGAGGATAAACAGAGTTTCAAAACTTATGAACTTGAGTGATAGAGAAGTTGACGTTATTTTGTCCTATAAAAGAATAAAACATGCAAAATTGAATATAGGTGAAAAATCATATGAGGCCATGAGAATTTTACATAATGACGCTATAGGTCCCGGGAAAGGAGGCATAAGATACCATCCGGACGTATGCGAAGACGAAGTAAAATCACTTGCATTTTGGATGAGCCTAAAAAACTCTTTAGCAGGTCTGCCTTATGGCGGTGCAAAGGGTGGAATAAAAGTTAACCCAAAAAAATTAAATAAAAAGGAACTGGAGAAATTGAGTAGAGCATTTATAAGGGAATTTCACAATGTTCTTGGCCAAGATATAGACATACCTGCCCCTGATGTATATACGAATTCAGAGATAATGGGCTGGATGTTGGATGAGTATGAAAAAATAAAAGGCAAACATGAACCAGGAATGATAACTGGAAAGCCACTATCACTTCAGGGGTGCAAGCTAAGAGCAACTGCAACTGCCAGTGGTGCATTTATTGTCTTGAAGGAGTTTTTAACAAAGATTGGCAAAAACCCATCTGAACTGTGCGTGTCTATCCAAGGCTTTGGAAATGCCGGCAAAAATATTGCAACTATGCTATATAAGGACGGATTTAAGATTATTGCTGTTGCTGATAGTAAAGGCGGAGTTATTGATAAAGATGGGCTAGATATAACAGAAGTGATAAAAACAAAAGATGAGAAAGGGTCAGTCACAGAGTATGGTGACAAAAAAATAACGAATAAAGAGCTTCTGGAAATGGAAACGGATTTATTAATTCTTGCTGCACTTGAAAACCAGATTACAGAGAAAAATGCAGATAAAATAAAGGCAAAATACATTTTAGAAATAGCTAACGGTCCTGTAACAGAAGAAGCAGATGAAATACTATACAAAAGGAATATATCAGTAATACCAGACATTTTAGCAAATGCCGGCGGTGTTGTTGTCAGTTACTTTGAATGGGCCCAAAATAGAACAGGCAACATGTTTGAAGATGACTATCTTGAAAAAAGACTAAAAGATATTATGACATCCTCTTTCCAAAAGGTATATGATATGCATAAAAAGAAAAAAATAGATATGAGAACTGCTGCATATATAATAGCAATAAAAAGAATTTTGGATGCAGAAAAAGCAAGGGGACGGTTGTAAACTGCTGAATTGCATCAACTTTGGCAGTAAATAATAATTCTGTATTATATGGGAAAAGTAAAACTGTCAGCTAAGCCTATTCAACAATTTGTTGATCTATAGTGTATTTGGCGTTAAAGTCAGTTCTTGCCCTAATACAGCTATAGAAAAATATTTATAAAAAATAAAAGGAAAAAATAAAAAAAATAAAAGATTACTACTTCTTGAACTTGTACTTCTTTATATAATTCTTTGAAATGTCTGAAACAGCATCCTTTAGCCCAAGTCCTAATGCAATTGCAAGTCCGAGACCAACCGAAGCGACAATGACTAATAGTATGTTAGATACTAGTCCGCTTGGCACTCCGAGAACTGGTAATGCTATAGCCACTGCAACATACATTATAAAGAAGAATATTAGTTTACCGACTATGTTAGAATATATTGTTTCTCCCTTTTTCACTTGTTCTTTTATGTATTCTGCAATCACATATGCTACAATTATAATCAATGCTGCACCAATTATAGATGGTATAAATGTTGTAATTCTTACTATCCACCCTGATAATGTCGGAATCTGAAGAACATCTATCGCTGCTGAAATAAACGCAAGGTAAATCCACCACCGTGTAATCAGAGCAAATATATCTGTCAGACTTACTCTTGGTTTAGCTGTTTCTGAAACATAGTAATCTAATTTAGCTCTCTGTAGTATGTGCTTTACAGCCTTGCCTACTAATTTGCCCACAAACAAACCTATTATTAATAAAATAAGTCCGCTTATAAATTTTGGTAAAAAACTTATAAAGTGGGCCCAAAGTAGACTCATCATGCTGATTGCCTCTATTTCCATTTTTTAACCTCCTTTAATTTAAATTGTATTAAGCAACCAAATACATGATTGCTCATTTTTATTAACTTTTTCCCATTAATAAAGGTTTTGGTTTAGGCTTTTCTTACTGCATTCTGATAAAATTTATTGGAGTTTATGTTCAGAGTGTGTTAGATTTTTAATTAATTTGTTACTATTGTGCTTATCAGATATAATTATATCTAAGAATGACGCCACATTTGTCTCTTTGATTAAAGTGGCTTCCATGCGCAACATGTTAGTGAGCCTATCTGTGCGTGGTTTTTGCAACTGAGCATAAATGTTATATGCTCAGAACACAAGCCGACTACTAACGTCGCGCCTAATATTCAGAGCACTCCAAACTTGAATAGCATCTGGAATATAATTATAAAATATTTGAACCTGAACTAGAACCCGCTAGTTAATGTTGTTGTTTTATTGGAAAAATTCCTTCAAGGCAGTAGACAGTTAATTTGCCTTCACATTTATCTCTTTCACAGATTGGTGTCATATTACATAAAGGACACAACTTAACAGTTAGCTCATTTTTGTCTACTTCAAGGGTTCCTTGTTTATCATGCAATTTGTACAGGAGCTTGAGGTATTTACCTTCTGCAATTCTTGGCACTTTGTCCTTGTTTTTCAGCCCAACCCATTCATAGAGCCTTTTACCACCCTTGGATGAATTGCACTTCTTACAAACTTTTATTGCATTATCAGGAGTATCTGGTCCACCACAAGACTTTGGCAAAATATGCTCAACCGTCAAATTTTCTTTTGAGCCACAGTAAATACACTCATTTGGTTTCTCATGTTCCTTAATCCATTCTCTAATAGCAGTCGACCATTTTATCTTGCCATCTCTCAAGGCAATAAAACGATTCATCTGAAATGCTCTTTGATTTATACCAAATCCTGCAGACTTAGAAATTAGTTTAGCGTATTGCCAGAAAATTTCATCCTTTATTGTTTTTACAACTGCCGGCGGCATAATTTACCCTCTTTTATCTATAAAGATTGCATCCTCTATAGACTTTAATTCCTATTACGCAACATGAACGCTGGGAGAGGGATTCGAACCCCCACGTGCATCCATATCAATCAGATAAATCTGATAAATACAATGGCACACTAGCTACCAAGTTTTCTCTGCAACCAGCGTAAAACTGGTTCAGTGACTCATCATGTCCGCCGAGTCAGAGTCAAGCCATGTCTTCATCGAAAACCTCAAGGCTAGCGCGTTAACCTGGTTCCGCAATCCCAGCACTATAATTATCAGAGCAGGTAAAAATATAAAAACGCCGAGGGCAGGATTTTCACAAATCTTTCTTCGGTTTCAAGTTTCTTTGGGATCGAAGACCGACGTGCAAAGCACGTCAAGTTGTTTTCGAAATGGATTTGGTTCGAACCTGCACGTCCAGAGGACACACGGTCTCGAGCCGTGCGCGTTAACCTGGTTCCGCCACCTCGGCACTGTTATTTGTATACGCAATAAATATACTTAAAATCATACTTAAAAATATTCCCGATGATTATAAATCTATGAAATTAGCAGTTAAATACGACAAAAAAATGAAAATTATTGAACTCGAAGATGGGACAAAAGTCTTAGATTTGCTTAAGAAACTTAAAATAAATTTAGAAGAGGTCATATGCAAAAGAAATAACAAAATTGTTACAGAATTTGAAATGCTGAAGAATAAAGATAATATCGAAATAATAAATATAACAACAGGCGGTTAGATGAATTACTTTTTTGACCTGGATAACACATTGTTAAAGCACAATATTTATACAACTGATTTTTGGATAAAAAATATTGGAGCAAAGACAGCAAAAGAGTTTGGAATAAAAATAACTAAAAATAAATGGAAAAAAATATTTGAAGGAGAAATACATATTAATAAGCTTATAAAAAACCAAAATATAGAAACAAAAAAATTTTGGAGCAAGCTAAATAAGGCAGATTTAGAAATCAGAAAAAAATTGCTAAAGAACCCAAATGATATAGAACTTTTTGAAGATGTCCAAGTTATAAAGAATCTTAGTGGAAAAAAAGCAATAATTTCTAACACAGCACAAGAGTCTATAATTTTTTGTCTTAAACATTTTGGAATTCATAATTATTTTGATATTATAATTGGAAACAACGGAAAAAATGTAAATAAGCTGAAACCATTTCCAGACTCTATTCTGGAAGCAATTAAAATTCTTGGCATCAAAAAAAATGATGTAATATTTGTCGGAGATGAGATAAGGGACTTAAAAGCTGGGAAAGCAGCAGGTGTAAAGACAATTATCATAAATAGAAATGGAAACAAAATAGATTTCGGTGATTTAAAACCAGATAGAATAATTAGATCGCTAAAAGAGTTGTTATAGATGAAATGCTCTTGCGGAAGAGAAGCAATATATTATAGAAGGTATGAAGGAAGATTTTACTGCGAAAATTGTCTGAGTAAACAAATAGAAAAAACATTCAAACAAACCATTGGAAAATATCATCTCTTGGATAAGAAAGATCATGTTATTGTTGCTGTTTCTGGAGGAAAGGATAGCGGCTCTTTGTTATACCTCATGAGCAAAGTATTTGGCGAAGTTAGGACAATAAAAATTTCTGCGTTAATAATCGACGAAGGGATAAAGAACTATAGAACTGTCGGAATTAAAAAAGCAAAAGAACTCTGCACTGACTTAAATATACCGCTGCACATTGCAAGTTTTAAAGAAGAATTTGGCAAAACTATGGATAAAATAACAAAAAAGACCGACAATCCTTGCACATTCTGCGGCGTATTCAAAAGATATCTTCTGAACAAAAAGACCCGTGAACTTGGGGGAACAAAATTAGCAGTTGGACATAATCTTAACGACGAAGCCGAAAGTATAATGATGAATCTTATACGCGGAGACCTTACAAGATTTGAAAGACTCGGACCAAAGCCAGGCCTTATAAGAAATGAAAAATTTATTCCAAGGATCAAACCTCTTATAAAGGTGCCGGAAAAAGAATTGATGTTATTTGCTATGGTTAATAAAATACCATTCTTTAAAAGTAGATGCCCGTATTCATATAACAATGTTAGGCGGGATGTTATGAATATTATAAATGAGCTGGAGGAAAAATATCCGTCAACAAAGAAGCAAATTGTTGGGTTCTATAATTCCATAATGAAGAAAATGAAAATTGAGACAGGAGGCAAATTAAAATTCTGCAAACTTTGCGGAGAGCCGACAACCCAAGAAATATGCAAAGCGTGTGAGTTTAAAAATTTAATATCAAAATTTTAATTATCTTCTAATTTGGTGGAAGAAAAATGTATCTGATAATAGTAAGAGTTGGTGAAATTTTTCTGAAATCACCATTTGTATTTGATCAGATGAAAAAACGGCTAGCTTATAATATCCGAAATGGACTGGCTGTACAAAACATAAAATCTAAGGTTTATGAGGATCATAGTAAAATTTTTATTGAAACAAAAAATCTTAAAAAGACAGAAAAAATTCTTTGTCACACGTTCGGGGTTTCATCGTTCTCAGTTGTAAATAAAATAGATTCGGACATAAATAAAATTAAGGCGGTAACTAAAAAAATTGCAGCCAAATGGAAAGCCGGAACTAAGTTTGCCGTGAGAACGAAAAGAATTGACAAAACGTTCAGGTATACAAGCGAAGAAGTTAATAAAAAGATAGGAAGAGTAATATCCAAGATGGGATTTGCTGTCGATTTAACCAATCCGGACAAAGAAATTTTTATAGATATTTCAAAGAAAACATATATCTATAGCGAAAAAATAAGTGGGCCTGGTGGGCTTCCGCTAAAGCAGGCGCGTCTGGAATGTGACCTAAGAAAAAAAGAAGATATAATCGCGGCGTGGTTTATTATGAAGCGTGGGCTTCTGCCATACTTTTCAAAAAAAAGCAAAAAAAAATTGTTGCGAATTATTGAAAAATGGGCTGTTGGAAAAGAGCTACGGTTGCCGGACAAAAAAAAGAAAAAATATATGAAAGCAATAATATCTTCTGAAACTGATATTAATAAAATCAAGGCCCTTAAAGATAAAAAGAAAAAGGTTATTCTGACCCCATTAGTTGGGCTAAATAAAGAGCATATCAAAAATAAGATAAAAAATTTAGAATTATGCTGATGGAGAAGAATGACTTCCAGAAGGTTTTTTTTCTCTTTCTTCATAAATTTTTTCATCAAATTTTTCTAAATTAATTGGTCTCTTAGAAAATTTGAAATTCCCTTCGTAAATCTTATCTATTATCTCAAAATAGCTCCTACCATAGATTGGTTCTATATACTCTCTTTTTTCTTCAACCGAAGCTCCGTTTTCAAGAACATGATTGACAAATTCTGTAGTAATCCCAACGGCTCGTTTCAGAGAATTTCCAAGGTTAAAATATTTTTGTTTAATTGTTCTTACATTATTTGTTTAAGATGGACCTGGCTATGTTTAATATATCTTCTGCGTCTTTCTCGTTTATAGAAATTTTGCTACATAACGCACGAATATCAAAAGAGACCAAATCATTTATTGTTATAATTTTATTTTCCATTAAAGATTTTTCAATAGCTCTTTTGGCATTGAGGATAGTTACTGGGTAAAGCCTTTTACTTGTTATTAAATGTTCTATTCCGTTATTATGCGGATAATTCCAACCCGTGAGCAGTATATCTTTAGCTTTAGCGTATTTTATTGCGTGGTCAGAAAATTTTGTATTTGTAATTATCCAAGCCTTGTCAAAATTGTATTTAGTCTTTCCATTTTTGTATCCTTCTTTTATATCTTCAATTCTCGAATGTATTTCAAGAATTGTTTTTAGCCCAGAAAATCTTTCATACCTCTCATGTCTTTTGCACTCCACCAAATATAACTTATCTTTTTTTGCTATTATATCAATCTGGTGCTCCACAGAAGCACCCTTAACTATTATATTCCATTCACATTTATATCCGACTGAACTAAGCAGTTTATAGACATAGAGCTCAAAGGCTTCTGGCTCTATTTTTGAGAGCGATTCACGTAACGTATAAATTCTAGACGAAACCGGATTTATCTGCCTTAATTTATCTCTAATACTTTTATATATCTCTCTTGTCGTTATGCCATCGTAAATCTCTTTTTTTATTTCTTCTACTATATGATTCGCTTCGTCTCTAGTCGCACCGGCATGTGTGCATGTCTGCATAACCTTTCTTTCGTTAAATTCTTCTCTTCTTCCATCTGCTTTTATTACGTACATTTTAAATCACCACATACTATTTTTATAAGTCTTTTGGCCTTGAATCTTCCTAAACGTCCTCTTTTTGCCTGAGACTCTGCAAAGATTTTAACTTTATCTGGCTTAAATGAGTCGCCAAATATCAAAACTGGCACCGGATCAGCTGTGTGTGTTCTGTATCTACACGAAGTTGTGTGGTCCGCTGTCACAATAATTATATCATCTTTTTTTATTAATTTGGTTAGTGGCTTAAAGAAAAATAAATCAAAATATTCAATAATCTTTTTCTTATGTAGTGGCATACCTTTATGCCCAAATGCATCTGCACCTTTCAGATGTATATAAAAAAAGTCATACCTTGAGAGAACACTTTTTAATTTTTTTATAGTTCTTTTACAATCTTTCCGGACTGCTTTTTTAAGCTCTTTAAAAGTTTTTAATAGTTTATCTGTTTCCGGGTTTTTATATTTTCTTGCAATGTCCATGCCAACAAGCTTTGATATGCCCCGCTCAACTGGTGTATCACCAAGGCAAATCCATTTTCCTCCATATTTCTTTGGTAAGTTAGTTAATTTTATCAGACCTTTATTTGCCCCTCTTAATAAAATATAATTTGCTGTTTTTTCGTCTTTTAAAATTTCTTTTGCCCGCTCAATAAACTTATTCAATACGTCGGCAGTAAATTGTGCGTCTTTGCTCCTTTTTAAAGGAATTATCTTTTTTATTTTCATCTTTTTTCTCAAAGCCCTTGGATATTCTAAAAGGTACTTGTTTCGCTCATAACCAGGGTGATTGCTCGATATATATGGTGAAAGTTTTTTGGATTTTAAAAACAAAAGAAACCTGTACCCAAGAGAATGGTATATTTTTATCTTAATTCCGCGTATTTTTATTTTTTTTAGCTTGCCAATAATTTTTTCTGCTTTTTTTCCAGAAATTCGTCCTGCTTCTGTATCTATGATATAACCATTTTCAGCTGTTGCCAAATTTCCGCGTAAAACCAAATCATTTTTTTCAACTCTTAATCCCATTCCAACTGCCTCTAATGGTCCGCGACCTGTATTGTAGTTGAGCGGGTTAAAACCAAGAAGAGAAAGAACTCCTGTCTCTGTCTGTGGTGGTATTGATTTATTAATTAGCATTATTGAGCCATTTACGCCTTCTTCTGAAAGCTTATTAAGAAATGGCTTTTTTGCGCATTCCAATGGCGTCTTCCATCCCAAGTCTTTTAGGGGATTGTCAGCAATTCCGTCTAAAACTACAAAAAAAATTTTATTCATATTTTTTTATTCCTGCACAACTATATAAAAATATCTTTAGTAAAACGGGAATAACTTATTTTTTAATTAAAAATTCTAAGTTGTCTCAAAAATTTTTTTTACCTCTTTTTCAAAGCAATTATCACAGAGATTATCCTGAAAAATAAAAACAATCGGATCTAAATTAACCTTTTTTCCGCATAGTCGACATCTCTGTTCCAAAGAAAACACCTATCTATATAATTAATTACCAAACTATTTATTGTTTCATACTCGCTAATAAAATTTTAACAACTTTTTACTGAAACTAAGAAAAATACTATACAACTACCTTTAGTAACATTTTTGTTTTTTTTGGCCGCCTAGATTTTATAATAAATGAATCTTCATATGCATCCAACGCATTTTTCATTTTGATTTTATTTTCAGCATAAATTTTAAATAACGGTTCGCCATGTGAAATTTTATCACCTATTTTTTTAAATAACTCTATGCCAGCACCTTTGTCACCAGGACAGCCCGCAGCAATAGCTGTACGGACCAGATTCTTATTATGTATGTTATGGATATACCCAGATTTTTTTGCCTTAACTATTCTTGTCTCTTTACCGACTCTTATATCCCCTATAGTCACCTTCTCATTTCCTCCTTGCTCTTTTATTATTTCTCTGAACTTTTTCTCTGCCAATCCAGAATTAAAAATTTTTACTGCCCTGGCCTTTCCTTCCTCAGCTGAGTAATCTTTGCCAACCATTTTGAAGAGGATACCGGAAAGTGAAGTTGCCTTGTCTATAAGGTCTTTTGACTTGCTATTTGAAAAAGTATTAAGTATATCTCTCGCCTCAAGAGCCGGACCCATTGAATAACCAAGAGGTTGTGAAGCGTTTGTAACAGCACATTCTATTTTCATGCCAAACCTTTTCCCGATTTTTATAAACTTCCGTGCAAGTTTGGACGCAACTGACATATCCTTTATTTTTGCCTGGGTAGGTCCCATTGGCATATCAAGAATAATATATTTAGATCCCATTACTTTTTTCTTTGCAATTATCGAGGGTATCATCATAGCATCAGAGTCTAGCGGATGTTCTATCTGTATAAATAGATCATCAGCAGGTGCGAGCTTGAATGACCCACCCCATATTATGCATCCACCGGTTTTCTTAACAGTCCTTCTTATCGCTCTAGCATCAAGCTGGACAGGAGCAAAAATCTCAAATCTATCTGCTGTTCCTGCTGGATCAGTTATCGCGCGTGAAGAGCTTTTTGGTATAGTCAGGCCGGCTGCAGCAACTATCGAAACAAGTAATATGCTGGTCTTATCTCCGGGTATGCCACCTATGCTGTGTTTGTCAACAATTTTTCCTCTAAACGTAAATTTTTCACTTGTATCTATCATTGCTTTAGTAAATCCGTACGCTTCAGAATCTGATAGGGGCCTAATATCAAATGATGAAATCAGAGAAGCAAGTGCAAGGTCGCTTAGTTTGTGCTCCAAAACATCATCGACTATCTGCCTTATTTTTTTATTGGTTAGTTCTTTACCGCGTATTCTTTCGCGGATGAATTTTTTTGAATTGAGAAATGGTCTGGCCCGTACATCAACAATATCTCCATTCTTAATTTTAAGTATGTCATTCACATCATCGTATATAATTATTTCTCTGGGTTTTACTATTTTTTCACTTGTGTTTACTATGCATGTTATGTCTTCTTTTTTGCTTTTGACTATTACACGCTCTAGTGGCTTAACAGCTAGCTTTTTTGCAGTTTTATTATTAAGTATAACAATCATTTTTCCGCCAGATGTAAGTCCTGGCAAGCGTGCTTTTAGCTTCATATTTATCCCCATTTATCTAGTGCTTGTTTAAGTTCTTTATGTGCCTTGGCGTATTTTTTTAGATTAATCTTTTTCATTGAAGCGATTAGTGCCTGTTTCATGGCTTTTGCTCCAGCCCTGGTTCCAGCAGGATGCCCGTGAACTCCGCCACCGGCCTGTATAACGATGTCATTTCCAAGTATTTTTACGATTTGCGGAACCAACGAAGGATAAACGCCACCAGAAGAAACAGCAAAAACGGGTTTAATGTTAAACCATTGCTGTTCAAGATAACTGGATGGCTTTACGTGTTGATACTCAATCATATTTTTTATCAGCACAATTTCCTTTTTATCACCTTCCATTTTCCCAACTGCTGTTCCTATATGCAGTTGGTCAACACCTATTAGACGAGAGAGTTTAGCAATAACATACATAGAAATCCCGTGCTTCTTATTTCGCGTAAATGTTGCATGCCCTGCCCGATGAGCATGTATAACCATTTTATAGTTCTGGTTTCTGATCTCCTGCAAGGCCGACCAGCCTGCTGATAGTATATCAACCATTATACACTTGCCGCCATGCTCTTTAACAAAGTCAGCCCTTTCAATCATTGTTTTCATTGGAGCTGTTATGTTTGCCGCATATAAAACATTTCTGCCCTCTTCCTCTTTTATTTTATCTGCCATATCCAATGTATTTATAACCCTGTCTTCAAATTTGCAGAATTTCATTGATGTTAAATTTTCATCATCTTTTACAAAATCCAATCCTCCTTTCCAAGCATTATATGCTACAGTTGCCCATTCCTTTGCATTTAGACCAACCTTTGGTTTTACAATTGTTCCAAGATGGGGGCGAACCTTTGTTTTTATTAATCTTCGAACGCCGCCTATGCCAAATGCAGGGCCTTTGAAAGACTTGATATATGATTTTGGAAATTGTATATCAACAAGACGTAAATTTTTTAAGAGCTTCATACCAAAAACATTTCCACCCAAACTTGACATGAGCTGTGGAACACTTCCAAACTCAAATAAATCTGAAGGATAAGCAATATCAACAGTTTTATTTTTTTTGGAAATTTTCATAATTTTCGGTGATAATTTTTTTTGTATTTTTCTAGTTAAGGTTTTTATTTCTGTCCAAGTTCCAATTGAGGATTCTGCAGCTATCTGTTGCACGGCCCTTTCCCGACTAACAGAAGCAGTTTCAAAATAATATCTCGCGGTTATAAAATCCATGATCTCACCTCAATATCGCCAAAATATCCTTTGGCTTTTTTATTCCATCCTCCATAACTACGCCTGTTATATAACGCCACGGAGTTATATCAAAGGCCGGATTGATAATCTTTACGCCTCTTATTTTTTTATAAACTTCAGATGGCGGCCTTATCTCTATTTTCACTTTTTTCCTTTTATCTATCTTGAATTTTGAGCCGACAACATAAAACGGTATATTACTTTCAGACGCAGCAAGTGCCAGAAAGTAGGTACCGATTTTATTTATTACTCCCTCTTTTCGCATGGCGTCGCAACCAACTATAATTATATCATCTTTTGGAATAACTGGATCTGTAAACGCTAGCGTTGCTGCATTGTCCTCTATTAATGTTACTGATATATTTTTTATTTTTGCAAGTTCTTTTGCTGTCTTTATGCCTTGTTGTCTTGGCATTGTTATATCTGCTATGACTGAAAATTTCTTTTTTTTAGCTGCCTCCTTAATGACAGCCAAAGCTTCTGATGAATGACAGTGGGTATGAACATGGTATCCCCTTTTTATCAACTGTTGACCAGTTGCGGCTATTAATTCAGTCGCCTTATCCAATTCTGCTAAAAGTTTGTCTATCGTTTCTTTTCGTTTATCTCTCCTAAGCTCATTAATAACATTGTAAAGGACAACTGCTGTCGATCTGGCAGATAAAAGCTTTTTACATTCCTTGTCAAACTCATGACCAAATCCGTGAATTCGGGAAAATTTTTTAAGATGCCTGAGCGAAGCAGTTGCAATCTCTTTAGCTCCTTGAATTTTCAGTGATTTGATATCTTGAATAACTGACATAATTTAATTTTTCAGCCAGAGAATATAAAGTTTTTGAAAAATAATAGTTTAATTCATACAGGCTTCACTATTGATTTATCATTTTTATCTTCTATAATATAGCCTTTTTTTCTTATCTCATCTCGTATTTTATCAGCCTTATTCCAATCTTTTTCTTTACGTGCTTTTTCCCTTTCCTCTACCAATTTTTTCACATCTTTCGGGATTTCTGTTTTTTCTGACTCGAATTGCAACCCAAGAACATTTTGTGATAAATTTAAGAAAGTAGTTAGTGCATTTTTCAAAGACGCCCCGCTTTTTGGAGATTCTATGTATTTGTTAAGCAGGGAAGAAAACTCAAAAAGAACTCTCAGTGCTTCTGGCGTGTTAAAATCATCGTTCATCGCTGCTTCAAATTTTTCTTTTAGGTTTTTTATCTTTGATTCCAGTTCTCTATCAACGGGTAATGTGTTTTTTTCGTATTCTAAAGCGTGCTTCACACTATTAACCATGTTTTCCAGTTTTTTGCGACTGTTCTTCGCATCTTCTATTGCCTCTTCTTTGAAATCTATCGGCTTTCTATAATGTGTCGAAACTAGGAAATACCTTAGATCCTTTGCATCATATTTACCGCCATTTTGCTTTAACAACTCGTGTGCTGTGAAAAAATTTCCAAGTGACTTTGCCATTTTTTCTCCTTTTATGTTCAGAAATTCTGTATGAATCCAATATCGGACGAATTGTTTGCCAGTTGCTGATTCTGACTGCGCTATTTCATTTTCATGGTGCGGAAATTTCAAATCTTTACCACCGCCATGTATATCAAAAGTTTCACCAAGATATTTCATGGACATTGCTGAACATTCAATATGCCATCCCGGTCGGCCATTGCCCCACGGACTATCCCAAGAAGGCTCACCTGGTTTTGATGCTTTCCACAGAGCAAAATCTCTTGGATGTTCTTTGTCATAATTGTCCTGTTCAACTCTTGCTCCTGCTTTCAGCTGATTAATCGAGACACCAGATAATTTTCCATAATCCTTAAACTTAGCAATAGAAAAATAGACATTGCCGCCCTTTACATAACCATACCCGTTTTCAACTATTTTCTTTATTAAGCTTATTATATCAGCAATATGTTCTGTTGCCCTGGGATTTATATCTGGTAGCTGGTTGTTATAC
Source organism: Candidatus Aenigmatarchaeota archaeon (assembly GCA_021157845.1). Classification (GTDB taxonomy): domain Archaea; phylum Aenigmatarchaeota; class Aenigmatarchaeia; order GW2011-AR5; family JAGGXF01; genus JAGGVU01. The sequence continues at coordinate 26,961 of JAGGVU010000013.1, forward strand.
GCCTTCATATCGTCAAAATATATTTTCTCATATTTTTTTGCAATTTCTTTTATAGTTGTTCCCTCTTTCTGGGCCCGCTTAATCATCTTATCGTCCACATCTGTAACGTTTTGGACGTGCTTCACATCATAGCCAAGATAGCGGAGATAGCGTATAATTACATCAAAAGCCACGAAAGAACGCATATTGCCTATATGAATATAGTCATAAACAGTTGGGCCACATATATATATACCAACTTTGCTGGATTGCAGTGGCTCAAATATTTCTTTTTTTCTGGTTAGGGAATTATATATTTTTAACTTATCTGTCTTTATCATAATATCCAACTCGGAACAAAAGCGAGGTGGGAGAGTTGAACTCCCTTCTCCCGGTTTCTGCTTCTTTTGACTGAATTTCTTCGGTTTTGGATCCAACCTTTTTTAAAGGTTGTTTTTGACTGAACTTCTTCGGTTTTGGATCCAACCTTTTTTAAAGGTTGGCCTGCAGCCGGGTGCATAACCGTTCTGCCAACCTCGCATAATTAAACTTCTTATGTAAATAATTTAAATAAATGATTTAAAATTTAATAACTTCCTTGGACTTGATTGCATCACGTATTAATCTCTTTATTTCCAACTTTTTTTCTGCCTCTGCTATTTCATTTATATTTGATTTTGTCCTTGGCTTTTTTGGGACAAAATCACATGGCCGGTGCTTATCAGAATATTTCAGAGTTCCTATTTTGCGTGCGACTTTTATAATTTCTGCTTTGTCAAACCCTATTAAAGGCCTTATTATTATCATACCAACAGCATCATCTTCTACGACAAGATTTTCGAATGTTTGGCTTGCCACTTGACCGAGAGACTCGCCTGTCAATAAAGCTACGTATTTTTTTCTACCAATCTTCTCTGCTATCCTGTACATCATCCTTTTACACAAAACACACTGAAGATTTTTTGGACATCTTTTATCTATTTCTTCAAGAACATGGCGATAATTAATTAATAACAGTTTTGTATTTTTTTGCCCAGTAATTTTATTGATTGCTTTTATGCATTGGGAAACTATTTTAAAATCATTTTTTTTCTCAGACGTGGAGAAAAAAATATAATCGATGTGATATGCTTGGTTTGCCATCATATAAGATGAAACTGAACTATCTATGCCTCCTGATATTAATGACAAAAGCTTTTTTACCATAAATTCACCAAACCTAAAGAATTACGAGTAAAAATGTTGCTGATAGAACTCATGTTTTTTCATTCCTTTGTCAATAAATTTTTTTTCAGCGAATCCATATGCATGAATAACTCCATTGTCTGCGTGCACTGAAATATCAGACATGATTTCAAGGTTGACAAAATGTGCTATATCTTTTAAATCATCTACAAAAACCATAATTGTTGCCCCATTTCTCTTCGAGCGGGATAAAATGTCCATAAGACTTTCCGCGACTCCATGTCCATGTAAAGAAAAGTCAGAAATATTATCAACTAAAATTTTTTTTGCATCAGAAAGCTCACTTAACTTTTTTGATATCTTAGTTAAATTTTTTGGGCTTTTTAACACAGAAATATGCCTTTTATTATTATGTTTATAGTTGAGAGCAGAAACATCTATAATATGCAATAAATCTTTTTTCTTAAATTCTGGCTTGGCCCTGGCAGCAAGTGAAACAATTTTATTATAATGCTTATTCGTGTTTATGTAAATACACTTTTGCTCCTTTTTTAGACTAGATGATAAAAAATGATTTATCAGCTCACTCTTTGTCAATTTGTCAGGACCTGAAACAAGAAAAATTGCGTTTTTGTCAAACAAGTTTATCACTAAAGAAATATTTATTTTTCTGGTTTAAATTGTTTTTTTTTCTTTTCATAGTCAGCTATGGCTGCCTTCAGCCCATCTGCTGCTAGATTTGAGCAGTGTAGTTTAATTGGTGGCAAGCCGCCCAAAGAAGATGAAATATCCTTCATCGATATTTTTTTTGCCTCCTCAATAGTTTTTCCTTTTGCAAGCTCTGTTAGCATACTCGAAGAAGCTATTGCAGCAGCACATCCCATAGTTTCAAATTTTATATCTTTTATATACTCTTTTCCATTCTTTTTACCAACCTTTATATAAATAACCATAACGTCTCCGCATACTACATTTCCCACTCTTCCAACACCATCTGGCTTTTTTATGCGGCCAACATTTTTTGGGTGCTGAAAATGTTTAATAACCTCTTTGCTGTATTGCCAATTGCTCATATAATCACCTATAATCCACATACCCCTGTATCGCATGGTGGATTTCTCAAAAATTTAATCATCAGTATAAACAAAAATACTGATACAATTGTTAAAATAACTCCCACAAACATCATAACTATTGTGAAATTCCTCTTATTACCTATAAACCTGCCAATAGCAGGCATATTTTTTTCAGCAAACCATACTGACAAAGCAAGTCGCATTTTATTATCAAAGGAAAGAGAACAATCCTTGCCCTTCAGCTTATCAATAAAGCACATCCACCCATCTTTTACGTAAATTCTGTATTTTGGAAAAAATACACTCGCTACTAGAAAATATAAGACTAAAACCAGACACGGTATACAAAAAATCATATGTAACCACTTTATAATTGATTTGACGCAGCTATTTTAGCGGGCTCAATTTTCTTAGGTTCTTAACAACATTTGGTAAGACCTCGATTACATAGTCTATATCTTCTTTTGTTGTAAACCTACCAGTTGTCAAACGAAGAGAACCATGTGCCTCTTCTGGTTTTAAGCCGATTGCTGTTAAAACATGGCTAGGCTCAAGTGATTTTGAAGAACAGGCAGAGCCTGTCGATGCGCATATTCCCTGCATATCAAGGTACATCACTAGCGATTCTCCTTCTATGAACCTAAATGAGAAATTTGCATTATTAGGCAACCTTTTATCAGGATGACCATTTAACCAACAGTCATCTATTTTAAGAATATTTTCTATAAGTGTGTTTCTTAACTTTATAAGTCTTTCAGATTCGCCCCTCATTTCTTTTTTTGCTATTTCAGCCGCTTTTCCAAATCCAACTATGCCTGCCACATTTTCTGTACTTGAACGAAGACCAAATTCATGCCCACCGCCATGTAGAAGCGGATCTATTTTTACTCCTTCTCTTATAAACAAAGCTCCAACACCTTTTGGTCCATATATTTTATGGGCATTGGCTGTAATTAAATCTATATTCATTTTTTTAACATCTATATCAATTTTACCATAACTCTGCGCCGCATCTGTATGAAAATAAACATCGTGCTCTTTTGCTATTTTGCCAATCTCTTTTATTGGCTCTATTGTGCCTATTTCGTTATTGGCGTGCATCACAGATATGAGTATTGTATCCTTTCTTATTAACTCTTCTAATTTTTCCAGATCAACTAATCCATATTTATCAACAGGAATAAAGTCCACATCAAATCCTTGTTTTTTAAGCCAACGGGCAGAATTGAGTACACAGTCATGCTCTATCGGTGTTGTAATGATATGCTTACCCTTGTCGCGATTGGCAAATGCTACTCCTTTCAGAGCGGTGTTATTAGATTCTGTGCCACTCGATGTAAATATAATTTCTTTTGGGTTTGCTTTTATAACAGATGCTACTTTCTCCCGGGCCTCTTCCAAAGCGCGCTTAGCTTCTGTTCCAAGTGAATGCAAAGATGAAGCATTACCATATTTCTCGCTGAAATATGGTTTCATTTCCTCTAAAACTCTTTTGTCAACAGGTGTTGTTGCAGCATAATCAAGATATATTTTTTTCATAATATCACAAAATATATAACAATGTTATATATTTAAGGCTTTTGCTTTAATTTCACTAGCTAATAAAATTAGAATCGTCTCGACAAAACAGCCAGAGCATGACCTTTTGTTTCTAGAGCCCATTTCTTAATCCAGCCAAATGGTATTGAGTCAACCTCATAACCATCTGCTTTAAGCGCCTTTTTAAGATCTTTTAAAAATTTTATTGCAAATTTCGGAGATGACAATTCAGGAGACAAATGCGCAAATGGAAAGAGAACTATATGTTTCGCTCCAACTTTTTCAGCTATAGTTATTATTTCTTTTTTGGCTGTTTTTAATAAATCTTCTTTATCTTTTTTTTCTACACAGGTTTTCACGACAAGGCAATTATTTATTTGTCTGGCTTTCTCATTATCTGACAAATTTTCCGCTATTTTTGTTTTCTTACTAACCTCGTATCTTATCCAAGAAGCGTGTATGAATAACAATTGCATTTGAACCGAATAACTATAACGGCGTTATATATTTAAATGTTCGTAAATTATTTTAATTGATAAAATGAAACCACCATGTGAGATAATAGTTAGAGAAGTTTTGCCAGCATTAAGAGCAACCCTTGCCAGAAAATTACTTAAAAAAGGACTAACACAGATGGAAACTGCAAAATGTCTTGGTGTTACACAAGGTGCTATTTCTCAATATCTTCGTTCTATGAGAGGACGCGAAAACGCCTTATGTACAAATAAAGAGGTTGATGAAAAAATAACAAAACTGGCTGATAAGGTTATGGATGGTGCCGGATCAAAAAAGATTATGACCGAATTCTGTGAAATATGCAAATTGATAAGAAAGAAGGGACTTATTTGCCAACAACATCTAAATATATATCCATCTTTAAAAGAGTGTAAAATCTGTTTATAAGATTTATAAGCCAGATTTTTTGAATCTGGAAAAGACATAAAATACTATCGCTATAGAAATAGTTCCGATGGCCAATTTTATTTCGTAGCTCATTATATTTTCTATAAATTGAACTTCTGAAAAGACAATTGGACCAAACCTTAGACCTCTCATAATAAAAACAGGTATAACTGTGAAAATTGATATTATAACTAAAATGTGAGAAAGTGATTTGAAAAACGCTGATGCTGAACCCGACCCTTTATATAGAAAAATTAAACCAATCAATGTAAGCAGGATTGATAATAACACTGTCTGTATGACCATCTGGTTTATGTCTCCTATTGATTTTTCATGGATTATGGGCTTGTCATATATATCAGAGATTTCAGCTGAAATTTTTTCTTTTATCATATTAATGCCCAAACATTGTTCGCTTTCATTGCCGTATTGTTGACAGACCCCCTGTTGTATTTCACCCATATTTTCATAATCTTCAGATAAATTAAACTCACTCTTTAATTGTGAAAAAGCCATTTGTTCTCCAATCTGTGTTATTATATCTTTTTGTGTTATTCTATACAATAACACGCCCTGTGTCAGAAGTGGAAGAAACAAAAAAACCAGAAACATACCAATTGCTTTTTTTGAACTCATTCGCTGACCTCTTCTACATATTCGTATTCTTCTTCTTTTTCAGGCAAAAATAGATATATGACAAAGATTACAATCAAGACTATGACACCTATAATGGGATATACCCACCATGCAAATGTCCTTCTTACCCTTTCTATTTCTTTTTCAAGTTCAATTATTTTATCTTTAGCACTCATCAAGTTAAAATACGCATCATAATAGTTGTTATCATCTATATTTTTTTTAGCAAGATTTAGCTTTGATTCTGCCTCGCCAAATATTTGCCTCGCTGTTCTCACATTTTTTCCTTTTGATGCCAGCTCGTTGATTGTCTGGTTGAGCGACTCAAGCTTTGCTTTGTATATATTATACAGTTTTCTTATCATGGCTTTTGTATCCTCATTTGGCAATATTTTCAGCTGTGTAGTTGCTGTTGACGTTTTCTTTGATGCTGAGGTGGCAGTTATTGTTATATCTTTTATAGATAAATTGGCTACACTTGGAACAGTTATCTTCAGGGTTGTTGATTCTGTCAGACCTGCATAAATAACACTTATATTTCCGACGCTATACCAACTAGAGTCTATACCTGAAACGGAAAATGTTATATTATTTAATGTTTCGTCACCCGTGTTTTTTACATTTAGTGTTGTATTTTTTGATTCACCCTGTACAATTTCTATCTTTTTTGGAAAATTTAGAATAGACATATCTTTTGTCAGATTAGACAGTGTTGTAGTTGTTGTAGTTGTTTCTTCATTATAATATGATGTGAAACCGCATGTTGTGCAATTAATAACTTTGAAGGATAACGTTGTCCCTATATCTGCAACAGATATAGTTATTGTTCCGCTCTTTTCATAAGAAGGGTCTGCAGAAGCTGCTAATACTAAAAAAAGCATTAAAATAATAACTAAAAAAATATTTCCTTTCATTAGTCATATGCCCCTATGTAATACGAGCCTGTATATGTTCCGGGATACAACGCTCTTGGAATTTTTATTGTTAAGTTTACCTCTGTATCAACCAGATAAGGTGTTGATGTTGTAAGGTCCTTGAAAGCGTCTGGGTTTGTTGAACCATATGTTGAACCGACTGATAATGATTTAGACGTCCCTGCTGCATTTGTATAATACATAGTTGTTCTCCCAGCCCCGTTGAATGTATAATTGCTGTTAGCACTGTTTGTAAACGTACCTATCTTAAACTTGACATAACTCCCTTTTAAATCCAAAACAAATTTTATTGTATATTTGCCGCTTCCATCATTTGAAACTTCACCAGAAGAAGGAGAGCTTGATGTTGATACTATTGTCACATAAGCCTTTGATGTAAATGTCAGAGATGTATTTGCCCAGTTTCCTGCGGTGTCTTTGCAAAATAATGTAAGATTTAAAGTTCCAGTGGGCATATCCATAGCATCTATATTCGTTTGTGGGCATGTAGATGCTGTGCAACTTGATGCTGACGTTGCTATCGTTTTATTCCACCCAGTCAGCAATGTACCATTTGTGTAACTGACCGTATAATAAGCTTCTGTTATGTCTGGCGAATAAGTTGCATTCCAATTAATTGTGAAATTCATTTTATTATAAACATCTATGTCAGAGGTTGCACCGTTTATCTGAAATGAGCTTATAGTTGGAGCCACATCATCTATCGTATAAGTTGATAATGGAGAAGAAGTCGAGCCGCCAACTGATGTGGTTATGGAATTGCCTGCTTCATCTGTACCAGTAACATAAAATGAGACAGTGTCACCGTCTGAAACAGCTGTGTCATCTATCTGTGCATAATAAGTTGTAGAGGTTCCTTGTGATGATGCTGAGCCGCATATTTCAGCAGTGCATAAAGACATCGTCGCAGAACTCCAGCTTCCGGCTGCCCCAAGTCTGTAGTGCAATGTTATAGAAGATGCTGTATACATGTTATCAGTTATCGTAACCGTTATATTTCTTTTTTGAGATGACTTGAGATAGGAATTATCACTTGGTGAGGGGGTAGCAGAAGAAGGTGCAGTATCGTCTACATATATTGTCTTGGTTGTATCTGGCGAATCTCCCCCGCCGGTTTCTCCAGCATCCACATCGGCTTTTATTATTATCGAATCTCCATCAGATGCCTTTATTGATGTATCCTGAGCAGTTGATGTACTTATTGAAAAGGAAGTAGAATATTTCCCTACATATGTCCCTGATTCAGTAACTGCCATGGTTGTTCCATTCGAATCAGAGCTACTTGTAACTGTTAATGGCTCTGGTGAAGAAGCGCCGGCCTTTGCATAAACGTCAACATAAACAGTATCCGTACTCTTAAAATACGTTGAGGCAGAGCCAGATGCGGTCTTCCTCGTGATTATTTCATCTGGATTTACATCATATTCAACAGAATCTGTTGTATAAGTTCCGTCTCTGTCCAAATCCGAATAAACATAAATTGTGTCTTCATCAGCAGCCTGTATGTAATCATTTGCATCACTGCTTGCTGTCTCGCTTGGCTTGAAAGTTCCTTCAAATATTCCAGAATCTACAGCAGTTTCTGTAACTGTTACAGTTATTCCTGTCCCATCTGTTGTACTGTTAATTGTAACAGAGCCTGTTTGTATTGTCCCGGAATTTGTATTAGCAGCAATATTAGTAACCCTTACAGTGAGATCATCCCATGCGTTTACAGTTGACACAGAAGATTTATCTGGTGTGGCCAATATCTCAACATTATCTGCTATTGTCAATGTTTTTGTTGCGTCTGTACTATCGTCTCCCTCTAAATCGCTTGTTAATGTAATTGTATCGCCCTGTGCAACTTTTAATTTTGTTGAGGATGAACCAGTAGATGGTTGCGTCTGAAAAGAGCCTGTATACCATCCATCATATGTAGCTGATTCTGATAATGAAACGGATAAAGAATCTATACTACTCGCAGCTGTTATCGTGCCGCCACTGTTTTTTGCAGTTGTGATGACAATATAGACAGTGTCACCTATTACAAAACTTGTAGTTTCAGTTCCTGTATTTGGTGCTGATGGTAATGAGCTATACGTTTGTATTTCATCTGGGTCGTTATCATATGTGACCGTATTTGTTCCTATGTTTCCATCTGCGTCCAAATCTGCAGAAACGGTTATAGTACTCCCGTCAGCGACATAGATTATATGGGACGAACTACTGCTCGTTACCTCAGCTGGCCTGAACCAACCTTCATATGTATTGGAACCTACTGACGCAAGCGTGACAGTTATACCTGTTGAATCTGCGGTACTTGTAACATTGACTGTATAAGAAGATGCTGCAGAATTTGTAACCCGTATAGTAATATTATCCCAAGCGTTTGGAGCAGTTGTTATTAAATTGCCGTCTGAATCCAAAAGCAAAACTGAGTCTGTTACAGCACTGGCCGAAACAGCCAAGGTTAATACCAAGACTAAAAAAATTATTAACTTCATAAATCAGCACCTCTGATTTAAATTTTGTAGTCTGTCAAATATAAAGATTATCTAGAAGAAAAAATCAAAAAATATGATATGGTGTCGCATTTGAAATTATGTCGGTGGGTTATCCATGTGTGGTTTTCGCAACTGCTAATTGAGCATAATAAAAATTAGCCTATTTCTTTTTGAATATTTTATCAAGTTTTTTGTGCAAGTCTTTTATGTTAGCTGATTGTCTGACTGGTCTATATTTGTAAGAGCCTTGCCTATAAGATGGCTGTGAAAATTTTCCACTTTGAACTACATACCAGCCTGCCACTGCTAATATTATAATTACTAAAATAATTGCGATTGTTGACCAGCTTACACCACCGGTCTTTGGTTTCAGCGAAGATATTTCTGCTTCAAGCGTTTTTGCACTAGCTTCTCCGCTATCAAGCAATTGTGACGCCGTGAAATAGTTGTTTTCATCTATGTTGGTTTTTATCTCCGACAGCTTTGTTTTCAAAGCTACTAATAAAGTCTCAACCCTTGTTGTGTTTTTGTTTTGCCTCTGAGCAGCTGTTATTAGCTGTTCTAACTCAGAAACTTTTTTTGTCAGGTTAGTGTATCTCTCTTTTATAACTGCCTGCGTAGCTTCATTTGGCGTGACGCGCAATTTATATGTCTTGGTAGCTTCTTTTGTCAGACTTGCTGCTTTTGCTGTAAATTCGTAGTCCTTCACAGTTGCGTTGAAAGGTATAGAAAAATTAATTGTAAACGTTGCTGTACTGCCAACGGCAAGCTCTTCAACTTCTTCTGGTGTAATTTTATACCAGTCACCAATTCCGCTAAGTGTTAAAGAAACGTGCTCTAATATTTGATTATAATTATTTTTCACTTTTATTTCTATTACTTTTGAATCTCCCTGAATTATTTCTGTTGTACCCAATGTGGTTAATATTGAAATTGGTGTTTCTGATTCGCCGGCTACTGCAAAATATGAAAACCCTGAAACAGTTGCCTCATAATATACATAGCTGGTTGACTCAGTCGTCTTTGTCGTGGGTTGTTCAATCCACTCGTCATTAACATACTTTTTCAGCACAATTGTATCTTTATCTATGCTATGGCTACTAATCCAAGATTTTGGCACCTTAAACTTTATAATAGCAGAATCGATATCAGAATTAGAAAAGCCGCTTTTGGTTATCTTAATATATTTGTAAACAGAGCCTTTGTCAGATGAGATTGCTGCCGATGCTCCTGATGGCTTAGATGATTTTTCTATTGTTAATGAACCTGATATTGTATTTTTTGCTTTAATTACTACTTTTTCCACTGCAATGTCAGCCCATTTTGAAAACGGATATGTTCTTGACTGGCCTTTTGATACAGAAATAGTTTCTGTCTCTGAGATTGTTGTGTCTGTGTCACTCCCACTTTGACTACTACTAGACTTGCATGCTCCATTTGAACATCCATATGTACAATAAACTTTTGTCCAATCTCCATCATCACACATAGCTCTGTTAGATGAATCATAACATTCGTCCGAATATTCACCGTCACCGTACCTTGTACCATCATGATAACAATCTCCTGATGCTGCACACCATTTTCCACTTCCGTCATAGTCAGATACACAACGGTTAGATGCACAATCGTCATTGCTGTCACAAACTTCTCCATTTGCAAGTGCTGTCCCGTTTACAACTGGATTTATACCTGAGAAATGTGGTATTTTCATCCATATCATATGCTTTGTTGTATCAACATAACATAGTGCTGAACTCATGGTTGAGTCTGATTTACTACATGCCATACCATCATTTACATATGAAGCATAATCACCTGTTGCATAGTCTGCATACTCGGTGCCTGTTAAATTATCTGTTGAGTTAACACCCCGCTCCCATATTACATTCCAATCTTCATCATAAAATTTGTCTATTGTAACTGTGAAATCCCAGTCATCATTATATGCACTAGAATTATATGGTATCCCTAATAATACATCGTCATATATTTCAGGTCCCATACTTCCAAATCTCCAAGCCTCTGCCATTGCTGACTGCCCCTGAGTGGTGTTGGAAGAATCGTCAAACATTGCATCTGGAGGACCAGAAGCAAGCATATCAACATTATTGAACTGGACTGTTATATTGTTGCTCGCTTTTCTCATTCTGAAGTTTATCTTTCCGCCGCCCATTATTACTGACATCGGGTTGAAATCATCTCCAAATGTTTTTTCACTTCCACCTAACATACAGTCATCAGACGGGTAAGGAACATTGCAATCATCAGAATATTTATACATACCTATTTCTATGTCATCAAAACCACTCTCAATTGCAAATATATTTATTGTGTTATCTGACGAAGTATACGCAAAACAATCATCATCGCTAGTGTCATTTGTTGGTGCTTTATATTGCAAACCAGTTGGAACTTTTGAGACTTCATTTTCAGCCATAAATTTGAGTTTATAACCATCTTTTGTCATAACCATATATTCTTTTAATTTTCCTCCAGAATCATTTACACCCATCCATAAAAACATTGGTTCGCGCTCTTCTTTTATTATTTGCATATATCCTAGTGATAAATTATTTCCATCTATATCCGCAGTATTTCTGTGTAAAAGAGAAAAGTCTGTTATATTCAAAACATCAACAACATTTGTTAATGTTCCTGATACATCAGCGACGGCACTAACAAAAGACAGATTTTGGTAAACCTCAATGTCTGTTACAGCCGTATAATTCAAATCAGAAATATCATAGCCATTATTAGTATCATTTAGATATGTTGTATTCATGTATATTTCTGTTACGTTATCTTTGTAGAACGCAGAAACATTTGTCACATCAGTCCAATCTGATAAATCAACTGTACTATTATAATTAAAAGTTCCACTATCTGAAGCCAAATTATTACCAGTATACAAAACCAATTTATCAGTTCCATTTAGATAAAACCAATATGTTCCATTATATTCAAGACCTCTTGTATGATTAGTAATATTATAATTTTCTTCTTCAACGATTTCGTCTTCTATTTTTCCAGGTTTGAAACTGTTTAGAGTAATTATAACAGGATCGCTCTGAAGCTCTGCTACACTTAAAGAAGTTTTTAATGGTGCATCTGCCTGGCTAAATATGTTTATTTTGGTTATAGATGCATTGAAAACAGGTATTGAAAACGCTCCGTTATCATTTTCATCTATATCTGTCATCCATGAAAATGTTGCACTGTTATAACTACTATAGTCGACTTCGACCTCTATATGTGCAAAATCAACATAGTCCCCGGTGGACTCCCTTACTGAGAAATTTTTCATTGCTGTAGTAACATTCACATCACTCCAATCTGATGCGTCATTCATTGTTATGTTTGTTGCAGACCCCATCAGCTTATAAAGCGTGGCATTAACTTCCATTGCAGTCCCGCTTGCGTTTACTGTTATATTTTTAAAAGCACCGTAGTAAGTTCCTTCAGACGAATTATAAGCTGTTATGAAAAGCAATACATTATTTCCCAATGTATTTCCAGGTATTGTTATATTGAAAAATCCTCCTGACGCATTATATTGATCTGAAACATTGTTTGTATTATTGTTGTCATGATTTTCATCTCTCCACGCACTCATGTTATATGGCATCGCCATTCCACTAAAGACCATATTTCCCGGCTCAAATATGTATGGAACTACTGTTAGGCTGTCAAGACCTGAACCAGTACTGGTATTGACATAACCATATACCCATGTCAAGACTTCTGTAACATTTATGGATATGTTAATATGTGGTGAAGAGCCGTAGTCAGAAATATTGTTTAAGTTGTAGCTACTGGGCATTGCTTCTTGCGGATAAACCATTATTGAATAATTCCTGTCAACTGGAAGATAAATCGTTGCTTGTTTGACTCTGTTATTCATACCAAACTGCTCAGCCACAGGATAACCAAGTTTCGTATCTTTTACCATATATTCAAACTGCTTATTAGCTATTGTGAAGTTAAATTCATTTGCTGTATTGTCCTGTGCTGATGCATAGTACCATGTGCCGTTTGCATTAACCAGGCCGTCAACCTGTTTTGTAAAATTGTAGGGTGTTGATAGATACATGCTATTCCAATCATTGTCAAATATTGTCATGTTAAATGTTCCTGATGAATTATAAGCAAGATACCATGTGTCGTCATAATTTTCTATATAACCTTTGTAGGCAGAATCAAGAGGCACATCTTCTACTAAATCTACAGATGTTGGAGTTAAATTTAGCTTTAGAATACCACTAAATGAACTGTTATATGTTGATAAATACCAAATGCCATTCAAATACTCCATATCATATATTCTGGTTAAATTATATCCACTTATATTCCAACTATTGTTTACACTCCAATCAGTTATATTATAGCTTGTTATATTTGTGGCGTTTGCAACATAAAGAAGCCCCGTATCATTGCAATAAGCTAATGCAGACGCATTTGTTAAAGTAGAGGTGGAAGATGAACTGTTAAAAGTAAAGTCAGAATTATAGACAAGTATATAATTTGAATTATTCAAAACGAAAAATTTGTTTGTAACGGGATTATATGCAAGACCTGTCTTGAAAGAAGTGTTAATATCATATGACGCCACTTCTGTTACTTCTAAATCTTCACCATAAACTGTCAGGTTAATTGTAGCAGCTTCTTGAAGATAAAAAGAAATATTATTCAAATTTTCAAATTCCATTGCAGGAAAAGATGGAAGTGATTTGCCAACATAGTCAGCATCTGTGCTGCTGCCAGATTTATAATGAACAATCGATGGCTTATACATTATATCATCGATGAGCGGTATTCCTGAAAGGTTGAAAAATCCATTGCCATCACTAGTATTTGAATATGTTCCATTTTCTGGATTCTCCCAGTTGCTGTAATTATATAATGTAATAGTTATGTTTGTATTATTTAATGGATTCCCATCCGTGTCGTACGTATATCCCCAGAAATCAAACGTATCAGCAAAAACTGCAGAGCTTAGGCCAATAACTATGAGTGAAAAAACGAGTAATTTGGATAATTTTTTCGTAGAATAAAACAACATAGATTCATCTTTCATCTAAAACCCTCCTTTTTCTATTCATAATTGTTAAAAATATGTTTTTTCCGAAATAAAAAGTTTTTTTTTGCTTTTTTACAATGGATTGTAAAAAACTTACAAAAGCAGCCAACAAAAAGCAAATAAGCCACATGTAAAGTTGAAAAATAATTGTGATTATGTATAAAAACAGCCGGACAAAACTTTTATAATCTATAATTATCTATATTTTATTGTTGATATGGCAAGAATAATCAGTATTTTATCAGGAAAGGGCGGTGTTGGCAAAACTGTTGTTGCAATAAATTTAGCAACTGCCTTACACAAGTGGTTTGATAAAAAGGTTCTGTTAGTTGATTGTAACCTCACAACAGCTCACATTGGTATGTATCTTGGAATGTACTCAACACCGGCAACACTAAATCATGTATTATCTGACATGATACCAGTAGACAATGCCATTTACAGCCACGAATCTGGTCTGGATATATTGCCCGCGTCTCTTCCTCTAAAAGATTTAAAAAATATCAGGCCAAAAAAATTAAGAACAAAATTGAAAAAAGTGTTTAAACAGTATGACTTTATTATTTTAGATTCCGCACCTGGGTTTGGCCGTGAAGGTCTGATGGCTTTAGAAGCATCTGACGAAACACTATTTGTAACAACACCAATAGCACATTCAGCTGCTGATCTGATAAAATGTAGAGAGTTGGCAGAGAAATTGGGAATAGAAGTATTGGGTATTATTATGAATATGGTTAAAAGGAGGAATTATGAACTTAGCGAGTCGCAGATGAGTTACCTGACTGATTTGGAAATTATAGGCTCAGTGCCATACAACGAAAGAATAACAGAAAGCGTCGTATCAAAAAATCCTGCTGTTTTGAGCAATAACATATTCAATTACTCATTAAACAAGAGTTTCAAATCACTTGCTAAAAAGTTGGTTAGAGAAGAAGCAAACCAATCATTTTCAAATAAGTTTCTATCATTTTTTGAAAATTTGTTGATAACGCCGAAAGACGTCCGTGAACTAACAAAAAAATAATGTCACTGTAACGCTGCATAGCATTTAACGCCCCTGACGGGAATTTCAGAGCCTTTTCAGATTTTTTCATTGAAGCTTTTTTCTAAAAAGGCTCATTTGAACCCGCGACTTCTTGCTTTATCCGACAAAAGTTCTGATCATCCTTTACTAAAAGTAAAGTCACTTCACCTCCTTGTCTTCATCTTAGGAGGCAAGCACTCTATCCAAATTCCTCCACCATTTTATTTTTCCGCCAGCGCTTTTTCACTGGTTTCACAAATAAAAGGGCTGTCTGAGTTACAGGGGCATCAAAATAAATAATAAAAAATAGTATAAAAGCTTTCAGTCAGGCGAAAATCCTTAGCTTCTTTGATAAAAGCGCGCTTAGTATGTTTCTGCCTATTTCGCTCTTTTTGCTGATTTTCACTTGTTTTTTTCTACCAACTAAAGCAGAGAATAAATATGTTTTTTCGCTGTAAAAACTTACTTGCTTTCCGATAAGCTCTTTATCAAATGAAAAAACAATAAACGCGCCGGTTTCCTTTGTATCATAATTTACCTCTTTATTGAGAGTTGTTACTTTGGGTGAGATGTCTATGGACAACCCTAGCTTTTTCTCAAGAGCCCGAATATTTGCCCCGTTTTTTCCAATTACCCTGGGTATTTGCTTATTGTCAACTTTTATTGAAATTTTGTTATCTGATAAAAATTCCACATCTGCGTGCTTATCGTATTTTTTTATTTCATGCATGATTTGTTTTTTTGCAAGGTTTTTTATGGACGAGTTTGTCTTCTCCTCTTTAATTTTAACTACAACGTTTTCTTCTCCATATGTGTATATCTCATATACCAGTTGTGAATCTGCGAAATCCCTTACCTCCACTAATGGACGTGCCAAATCTTCATTAGTCATGCCTGTTGGTGAACGGACAGTCATTGCCACCGAATATACCCTTTCAACTCTTCCATCTTTTATAAAAATTATTGTGTCTATGACATGAGGTATCATACCAAGCTCTATTCGACCCATAAATCGCTGTATAGCATCTATGGGTTTTGTAGCGTGTACAACCCCTATCATGCCTATCCCAGATAAACGCAAATCAGAAAATATATGAAAATCTCCTGTCTTCCTTATCTCATCAAATACTGTATAGTCAGGTCGCACAAGCAGAAGTATATCTGCTGTTTTCGCAAAGCTGCCTTTTAGTGCTGTATATTGTGTAATCTCCTTTTTAACTTGCAGGTCTCTTGGCATCTCCATCGTCTTAACAATACTTCCTCTCTTCTCGTAAAATTCTGCTAATGCTGCTGCAAATGTAGACTTACCAGAACCGGGTGGACCTGCTATCAATATCCCATCTGCCCTCTCCGCAAGTCTTTCCTTTAATTTTTCACTCAATATATAATCGTCAAGTGTTGCTTTTACTATGGGTCTTACAACTGTTATTTCCAATGCCTCTGAAAACGGTGGCCTTGCTATAGATATACGCATATTTCTCAGCTGAATGACACTTGCCTCATAACTTCCCATTTCTATAAAAGAATTTTCTTCATATTTTGCAGCATCTGTTATTTCTGAAATTATTTTTTCAAGGTAGTTTCGGGTGAGTGGCGTGTTGCCAATTTTAACAAGCTTGAATGCGCCTGGCTTTCCTCTTTTTGCAAGAGGTAGAGCACCTTCTTTCAGGTGCAGGCTCATTGTATCATCTGTCAGGAGTTTGCTAAGCTCTGTAAGATCTTTTTTTTCGTAAGGCTCATAATATTGGACAACAACGCCCTCTGCTTCAGCTGCAAGTGCCTGAACCCGGTCTGATGTGTATAAAACTGCTTTCTCTTTTTTAGCCACTTCTATAATTAATGAGTCAACTCGCCCATATTTTGCAAGCTGTATCTCCTCATATGTCTGCCGTCTCCCTGTACTTAATATTTTTATTTTCTTAATTTTGTCAAGCTCGTTTAGTCGTTTTATTTCTTCCAATCCTCTAAACCCGATTTCTCTTCCTCTCGAAGCCTGTGCTTGTAGTTCTTCTAAAACAAATTTTGGTATAATAATTTCAACTTTTCCAATTTCTTTATGATTAATGAGATCAGAAAGAATGCCATTTATTATAACACTTGTATCAGGAACTATTTTTTTGTGTGTTGTTTTGTCTGTTTTATTGAGCTTTATCTCCCTGCCCCTGACCTTTATTTTGTCAGATTGTTTTTTATTTGTAGTCATATTTATCACCTTTATTTTAAACACTAATTACGTAAAGCACTGAAAATAGTGGAGAACAATGGTATTTCTTTGGTAGAAATGCTTTTAAAGATTTTGTAAGATATGCAAATCTTTAAAAACCATCGTTCATTCTCTTCCAATGGCTACACTTTTAACTATTTCTATTCAAACGATTCAATATCAGCACATCTATTTCTCATCTTAGATTTTTGCTTTTCTATATGCAACTAAAGAAAATGGTTTAAAGGTGATTCCAGAATAATTAATTAGGTGAAAAAATGGAATGTACTGAATGCGGCTCCACTGAAACCATAAGGAAGGGCGGCATTATTTTCTGCAAAAAATGCGGCACTGTTTTGAGAACAGTAGAATATAGTGGAGCAAAAGCGGTCTTGTTATAGATTATTAATGAAGGATGTCTTTCTATTGGTCACTATCTACTTTGGAGGTAATTTAGCTCAAAAATAATGCTCCAAGTTCTTCAATAAAACTCTTTTTTCTTTCCCAGATTTCATATCCCTTATTGTTGCTTTCTTGTCGGCCAAGTCCCTCTCTCCAATAATAATAGTTATATCAAAATTCTTTTTAGAAGCGTAATCAAGTTGTTTGGAAAGGCTGCGCCCCATCAGCCCAATCTCTACAGGCATTTTCTTTCGCAGTTTTTTCGCTATCTTCATACACCTAACAAAAGCGGATTGACCAAGCGGTGCTATATATATTTTTCTTCGGCTGGGTATTTTTTTTTCTAAAACCTTCATCAATCTTTCTATTCCTATGGATATTCCTACAGCTGGCTCTTTTTTTCCACCAATGGTTTCTGTAAGATTATCATATCGGCCTCCGCCGCCTATACTTACGCCGAGGCCGGCCACAATCTCAAAAACGTTGCCAGTATAGTACTCAAGACCGCGGACAAGAGACAGATCTGTTACAAGATAATTATCTATTGATAATTCCTTGGCAAGATTAATTAATGAATCTAACTCTTTCTTTCCTGCACACTCAAAAGAGTCAATTTTATTTTTTTTGATTATAGAAATTAATTTCCCAACCTGGCTGGTTTTTATTATATTGGAGAGCTCTTTCTCAACAGCAGACCAGCCAATTTTTTCCTGTTTGTCCAATATCCTGAAAACTTCTTTGCTTTTTTTGATTTTTAGCTGCCTTAAGACATATTCAACTAACTTCCTATTATTTACCTTTATCTTAAAGTCAACATTCAGTTTTTCGAGAATATCTATCACAACTTGAATACATTCCAAGTCAGCTGCTGCAGATTCTGGACCAATTATATCTATATCTGCCTGTGTAAATTCTCTCCAGCGCGCAGACTGCGGCTGATCATATCTCCATACCTTTCCAATTGCATATCTTTTGTATGGCTTTTTCAGCTGATGAGAAGCAACAACCCTGGCTAATGGAACTGTCAAATCAAACCGCAGTCCCAAAGAACGACCTGACTTATCCTTAAAAGAATAAATCTCTTTTTCTATCTCTTCTCCTGATTTTTTTGTCAGAAGGGAAAGGTATTCGAAGGCTGGTGTATATAGTGGGGAAAATCCGTATTTTCTGAATATCTTCCTGCATAAGTCTAAAACATATTCATATAACTCGGCGTCTTTGCCTATTAAATCTCTTGTTCCTTTTACCGGCTGCAGCATACTATCATCCATGGCTGACGATATTTATCTAGTTTATTCTTAATATCTAATATTTCTTTTATTTTATATTTATAAATCATTTTCTTGTTAGTTGGCTTCAGTAGAAAGTGGGCTAAAAACATTTATAGCTAATAATCAGCTAGAGATTTATGCCTAGTGAGTTCTTTATTTCAATCATATGCTCATTGAGCATAAGATAAAAAGGATTTAGAAAGAATTAATCAAAACTGGTTTATTACATGAACTTACTTCTTATGGGTTAGCCGTTTCAACCCAAGAATGAAAAATAAAATCTATGAAATTATAAGCTCTATGTAATCATTTCTTCTTTTTTACCTCAGCAATGTCCCCGATTGTTAGTGGCTCTGCCCTTTTCGGAAGATATTTTCTGAAATCTTCTTCTGGTTGCTTTCTCTTGCTCATGATAACCTTCATTTTTCTTTTTCGTTTTTTTTCATCCTTTTTTAGTATTTTTATGCGCAGGGCAAATTCTAGTTTTCTAGCTGTATCCTGGTCTGGTTTTGTTTCCCCCCTGCAAATTCTATGCAAATAGGAAGCTCTTATCTGAAGAAGTTTTGCAAAATCCTTTAGGTTCTTAAAATTCCTTTTTTCCATCCCTTTTTTTATTTTTTCTGCAAAATTGTCCACCAATTCTGCTTCTTTTAGTTCTTCGTCTTTTTTTCCATAAACTTTTGCCTTTCTAGTTGGCTTTTCAACAGGTATTCTCTCGCCTAAAGAGGCACAATATTTACAAACAGATAGAACCGCTCCCTCTAGTTTAATCTTGTATAGACGGCCAGATCTTCCGCACAGTTCGCACTCCATGTGATAACCTTAACAATCACTGAAATTAATACAATTTAATAGATAGATAAAGTTTTTAAATCATTTGGGTACCATCCAATATATATGAAATTAAAAATAGTTTATAATAACGAAGCAAGAAAAGGATTTAAATCCGGGTGGGGATTTTCCTGCCTGGTTGAGAAAAATGATAAAAAAATACTATTTGATACAGGAGATAGTTCAGATGCCCTGCTTTACAATATGAAAAAATTGGACATAGACCCAAAACAAATTGATATCGTTGTCATATCACACAACCATTGGGACCATACTGGCGGGTTAGACGGCTTCTTAAAAAAGAATGAAAATAAGGCAAAAATAATAAATCCTGATGAATTTTCAGAACCTGCCAAAATTGCAAAGGATATTAATTCAACCGGTTCCCTTCAGAGTTTTCTCGGCCCGGAAGAGCAATCATTATTCATAAAAACGAGAAAAGGATTGATAATTATAGTTGGATGCTCCCATCCCGGAGTTGATAAAATTCTGGACGTAGCCAAAAAATACGGAAAGATTTATGCGATTATTGGCGGGTTTCATGGATTTAATAAGCTTGATGCTTTGAAAGATATAAATATTATAGGGGCCTGTCACTGCACTAAATATAAGCAGGAGATTAAAGAAAGATTTCCCCAGCAATTCAAAGACATCAAAGCAGGAGATGTTCTGGATTTTGAAGATTAAAATGATACAGCCAGAAGTGTAAATTATTTATATTCCGTTAATAAAAGAATAATCGGTGATGAAATGATAATAACAGAATCCAAGCCTTTTGGCATGATAAAAGACAAATTAAAAAAAACTGATAAAATTTCTTTAAATGCCTGCAACGAATGTGCAAAGCTCTGCGGAACTGGTGGTGAAGAAGGATTAAAAAATATGGAAACTAAACTTAAAGAAGCCGGATTCGAAGTTGTTAATAAACTGCTTTTTGCTCCTCTTTGTGATAAAGATTTGGATAAGAAAGTCATGAAAAATCTAAAAGGAAACACTATTTTGGTTCTTGCATGCGATGCTGGATTTTATAATATTAAAAAATTATTCAAAAATAAGAAAGTTATCCCCGCCTTAGACACTATTGGTTTGGGCGCGTTTGACGAAAGCGGAGATATTAAATTAGTAAGAAGATTTGAGCCATCACCGGGTGAATGATTTAATCCGGTGATTCAACTAGAATACCTTTCGTCGCCAATAGAAAGGCCAATACCAATTATGTAAGCAAGCAATTTATAACCGGTTTTTCTCAACCCTTCTGCTTTTTCTGATTGTTTTTTCAAAATAATAATTTCCTCCAACATCTTAAATTACCTATTAATCGCTTGTAAAAATTTTTATAAAGATATTCGTTGTGTGAAATTCACTCTGCCCCGCCTATTTGAATTTTAGAGAGCCAGTATGTTTAAAATAAATTCTGATTGGTTTGTTGAATCTTTTACCCAATTCCTTAATCTCTTTCTGTTTTTCAAACCAAAATTCCTTTGATAAATTTTTATATTTATCTTCCAACTCAGGAAAGTTCTTTTTTATTGCCTCAAAAACTTCTTTTCTGCACGGATTCAGATTTAAGTCTTCAAAGGATAAATGATTGACGAAGGGTGAAACTTCTCTAAAAATCTCTTCTAAGTCAGTTAAGTAGGGAAGTATCGGGCCGACAAAAACATAGGTATAAAATCCTTCTTGTTTCAATTTCTTTAAAGCTTCTAATCTTGCGTGTGAACTTGGAGAAAACGGCTCAAATACTTTTTTGATATTTTCGTCCAAAGTTGTTATTGTTAAACCTAATTTTATGTTTTTGAAGCGTTTAAACAAATCAATATCTCTTGTGATTAAATTGGATTTTGTCAAAATTGATAGTTTGAGATTCGGGTTTAAGTTTTGAAGAACTTTCCTTGTCAATTGGTATTCTTTGTCAATTGGTTGATATGCATCTCCACCAGTACATAAGATAGCTGTTCCTTCTTTGTCTTTGCTTTCTTTGGCAACCAATCCTGGTGCATTTATTTTTACATCAACAAACTCGCCCCATTTTTCTTTTTGTTTTCTCCATCTACAAAGAAATTTTAGATAACAATAAATACATCCATGAGTACAACCACGATAGTAGTTAACACCCCAATCTGCACCAGGAATTTTGGTTTTATGTATTACACTTCTTGCTTTTATTTCATATATTTTAACCATAACTAAGAATAAATAAACAGAATTATTTAAATTATACCATTTCGGCGGGGCTCGCTAAAAGAAACATTTATTAAATATCTACTCTCATTATATTTATAATAAATCAAGAGTGTATATTTTGCAAAATTGCAAATAACGAAGTTAAATCTTTTAAAATGAAGATGAAAAAGTTCTTGCTTTTTTAGATATTAATCCAATCAGCATAGGACATACATTAATTATTCCAAAAGAACATTATGAGAATGTGTTTGATATTCCAAAAGAAATTTTAGAGAAGATCATTTTTGTTGCTAAAACACTTGCTGAAAAGTATAAAGAAAAACTTAATATTGCAGGAGTGAATATTTTACACGCTAGTGGAAAAAATGCTCAACAAAGCGTTTTTCATTTCCATATTCACTTAGTCCCACGATATCCAAAAGATGGAACGAATTTGTGGTTTCATAAATATTCTAAACCAGAAATCAAACTGGAAGATGTATTTAGAAAGATTATTGAATAAGACGCTCGCATTTGAAAAAAGAAAGTTTAATAAATTTTATAAATTAATTACAAAATAATGAGAGTAGAAAAATGGGATACTGATTTTTATGTTTATTTATCAGGAGAAGATATTAAGAAAGTTTGTCATAGGATATCTCCTCAAGAAGATCCTTTTCGCGCAGGACAATATCATTCAATAGTTGCTGAAATAAAGTATAACCCATTAAGACATAATAAAAGTGTATTAGAAACCTTGACATTAACAGCTACTAGAGATGTAAGTGTACTTAGTAGTGAATATGCTCGTAATGACATCTATTTTAGACGTGTAGATGTATATGAATGTGATATATGTAAAAAAAGATTTACTTCAGATGAATGGCCAAACATATGTCCTTTTGACGACACCAAAATGAAAATAATAGAGAAGGGGATAGATGTAAAAGTTTACCTTCCACTAGTTGGTGAACTTTTAGAGGGCAAACGCGACCATATAGGTACAAGATATAATATGCAAGATAAAATTCTGATATTTTACGATAGATACTATCATCAATTAGAGAAGAGGATACACTCGCTTGGATAGATTTACTTTATCCACAAAGTGGATATTTATTAGCAGGTACTTTAAATAATTCGGCTCGCGGGCGGACTTCTCCGCTCATTTCACCCACTCGACCCTAACGGGACAACTAACACTTATTATGCAAGATTTTCCTAACAGGTCGCATAATAGTCATTTTTGCCTTCTCAATCAGAAATAAAAACATCGGCCTTTGCTACACATTAAGTTATCCAAAAAGAAGTGAAAAAAGTATAAAATCCACTGACTTTAAAAATATTAGCTAGAAATATTCGATTCTTTTTTTCAGCTTGCTTAAATATGGACGAATTTTGCCTGATATTACCATAGCAGATGCTGCAAGTCCAATCCAATCAAGACAAGCCACAGCTTCCTCAAGATATGAAATCTCTTCAATTGGCTTGGAATAAATAAAAACCAGACTGGTTATCATCATTCCATCTGCTGCCAAAATACCTAAATCAAGTTTATTTATCTTGGAAAATTTCATAATAAAAACCTACATATTTTTGACGGCATATTTTCTAAACCAATTCTAATAATTTATTCAGTTTTCTTATTTTAGTTAATTACTTATTAATAAGTAAAATTAAACTATTTAAATATTATAATCTTTCAAAGTCTTGAAATTCAGTTAAACTTTTAAATAAACTATAACAAAGGTTATTAAGTGATTTTATGCTTGACTGGAGAAAGATAGAAGCAGATGTTCAACAATTCTGGAAGGCCAAAAAAGTAGTTGAATCTGTGACAGATTTTAATAAAAATTACGCCAAACGTGGTAAAAAATTTTATCTTCTGGATGGGCCACCGTATGTAAACGGCATACCGCATGTCGGTCATGTAAAAACCATGGTGTTCAAGGATATATGGGCAAAATTTATGTTTATGCGTGGCTTTGCCTCATGGTTTCAGCCGGGCTTTGACTGTGGCGGCTTGCCAATAGAGAATAAAGTCGAAGAAAAATTAAAGATAAAATCAAAAAAGGACATTGAGAAGATCGGTGTTGATAAATTTATAGAAGAATGCAAAAAATTTGCAGAAGGAAATGAGTCCGTATGGATGAATTTCTATAAGAAGATAGGCGTTTGGAAGGGCTGGCTAGAGCCGTATATGACACATAAAAACTATTATCTGGAAGCTGGTTGGTGGACAGTAAAACAGCTTTATGAGAAAGGTATGCTAGTTGAGGGGTATAAGCCGGGTTTCTGGTGCCCGCATTGTGAAACTGTTTTATCTGGTTATGAAGTCACGGACTCTTACAAAGATATAGAAGACCCCTCCATATATGTTAAATTTCCTGTTTTGGGCAAAAAGAACGAATATCTGCTTGTATGGACAACGACACCATGGACACTACCTGCAAATGTAGCAATAGTTGCGCACCCAGATGAAATATACGTAAAAATCAAAGTTGAAAAAGAAACATGGATATTAGCAAAAAAATTAGTAGAAGAAGTTATGAACAAAGTAGGTAAAAAATATAAAATCATAGAGGAAATCAAAGGAAGTGAACTAGAAGGAATTAAATATAAACCTGTTATCGAAGCAAAGGTGCAAAAAAAACTCGAAAATAATGATAAGGCCCATAGGGTTATTTTATCAGTACCTATACTGAAAACTAAGATTGTTTCCAAAACATATCTAAAGAAAAAAGTTGAAGAAGGTGGAACATTTGGTCATATGGTTTCCATGGACACTGGAACCGGTCTCGTGCACACCGCTCCTGGGCATGGGGATGTTGACAACAAACTTGGAAGATATTATAATCTACCAGAGCCGTCACCTGTTGATGAGCATGGATGTTTCACAGAAGATGTAGAAAAATGGAAAGGCATGTTTGTTAAAGATGCTGATAAAGAAATAATAAAATATTTGAAAGATAAAGGATTTCTTGTCAAGGCTGAAAAGATAGTACATGCATATCCGCTTTGTTGGAGATGTAAATCCCCGCTTTTATACAGAATGAGCAAGCAGTGGTTCCTGAAAATAGATATAATAAAAAGCAAGATGCTAAAAGAAAACAAAAAAGTAAACTGGCTCCCTGAATTTGCAAGACAGAGATTTGAAAATCTTTTAACAGATTCGCCGGACTGGGCAATAACAAGACAAAGATATTGGGGAATTCCAATTCCAATATGGGAATGTAAATGCGGCAATAGAAAGGTTATCGGCTCTATAAAAGAACTGAAAGAAAATGCTGTTTCTGATATAGATGATAATATAGACCTGCACAAGCATGAGGTGGATAAAATAAAATTGAAATGCCCAGAATGTGGGGATGAAATGAATAGAATACCAGATATAATGGACGTGTGGTTTGACTCTGGCATTTCACCATGGGCGTCATTGGGCTACCCGTTTAGAAACAAAGAGCTTTTCGAAATATTGTGGCCAGTTGACCTAGTAGATGAATCCCAAGACCAGATTAGAGGATGGTTTTATGCGTTGATGTTTTTATCAACTGCTGTATTTAATAAAAAGCCATATGAAACTGTCTGCCTAAACGGGTGGACACTGGATGAGAAAGGAGAAAAGATGTCAAAGTCCCTCGGAAATGTAATATTTGCAGAGGATGCCTACAAAGAACTCGGTGCAGACCTGCTGAGATTTTACTTTTGCGTTGACTTGGCTCCGTGGGATCTAGAAAAATTCAGCATAAAAAAAGCGAAAGAATATAATAAATTTTTCACAATTTTGTTAAACATATATAATTTTATTAATACATACGGAAAGGAGAATGAAAAAATAAAAACTATAGAAAAAATAGAAGACAGGTGGATATTATCCAAGCTTAATAGACTAATAAAAAACACGACAGAAAACATAAAAAATTTTAATTTGCACTATGCTGGCCGCGACCTTATAAAATTTGTAATTGAGGATTTCTCAAGAACTTACATAAAACTTATTCGAAACCGAATGGATGAAAATACATGCGCCATAGTCCGCCACATATTGGAGCGGGTGCTTAAGCTTATGGCACCGATAGCCCCGTTCATAACAGAATATGTATATCAGGCAATGAATAAAAAAAAGTCAATTCATCTCGAGCAATGGCCAGAAGAGGATAAAAATTTAATAGACCAAAAGATAGAAAATAAGGTTGATGGTGTTCTTGATATAATAACAGCCATGAATGCTCAGAGGCGAGAGGTGGGGATAAAACTTAGGTGGCCACTACAAAAGGTCAGTATAGAATATGAAAATTTGGAAGGAACAGAAGAAATAATAAAGTCGCTTGGCAATGTTAAGGAAGTAATCTTTGAAAAGGTAAAAAAACCGTCAAAAACCATAACAATCAAAAATAAGAAAGCAAACATATTTTTAGACACAAAAATTACAGATGATTTAAAGAAAGAGTGTTTATATAGGGAAGTACAAAGACTTGTTCAATTAATGAGAAAAAGAAATAAGCTCGTAGTTAGCAATAAAATAAATCTTTATCTTAGCGAAGAGCTTAAGCCGGTAATAAAAAAATTCGAACAGACCCTCAAAGAGAATGTGCAGGCAAAAAACATAATATATACGAATATAAAAGAAAAAAATCTAAAATTTGAAAATAAAGCATTTGGGGTTAAAATAGAAAAAATATGATGTGCGCAATTAAAAATACATTGTGTTAACCATCTGATCTTAATTAAGTGAACGACATGAAACAAGTTATAAATTTTCTTAAAAATATAAAAAGGCGCGATCACATTATAATAGTTTTTCACAACGATGGTGACGGTATTTGCTCATGCCTACTGATGAAGAAATATCTGGAAAAAAAAGGAGTTGAACCACAGTTCATAATAAGCCAGCCAATGCCTGTACTAAAAAGCCTCGTGGACAAGATAAAAACATTTGATACAAATAAAATTATTTTTCTTGATTTAGCAATAGACCAGCAGGAAGATATTGTCAAGGAGCTACAAAAATATACAAAGATTATGATAATAGATCATCATAAGATTGTAAAAAAACTGAAAAATGTTGCATACTATAATCCAAGAATGTATCGGGCTGATGTCTATCAGTCAGCCAGTTACTGTGTGTATAAAATCGTATCAAAATTGACAGATATGAAAAATTATCTCTGGGTTGCAATTGTTGGCATAATTTCTGATTTTGATGTTAAAGATTCTTTAGATTTGTTGGAAGATGGAAAAAGGCAGTATCCTGATACAATAAAGTCCACAAAGCAGGAGGAAATACACAAATCGTTTTTTGGAAAATTATCTGATATTATAAATGCTGCAAAAGCCAGTAATAGACTAACAGCAGAGGAAATAGTAAAAATTCTTGAAGATGTTAAAGATCCGAAAGATATAACATACACAAACAAATTCATTAAGCTTATGAATGCTTATCAGGAAGTTGAAGATGAACTTGAAAACATAAAAGCTAATATGCGCAAAAAAATAGAGATAAACAAAAACATTATTTTTTGTGAACTTGATACGAAATACAATATAGGATCTGCTGTTTCAACATTAATTAGCAAGAATTATCCTAAAAAAATAGTTATTGTATATCAAAAAAGAAAGAATGTCAAAGTAAATGCTAGAAGTCAAAATAAAAAAATGAATGTAGCAACAATTTTAAGAAATGCGGCGGCTGTAAATAAAAAAATATCTGCAGGCGGACACGAAGCAGCTGCCGGTGCCTTAATACCTTTAGAGTATTGGGAAGATTTCAAGAATAAATTGATAAAAATCGTAAATAAATAGCAATTACATTTTTGCCAAAACAAAACAATGGTCTTTCTGATATGGGCTCAGCTCAATTTCACTTTCTATTTTAAATCCCGCTTTTTTTAGTTTTTTTATTTCCTGCTTGTAAACATCTTTAGGTGATTTTACAACATCAATGCTTTGCGATTTTATGGCGAGCATGAGATATCCGCCGGGTTTTAAAAATTCTTTACAGTTTCTTATTGCTATTTCAGTTTCATCTGGCTGTGAAACGTCAACATAAACCAAATCAACTTGCTCAACATATGGATATTCTTCCGGCTTTCTCGCGTCCGCCATTATCGGCATTATATTTTTTCTTTCTTTTACCACCTTTATTAGCTCTCTCATCATTCTCTCCGCAAATTCAATCCCGTATATTAACCCACTTTTTCCAATTATATCGCTTACATGACTTGCTGTTGTTCCAGCGCTTATTCCTAAATATAAAATTACAGAGCCGGACTTAATGGGAAATATTTTTAATCCGTTTAAAATGGCTGCTGCCAACTTTGAGCGTGTTGGATCCCATTTTCTATATTGAAAACCATGCACGTCGATAAGTTTTTCTCCATATACTCGTATATGTGGTGTGAGATTTTGGGTGTAAATATTATTACCTTTTCTTAAAATGGTGTCAAATATTTTTTTCATTTTCTCATCTTCCTCATAGCCCGCTCCAATTCTTCTTTCAATTTTGGCTCAAACCGATTTGAATAAAAATCTATTCTTGCCGCCATCATAAGCTTTGACGAAACCAGCCTTGCAATTTTTCCTCTTATATGTTTTGGGGAATTTTGAATGTATTTGCTCATGAAAATCAGGCCATATTTAGGAGACTTGATATGTTTCTTGTTTCTCAGGTGCCTGAATAATGCTTTCTCTGCTCCAAGAATCTGAATGGTTGACGACGAAAGCTTGGCCAGATTTTGTAAGGAACCGGCTTTTGACAACAGCCTAGCACCCAAAAGTGGATCTACAAGTGATGAAATGTTCGGACATATTTCTTTCATAGAATTTTTGATATAATCCTCAATTTGCTTTCTCATTGCAATGGCCTGACATATAAAATAGGCATATTTTTTTACTATTTCTTCATCGCACTTGTCAAATTTTATTCCTGTTGATTTTCTGAACTTGGGTATATTTTCTCTGGCCCCATATTCTGATACGATTTTTGCATATTTTTCATTATCTGCCTTTAACTCTGGATAGTGCAAGCCAAACCATTCGGTTAGATGTTCTGAAAAAACATTTATCTGTTTTGTTAACTCATCTAAAGTGTTGGACGCCTGTATAATTAATTTGTCTTTTGTAATAGAAATACTGGCATTTGCGTTAGTTAATAAAATACCGAGCTCAGAAAGGAACCTATTCAGATCGCTATTTGTTTTGGCAAATCCAAGGCTTATTGCATAATCTCTAAAGTTTTCTCTCATAAATTTTAATGCTATTTTGTCTTGCTTAATTTCATACCCAGACAGTGATTTTAGAAAACTCTGAGAAAAGTTCCCAGTTAATTTTTTAAAGGCATTTTCTGCATTAGGCGAAAAAAGCTCGTAATAAATTAGCCTGCCTTTACTATCAAAAGCGAAAAACCCTATGGTTGACTTGCATATATGTGCAACCTGCTTTTTAGACATAGTTAACTTATCGGGACAATCCTTTAAAAATTAAAGGTTTAAAGCTTTCTGTTAATAAAATCTAAATATTAATAAAGATTGGTGACGTGATATATGGGAAGAATCAAAACAAAAGAAATAAAAGATGCCGCGCTTGAATTATTAAAGAAATATCCGGACAAATGGAAAACATCATTTGATGAAAATAAAAAAATTGCCGATGAGCTAAAAATATTCAGTAATAAAAAAACAAGAAACGATGTTATCGGATATTTAACAAGAAAAATCGCTCAAAGAAATAACTAACGGTGTGCATATTTTTTAACATCTATGCCACGTAACTCCAGCCATTGCCTCGTTCTACCGGTTATAATAAGCGGTCTCTGCTTTAATGACACTATATTGCTAGAGCCAACCAATGCCATAGATATTTTTAACTCCTCTTCTATCTTTTTTATTTTTTCTAAAACATGTTCTTTAGTTTTTATAGCTGGTTGTAAAAAGGGTAATGCCAGCCCAGCCAAAGACGCGCCAAGTGCCAAAGATTTGGCTACGTCTATACCACTACGCAAACCACCAGAAGAAATAATCGGTAATTTTACATAATTGAGACATTCAATTAATGATACGGCTGTCGGTATCCCCCAATTTTCAAACGTTTTTCCGTGGATACCGCCTCTATAATATTCAACCAGTGACCAGCTCGTTCCGCCATGACCTGCTACATCAATAGCAGATACTCCGGCCTTTTCAAGCTGCGAGGCAGTTTCTCTGCTTATACCTGCTCCAGTTTCTTTTGCAATGATTGCTATACTTTTGGAAAGCTCTCTGATTTTTTCCAAAATTGATGAAAAGTCTTTATCCCCCTCTTTCTGCACCAATTCTTGCAGGGGGTTTAGGTGGATTGCCAGAACATCGGCATCTATCATGTCTATAAGTGATTTTATTTTGTCTGTATCATATTTTTTCAATTGTGCCATGCCTATATTTCCAATTAAAAATATATCTGGCGCAACATCTCTCACCTTATATGTTTCCTCTAACGCTTTATCATCTAATGCTGCGCGCTGCGAACCAATTCCCATTGCTATGCCAGACTGCTGTGCGGCCCACGCAAGGTTTTTATTTATTTTTTTTGCTTTCTCAGTTCCGCCTGTTAAAGCTTCTATAAGAATCGGTGCATTTAGTTTCTTTCCTAGAAAACTTGTTGTTATATCTACATCATCATAATTCAGCTCAGGTAAAGAATTGTGAACAAAAAAAATATCCTCAAATCCTGTCTGTCCCGATTCAACATTTTTTTTCAAACATATATTTATATGATCTTCTTTTCGGCTCTTAATAGACATAATAAAAAGTTATTTTAAATGTATAAATAAATATTCTGTCAAACCATCTCTTTCTCCTGTTGGCTCAAATCCATTTTTAAGATAAAAATTAATAGAATCTTCAGTCGCCTGCACAGTTACCTCAGCTATGCCCATTTTCTTCAATAATTCTAAAGCTTCTTTAAGCGCTGCTGAACCATAACCCTGGTTACGATTTTTTTCATCTATCCAAATATCATAAAGGACTGTTCCGTGGGAACGAAACTCTATCCTCCCTACCTTTTTGTTTTCATCAAGGATATCAAACCTTAGCCTATCCGCCTCTTTCAAATATATCATAGATATCAGAACAAGAGAAAAATATTTAAAACTGCGGTTTTAAAATTCAACAACTGTTCCAGTGACTTGTTTCCCAAGGAGGGCGTTTTTTATTCTTCCTTGTTTTAGGCCATTTAATATTACGCATTTTGTTCCTTCTTTTGCTATGTTAGCCAATTCCATAACCTTGCCAAGCATGCCTGATGTCACATCTGTATGAGAAGACCCTGAAAGGTAATTCTTAACTTGGGTAAGATTTTCATTCGTAATTTTTTCAATTAATTTTGCATTTTTATCCTCTTTCGGATTTGCTGTGAATATTCCATCAACATCTGTAGCGTGTATAATGCTGTCTGCACCCAAGTTTTTTGCAAGAAATGGCGCTATTTGATCACCTGATAAAATTGAGCACTTCTGCTCCGAATCGTATGCAGGAACGCCGTAAAGGACAGGCACAAGACCAATATCAACAAATCCCTTTATTACAGACGTATCCATCGAAATAAGTTTTCCATTTTTCATAATAGCTGTAGCAGAAGCTTGAACTGGGATTGCCGGAACTCCTTTTTTTATAAGCTCTCCTGTTACTATTGTATTTAGCTCATTCTGAAGCCGCTGCGTTTCAGCGAAATCAACTAATTGTTTATTATTAGAGATTCCCATGTGAATGCCTGTTCTCTTAACTATAGGATGGCCGTATGAACCAGCGCCATGCAATATTATCAATTTTTTATCCATCTTTTTGTAAGCTTCAGCTATTTCTGTCGTTATCCTGTCTAACTGCTCATAGTTGACCTTAGGCTCATCAGATGACTTTTCCGTTATTATGCTCCCACCTATTTTTAGTATTATCATGAAACCACCAATTATTTTATTTGACAAAAATAATAAAAATGCGCCTGGGCAGAATCGAACTGCCGATCTCCGCCATTCTTAGAATCATGTTTACACCAAAGCTTTTTCCTAAAAAGGCTCATGTGAGGGCGGTGTCATACCATTTTCCCCATCTTGCTCTTACACTAATCCTTTTCTAACGCTTTTTAAAAGGGTTAGACCACAGGCGCTTTTCCAATAAATGTTCCAACTTTCTTTCCTTTTAAAATATCCAGAATTACCTTAGGATTTTTTCCATTACACACAATTGTCGGAATTTCATTTTTAGATATAATTTCTATTGCCTTATAATCCAAAACACCATAATTGTTTGGATGTGGCTTTATTTTTTCTTTCATCAGATGAGTAAAAGGTATGAAATCCATTTTTTTAGCATGCTTATATTTTCTTGGGTCTTTTGTGTAAATACCATCTACATTTGTCAGTTTTATGAACAAATCTGCTCCAATTTTACTGGCAGCCATGGCAGCATCCGCGTCTGTACTTATTCCTGGTCTTGATGCCCCAACTACTTGTATTCTTTTTCTTCTCGTAAGCGAGTTTAAATCTATACAAGGCGCAACACCAATTGCAAAAGCCAAAAATTTATTATTTGCATTTACCAAGTCAACAAATATCTCCTCTTTTTCTTTGTTTGAAAGTTTGAAGTTTTTTATCAATTTTTCATAACTTCTTGTTAATCTCCCGCCCCCAACACATAAAATCAGCTTATTAGTTTTTGATAAATTTCTTAAAACAGAAATAAGCTTCCTGAAATATACCTCTTTTGGTCCGTCTTTACCTACGCAAAGAGACCCGCCTACTTTTATAACAATATGCATAATTAAACTATAATGTTGTAAATATAAAATCTTTGCTATACAAAAAATAACTATATTTTTAAACTTTACTACAGATTTTTATTTAGTGTTTGATATGAAATTTATAATCGATATCAGCAATTATAATGGAAAAAACGAGAGAATAACTGGATTTAAGAAGATGCACGATGCCTCGCTGAATATACCAACACCAATAAAAATTCTAACACACGAAGGATTTTTATACTTTAAAAAATATGGCATGAAAGAAGAACTGAAAAATGAGATAAAAGATGTATTTAAAGAGATAAAAACAAAAAATCCCAAAAAAGGAGTCGCTGTAAGACGAGCTTATTTTGTTCCGGGGTTAGAAAATCCACCAGGTCCACGCTCTTCTGCTGTAGAGGATTTAAAAACAGCAATAGAAAATGTGAAGAAAATATTAAAATTTGCAATAGAAAACAAATTTGACAAGAAAGGTTCTGAAATAGAAGTTTTTTTTCACCCGTTCATAAATCCAAAAATACCTTCTAGTGGCGGATGCGTAACCCCAAATGAAAATTACATACTAATAGAAGCAATATATGGAAATGACGAATCAGTTCAAAGCTTTCCGCACGACAAATATAAGATTGATATCGAGAAAAAGGAAATTTTGAATAAAAAGGTGGAAAAAAAGGAGAAAACTCTTTCCGCAACAGGAACCGAATACAGAGAAGTAGACATACCAAAAAAATTACAAACCAAACAAGTTCTAACAGACGAGCAAATAATAAAGATAGCGGAAATGTGGAAAAAATTAAGTCTTTTATTTGGACCCCATAGGCTAGAATTTGACATAATTGACAATAAAATATTTTTCATAGAGTGCACCGCCTTTAAATCAGAAAAGTTAGAGAAAAAATACAGAAAAATGACAAAAGGTTACATAAAGAGAATAAAAACTGATTCTGATATAAATAATATACGTGGATGTAAAATAATTTTTATAGACCCAGAAGTGATAAGAAAACGAAAAATGGGAATTTTAACAAAATTGGCCTGTACGCTACCAAAAAATACAACCATTCTTTTTCCTGGTTCGGCAACTACTGCCCACGCTTCTATAATATTCAGAGAAATGGGACATAATTTAATATACACAGGAAATAGGGTCTTTAAAGATGGAGAAAAGGTGCGTATAGAGGATAAAGAGGAACCGCGGGTTTTTAAAGATGATTGATTTTGGAAGAGAATTGATCAACTTAAACGATACTAATTTAATAGATAAAAACACAATTGGGCCAAAGGCATATAGGCTTGCTGAGCTTAAAAATATTGGTCTAAATGTTCCGAATGCTTTCTTCATTTCTAGTGTAGTTTTTGATGAATTTATTTTGCAAAGTGAAGAGCTTCAAGAGCTTATAACAAAGCTCATAAAATCAGAAGATTTGGAAGATAGGCTAAAAATCGCAGATGAAGTTAAAAAAAATATAATGAAGGTGGAATTTCCCGAAAAGATGAGAATAAAGATAATTCAAAAATTTGAAGAAAATAAATTTTCTAAAGTTTCTGTTCGGTCCGC
This sequence comes from Candidatus Aenigmatarchaeota archaeon, assembly GCA_021157845.1. Taxonomy (GTDB): domain Archaea; phylum Aenigmatarchaeota; class Aenigmatarchaeia; order GW2011-AR5; family JAGGXF01; genus JAGGVU01. Next base: position 61,005 of record JAGGVU010000013.1, read on the forward strand.
TGCTTTATGTGAAGATACAAAAAATCTTTCATTTGCCGGTCAATTCAAAACATTTTTGAATGTGGAAAAGGAGCAGATTATTGAAAGTATTAAGAAATGCTGGGCATCCCTCTTCTCTAAACAAGTCATGCTTTACGCATATTATAATAATATTGATTTTCACGAATTAAAAATGTCTGTAATTATACAAGAAATGATACAGGCTGAAAAGGCAGGTGTGATGTTTACAAAAAATATCAAGAATGGAAATATAAATGAATTATTAATTGAATTTTCCAATGGTTTATGTGAAAATATAGTATCTGGAATTGTAAATCCAAGTATCATAATAATAGAAAAGAAGAGCGGAAGGATATTGCAAAAAAAACTCATAAATAAAAATTCTATATCAGATAAAGAAATAAAACTGATATATGAAGCTGGGTTAAAAATAGAAAAAAATTACGGATCGCCGCAGGATATAGAATGGTCTATTCTAAGCAATAAGCTTTTTATACTGCAAACAAGGCCAATAACAACCTAATGATATTGGTCGTATTATGAACTTATACGGTGAATAAACTCTTCCGTCGAACATAAAATTCTTTAGAAATGAACTAACAAAAAGATAAAAATAAAAAAAACGGGTTAGTGCGCCCAACTACTTTCTCTTTTTCTTCTTTTTTGTTTTTTTCTTTGCTTTTTTCTTTGTTTTTTTCTTTGCTTTTTTCTTAGCCTTTTTCTTCTTGGCCATTTTATATCACTCCTTGAAAATTTTTTAAATAATCTAATTCAATAGTGTACTTTACTAGTATATATAATTTTCTGTTATTTGATTTTGAAAAATTATAAGAGAACTAACTCGAAAATTTATTAATTTCAATAAAAATTTTGAATTAAAATGGGCCCGGCGAGATTTGAACTCACGCTCTCCAGTTAGCTCAGCCATTTCAGGCAGGTCAAATTTGTGCCTGAAAGTCGTATAAGACTGGCGCTTTAATTGCCCAAACTTTTCTTTTCCATTGAAGCTTTTCTTTTTGAAAAAGAAAAGGTTCACCAGGCTAAGCTACGGGCCCAATTTTCATGAATAGTTTAGAGTGAAATGTTTTAAAGGTTTTTATAATAGTAGTTATATTAATGCTAGTAAAAAATATTTTAGAGCAAAAAATAATAAAGATGTTTGAGGATTATAATTTTTCTACATTTATTTATCATGGTTGTTTTGATATAGCTGCAAAAAAAAGAAAAATGCTCTTTGTAAAGATATTAAAAAATATAGATGCACTTCAAGAAGAGCATGCCCTAAACTTAAAAATACTTGCGAAAAATTTTGATGCATTTCCTCTGCTAGTTGGTATGCAAACAAACAGAGAAAAAATAAAAAATAATCTTGTATATAGCAGATTTGGCATTTATACGGTAAATCCAGAAACACTGGAAAATATAATCTCATCAAAGTTTCCAAAGGTATTTAGATATAAAGGTGGCCTTTTTGTAAATATAGATTCTAAAAAATTAAGAAAGGCTAGAAAAAGAAAAAAGTTAACTCAAAAAGAGCTTGGAGAAAAGATAAATGTAACAAAAAAATGCATATACGAGCACGAACATAAAGATATCAAAATATATTATCAGCTTGCGAAAAAGCTAGAAAATATTCTTGATAAACGCATTATCAAGCCAATAAAACCGGAGTCTCATTTGATTATCAAACCACTAGAGCATTTTGCACAAAAGAGTATGTTTGAGAGAATGGTAATAAAAGAATTCAAACGAATCGGTTTTGAAACTTCAGCTGTTGATAAAAGTCCATTTGATATATTTGCTGAAAGGGGTGAAAAAATCCTTACAAGTGTTGAAGAAAAAAATCTGCGTAATTTAGAGAAGCTTCTTAAATTCTCTGAATTTTCTAATTCCCATCCTCTTCTTGTAAGAAAGAAAAAAACAGAGTGCTGCGTAAAATGTATAGAAAAAAAAGAACTTGAAAAGTTTGAAAGCTCAGAAGAACTGATAGAATTTCTTAAAGAGGTGTAATTATGTTTGAAAAAGAAATTATGTCATTAAAAAACATAAAGCAAACAATACTAAAAAAAATGAAAAGCAGAAAAGCAATCATAAAGAGCCTGAATAAAAAGATATCTTATCTTAGTAATTTAGATAAAAATTTAAAAAAAATTACACCTGAAAAAATCAAACTTAACAAAGATATGCTCTTCAAGTTTGAAAACCTGTTGCCATTGACAAAAGAATATTGGTGGTTATGGTTTATATCAGAAGAAAAACAGCTTGTTCTCACATTTGGCCGGAATTATAGCAATTTTAAGGTAAATAAAAAGCTTGTAAAAAAGTCTTCTGGTTCTGCAAAACAATGTTTTGTTGTTGGCTGGTTCTTCGATAAGAAAAAAACGAGAGTATTCAACTGCACTAAAAAGTTTATTGTTGGGAAAAACTTTGTAAAATCAGTAGATGGTGAAATAATTATAAAAGGCGAATATCCGAATTTTGATATAAAAATATCAAAAAAATCTAGGATATTATTTTCTGGCAAATTAAGAAAGCATAAATATGGGTATAAACTAGAAAGATATTCCAAAGCCATGTTTCATTATGATATTTTGAATGTATATTCTAACTTTTATGGAAAATTAAACAATAAGAAACTAAGCGGATTTATAAATCTGCAAAAGGTTATTATCCGAACCCCATTTGTTCCGTGGAACTGGTGCAGAATTAGGTGTAAAAATGGAAGCATAAACTTTTTTATACCCTATATAAATATTTCAAATATTAAGCAAATTCTTTCTTCTAATATAAAAATAACAATAGGAAAAAAACTTTTCAGGTTTAAAAACGTTGATATAATTAAGACCGCCAACAATATGCGATGGGTGATAAAAGCAAAAAACCTATTTATAGTTTTGGAGTCATATGAAAAAGAAAAATTTGAACTACAAAACATAGGAAGACATTTTTATATAGAATATCTTGTTAAGGTTAAAGACTTTTATCTTAAAAAGGGAGAAAAAATATATACCATGAAGGACATCGGACAAGGATACGGGATGCTGGAAGATGCATTTGGATATGTAATATGATATCAGAGTTAAAATTATACAATAGCAGCGATTAGTTCACTTAACATAATAATTAAATAGTTATATCCTCTATATAACTGGTGATAACATGATTAAAATATTCAAAAAGAATAAAGCAAGAGTTTATGAGCTAAAAAAAATAAGTAATGGCAGCTGGATATCTTTAATAAATCCAACAGAAGAAGAAATAGAATATATATCAAAAAAATTAAAAGTACCAAAAGATTTTTTAACAAGTGTCCTTGACGAAGATGAAAAGCCAAGAATAGAGAAAGAGGATGGCGTGACTTTAGTGGTTTTTAGAGTTCCTTACAAAAAATATATTTCAAATAAATTAAAAATAACAACACTGCCCATAGGCATAATAATAACTAAGAAAAATATAATTACTATTTGCCTGAAAGAAAATAAAATAATTGATGACTTTACAGAAGGAAAAATAAAACTGTTTTCTGTAGATAAGCGTATAAGATTCACATTGCAAATACTGGCGCGCGCAAACCATTACTTTATAAAATATTTAAATGATATAGAGAAAGAAATAAATAAAACAGAAAAAAGCCTGATGAAATCGCTGAGAAATAAAGAGATTATTTCTTTGTTACAGCTAGAAAAAATTCTTGTTTATTTCAATACCTCCACAGTAGGAAATGATAATGTACTGGAAAAAATTTCAAAAGGAAAAATTATTAACCTAGCTGAAGAGGATGAAGATATTTTAGAAGATATAATAATAGAAACCCGACAAGCAATTTTGATGAGTAAAATCTTTAGTAATATTCTTAGCAGCACCATGGATGCATATACATCTGTTATATCAAATAACCTGAATATAGTTATGAAGTTTTTGGCATCAATTACGATAATACTTTCTATACCAACAATAGTGGCCAGTATTTATGGAATGAATGTCAAGCTACCACTACAGACAAACCCGCATGCATTTTTTATAACACTATTAATATCACTCATACTTTCTGGTTCACTTGCATACATTTTTGCAAAGAAGAACTGGTTATAAATTCTTCGTAAAATTACGTAATCTGATGGTAGTATCACAAAAACCAATAGATTTAAATATACTTCTATGCACATAAATTCTTGTAACTATAATTAGCAATAAATAATGGGGTGATAAAATGAATGGACAAATGGGTGGTCAACCTATTTTGGTTCTTCCTGAGGGAACTCTAAGACAATTAGGAAAGGATGCGCAAAAAGCAAATATAGCTGCAGCGAAAGCTGTTGCTGAAACTGTTAAAACTACGCTAGGACCGCGTGGTATGGATAAAATGCTAGTAGATACGATAGGAGACGTTGTAATAACAAATGACGGTGCTACTATACTAGATGAGATGGAAATAGAGCATCCAGCGGCAAAAATGATGGTAGAAGTTGCAAAAACACAGGAGGACGAGGTTGGTGATGGAACAACAACAGCAGTTGTTTTATCCGGAGAATTGCTAAAAACAGCTGAATTACTATTAGAACAAAACATACACCCAACTGTAATTATTAAGGGATATAGAATGGCAAAAAAGAAAGTACTCGAGGCTCTGAACATATTGGGGAAAGACGTAACAGTAAATGATAAGGATATTCTAAGAAAGATAGCACTAACTGCTATGACTGGAAAAGGATCAGAAGCTGCTAAAGACTCGCTAGGAGAGCTTGCAGTAAAAGCTGTTGAAGCAGTCATGGATAATGGAAAAATTAACACAGAAAATATACAAATAGAGAAAAGGCAGGGCGGAAGCATAGATGATACTGAATTAATACAGGGAGTCGTAATAGACAAAGAAATAGTTCACGCTAATATGCCGAAGCTTATAAAAAATGCCAAAGTAGCATTAATTGATTCCGCATTAGAAGTTAAGGAGACAGAAACAGATGCACAGATAAGAATATCCAAACCAACTGAGCTAAAGGCATTCATGGAACAGGAGGCAGAAATGATAAAAGATATGGTCAATAAAATTGTTAGTTCTGGTGCGAACGTCGTATTTTGCCAAAAAGGTATTGATGACTTAGCCCAGCATTATTTGGCGAAAAATGGAATAGCAGCGGTAAGAAGGGTAAAAAAGAGTGATATGGATAAATTAGCAAAAGCGACCGGAGCAAATATAATTACAAGTATAGAGGAATTAAGCAAAGAAGATCTCGGTGAGGCAGGGGTTGTTGAGGAGAAAAAGATAGCTGACGAAGAAATGGTAATTGTAAAGGAGTGTAAGAATCCAAAAGCTGTCTCAATACTTATAAGAGGAGGAACAGAGCATGTTGTCGATGAGGTCAAGAGGGCAATGGAAGACGCTATTCAGGGTGTTGCTGGCGCTATAGAAGTTGGTAAATTTATTTCTGGTGGTGGTTCTGCAGAAGTAGAACTCGGAAAAATTTTGAGAAATTATGCAGAAAGTGTTGGTGGACGGGAACAATTGGCAATAAACGCATTTGCCGACGCATTAGAAGTTATACCACGCACATTGGCAGAATCTGCTGGCATGGACCCTATAGATGCGCTAGTTAAGCTGAGAACAAAACATGAAAAGGGAGAAAAAAACTATGGTGTCGATGTTGTTTCGGCTGGGATAGCAGATATGATAAATCTCGGGGTTATAGAGCCGCTAAAAATAAAAACCCAGGCCATAAAATCAGCAACAGAAGCAGCTGAAATGATTTTAAGAATAGATGATACAATTACAGCGTCAAAAATAAACAAAGGTGGTTCCTCGTCCATGCCTCCTAGTGGAGCAGGGATGGGCGGCATGATGTAGCCCCAGTTATTTTTCTTTTTTTGCTATTTCTTTTTTATCATTTTTTAAATGTCCTATAAATACTGAAACCTTTTTATATAGCCGTAATAATTATTTTAGTAATAAGAGGTGTATATTTATGGGAGAAGATTTTGAGATTGTGCCACTAAATCCTATACGAAGACTTGAAAAAAGACTTGAAAAATTAGAAAATAGTAAAGATAAGGACATATTTTCAGATTTGCTTCAGATGATAAAAATAAACCAAGAAACTATGGACCAATTAACAAAATTAAATACAGATCTGATAAAAGAAATGAGCAATCTGTCGTTAAAAGTAAATGATCTGACTGAAAAACTAGAGGATTTTGTTGAAAGAATAGAAGTTGAATCTGTATCAGATACAGATCAAAAATTGGTCGAAGAAAATAAACAACTGAGAGAAAAAAGTGAAGAACTAAGTGAAAAAATAGAAAAATTGGAAAAGAAAATTAATTCAGTACTTTTAAATACGCTTATAAAAAAAAGAGCTGTTTTAAGGCCTCCTAAACGACCAGTTACACCAAGAAACTTAACTTCACAATCGGTCTAAATTATAGTGGGAGAAATGAAAGGACAGACCCAAATTGTTACAACCATGTTGCTTACTATGGTAACTGTTGCTGTAGTCGGGACTGTCTATTTTTATGGACTTCCTTTAATAGAAAAAAATAAAGATATAGCAACGTTGCAAAAGACAGAGGATTTTATAAAACTTCTGGATGATAAAATAAAAATTGTTGCAAACGGTGGATCAGCAGAACTTCCGTTCAATATACCGGGTCTGTTTATTTTTAATAATTCTAATGGGACAATAGAAATTAAGGTAAAAACCAGACGAACCATATACGCAACTGGAGCAGAAGTTCCGCTTGTAGGAGATTTAGAAGGAGGGAATGTCTGGGGCGTGAATAAACAAGAAATAATATATGTTAAGGCTGAAAAAGTGGGAAATGCGTTTGTAAACAGTTATAATCTAAATTATAAGCAGCTTGTAGGTAATGATTGCTATAAAATTGTTCTTGAAAGTAAAACTGGCAGTGATATTGTAACAGAAGAGGGACATAATATTGTTATATCGCATGTTGGTATTGATTCGTCAGAGAAATGTGGCGGGACAAAAACATTATATAAATCAATTGTACAAATAGCTATTGTATGAAAGGGCAAATCAAGATCGTTAATGAACTTCTAATTTTTGCAATAGGTATGGGCATAGCTGTCGTAATTATACTTATATTTCAAACCGTTAGAGATGTAACGTCCCAAGTAGCTATAAAAGACCAAACAGAAGAGGTTGGAAATCTTATAAGCTCGTACATATTGAAGGCAAACCAGTCCAACGCGTACTACGAAGCACGCCTACAAATACCTGAAAAAATAGGTGGACATAAATATTATATAGATGTTAAGGACAAAGATGGAGAGGCCGTGTTAACGCTTGTTAGTAGTAGTGGTTATTCCTTTTCCCAAGAACTTTTTAATATAGACAAAAACAAAATAATTACAGAAAAAATTGCAAGCAGTGCCAAATATATTAGTATAAGCTCAGATAAAAACCGTATATATTTAAACAGGCAAAGCTGACGATTAAAAATTATTATTCAGCTAATGTTAGAATATAAATAATAAGGTGTAAATATGGTTAATATAAAAATTGAACCTAAACCAAAAATAAGCCCATCTGTTGAAATAATGGATAAAAACTCTGTTGAACAGGCACCCATTTCAGTAAATATCGATGAGTATGATAATAAGGTTTATTTTGGCCTTGAAAAAGAAAGGAAAAAACCAAAAATAAAACTCAAAATAATCAGGAAAAGACCGCAAAAAAAAGATATAGCAGAACCAACTAATAAAGAGTCGTATAAACAACCATCCAAAAAGTTGCCAACGACTGGCAAATTAGTGGGGACAAAACCATCGCCCAAAAAGGAGATGGTTGGCCAAAAGATACCTGATACAACAGCCGCACTGCAAGCCAAAACTTTACAAACCAGAGCTAAAATTAAACCGACTGAAGCTAGCCTGAAAACAACCGAAACTAATCCAACAAATGCGCTACAGACAGAACAAATCGAACCTAAAATTAAACAACCAAAATCTATTGCTAATATAAATAAAAGTGTAAAGGAGATTGAATATGCTACGCCAACGATGGTAAAAATTACAGCACCAGCATATCGTGAAATAGTGCAGGACAAGACTCCCTATGAATTTGTTGGTGAAAGTGGGGCAAAGCCTGAACAGGCTAGCCATGTAGAAGGCATAGAACTTCCTGAAATTGTAAAAGAAGATGTAAAACTTGAAGAACTTGAAGAAACAGATTTAAAGACAATAAATATAAAATATCCTCTAATACCAGCAGAGCCAAAAAAAGGAGAAAAAATATTTGCATGGGCAGAAATAAGATGGTCTCATAAATCAAATGAGCTCGAATATATAATTCATGAGCCTGAATTAACTGGAGAAGAAAAAAACCTTATTGAAGATATAAAAGCCTTTATAGAGGAAAAGACAGATATAAATTTTAATGAGATAAGAAAAAAAGAAGCACTAGATTATATAGTTAATATTTTCAACGACGCGCTTGAATATTTTAGGGTTTACCTCACAAAAGAAAAGAGAGAAATTTTTAAGTATTATATTTTCAGGGACTATATCGGGCTTGGTATATTGGAACCATTTCTAAACGATGAACATCTTGAAGACATTTCTTGTGATGGGGCGGGCATACCGATTTATATCTATCATAGAGACCCAAGGCTCGGCTCCTTAAGGACAAACGTCTTTTTTGAAAACGAAAAGGAACTTGAAAACTTTGTAATTAAACTTTCTGAGAAATGTGGGAAATCGATATCTGTTGCCAAACCACTCTTGGACGGAGCTCTTCCAGACGGCTCAAGGGTCCAAGCTACACTTAAGGCAGATGTAGCTATGCGAGGAAGTAATTTCACTATAAGAAAATTTACAAAAAATCCGTTAACACCCACAGATTTGCTTAAATATGGAACAATAGACCTAACTACTATGTCTTATTTTTGGCTTGCTATAGAACATGGTCTCTCTGTTTTGATATCCGGCGGGACAGCGACTGGCAAAACTTCTATGCTCAATGTTTTGTCGCTATTTATAAAGCCATCTGAAAAAATTGTCAGTATAGAAGATACACCTGAGTTAAGGTTAAGTCACCCACACTGGATCTCAGAAGTCTCGCGAACGTCCATAGCAACAGAAAAGGAGCAGATAGACTTATTTGAACTATTGAAGGAGTCATTAAGACAAAGACCAGATTATATAATTGTTGGAGAGGTTCGTGGTGCTGAAGCCTATGTATTATTTCAGCAAATGGCAACCGGTCATGCTGGCCTATCAACTATCCATGCAGAAGATTTTCCAAAGCTGTTAGACAGACTTTCAACCAAACCGATTGAACTCCCAATAAGCTTAGTACAAAATCTTGATATTATCGTTTTTCTTAAAAGAATAAAACAGAAAAAAAGATATATAAGAAGGGTGGACTCTATTGTGGAAATTATAGGATTTGATAGAGAAAAAAATATACCAATAGTAAACAATCTCTTATCCTGGAACCCAAGAACTGACAAGTTTGATATAATAAATAAAAGCTATATTCTGAAAAAGATATGCGAGAAAACAAATATGAATGAAGAAGAAATTCGGAAGGAAATAAAACAACGGGCAGTTCTTCTTAAATGGATGGTTGAAAAAAATATAACAGATTATAAAAAGGTCGTTGATATAATTAATCTATACTATTCTTATGGCAGTTTGTTGATTGACAAAATAAGTGAAAGCTGATGTCAAGTTCGTATACTAAATTTTGTTATAATTTATTTGGAGATTTTTCTAGACGTATAAAAGATAAATTTTTAGATATAGAGAAGGATATCAAGACAGGAGGTCTAAAATATACACTGGAAGAATGGATATCGTTGGCTATTACTACTGTCGGCATAACATTTTTTCTTGTAGCAATTTCATTATCTGTAATTTTTACAATTTTATTCAAGAAAATTTCAGCTGCTGTTTTATTATCTGGAACATTTTCATTTGTGCTATCATCAATCGTACTTTTTTTATTTTACACATATCCGGCAGTAAAAGCAAAAGTAAATCAATCGCAAGTAGATAAAAACCTCCCATTTGCTATAACTTATCTTTCATCTATAGCGTCTGGTGAGAGTGAGCCGGCAATGCTTTTTAAGGCTATAAGCAAGTTTAAAGAATATGGAAAACTAGCAGAAGAATCAAAAGAAATAACGCGTAATATTGAACTTTTTGGGATGAGTACAATAAATGCGATGAGAAGGCAGTCTGCGAAAACCTCCTCAAGAAAGTTCGGCGAACTTTTGACAGGGATAATCGCAACACTGGAAAGCGGTACCAGCCTGTTCAATTTTTTAAAAGACAAATCTGAATTATTTATGAATGAGTACAGAGCAAACATAAAAAAATATACACAGAAGATTTCACTCTTTGTCGAGGTTTACCTAACGCTTATTATAATAGGCTCAATATTTTTTATAACATTATCATCTATAATGGGGATAATATCTGCCGGAACAACAATTATGATGTTGCAGATGTTCATAGTATTTATTTTTCTGCCGTTAATATCTATATCATTCATAATATTGATTAAATCTATGTCACCTGACTGAGCTTATGAAAATAAAACGATTATATATAGAAATTATGGCTTTTTTAGTAGTGTTAATAGCATCTTTTCTTATATCTGAAGACAAAATAATATTTGTCAATATATTTTTCATAGGTTCTGTGCTTATTGTAGTGCCACGTTCTATAAAAAATTATCTGGAATTCAGACATATACAGGCAATAGAGAACGAATTTCCGAATTTTTTGAGAGACCTTTCAGAAGAAGTAAGATCTGGGTTAAGTATTGTGCAGGCATTTGGAATTGTTTCAAAGTCGGATTATGGTCCCCTTTCACCAGAAATAAAAAAAATGAATAATCAGCTCTCGTGGAATATCAGACTGGAAAGGGTACTCCAAATGTTTAAAGAAAGGCTAAACAAAAGCGATATAATAGTAAAATCAATAACCATAATCTCAGAAGCACAGCGCTCTGGAGGTAATATTGCAGAAATCCTTGAAAAACTTGCTGATAACGTTGAAAAAATAAGGCAGGTGAAAAATGAAAAAGCTACCCTATTACATCAACAGGTCATAACACTTTACGCTATTTTTTTCATATTTATAGGAATATCAATAGCGCTACTAAAGTTTTTACTGCCAATGATGGCCATCCAGCAAGGCAGCGGCTTTGAAATGCAGGGGCTGGCATTTGGCACAAGCCCGTGTGAACAATGTCTAACTACTAATATAGCAACATGTTTTCCGTGTAAAATGTCATTTACTATTTGTCAACTATTTGGATTTGGCCCGATAGAAAAAGCGGACTGCTATTTTAGAACACTATTTTTTTCCATGATAATTATACAGGGCTTATTTACTGGATTAATTGCCGGACAGATTGAAACCGGATCAACCGTTGGCGGAATAAAACACAGCCTGATAATGTTTTCATCTGGATTTATAATATTTCTAATCTTGATAAGGATTGGATTTATATGAAAGGAGATACAAACATAGAATTCATTTTATCTGCTGGGGTGTTTCTCATTGTTGTTGCTTTCTTAAGTTTTCATATATTGAGTTTTGTTCCTATTTTTCATTCAGAGTCGAGGGCCAATATACTAAAGTCTAAGACTTTTCAGGTTTCTGAAATGTTAATAATGAGTACGGGAAGTCCGCAAAATTGGGACGAAAGTGAGGTAACTATAAATGATATGAAGAAAATAGGTTTGACAGTTGGCGAAGATTACGTGTTAGACAAAAATAAGATTGACAAACTTCAGAATTGGTGCAATAATTATTATAGAACAGTTATTAATTTATCAAACTTAGATTACAGGATGTCTCTGATTATAAATATGACAGACATCGATGGAAACAGCATTATGTTATGCGCGCCAGAGGGAATTAGTTATAAAAATAAAAATTGGATATATAGATTTGCAATTATCGATGAGGATGACAATGGGATAGTAGATGAAAATGATAAGATAGTTAAGCTAAAAATATCAGTGTTTTAGTACGGGCTAGGTTTTTGGCTGACAGTTAAAACAAACATAAATGCGGTGTCATATTTTCCAATTAGGTCACAACTATCATAGTTTTTAAGGTGTTTTGAAATGGCAAGAGGGTTTGTAAAAATTTTGGAGGCTTTGATTGCATCTATTATCATACTTAGTTCTGTTTCCTATTTTATTAATATTCGAGAGGGCAAAAGTATGTGGAGTGAAAAAATAACGCAGATAGAAGCGTATGATGCTTTAGCAGTATTGGACAAAACAGGAGCTCTGCAAAAAGCTATATGGTCAAATAATGTCAGCCTTACAGCAAGTGATGGTCTAATTAAAAAAATGTTTAGGCCAATGACAGATTTTTCACTTGAGGTCGATGGTCTTCCAAAACCAATAATTTATGTTGGCTGCTTGTGTAATAACGAAGAAACAGAGAGGTTACGAAATATGCTTCTTCCCGGCTCATCTCCAAAAATAGACTATTTTCTTTTGGACGGCCGACCCATACAAATTAGGATAAATACCACAGATCTTTCTGATTTAGAAAATATAGACTTGCTTTTTTCATTTAGCAAAAGCGAATATGAAAATAATAAAGATCGGATAGAACAATTTTTAAGAAATAATGGCGGGGTAGTGCTTCTTGATAATATAACGGAAGCTGATTTATCGTATTTGAATAATATTGGTTTTGGTCTTAATTGGTCGTCGAGCTTATCACAAGAGAAGAATAGCTTTTGGAGTCAATCTCCAGATAAGTTATCATATAGGATATCTAAATACTTCTCAAAAGTTCCGTTCCGTGTGAACACTAATTTTGGTGTGGGCACTTTTTACATAGGAGGAAATTCGTATGATATTGAAACTCATATTAATGCAACTACAGAATGGGTCGAATTTCCAGCAGGATCTGATATTAATTATACAGAAGGTGAACTCTTTAACATTGGCGACTGGACAATAGAAGTTACGAGAATAAATGCTAATATAACTGATGAAGGATATAACTCAGTCGATTTGACTATAAAAGATAGAAATTTTAATTTTTCAATACCTGTAGCTGCCGATGCAAACCAAATAACAAAAGACAACAAAACTATTTTATATAATATAAATTCAGCTGTAAAAGTAAATTATGATGTATATAAAGGTGGGGGAAGAACAGCATGGGTCTCATGGTATCCGGCTAATTATTCTGATATGAATCAGTTATTGAAATCAATTATACTCTGGACATCTGGAGAAAAATTTGTGTTTTATTCGCCATCCTTCAAAAAAACAGAATACAAGACAAAACCGAAAACGTATAATAAGGTAACTAGGCTTATAATTGAAAAACAACCATATGAGGTAAATCTTTATATTTGGAATGTCTTTTTCTAATTTTTAATGAAATTTTAGCAATTTATAATTGGTTTGTAAATGCCATCTGGCATCACATTTATATACGCGCATTCTTAATAAAAATATTTAATATGCTGTTCAACAATAATAGTTATGTTTTGCGTAAATTGCGGAAAAAAGATCTCTAAAGGCAGGCTATGCGATACATGTTTGTCAAAATATCACGAATTATTTAAATTCAAAAAGCCTGTCTTAAGGATAAAGGTATGTGACTGTGGACGATTCTTTTTTAAAGGTTGGAAGGAAAAATCCGAGCTAGTTAAGACATTAGTAAAGTTAAATATGAAGCTATCGTGGAATGCGAAAATAAGAAAAAAAGAGATAATTTCAAAAGAGCATGGAAATAAAATTTTTATTACGGTTCATGCAGAAGGAAAAGTAGATGGCGTAAATATTAAAGAAAAAAAGTCATTTCAAGTTATAAAGATAAACAATAAGTGTGACATATGTTCAAAAATATCAGGAAATTATTACGAAGCTGTTATACAACTAAGGGATGTATCTCTTTCAACATTGATGGACATAATTTCAAAAGATGAAAAAAAGTTTATAACCAAAATAAAGCATGTTAAGAACGGGTTTGATATATTTTTCATGAAAAAACCATTGGCAAAGAGCAAATCCAAACAACTTAAACTTTTAGGTTTAAATATTAAAGCGTCATATAAACTTGTTGGAAAAAAGAAAGGAAAAGAACTGTATAGAGATTTTTACTCAGTTAGGAGGAAATCTGATGGAGATAAAAGTCGGAAAAATAAGAATACCAAAAGGGAATGAAGTATTTGGGCTGGTAGAAGCTATGCTCGGCGCTGGTAGGTCCAGGGTAAGATGTCAGGATAATAAAATACGAATATGCCGGGTTCCTGGCAGGTTGAGGAGAAAAATGTGGATAAAAGAGAACTGCATAGTAATTGTTGAGCCCTGGAAAATACAGGGAGATTCACGTGGAGATATAATATGGAAATATACAAATGCCCAGATCGCGTCGTTAAGAAGGAAAAAATTACTAAACCTCTAGGTGATTTCTATAATCAAACAAATAGCAGTGCCAGAAAAAAGAATAGGTGTTTTAATAGGGGGAAATGGAAAAAATAAGAAAAGAATAGAAAAAGTGACTAAAACATTGATAAAAATAAATGCAAATATAGTTTCGATAAAAAGTGACAAGGGATTAAATTTACTCTTGGCAGAAAATATAATTCGGGCCATATCAAGAGGGTTCTCGGTAGATGAGGCCTTAACGCTAATATCAGAAGATAGTACTCTTAATATTATAACCATCAAAGCAAAAAAGAATTCACTTATAAATGTAAAAAGTAGAGTTATTGGAAAAAACGGAAAAGCTAAAAAAAATTTTGAAAGGTTAACAGATACCCATATTCGTGTAGTTGGAAAAACCGTATCTATTTTAGGGAAAATAAAAAATGTTGGGTTATGTGCAGAAGCTATAAAAAAACTTATAAAAGGGAGTAAACATGCAACGGTTTATAAATTTTTAGAAAAAAATCAAGATGTGATACGAGCATGAATGAAGAAAAAAATGCAGAATATTTTGCAAAGCAACAGAAGGAAATTTCAGTATCAGAATTTTTTGAAAAAAATAAACACCTTTTGGGATTTGACAATCCAACAAAAGCACTATTAATGATAGTCAAAGAAGGTGTCGATAATAGCTTGGATGCGTGTGAAGAAGCTGGAATACTTCCAAATATAGAGGTGAAATTAAAAAATATAAAAAATAACATATTTAGAGTTTCTGTAAAAGATAATGGTCCGGGCATAGTTAAAAATCAGATACCGAAAATCTTTGGGAAGTTATTATATGGCTCAAAATTTCACAGACTTAGACAAAGTAGGGGACAGCAGGGAATAGGCATAAGTGCTGCTGTCTTATATGCACAATTGACAACCGGAAATCCGATAAAAATATGGTCAAGAACTAGCAAGAAAAGTAAAGTTCATTATTTTGAACTTTTTATTGATTCGACGAAAAATGAACCAGAAGTTGTAAAAGAAGAATCTATAGAAATAAAAAAATTTCCAGCAGGGCATGGAACATTAATAGAGCTTGATGTTTCTGGCCGCTATAGAAAAAGCCAGGGTGTAAAAGAATATCTAAAGGAGACAGCAATTGCAAACCCATTTGCAAAAATAGTATTTCATGCTCCAGATGGAGAAAAAATGGTATTTTCCCGCTCTGTTGACAGATTGCCAAAACAGCCAAAAGAGATAAATCCACACCCACATGGAATAGAACTTGGCATATTAATAAGAATGCTAAAAAATACAAAGGCCAAAACCGTTGCTTCGTTTCTTAAAAATGAATTCTCTAGTGTTGGAACAAAATCAGCAAATGAAATTTGCAAATTAGCAAAAATTAAAAAAACATTATCTCCAAAAAATTTTACAAGGACCGATGTAGAAAATCTTCTAAGAGGTATGCAACAGGTAAATGTGCAGCGCCCACCTCTGGATTGTTTAAGCCCAATTGGAAGCAAAGAATTGAAAAAAAGCCTTGAAAAACATTATCCAGATGCTGAAACAATTGTAACACTGACGCGCGAACCATCCGTTTATAGGGGGAATCCGTTCCAGATAGAGGTTGGTATTGTTTATGGGGTTGGAAAAAAGGAATCACAAATAAAAATTATGAGATTTGCAAATCGTGTACCACTACTGTATCAGGCCGGTGCGGGTGCTGTTGTTGAGGCTGTAAAGAATATAGGATGGAAACGGTACGGCCTTCAGCAATCTGGAAATAACCTTCCAACTGGTCCGATGGTTTTAGTTGTGCATATGGCAAGTTCGTGGGTTCCATTTATATCAGAAAGTAAAGAAGCGATATCAACATATCCAGATATAATAAAGGAAATAAAGTTAGCAGTCCAAACATGCGCAAGAGACCTTAAGATATTTATTAATAAAAAACAAAAGGCAAAAAGAGAGGAAAAAAGACTTCATATATTTGAAAATTATTTTCCTCTTATTTTGGAATCCGCATCTCAGTTGGCAGAAGAAGAGCCGAATGACTTGAAGGCGCCGATGGAATTGTTGTTGAAAAAAATTGGCAAAAAAATTGGTGAGGAAAATGACAAAAAAAGCAACAGTTGAAGAATTAAAAACAATAGGAAAAAGTGTCTTAACTGATATAAAAAATGTTGATATACCAAAATTAGTTATCCCTATGAGGTCAACGTCAAATTTGGTTTTTGATAAAAATAACTCATGTTATGTTCTTGGCAACAAAACCCTGATAAGGAGTGGTGGAAATATCAGACATATAAAAAAATTGGCACAATTCTTAAAAGTTGCCGCATTTTGCAAAGATTTGGTAAAGGGAGAAAAAAGGCACGTCACTAAAAGAGAGCTTTATTACATTTCAGAATCCTGGGGGCCAAATCTAAAATTTAATGAGCAGCCGGAGTCTGATGACATAATAGAAGATATAGAAGCCAGCCTTTCAAAACCAAGCGAAGATATAAAAATAATTCCAAACCCGAAGGGAGCAATTTATGGAAATATAACACTCAGATTTAAAAACCCGAAGGGTGAAACCATGGTCATTAATTGTCTGAATACAGCAGACGGGCAGCAGATTGGGCCAAGAACAGCAGAGGCAGAGTTTGTCAAAACAGATGCAGATAAAGTTATAGCAATAGAGACTGGTGGCATGTATAACAGGCTGATAGAAGAAAACGCACATGAAAAATTCAATGCAATATTAATAAATCTTGGTGGCCAGGCAT
The DNA here is from genome assembly GCA_021157845.1 of Candidatus Aenigmatarchaeota archaeon. GTDB lineage: Archaea > Aenigmatarchaeota > Aenigmatarchaeia > GW2011-AR5 > JAGGXF01 > JAGGVU01. Next base: position 78,149 of record JAGGVU010000013.1, read on the forward strand.
CTCGATCAACAAGAAGAATAATAAAAAGGTTGAACGAAGAACTTAAATTACCTGTTTATCTTTTTGTTGATTCAGACCCATTTGGTATGCATATAGCAATGGTAATAAAGAGTGGATCTGCCAAGTCTGCACATATAAATAAACGACTTGCAACACCACCAGCCCAATGGCTTGGTGTGACAGCATCAGATATAATTCAGTATAAGCTGAAGACTGATAAAATGAGAGATCTTGATATAAAGAGAATAAAAGAGCTGCAAAATGATCCCAGATATAAAAACAATAAAAGACTACAGAAAGAACTAACTATTTGGTTGAAACTTGGTAAAAAGGCGGAGCAACAGGCATTATTAAAATATGGATTCAAATTCGTTGTTGAAAAGTATTTGCCGGAAAAGTTCAGGGAACTGAAAGCACCTGGCTTTAGATAAATTTTTAAATATGCTTCTGCTTAATTTATGAATGTTAAATGCCTCTGTAGCTTAGCTGGTAAACTTTTGAAAATGATTAATCAAAAGTTCAGCTAAGAGCGTCTGGCTGTTAATTCCGTTAACGCTTTTCGCGTTAGCGAAAAGGGTTACCAGAAGGTCGCAGGTTCAAATCCTGCCGGAGGCGCTTTTTAAGAAGCCAAGAATGCATATCCATTATTTGTGTAGTGAAAATTATGAAAGAACTTGAAAAAAAGAACATTATAGTTAATATGTTTGACATTAAAAAAATGCGGCGTTTATGTAATAAACCAAATTGCAAAAAAAAGCCACGCAAGGAAGTAACACTCTTTGAAAGGTCTATAAAATCCATAAAACCAATAGTTAAACTATATTTGTGTGAAGAGCATGCTAACATGGGTAAAGAACTTAAAGTCGCCCTTAGTAAACTATGTTCAGATACATTTATAGAAATGGACATAAAAAATTTAAAAAATGAGGGACGATAGCTCAGCCTGGTGAACTTTTTTAGGAAAAAGCTTCGATAAAAGTTTGGGTAGGAGAGCGCACGGCTGAAGAATCAGCAGGAACCGTGTTGTCGTGGGTTCAAATCCCACTCGTCCCACTGAATTTAAAAACATATCCAGCTAAAACCTATATCTGTCAGAAAAACCAATTTTATCAGGGCAACATTTAATCAAGTTTCTAGTTGAGTGTATCAAAATAGGCGTCTCTGATTTTTAAAGATATAAATAATTTATGTGACAAATAAAATTATGTCTTATAAATATCGTCCTTCCTATAAACCACATGAAGATCATGACAGAGGAGAATCTCTCAATAATATACTAAAAAAATTGAGAAAAATAGCCAATGCAAAAACATCAACTATATTGATTCTGCTGATTGCTATATTTATAGTATATGGTGGCTCTAGGGCGATAACAGGATTTATTACGTACAGAGAAACATTAGAACAAAACCTGCTAACAACAGAAGAAAAACTTGTAAATATGACAAAACTTTACAATGAGACGTTTAAAAATCTTACGCAGACAGAGACAGAACTAAACAACTATAAAACCAGCCTGAGCAAAAAGGAAAGTGAATTATCCGAATGCATATCTGAGCGAGATGATTATAATACATGCGAAGAAGAAATAAATAATTGTATTGACGACAATCCAAGGGAAACCAATAACGATGATTGGATAGATGATATCAGTAAGTGCGTCAGTGATATAGATGAATGTGGTGGAACTATTAATTCCCCCATAGGCGAATTGCTTTCTCATATAAAATATTTCTGGGATAAATGGAATGATAAAAAGAAAGATTACGAAGAACTGGAAGAAAATTATAGAGATTATAAATGTTGTATGATAAAAGCATCTCAAAATTATAATGGAACAAAAATGTGGTGGAAACTTGATGATAACGAAATAAAGTGTAGAATAGATGAACATAGTGGATATACTAAAATTGATATTGATGATTTGAATTGTCCTTAATCATACCATTTAAATATTCTTGAACCAATTAATTATACAGATACGTATGAGTAGAGCAATGGAAATAAAGCTCGTGCCTGTTGATGAAATTCCTGCGAAAATTATTCAGGAACTGGAAGAATCCCTATCTGGACTTAATATCGATCTGAAAATAATGGAGCAAATATCAATACCAGAATCATTTAATAGGTTCAGACGACAACATTCCGTAGAGCGCATTTTTGATTCACTAGATCCGAAAAAATACAAAAATGCTATACTTCTGACAAAAGAGGATATATATGACAGAAATACTGGTTACGTCTTCCATGCAGGAGAAATTGGCGGTCCGGGAATAGTTTCATATTTCAGACTCAGACCAAGTTTTTATAGAGAGAAAATAAATTTTGACTTGCTCATAATAAGAATAAAAAAAGAAATAATTCATGTAATAGGGCATATAATTGGGCTTGAAGAGTGTCAAGAACCATGTGTAATGGGAAGGTCAAGCTCTATTGGAAGCATAGATAAAAAATCAGAACATTTCTGCAAAAATTGTAAAATAAAAATGTCTACTATGGGTATAGAATTAGAGTAAAATTTTAGAAATAAAATGTTTATATAATTAACTATTGACTAATGTTTTAATAATAATTATCGGGTGTGAAGCATGAAAAGGGTAAAAAAAGAAAAAACTTCGGAAAAAGAAACTCCAAAAATTATAAACGCAGAATTTGCAGAAAACAAGGTAATAATATGGGAAAATTATAACGAGATATATGAATCTGGATTTTACGGCAAGCTAAGAGAAAACAGGCTTGAACTTGCTGTTGTAGAAGCACTGCTTCTGCTTAAAAGGGGAAAAATAAAGGTCTTTATGGGCGACAAAGAACTTGATTTTAAGGCTTTATTTAAAGAGGCGTCCAAATTAGATAAAAGACTAGCAGAAAGATATCGTGTTTATGAAGATTTGCGAGAACGCGGTCTGCTTGTCAGAACTGGATTTAAGTTTGGATGTGATTTTCGGGTATATGAAAGGGGTGTTAAACTTAAGAAAGGCCCAAAATCAAAAAAAGAGCATACAAAATGGATAGTATTTGCCGTGCCTGAGGATTATACATGTTCTTTCCAAGAGCTTTCAAGAGCAGTCCGGCTTGCTCATAACATAAGAGCAAGAATGCTGTGGGCAATAGTTGATAATGAAGGAGACTGCACTTACTACCAGGTTTTAAGAATGAAGCCATAATTTATGGTTTGATAAAATTGTATTGGTGCGTAAAAATGGACGTGACAAATTTTTATATTAAATGCTCTGGTATAGAAGAGGAAAACACAGTCTCAAAAGCACTTGGCCTAATGAAAAAATATAATCTTGAGGAATTACCTGTTATAAAAAATAGAAAGTATTCTGGTATGATTTATTTAAAGGACATTGTACTCAGGAATATAGACGCTAAAAATACAAATGTAAAGACATTAAAAACAAATGCTCCACATGTAAAAAAGAATGATAAGATTGAAAAGGTAATTTCTCTTATATTTGATAGTGGACTAAAAAGTTTTGCGGTTGTTGATAAAAAGGTTATTGGTGTAGTAAGGCAACAGGAATTATTAGAAGTCGTGCCCGAAAAGATAATAGAAAAAAATTTAGATAACATAATCTCACCATGCATAACAGCATACGAAACAGACCCGATAGGAAAAATAAAAAATATGCTAAAAGAGGAGAATCTCTCACAAATAATTATATTGAACAAAGAAAATAAAATGTGCGGCATTATAAGAAACATTGACCTTGTAAAATCAATCAAAAGAAAAGATAAAAACGAACAACTGGGAGATATTATACCATCTGAAAAAATTGAAGCAAAATCTATTATGTCAAACTTTTTTATTTGTGAACAGAAAGCTTCAATAAGAGATATTTTAAAAAAAATAAAAAAATACGGAGATATAATTATTGTAGATGGCGAAACACCAATAGGTGTTATAACACCAAAAAACATTCTCGAGCTTGTCCTGCTCAAACCCTCAAAAGGGGTAAATATAAAAGTTACTGGCCTAAAAGACGAAGATGAAATAACAAAGCACGAAATAGATGCAGAATTAAATAATTTTGTTACAAAGATTAGTAAATTTTTTAAAAAGATGCAATATATATTTGTGGATGTAGAAAGGTTTCATACTGGTGGTGGGCGGGTCGAATATAGTATATTAGCAAGACTTAAAACTTCTGGGGGTTTATTTGTTTCTAAATCGCATAAATGGGAACTGCTGACAGCATTGCAAGAAGCGTTAAATAAATTAGAAAAATTGTCAAAGAAAAAATATCAAAAACTGTCCGAAAAGCGTAAAAAATAGCCTTTTTAAGCCTTTTTGTTTAAATTATTTTAGTTATATAGATAAATGGGGTGAGAAAAAAATGGCAGAAATGCTAATTGTAAAAAGTAAAATAAAAGCAATTGCCAAAAAGAAAAAGATGAGTTTTGGTGGAGACGCCGCAGCCGAACTGTCAAAAGTGGTAAAGGCTCTTGTGGAAAGAGCAATTGAAAGAGCAAAAGCAAATAAAAGAAAGACTATAAAAGGAAGAGATATATAAGATTCTGTTTTTGGTGACCTTTTGGTCACCATTTCTTGTTCTTAAGATTTATAAAATAGTTCACTAATTAGCTAATCCTTCGGCTCGTATACAACTTTTCCAGCTTTTCTAAACATAATTTTCCCGTCTATTATGTCATTTATAGTTTTTTCTATATCGTCTACTTTTATCCTTATCTGCACAGTCGTATCTCTATCCCTAAGCGTAACAGTATTGTCTTCGAGTGTTTGCCTGTCTATTGTAACACAAAAAGGTGTTCCGATCTCATCTTGCCTAGCATATCGTCTTCCTATCGAACCGCTACTATCGTAAAAGGATACAAATGTCTTATTGATGTGCCTGTATATTTCACTTGCCTTTTCAGGTAATCTATCCCTATTAACTAACGGAAAGACAGCGACATCTATAGGAGAAAGCGCCGGAGGAAAGCTCATTATTATCTGATTTCTTGTTTCCCTAAAGGAAAAATCAAGCAATGCAAAAATATTTCTATCAACACCAAAACTCAGCTCTATTACGTGTGGTATAAATTTTTTCTTATCAATAGAAATAGTTTGCTTGACGCCAGATGCTTTTTCATGTCTCTCAAGGTCATGTGATGTCCTATAATGTATGCCGGCAATTTCTGAAAATTTTCCAGTAGAATTAAACTTTAGTTCTATATCCCAGTGATATTTATTATAAAAAGCCTTCTCTTCTTCTGAAAGCTCCTTAAACCTAAACTTGTTTTCTGGTATTTTTAATATGTTAAGGTAAAATTCCTGTACTCTTGCCATATAATATACATACATCTTGGGTAGGTTACACTTCTTTACCACATCATCCGATTTCATTTTTACAATCTTTTTACTTTTGGCGGTAGATATGATTAGCCTATAATTTTTTATCTCATCCCATCTTTTATGCTGATTTATCGTTTGGGGGTCAAAAAAAATCTGTAACTCTGCCTGAGAAAATTCCCTTGTCCGCAGTAAAAGTTGTCTTGGGCTTATCTCATTTCTGAACGCCTTTCCTATAATAGCCAAGCCAAGAGGCAATTTTCTTCGCATAATTTCAAATATCTGCCTGAAATTAACATATGCTCCCTGCGCAGTTTCAGGTCTCAAATAAGCTTTTGAAAGCTGACCAACACCCACGGTTAGCGGAAACATCATATTAAGTTCACCTGCTTCTTTCAAGCTTCCGCCGCACTTCGGACATTTTATGTTATGTTTTTTTATTAATTTCAGTAACTCTTCAGGTGATTTACCTTCAAAATTCTCGCCCAACACGTCCTCTAAGAGTTGGTCTGCCCTCTCAACGTTTTTACACCTAGAACATATACAAATAGGGTCAACAAATGATTCAACATGACCGGACGCCTTAAAAACATCCTCTGACATTATATCTGGTGTTTCAATCTCAAAAAAATTCTCATCTAAAGATAGAAAATATTTTCTCCATACATTTTCCCATTTATGCTTTAATAGGAGACCGAGGTGTCCATAAACGTAAAAACCTGATAGCCCGCCATAAATTTCATCAGACTGCCAAAAAAATCCTCTTCTCTTGGCAAGCTGTTTTAATTGCTCTATATTCATAAACGTCATCTGCTAATTATTAAAGCTAAATTATAAATATTGTTGATTTCGCAAAGATTAAAAAGTTTCTTAGATTAGTTACAAAAGGATAGTATGATGCTGTAATAATAGAAGATGGCTCTGTAGATTATTTACAGCAGATGGTAATTGGTTATCATGGGGTATAGTAGGAAGCTGCAACTTGATATTAGCAGCGAAAGGTATAAAAAATTCATTTTAAGGTGATTTATTATGAAAAAAATATTATTTTTCATTTTGTTGCCGATTCTTTCTACTGTTGTGTTAGCCAGCAGTATGTACATACCGGCCGTAAAAGAAACAGAATTTGGCTACCAAGGGGTTTTAGCAACATTAGAAGTTGACGCTGAACCTGGAGAAGGCCACGTATTTGTTGACACTTTACCATTAACGAAAATAGATATACAGGCCTCTGCCAGACTGGCAAAAGAAGTTAGTGCAGATGTTTTGAAACAGGATTTAAACAATTATAATCTTTTTTATATAATAAGAAGCGAATCACCAATAATTGGTGGCCCATCTGCTGGCGGTGCGATGGCAGCAACAACAATTGCAACGCTTCTAAATTTATCAATTGATAAGTCTGTTACTATGACTGGAACAATAAACCCAGACGGAACCATAGGACCAGTTGGAGGAATATTAGAAAAGATTCAGGCTGCTGCTGAACACAATATTTCCCTTTTTCTTATACCATCTGGTCAAAGAATAATAACTGTAAGAAAAACTGAAAAAACGCAGGTGGCTGGATGGGTAAGAACCATTAGCAAGTCAGAAAATGTTGATGTTGTCGAATATGCTAAAAATAAATGGGGAACTACTGTAAAAGAGGTTTCTAACGTAGAAGATGCGCTCAGATATTTAACAGGTTATAAAATAGAAAAAGAAATTCCAAAAATAACAAAAAACAAAAAATTGGAAAACGCTATGAAAGATATGTCTCAAGATTTACTTTCATATGCTAAGGCTAAATTGGAAGATATAGATACAAAAAAAGTTCCATATCAATACGAGAATGATGTAAACACTATAATCAAAAATATAAGAAAAAAAATAACTGAAGCTGATAAGTTATTTGCCCAAGGAAACTATTATTCAACCTCGAGCTACGCGTTTGTTGCTTCTGTGAATACAGAATACGTAAAAAATCTGATTAACGTACTAAATTCTGATTCAAAATCAGAGTTTCTTGATCAACTTATATCCGAAGAAGAAGAAAAAATAAAAACAATTGAGAAAGAGCTGAAAAAAGAAAAAATAACGAATTCGGTAAATCTGGAAATAGTGTCAACAGCTATTGAAAGATTAGAAGACGCAAAAATAAACATAAAAGATGCGTGGAAATCGTTCTATAATAAAGATTATCAGAGTGCTATTTATTTTGTGAGTTACGCATCTGAAAGAAAAAAAACAGCAGAAAGCTGGATTAGCCTTAAAGATAAATTTGCTAGTGGAAACGAGGAGCTAGACGTAAAAAAATTAAAACCACTAGCAGAGAGGAGACTAGAAGACGCTATATCAGCTGTAACATACGCACAGACAATTGGAATAGAAATTGATAACAGCGATATAGAACTGGCTAAAAATTACTATGACAAAGAAGATTACATGTCGTCGCTTTTTAAATCTATAAGTGCAAAAGCTGAAACAAATTTAGCTATGGAGTTGCGCGGACTGGATAAAAATGAAATAAAAAATAGAATACCGGCTGCAGAGCAAAAAGCACTAAAATCAATAGAAATAGCGGAATCCTATAACGCTACTCCAATTTTAGCAATAAGCTATCTTGAGTACGCAAAAACTTTTGTTGATTCTGAGCCACAAACAGCACTGAAATATTATAAGTACTCAAACGAGTTTGCAAAGCTATCAAAAAGCTTGTTAGAAGCTATTAATCAAAAAATAGAAGAACCGAAAGAACAAATAAGAATTAAGAAGACAGGCAGAGAAAAAAGTTTATCTTTTTCTAGTCTAATAGTTGGCTTTATGATAGGAGCATTTGTCGGCTACGGTTATAAGCAGAGAAAAAAATATAGAAAATAAACTTAAATTGGCTTAAAATATTTGTACTATAACCAAAACGGTTTCTATATGCGGCATGCCAGCGAGCTCATATAGCTTATTGAGCATAATGCTGATATATATTTAAATAATGCTAAATATTATTTAACATATTTAATTGACTCACAATATTTTGCAGTGATTTTATGTATAGAATAACAGAAGAGGGTAAATTATATTTAAAGTATGGGCTGCCAGAAGAAATACTTGCCAAGCGCGTAATGAAAGCACCGCTACCTATTAAAGAAGCGTCAAAAATTATTGACAACTTTTCAATTGCTCTTGCGTGGGGAAAAAAGAAAAATCTTATTAAAATAAAGGATAAAAAAATATTTTTTCTCAAACTTGGAAATAGTGAAGAACTAAAAAATTTAAAAAAAATAAAAAGCGGGGAAGAGCTAGACATAAAAAGCATCAAACAGCTAATTAAAAGAAAGTTAATAAAAGAAGAGAAAGAAGATATAGATAAACAGGCTGAAAAGCAACTGGACTACATTAAAGCGAAGTTAGAGATATCACACGGCGTGATAATAAAATGTAAAAACAAAATAGATAGGTCTGATACACCAATAACCCCCCAACTAATTAAAACAAATCTATGGAAAAAAATTAGTTTAAAACCTAGAAAAATAATAATTCCACAAAATTTATCTTATCCTAGAGAAAAAGAACACATAATTACATCGTATATAGAAAAGTTTAGAAAAATTTTTCTTTCTCTGGGGTTTAATGAAATTTCAGGGCCAATTGTCGAGTCTAGTTTTTGGAATTTTGACGCATTATATCAGCCACAGGACCATCCAGCAAGAGAAATGGCAGATACATTCTTCTTACAGACACCATCGAAAGCAAAATTACCTAATAAAAAATTAGTTGAAAAAGTAAAGGACATGCATGAGCATGGGGATAAAGAATCGAATGGTTGGGGGTATAAGTGGTCTAGTGAAATTGCAAAACAATTAGTTCTTCGTACCCATACCACAGCTGTATCAGTAAGACAACTTGCAAAGATTAAGGCAAATAAAAACGCAAAATTTTTCTGTATTGGAAGGGTATTTAGAAATGAAACAATAGATTTCAAACATCTACCAGAATTCACGCAAATAGATGGTATAGTCATTGGAAAAAGTGTTGGGTTTAAGGATTTGCTTGGATATTTAAAAGAGTTTTATAGAAGACTTGGTTTTAATAAGATACGATTCAGGCCGGCATATTTTCCGTATACAGAAATGTCAGTAGAACCTGAAGTCTATCTCGAGAAAAGAAAAGAATGGGTAGAACTTGGTGGTGCAGGTATATTCAGGCCAGAGGTTACACGACCACTTGGGGTAAATTATCCTGTTCTTGCTTGGGGTCTTGGTCTTGAAAGACCAATAATGCTGAAGTATGGAATAAATGATATTAAAACGTTTTACTATACAAATGATTTGAAATTTTTGAAGGATGTGGAGATAGATTAGCGTGGCAATAATAGAATTAGATAAAAAGGATTTGGATATGCTTATCGGAGAAAAGCTAAGTGTTAAAGAGTTGGAAGAAAAAGTACCAATGATAGGAACACCACTAGAAGGATTAACAAAAAATATTATCAAATATGAAATATTTCCAAATAGGCCGGATATGTTGAGTGTTGAGGGGTTTGCAAGGGCCGTTGGAAATTTTTTAAAAAAGAAGAATATAAGAAAATACGCTGCATCAGACGGCGAAATATGCCTCTATGTTGAACAATCAGTAGAATCAGTTAGACCACATATAGCATGTGCTGTCATAAAAAATATAACATTAACAGATGCTGTTATAAAATCATTGATGCAAACACAGGAAAAAATTCACCAAACTCTTGGAAGAAAAAGAAAAAAAATAGCTATAGGTATTCACAACATTAAAAATGTAACCCAACCGTTTTATTATAAAGCAGTCAAGCCAGAAAAAATAAAATTTGTTCCACTTGGAATGAAAGAAGAACTAAATTTAAAAGAGATATTAAAAAAACACCCGAAAGGAGTTAAATATGGAAATATTTTAGAAGGAAAGAAGTTTTATCCGATCATAGTTGACAAAAATAATAATGTTCTTAGTTTTCCTCCTATAATAAATGGCGAGCTGACAAAGGTCACAGATGACGTGAGAGACTTATTCATAGATGTAACAGGTATGGATGAGAAAACAGTTAACGTTGCTCTGAATATCATCGTAACAAGTCTGGCAGACCGTGGAGGAAAAATAGAAAATATAAAAATAATAAAAAATGAAAAAAAAACCAGAACGCCTCTCCCCATCTATAAAAAAATAAAAATAGACTCAACGAAACTTAAAACATTCCTG
>JAGGVU010000019.1 GCA_021157845.1 Candidatus Aenigmatarchaeota archaeon
CAACAACTGTTGAATAATGGTGTTGTGATAATTTCTGGAGATGCTTTTGGGAACAATTATGATAGATTTGAACTAGCTTTTAGAAAACTGACCGATTCGAAGGGTTATGAAGTTGGTGGAAAATATGTAAGGGATGAAAGTGGCGTGCCTATAATAGTAACTACTGATTCTGTTTTACATCTATTTCATATAGAGTTTAACGAAATTTTGAAAAACATTGAAATAAAAAAATTAATACCAATGCTTAATGAATTTCTGGATTCGTCTATAAGTGAATCAATAGCACAATACAAAGGGTTGAAAGATAAAGAATTGAAAGAGTTGGCACGGAGAAATGTTGCTTATTTAGCTGTTGGAAAAAAGCTTTTAGACCCTGGTTATAGGGTTCCAGGTATAGTAAGAAAAGATGTAGAAGAGGAAATAAAGAGGATAGAAGACCATAAAGGATTTTACAAAAATCCATTATTTAGCAAAGATTGCCCAGATATCTGTGAGGAGGTTTTGTATCCAGATGATTATGATGGTGGTACAGGCGATAAATGCAACCAAATGGTCAAGGACATAAAAGTGAACTATCAAGGAAAGGTGTGGCTGTTCCAGAACCTTTACAAGGAAGTTTGCATAAAGTCTTGTTACTGTGAGGATTATTCTCAATATGTTCCGAGAGGCCACTATACATTAACAGACGAACTAAAACAATATTTCAAATCAATGATGTGGCTCGGTCGCATGACCTTCAAGGCAACGGGTGACAACTGGACCAAGCAGGCAATCCTGCTTACAGATGCTGTTAAATCTTCAGGCAAGATTGATTTATGGAATAAGATATACACTGTGACAGGATTTTTCGCAGGCGCTTCTGATGATTTAACATTTTACGAATACGATACCGCTGTTTTTAATCTCTTTAACTATGAGTTTGATGAAAATGATCGACTCAAGGAACAAATAACTGAAAAGATGCAGGAAGAAATAAGAAAGATGCGCGGGCCTGAAATTCTCGGTGGGTTTGAGTTTGATTTGGCAGGAAATTTAAAAGACACTACACAGGGCTTGCGTTTGATTGGTCAAAGATATGCCATTGATTCCCATGCTTTGTCTGATTTGACATATGATAGTGTTGGACCAAATCCGAATTCAGAATATTATGACGATGTTATTGATTATTGCGTGGCCACAAGCTGTTATGGTCCGTCTGTTTGTTCACAGCCAAAAGAATTTTATTATTCGTGTGGAAACATGGAACAAAATAAAACCAAATACTGGAATGAAGTCTGCGATGCTGCTATTGAGGTTTATTGCGGTTGCGCAGGATGTTCTGAAGCAACGCCTTTAGAAAATATAAAAAAGATTTATTCTGTTTGCAGGTTTATGCCAACTGGGTTGGACATAGCATCTGTTTTGGGTTCAGAAAGGGCTGACGAAATTTTAGCTGATAAAAAAATGTCTGACTATTGTGATTACACTAAAAAGAACAAAGAGATGAAAGATTTGGTTAGCAGTTATGACCAAGACAAGTGGACACAGAATTTATATAACACATGGCTTTGGATGTTGCAGCCTGTAATAAAAGAAAAACCAACAGGATATCCAAACTGGATGCGATCAGAATTATGGAAAAATAAAGAATTGATAACAGCTTTATCTTCATGGGCAGAATTGAGGCACGATACAATACTTTATATTAAGCAGAGCTATACGTCTGCTGTTATGGGGGTGATGAAGGGTGCTCCTGGTCCAATGGCTTCGAAATACTATGGATATGTTGAGCCAAATCCCGAATTGTATGCGCGCGCAAAATTCACAACAGAATATCTTATTAAAGGGCTGGAAGAACAAGGAGTAATGACAGAAGATGTTAAAAATGCACTTGAGAAATCAAAAGATATGATGGCACGGCTTCAGGCAATTTCAGAAAAAGAGCTAGAAGGAAAGGTGTTGAGCGAAGCTGACTATGATTATATAGAAAATATTGACACAACTTTCAAGGATATTATTGAAAACTTGGCTTCAGCATTGACAATTACAAGCGGCAGAAATATTCCAATAATCTCTAAAGAAGAAACCTCTTTAGCAGGTGCTTATAATGCGTTCAAAACAACTTTAATAGCTGATGTACACACAGAAACAAATTCTAAAAGGGTTTTAGAAGCAGGGACAGGAAAAATAGACTGGGTCATAGTTGCGCATGAATCAAAGGACGGAAGGATTGGTCTTGCTGTTGGTCCGATGTTCAGCTACTATGAATTTCCATGGAAGATGAGCGACAGGCTAACAGATGAAAAATGGAGAAAAATGGTGGATTCCGCAGAAAGACCCGACTGGATTGAAGAATTTATTGATTAATAAAACTTAAGTCGAATTAAATTCGCTATATACAAATTCGATCTTGATATATTAAATGTGTCTGGCATGTCATTAAAGGTCTTTTAAATAAATTTTATTTTCTGCCATATCTGATTAAAATTTTTACTCTTTCTCAATTTCTGTCGGCATAGAAGTAGGTGTTATATGCTTCATTATCACTATGTCGCCTATTGATTCAATCATACCAAAAGGAATTACAACGCCCTTTTTATTTCCGACAATACTCTCCAGAAATGAATCTCTGACAGCATCGACCACAAGTGAGCTTATTCTGAATTTCTCTAAGTCAAATATTAGGTCAGTTGATCTTCCGCAATATAGGCCCCTGGTTGTAAACACATCCTTATCCATCATTTCTGATAATGCTTTTATAGTTATCGTCATAATTTATCTCCTCCAATAATTATATTTTTTTTCTATATCCCCAACCTTTAAATTATCTATATTCTATTTTGTTAATAAACATTTAAATCTTTTTAATCACCTTTTTAATCATTAGTTAAAAGAAAGCTGGGGTAGCGAAGATCTTCGGATCGCAATCTGGTTTAACGCGCAGGCCTGCTAACTAACCTCTTATGCAGTAAGTCTGTGGCCTTTGTGGCCCCGTGGGTTCAAACCACCCTTTCCACTGACGTGCAAAGCGTGGACGGAAAGGATGTGAAATTCCCACCCCCAGCGTATTTTAATCGGGTCGGTGGTCTAGTGGTTATGACGCTGCCCTTACAAGGCAGAGATCGCAAGTTCAATTCTTGCCCGACCCATTCCAACCTTTAGAAAAGGTTAAACCAAAATAAACTTAAAAAAGTTTTATCAAAAATATGGTGGTAAAATGGCCAGTATAGAGGAAGACGCAAAAAAGCTGAATATTCGTGGAATATTTACAACAGCCATAGTTTCAGCATTTTCATTTATTGCGGCATTATTTTGGAGAGATGCCATATCCTCCACAATAGATGTGATACTGCCAAGTGGTGAAGGACTATATTATAAATATCTTGCAGCCGTCTTGGCAACAATTATAGCAGGCGTTGCTATTTATTTCATATATAAGGCAGAAAAGCTCAAAGAAGAAAAATTTTTAAAAAGGCTACAGAAAATTAAAACAAAAAGTTATGTGAAATTAAAAAAGCTCCGGTAGTCTAGTCCGGTCAAGGATATCGGCCTTTCGACCAACCTTTAGAAAAGGTTGGACCAAAAAAAAGAAAGCCGACGACACGGGTTCAAACGAACCTTTTTAGAAAAAAGCTTCAATGGAAAAATCTGAAAAGGCTCTGAAATTCCCGTCCGGAGCATTTTTTAGGCATGATGACACAGCATGGAAAACAACTCTTTCCAGAACCAGTAGTTGGTGTATTAATTTTCAATACAGATGATGAGCTATTTCTGACGAAATCTCAATAAGTGGAAAAATGTCATTCCAGGAGGGCATATAGAACTGGATGAAAAGATCAAAGATGCCATTAAACGGTAAATTAAAGAAGAGACAGGATTAGATATTTTTGGCATCGAATTTATTTGTTTTCAGTTCATATTTGATGATGCTTTCTGGAAAAAGAGGCATTTCATTTTTAGACTACGCATGTAAAACAAAACCTAAAGAAATAATTTTGAATTCTGAGGAACAAGAATTTATTTGGATTGATCCTAAAGAGGCCCTGAACTTGCCAGTTGAGACATATACAAAGAAAGCCATCGAAAAGTTTATTAAAAAATTTCCAAATGGATTTTAGTTAAATTATTTTAACCGATTTTTTATTAGATTTTGTGGGCTTGGCTCTAAAAATAGTTTTGACTTGAAATATTTTTTAAGCGCATAAGAAATTAGTCTTTTGTTGGGTTTATAAATTTTTTAACGCAAGTCGACAATATTTGTTTTATTAAAATAACAATGTATTAGAATAACTATAACATATTTAAAATTCCTTAAGATATGTTTATTCACGCGGGGATGGCCGAGTCTGGTCAAACCAGCTTTTAAAAAAGTTCGACCAAAAAATTTGGATCAAACCTTTTCAAAAGGGCTGTGTTACAGAAAAAGGTGCAAGGTTGAGGGCCTTGTCGGTTAGAGATTGGTGCTTTTGCGCCTTTCAGCAAATCCGTTCGTGAGTTCAAATCTCACTCCCCGCATTAATAAAAATCGAGGTTAATTTATGAGTATGCATTCATATAGCGATGACAACGAAGCAAATATCCTTAGCAGGACAGACAATTTTCCTATTCGTTATATTGGTCATATTCATAACGGAAAGGTCAGATCTGTTTATTGGCTTTCTCATGAGGACAGCAAAAGAATTATTGACGAGTATAATTACGAAGATATTCATCCAGAATCAAATCTTGGGGTAATGATTATAAGTGATAGAATATCGGCCTTTAATGTTAACTGGGCTGGCGAGAATGGATATGGGGTTTCTGGTAAAGGGGCATCACTTAATGCCATATCAGAATATTGGCTTGGTAAAATATCTGAGCAAGGAATTGCTGAGCATCATATTTTAGATACACCACATCCATTGGTTTGGATTGTGAAGAAGGCCCAACCAATTAAGATTGAGGCGATTGCAAGACAATATATAACTGGAAGTATGTGGAGAGCATATGAGAGAGGAGAAAGAACCTTCTGCGGCATTTCATTGCCAGAAGGTCTTGAGAAAAACCAGCGGCTGGACGAACTTTTAATCACGCCAACTACGAAAGGAGTTGTTAGGGAATTGGTGGGTGTTCCTGCAAAGGATGATACGCCAATTACAAGAAAACAGATTGAAAATAATTATTTTAGGTTGAATTTTTATTCTCCAGAAGATATTGACCATTATGAAACGATAGTCAGAGATGCATTTGGTTTGATGAATAAAGAACTCTTAGATAAGGAACAAATTCTTGCTGATACAAAGTTTGAGTTTGGATATGTCAGAAAAGAAGATGGGATAGAAATGATTTGTATAGACGAAGTCGGGACCCCTGACTCCTCAAGAATGTGGGATAAAGAAAAATACGAGCGAGGAATAATAGAAGAGCGTTCAAAAGAATATTTCAGAAAATTTTTGCTTAACAAATTTGGAAAAGATGTGACCAGAACGAAGGTGGCTAAAAAATTAGCAAAAAATTATAAAGTTCCATCAGATGTTTTTGCCGAAGTTTCGGAGATTTATAGAAAAATGGCAAAAGATATAACTGGAAAAAATATTCCGAATATAAAGAATGCAAGACAAGAAGTGATTGATTCTCTTAAACCTTATGGAATTATCAAGAATTTTCAATAAATTACTGCAAATATAATTATATCAGAGGATTGAAATTTATTATATAGAAAAGTTAGTTATCTAAATTTATCTAAATAATTATTGAGTTTCTCTATTCCATTTCCAAAATTCTTTCTATAACAATCTTGACGTCTTAAATTTAATTTCTTTTCTAAATCTCCAACATCGATTTTACCTTCGATAAAGCTATTTATTGCATTTGTTTTTTCTTTGGGATATTTTCTAATTTCTGCAGCTTTGTGCATCCCTTTTTGAAGTTCTTCATTTAATTCTTTATATTTCTTTTCGGCTTCCTTTGATAACATAAATATATTTAAAATCAGCGAAGCTGATTTTAACATATCAAAATCGAATTTATAAATATCGTAAATTTAATTCGATTTAAATATATTAATCCCACGAAGTATTTAAATTATTTTTACTGTTATTTAATATTAATGTAAATTTTTGACGTGATTATATGGCTAGGGTAAGTGTGTTTATTTACGGTCGAGTTCAGGGTGTTTTTTATAGAGATTTTGTACAGAAGAATGCAAATCGTTTGGGTTTGACCGGATGGGTAAAGAATCTTGCAGATGGCCGCGTTGAGGCAGAGCTAGAAGGAGATAAAGAGGTGATAGAGAAAATGCTTATGTTGATGAGACAAGGCCCAGCAGCCGCGAGAGTTGACAGTCTAGAAACAACTTGGATAAAAGAAAAAGGAGATGACGCATTTAAGATAATCTATTAAGTTTAAATGTTTTATTATTTATTTTTAGTTTATGGCCGCGATGGTGTAGCTAAGTCCCTTTTCGTAAAGAAACAAGTGGTTCTTACAAAGAGGGGCTCTACAATGGTTAGCACAAAGGACTGTGGCAATCCTTTTTGACTTCGCCAGACAAAAGAAAGGGTTGCAGACATCCTTTAGGCTGGGTTCAAACGAACCTTTTTAGAAAAAAGCTTCAATGGAAAAATCTGAAAAGGCTCTGAAATTCCCAGTCGCGGCCTTTCTTTCTGAACAACGTTTAATACTATCAATTTTTTTCAAATTAAATATAGTCAGCTTGTGTATGGCTATCAAAATAACCTATTAAATTTTTGGGTAGCCAAACGAAAACTATTTAAGCATTGCCTTCCAAATAAACCATGCTACACTTTGGCGTTTGTTAAGATTTAAGCAGCTTTTGCTTAAAGATGAAGAACAGTTACCTTTTGTAGTAGAAGTTATGAAGATCTGAATTTATATTTAGGTCAGATATAGTCAAGTAGGTGTTTAACAATATCCGTTAGTAGAACTTCGTCAATTCCGGTTGATCCCGCCGGAGGTTACTGCTATCAGGATTCGATTAACCCATGCAAGGTTTTGAGATTGACATTCTGTCAAGATCAAACCGAACTGCTCAGTAACACGTAGTTAATCTGCCCTTAGGTCAGATATAACCTCGGGAAACTGAGGATAATATCTGATAGGAAAAAGATACTGGAAGGTTCTTTTTCTGAAAGCTTCGGCGCCTAAGGATGAGACTGCGGCGGATTAGCTTGTTGTTGGGGTAAAAGCCCAACAAGGCTATAATCCGTACGGGTCGTGAGAGCGATAGCCCGGAGATGGATTCTGAGATTTGAAATGAGCGGAATTAATTTATCCGTTCTTCAAACAGAAAACATGAATCCAGGCTCTACGGAGCGCAGCAGGGGCGAAACCTTCACAATGCCTGAAAGGGTGATGAGGGAATCCTGAGTGATTTGGCACTGCCAAGTCTTTTGTCTACTCTAAAAAGGTAGACGAATAAGTGGTGGGTAAGACGGTTGCCAGCCGCCGCGGTAATTCGAATAAACGTAGTGCGTATTCGAACCGCAAATAACCGCGCCACGAGTGGTAATCTCGTTTATTGGGCCTAAAGCGTTCGTAGCTGGTTTGTTAAGTTTCTGATGAAATCTACTAGTAAACTAGTAGGCTCGTCGGAGATACTAACAAACTAGGGACCGGGAGACGTCGAGGGTACTCTTGGGGTAGGGGTAAAATCCTTTAATCCTAAGAGGACCACCTGTGGCGTAAATTTTTGGATTAGCCAAAAATTTCCAAACAAGGCGCTCGACGAGAACGGGTCCGACAGTGAGGGACGAAAGCTAGGGGAGCGACTGGGATTAGATACCCCATTAGTCCTAGCTGTAAACGATGCCCGCTTGGTGTTGCATATCTCTTGTGGATATGCAGTGCCGGAGCGAAGGTGTTAAGCGGGCCGCCTGGGGAGAGAAAGGTCGCAGCATTTAGTTTAAGAAAAAAATAAATTAAGTCGCGTGGCCTTTCCCCAAATACGGCCGCAAGGCTGAAACTTAAGGGAATTGGCGGGGGAGCACTACAAGGGGTGGAGGCTGCGGTTTAATTGGATTCAACGCCGGGAACCTTACCAGAAAAGACAGCAGTATGATGGTCAGTCTGAAGGGCTTACCTGACACGCTGAGAGGTGTTGCATGGCCGTCGTCAGCTCGTGCCGTGAGGTGTCCTGTTAAACCTTTAGAGCCCAAACTCTAGAGGTACAGATAGTCAGGAAACGAGCGAGACCTGTGTCACTATTTGCTATTACTCTGTCCGCAGAGTAAGCACTTTAGTGAGACTGCTTCTGCTAAAGAAGAGGAAGGTACAGGCAACGGCAGGTCTGTATGGCCCGAATTTTCTGGGTTACACGCGGCCTACAATGCGTAGAACAACGGGATGCAACCCTGAAATCATTTGTGCTTTTGCACATATGTCAGTTAGGGAAGCTAAACCCTTAAATCTACGCCTAGTTCGGATCGAGGGCTGCAACTTGCCCTCGTGAAGCTGGAATCCCTAGTAAGCAGAAGTCATCAAACAATACTTCAGAAGCACTGATGCTTTGGAAGATTGTGTGGAGTCTTTTGCTGAATACGTCCCTGCTCCTTGCACACACCGCCCGTCAAGCCATCTGAGTGGAGCTTTGGTGAGGCTTGTTCTAAAGTTGATTTTCAACTAATTGTACAAGTCGAACCAGAGCCCTACAAGGAGGGCTAACTTCAAAAGAAGCTTTAAATCTTTTGGGGGCCTATAGTCGTAAAGTGGTGAGACGGGTTATGTATTGGTTGATAGGACTGATACAAGGCGATGGATATATAGATGACAGACATATTGAGATTTACACCTCTTCAATATCTATAGCACAGCATTCAGTAAAAACATTGAAAAAATTACACGTTCAAAAAGAAAAGATTAAAGTTGATATATACAGCTATATATCAAAAGTAAAAATGATTTCCAAATGGTCTCTACTCTTAAAGTTACCGAGTGATAATTTTAAGTTAAGAAAAAATACAAGTCCATGGAAATCTAACAGGGAGAAATTAAGAATACGAGTTGCATCAAAAAAACTTGTTACAAGATTAAAAAGTGCATTAAACCTGATAAAAAATCAGAAAGAGTATGTAAAAGGTCTTTTTGATGCAGAGGCTTCAGTTGATATAAAGGGGTATATCGAATTTAAACAAGTCGCGTCTAATAGCGGAATAAAGACAACTTTAGAGATGTACAATATTATCGGTAAATTGGGCATATCCACAACAGAACCAAAAATAAAAAATGATAGAAATATAAAAAAGGATATTTACTTTTATGTCAGGGATCTCAAGAAATATCAGGAAGAAATTGGTTTTATAGATATCGATAAAAAACTAAAATTACAGAAACTAATAAAAATCAAAGAAGCCAACAAAGAACCATCTGTTGATAAGGTTAATAAATTGCTGAAAGAAGGTAAATCGATATGGAAAATTATGAACATATTAAGGTCACCTTATCATAGAATTAGACAAATTAAAAATAATCGTCTCATCACTCGACAAACAAGGTAGCCGTACCGGAAGGTGCGGCTGGATCACCTCCTAATTTCTAACATCAAACGCCAAAGGTTCGACGTTAGAAATAGTGTGCCTGCTTACGGATTGTTAAAAAATACCTACTTGGCTGTATCTTAAAGGGCCGGTAGATCAATGGAATGTCCTTTCCGCTTCGCGGAAATGCGTTAAAGATCGCTACCCTTGCACTGCATTAAAACAATTATAAGGTTTGGACTGTCTACAGGTTAGGTAGAGGTTGTGGGTTCAAGTCCCATCCGGTCCATATGCAGCCTGCCAGCGCAGCTGGTGGGTGAAGTGTTAGATAATGCTTATAGCATTATCAATGAAACAATCATAGGTTCAGTTGGAAAGATAGTTAGCTTCCTATATCATCTGGTGGATAACTTGGCTTAGCAACTGATGAAGGTCCTGGCAAGCTGGGATATGTCTAGGCGAGGCGCATGCAGCCTTAGAACCTAGAATTGCCGAATAGGACATCCTACCCTTTTGGGTACTCACATACGTGAGAAGCAACGCAGGGGATTGAAACATCTTAGTACCTGCAGGAAAAGAAAGAAAAAAAATAGATATATGTAGATTTTATCTATATATATCTGACTCGATGCTGTTAGTAAGGGCGACCGAAAGCAGCACAGAACAAACCGAATCCTTTTTGGAAACAAAAAGGAGATGTGGGGTTGTAGGACCTGCTTCAGCCTAACTAACAAAGTCGAAATCTTTTGGAATAAAGTGCCAAAGAGGGTGAAAGCCCCGTAGACGTACGTTAGAAGGCCGATATGCAGAGTTCCTGAGTATGGCTGGCTGGATTGCCAGTCAAAATCTGGGAGTCATCTACTCCCAATTCTAAATATTTGCTAAGTCCGATAGTGCACTAGTACCGTGAGGGAAAGTTGAAAAGCATCCGTAAAAGGAGTTGAAAAGAGCTTGAAACCAGATGGTTACAGTTAGATGGATAGCTTCTGCTTATGCAGAGGTGAACCATCGTCCGTTTTGAAAAACGGGGCAGGGAGTTCATCTTTGTGGCAAGGCGAAAGCCATAGCGAAAGCGATTGTTCGTAGCTTGCGAAGAACACCGTATGAAAGTGCGGCTAGTCACAAGGATGAGACCAGAAACCAGATGATCTATTCCTGGGCAGGATGAAATCTTGGGAAACCAAGATGAAAGTCCGCAACCGTTGATGTCGCATACTCTCGGGTGACCTGGGAATAGGGGTGAAATTCGAAGATTAAATATCATTTGTAGTTGATAGTCTTCGAACACCAAAAGCCAATCGAATCTGGTGATAGCTGGTTCCTTCCGAAATGTACCTTAGTACAGCCTGCTCTCTATAGTCAATGGGGTAGAGTTACTGATTAGATAACCAAGGGAAGAGATTCCCAGTTATCTTGTCAAACTCCGAATCTATTGACATAATAGGAGCAGAGTGAGTGTATCGGAGTAATTTTGATACACAAGAGGGAAACAACCCAGACTAAAGTTAAGGTCCCTAAATATTGGTTAAGTGTTTTGAAGGTTGTTTTGAACTTAAGACAGCGGGGAGGTTGGCTTAGAAGCAGCCATCCTTTAAACAACGCGTAATAGCGGACCCGTCAAAGTTCAAAGCGCTGAAAATAGGCAAATAAACAAAGTTTATTTGTAATTTTGCCTATCAGCAAAATAGGCGGGGCTAAACCAATTACCGATACTTTAGAAATGTTGTTTAACAACATTTGGTAGGAAGGCGTCCTGTAAGGGTAGAAGCTATTCTGTAAAGAATAGCGGACCTTATAGGAATGATAATCCTGTCGGGAGTAGCAAGAAGCTGGATTAAAATTCCAGTCGCTGAGAGAGCAAGGGTTCCCCAGTAAAGTTTATCTGCTGGGGGTTAGTCGGTCCTAAGGCCTTGCTTAACTGACAAGGTCGAAAGGGAAATCGGTTAATATTCCGATACTGCTTACCATTTGCTATCCCTTCTTTTAAGTTTTTGGATATTCTGACTGCAGTCATCGCTGTAGCTAACTGTTGAAGCTGGGGGAGTGTTGTAATGACGAGAACCCAGTGAATGCAGGAATGGGGCGCTGTATAGTGCCTTCAGAAAAGTCCAAGAACCGATGAAAATATAGAAGGTAGAATGATAAGCATCCGTACCGAGAACCAATACAGGTGCTCTCGCTGAAACTTGAAGGAGCAACCTAATTTTGTTTCTCTTCAAGCAGCAAAAGGCGATGGCGTTCGGGATAATCTAGTTTAGGGAATTCGGCAAATTGGTCCTGTATCTTTGGTAGAAGGGATGCCTGACTAGAGGTAGTCAGGTCGCAGTGACAAGGAAAACCCGACTGTTTAATAAAAACATAGTTGGCTGCTAAATCGAAAGGTTTTGTATAGCCAATGAGTCGTGGCCACTGGCGGTGTGTGATATCTGGTTTCAACCAGAAGAAGCCCCGCTGTAGGCCGGCCCTAACTCTGAGGGTCTTAAGGTGAAAATTGCCTTAATAAAATTTGGCTGTATGCTGAGACATCCAGTTAAGTTCTAGGTCCTGAGTAAGGAACAATCCTAGAAATATGGACAATCAGCAGGAAACCGCGAGAGGTGATTTCTATGATAAAAAACAAATACCTTAACTGGTATTTAGTTGGCTTCACAGATGCAGAAGGTTGTTTTTCAATTTCATTAAAAAGAGAAAAAACAACTAAATTTGGATGGGCATTGGATCCAGTATTCCAAATAACACAGCATAAATCAAATGAAAAAGTTTTACATTTTTTCAAAAGACAACTGCATTGTGGAAGAATAATAGAAAAATCAGGACAACCAAATATTTTAGTTTATTTGGTTGATAATAGAAGACAACTCGTAGAAAAAGTAATACCATTTTTCAAAAGATATAAACTGATTTTGAAAAACAACGATTTTCAGAAATTTACTGAAATTATAACAGACTTGGAAAATAAACTGCATTCAAATAAAAAAACATTTATAGAATTAATAAAAAAATGTTTTGAAATGAATTTGAATGGTAAGCAAAGAAAATATGAGCTTGAATTTGTTTTGAAAAATCTAAAAAAATGAGCGGGATCCCCAGAGACTATACGCCAAACACAAAAATAGAACGGAGAGTATCCTTATTTTTGTGAAGAGATAGTCCGAACCTTATGGAGACATAAGGAAACTTGTAGAAATACAAGTTCGCCTTATAGACAAAACATGCTTTGCATGTCAGTCTGTAAAGGTCATAAAGTAACAGATTGAGCGTAATCCCTTGCCGGTTAAATGTTGGCCTGCATGATAGATTAACGAGGTTTTCACTGTCCCAAACTAGACCCCGGCGAAACTATCTTTCTGGTGATTAGACCAGAGACCCCTAATGGGAAGAGTAGACCCCATGGAGCTTTACTGCAGTCTGTTGTTGTTGTATAATTATAATTGTATAGAGTAGGTAGGAGACGTCGATATTAGGTCGTTAGATCTAATGGAGTCGCAATGTGTAACACTACCCTTTTATAACTATACAACTAACCTTCGGGGACATCAGCAGATGGGCAGTTTGACTGGGGCGGTACGCCTCTGAAAGGATATCAGAGGTGCTCAAAGGTCGGCTCATCAGGGTCAGAAATCCTGAGTAGAGTGTAAAGGCAAAAGCCGGCTTGATTGGATTTTGAACATCAAAAAATCCAAAGGCGAAAGCCTGACTTAGCGATACGCATGTTATCCTAGATGGATGCATGTGACATCAGAAAAGCTACCCTGGGGATAGTTTGTAGGTGGTTCTCAGTCGTTCAGCAAGCATATTCTAATTTTCGATCTCAAATACGAAAATTAGATAAGCTTACTTCACCTTAAATAAATCATGAAAATTGAAAATTTTCAGTTAAACGCAAGAAATTTAACTAGTAACTATTTTTATGGATTTTTAGTTGGTGCTAGCGAAGACGGAACAGTTTATCAAAGAAAGAAGAAAAATGAATATATGGTAGAAATCGAGCAAAAATCTAAGTATTGGCTTGAATTTGTTCAGGAAATTATTTTGAGATTTTACAAAAAATCAGTGAAAATAAGAAAAACTTCAAAAGGATTTTACAGAATAAGAATTTATTCCAAGAAATTTTTCAATCAAATAAAAAAACACAGAATAAATTCCTCATGGATACTTAGAAAATCCAAAGAATTTCAACTAGGATTTCTTCAAGGAGTATATGA
This sequence comes from Candidatus Aenigmatarchaeota archaeon, assembly GCA_021157845.1. Classification (GTDB taxonomy): domain Archaea; phylum Aenigmatarchaeota; class Aenigmatarchaeia; order GW2011-AR5; family JAGGXF01; genus JAGGVU01. The sequence goes on from JAGGVU010000019.1 coordinate 13,658, forward strand.
TGCAGAAGGAAGTATTAAAAAATCCAGAAATCACATAACAATCAGTTCAAATAGAAAAGATTTAATTAGAATATTACAGATTTTATTAACAAATCTTAATTTTAGACTAGGGAAAACTTGGAAAGATTATAATGGTGTTATTACTTTGCCATTTTATGGTAAAGATAATCTGAAAAGATTTCAAGAATTAATAAATTTTAGACATCCGAAAAAGAAGGAAAGGCTTGCTGAGCTTCTGAACGATAATTACTTACAGACCCCTAAAATGGTGTCGTAGCGGGTGAGAGTTCATATCGACCCCGCGTGTTGCGGCGTCGCTGTCGGCTCGCCCTCTCCTGGCTGTGCAGCAGCAGCCAAGGGTACCGGAGTTCACGGATTAAAAGGGCACGTTAGCTGGGTTTAGAACGGCGTGAGCCAGTTTGGACTATATCTGTTAGGGGTGCTTTTGTCTGAGAGTAAGGAAGAACAAGTACGAAAGGAACATTCTTCCGTGGCCTCTAGTCTACCAGTTGTCTGATAAGGCATCGCTGGGTAGCCACGCCACACGCGGATAAGGGCTGAAAGCATCTAAGCCTCAAGCCGCTCTCGAAAATAGACAATGAGTGCCAGTAGAAGACTGGTTTGATAGGACAGGGGTGTAAGTATCAAGAAGAAATTCGAGATATTGAGCCTACTGTTACTAAAACTCACCAAAGCTAACCTTTAAATCAACTGAACCTGTGATTGTTTTTTTCTTTTTTTAAATTGTAGATAAGTTTGATATTGCAGAAGCCTTTATAACTTAGAAGAGAAACAAAAAATAAAATCTACAGATAGAGAAGTTGCAATTACTCCGAAAGGTAAATCCTTTCTATAAAGATTTATCTTTTACCTCAGTAATTTTTACAACTTTAGCATTTAAATAATTTATTGTTATTAATTAGTGGTATGAGGAAAAAAGAAATTTTCATAAATAAAAAATTTCTGGATGAAAATTATTGTGGAGACAATACTATATTTTCTTTAAAAATACCACTTTCCAGGTTTGGGTATATTCCTAAAGATGGGGGCAATTTGGATATTGGTGAACGCGGGGTTAGAGAATTTCTTCTCGTCTACGAAAGGAAAATTCCGAGTCCAAAAGACGAACCAGAATTGTTTTCAGCGCCTCATTATAAGCAAATTGTGTCTTTGACCGCAACACCCTGCGGAACAAACGGAATAGAAAACTTTTGGGTTAGTGAGATAAACGAACTTTGGCTAAAATATCCGAATGCAACTGTTATACTGGCAACAAGAAATGAAGATGATAAATTTAGGAAAGAAAATGAGGAATGGTCAGAAAAAATAGAAGCTATAAGAATTGATTTTGACTAAAATTGGTTAAAATATAGCTTCTATGATAGAAATCTTTTTTAATGTTTCCTGCTCTATATATGTTCGGTAACTCGCTGAGCAACCGCCGTGCCTCAGGTTTTTCTGAGGCATGAGGAAGCTCTGTCCACCCAGAATGGTTTATAGCCATTCTAAAAGTATGGCCAAATTTTGGTTCAGGCGAGAGCCTGAGACTAAGAACAGAAACGATACTGGCTTCACACTGATTCGTGATGTGTGATTACTCTTCTTTCAAGGGAAGAGCCAGATGAAACGGCTTAGTCCATATGGGTGCAAGCTGTTTTAAAAGCGCATAGACAAATGGTTGCAACCCTGTTGATGACTTGTTCATAATGTAGAACAATGAAAGGGTTAACAAAAGACGGGCTACATCGAGTTACCGTTTTTTTATGTTCGGCAGCAAAAACTATGTGTGGCTGAGCTAGTTACAAACATAGATGCGACATCATTTTTCTGCAGATGTGCTCTAATAGTCGTAATTTTAAAGAATAAGCGGCAATATTTTAACTAGTATTACAAAACCAATAGAGATAGCCACGACATGAACAGGCTTAAGCTGTATGCCTTCTTTTTCTTCGTCAAAATATCTTATTAGTCCTGCCTGTGTCATGGGCATTGATTTTTTCTCGGTTGCCATAGTTATCTATGCTCCTTAAAAACTTAAAAAGATTTATTTTACCAGATAAATGTATTTGATTCCATATGAATTGCTAGATAATTTAAAATTTCCTGGAATTATTTCAATTTCTAGACAATATGGAAATTCAAGCGCTCCAAGGATTTTTTTATTTTTTGGATCAGCTTCAGGGCCCCTCTAACTAATTTAATGCAGTATTTCTTTTCTTATTCAGTTAATTCTATACCGCTCATTGTTTAAAACGTTTAATTAACTTATTTAAATCGCTTTATAATAATTTATTTCATGGTTCAGAATATATTTCTCGGTCCAGCCGGCTCTCCGGAGAAAAGTACAATAAGTGGAATTGAGACTATAAGAAAACTTGGGCTTCAGGCCATGGAAGTTGAATTTACATATGGCGTCAGGATGAGCAATGCGCTTGCAAAGAAAATTGGTAAGATAAACAAAAAAGAAAAAATAAAACTGAGTGTGCATGCTCCGTATTGGATTAATCTTGCATCTACCGATAAAAAGAAAATTGAAGCAAGCAAAAAAAGGATTTTAACATCATGCGAACGTGCACATTACATGGGTGCAAGTCCGGTTGTTTTCCACCCGGCGTTTTATGGAAAGCTAGAGAAAGAAAAAATTTACGATATGGTTAAGACTGCTGTTATAGAGATGAACGACATAATTAAAAAAAACAAATGGTCTGTTAAATTGGCACCAGAAACAACTGGAAAACATTCACAATTCGGGACTTTAGACGAACTCATAAAACTTTCAAAAGAGGTAAAATGTTTCATCTGTGTAGATTTTGCGCATATCTATGCACGGAATGGTGGAAAAATTAATTATTCTGATATCTTAAAAAAGATGAAATCATTGCGTCACATCAAACATTACCATTCACATTTTTCTGGTATTGAATTTACAGCAAAAGGAGAAAAAAGACATACTATTATGTCAAAACCGGCTTTCAGACCGCTGGCTAAGGAAATTCTTAAGAAAAAAATGAGCATCACGATAATAAGCGAAAGTCCGGTAACGTGGAAAGATTCTCAAAAACAAAAAAAGATTTTTGAAGATTTCGGGTATAAATTTAGTTAAATTTATACTAGATATATCATTCTTATGTGATAAAAGTGAAAACACTAATTATTGCAGCAGGTAGAGGAAAGCGATTAGCCATGAAAAAATGGCCAAAGTCATTGATACGAGTAAATGAAAAAACAATAATCGAAACTATTTTAGACGCCTGTAATAGTGTTGGCTTAGACGAGTTTGTTATTGTTACGGGTTATGAAGGAGAAAAAATAAAAGAAGCACTAAAAAATGGTAAAAATAAGATAAAATATATTGAGAACCCAAATTTTTCAGAAAAAGAAAATGGGTATTCAGTTTATTGTGCTAAAGATGTTCTTAAAGAGAATTTCTTACTTTTAATGTCTGATCACATAGTTGAACCCACTATTTTAGAAAAAATGGTAAATTATGAGATAGCGGATGGTTGTGCACTTTGTATTGACAAAGACCTAGAAAATATATTTGATTTAGATGAAGCCACAAAAGTTTATGAGCAGGACAAAAAAATTTTAGATATAGGTAAAAAGATTAAATTATATAATGCTGTTGATACAGGATGTTTTTTTTGTACCCCATATATTTTTGAATCGTTAGAACAATCGATGAAAAATGGAACAACTAAATTATCTGATGCCATGAAATTAATGGCTTCAGAGGGGAAATTATTTTCTATAGATATTACAGGAAACTTTTGGATAGATATTGACACAGAGGAAGATTTACAATGTGCTAGAAATTACTTAAAATCCTTAAAAGCCTAGTGTTTAATCCCAGTCATAATTTTATTTAATATCTTTTCAAATTTTTTTTCAAATTTTTCATCATATTCAACTATAGGTTTTAGACGAACAAGAGCCTCTACGAATTTTTTATCATAAGGAAGCTTCCCGAGAATTGATAATTTATTTTTATATGCAAATTGCTCTATTTTTCTGCTGAAATTTCTACTTAGATCATACTTGTTTATAATTATTCCACAAGGAATATGAAAATTATCGAGGATCTGGAGACTTCTTTTCATGTCATGAAATGCTGAAGGTGTCGGCTCAGTTACAATCGCTCCATAATCAGATCCTTGTATAGAGGATATAACAGGGCACCCAATGCCAGCAGCGCAGTCTATTAACATTATATCAGCGTTCTTTGCTACTTTTGATGCCGTATTTTTTACTTCTATAATTATTTTACCGCTTCCACTTTCACCCATTTTTAATTTTCCTGTAACTATTGGAAATCCGTGTGTTTGGCTCACACCTATATACGCATTTTTTACTTTTTTAAGTTTTATAGCGTTTTCAGGACACACCAATAAACAGGCACCACATCCTTCGCATCGCATTTCGTCGAAGACCGGCCGTTCTTTATCCCACGAGATAGCTGAGAAGTTACAAACATGAACACATTTTTTACACCCTATACATCTTTTCTTTATCAATACCGCTTTTTCGTTTGTTGAAATTTCTCTCCACTTATAATCATTTTGGCGCAGGCCCAAAACCAGACCAAGATTAGGAGCATCAATATCACAATCAACCGCAATTATCTTCTTTTTTTTGGATAGAAGTACAGCCAAAGATGCTGTTATTGTTGATTTACCGACCCCTCCTTTTCCTGAAAGTATTGCTATTTTTTTCATCTAAACACCATACTTTTCATTTTTAGTTTCTTTATTTTACTTTTATTAATCATAAACAAATGACTTTCACAATTACAATCAGAACATCCAAATCCTTTGATTGGAACAGAAAACCCCATTAATTTTTTTGCAATTAAGCACTCTAGGTTTTTTGGACCTTTTTTAACCAAAACATCCTTCACGTTTGCATGCTCTAGCAGATAGTCTATATGCCAGTGTTTTTTCTTTCGCCTTTTCAAATGTCTTTTAACTCTTTGTTCAATTCCATTTTGGGCAGAACCCACGTAAACATACATGCCTCTCTTAAAAGGTATATGACCGAGTGAGCCAACTCTGATTTTAATATTTTTCTCCAAATTTATGATAAGCGCATATATCCCTTTCATTGTTTGTTCATCTTCTCTATTTTTTCAGCAAGTTTTTCTATATTTTTGTCTTTTATTAATTCACCTTTGGAATATTGTTGTTGTATTTTTTTGCTATAAGGTATTTCTGATATCATTTCTACTCCGTAATTTTTAGCCATCTGCTTTATTTTACTTTTTTTTGCTATATCTGATCTATTTAGAATTATCTTTGTCGGTATATCTAATTTTTTTGTAAGTTGCAAAATTAAATCCAAGTCATGCTCTCCAAGAGGTGTTGGTTCTGTAACTGCTAATGCCAAGTTACATCCATCCAGCGCCGCGATAACATCACAATGTGTGCCTGCGGCAGTGTCTATTAAAATAAAATCATAATTGCCTTTTATTTCTTTTTTTAGGGAATCTACAATAAGTTCAGAGATAAGTTCACCGGGCATTAATTCACCACTGAGAAAAGATAGATTTTGGTTTTTCCCCACAAAAATATTACCGACAGTTTTCGAAGATTTGGTTATAGCGTTTTCAGGACATACCAATAAACAGGCACCACACCCATTACATTGCTCTCTGAAAAATATAGGATATTTGTTTTTAACTTGGAGGATAGCATTAGCTTTACAAGCTTCAGAACATTTCCCACATTTTATGCACCTATCGAAATTCCATTTCGGAATCATTTGTTTTACTTCTTTCAATTTTTTTCTTTCTATAGATAAAATCAGATGATCATTTGGGCAATCTACATCAGCATCTACCAGAAGAACGCTATTTTTTTTAGAAAGATATCCAGCTAACGATGTAGATATAACTGACTTCCCAGTTCCGCCTTTTCCACCTGTGATTGCGATTCTCATGGTTTTCATGAATAATCCCCAATATTTTTAAAATCTTTGATTAGAATAGCTTTCATGCTCGGATTATATGCAGCAACAGCTGGGTGATACATTGCTACTATTTTTTCAATACCTACAAGATTAGCCAATGTAAAAACCCTTCCATGTATACTGCTTATTTTTTCTTGCTTCAATCTAAATTTATCAAAAATATATGATAATGCAAAATTTCCTAATGTAACAATAATCTTTGGTTGAATTATTTTTATTTGTTCATCGAGATAAGGGCTGCATGCCTTTATCTGCTCTGGAGATGGATTTGCATTATCAGGTGGCCGACACTTTAATATGTTTGTAATGTAAATATCTTTTCTTTTTAACCCAATTGAGTTGAGTAATTCGTCAAATATTTTTCCTGCCCTGCCTACAAATGGTTTGCCTTGTTGATCTTCATTATAGCCAGGCGCCTCACCTATAAACATAATATTAGTAGTTAATGAACCTTCCCCGACAACAGGATTAGTTCTGGTTTTCCATAGATTACATCGCTTACACAGATAAATCTTTTGTTTCAACGAATTCATTTCATCAATCATACCCATCTTTTACCATAAATTTCAATTATATTTGATGCCGATTCTCATACCCGTCCCATAACCATTGCTATACCGAGGCAGATTATAATCAATCCAGCGACTAGATGTAAATAGCGAATATTCTTGTCCTTCCATCCGGAAACGTCTTCGACCTTCTTAATTCCGGCGTAGACAACTAATGTTATAGCAATCATAGGTAGAACAAAAATTGAGTTATAAATCAATAACCATGGTATGGTTTTCATCAGCTCAAGCGCAGATAATATACCACTTGCTATGACATAAGGTCCGATTGTGCAAGGTAAAAGAAACACTGTTACAAACAACCCAACCACAAACGCGCCCCTCGGTGATGTCACTCTTGATATGATTTTCTTAACCTTCGGTCGCAACATCATAGGCATCTCTGTTCCAAGTCTGCCAGGTTTGTAGTGAAAGAAATCCCTCAGGTTTAGCAAACCAAGTATCACTGCGAGCAAACCAAGTATTTTATACAACCACAGTCTAATCGCGGCGAGTGCCTGTATAAGCTGGAAGAATCTTATAATAACCAAGCCATAGAAAAGATACATGACGAAAACCGATATCGTGAAAGCCAAGCCAGCCAGCAGAACATTTCTTTTCTTTTTCGGATTGTAAGTAAGTATTGCTATTAGCATCAGTGTAAGCACAGCCAAGGCGCACGGATTCACTGCATCAACAGCTGCCAGCGAAACTATTTTGGGTAGAGTCAAGTCTTTTTTAGTTTCCTCCTTGTTACTTCTATCTGTCTCGTTTACATCATTAGTCCAGTTGCCACCCGTTCCATTATTCTCCAGACCATTCCCATTCCATTGAAATGTCCAGCCTTTTAGCTTTATTGCGTTGTCAAATTTCACGCTACTTCCGGAGAGTGGAGCAGGTTTTGCATCAGTTGTCTCATAGCTTTTATTATTCAGCAAAGAGCAAGGCGTTTCGGTTCCCAACAAATCTTTTAGTAGTTGATTATCTCCCCCTTCCCCTGTCTTTATCAGAATTCTATCCTTGGCCCATATCTTCGGCTTTCCGGGCAATGATACAATGTCCATCTGACTAAACGGAACAGAAGAACCGTTCAGCAATGGGCAAGGATTCCAGCTAAGATTATTAATTGTTTTTTCCGCATTTTGCAAAATCGGGATGTCACCAATAATATGTTTATCCTTGCTAAATATTATTAGAGGAATTCCAAGGCCGGAATTATAGTTAGAATCATAACCATAGAGCAGTTGAGCATTGTCCCGCTCTTGATAAATTTCATACTCAATTATAACCAGATCATTATATTCGTTGACAAGTTCACTAAGAACGACAGGGTCTGCTCTTGCACAGTGTGGGCAACCTACACCCGTGAAATAAACAGCACATACAATATTTGTATTATTGGTTATGTTATCAGAATCAGTCGCGAGTGCAAAAGCCGCAAATGTAGTTATGATTATTGGAATCAAAACAAGTACTGACAAAGTTTTCATTTTTCTCACCCCCCACATAATTTGACTTTAAATATTTGTCAAATAAATTTTAATTTTTTGCTAATCTATGCAACTATATTTTATGTTCGTCGCAACTGTTATCTCTTGTTGCCTTCTCGAGCTTTCCAGATTTCCAAAGATCAAATATTTCTTTGGCAGTTTTTGCTTGGCTTGTATAAACAACAATTCCAAGCTTTTCACAAAGCTCTATGGCACTTGGGCCAATCCCTTGGCAAAGCAGAATATCAATATTATGCTTCTTAAGCAGTTCTGGCGGAAGTCCTGTTCCTCCCATATGTGCGCTCTCATTATTCAAGGTTTCAACAATTTTTCCATCCTCATCTATAATAAGATAAAATTCACATCTTCCGAAGTGATACGCGACATCGCTATATAATCCTTTGTTTTCATCGATTGGGATCGCAATTCTCATTTTAACACCTCTTTTACAATAGTATTTACAATATGCTTAAATTCCTCTGCGGATTCAAACGACTCAAGGACAAATGGCTTTTTCTTTTCTGCGCATCTTGCTATCCCCGCATCCAATTTCAGCCTGCCTAAAAATTTTACTCCGATATCTGCTGCGGCCTTTTCCCCACCCCCAGTTCCGAATATTTCTCCAGACATGTTTTCTATGATACCCAGGACAGGTATCTTAAGTTTTTTTGCCATATTTACTGATTTTTTTGCATCAACAACAGCTACATCTGTTGGTGTTGTTACTACAATTATACCATCTGGTACAAGCTCTTGCATAATTGTTAAAGAGCTATCGCTTGTTCCTGGCGGAAGGTCAATAACCAAATAATCCAGTTTACCCCATTCAACCTGCTCCAAAAGTTGCATTATGGCCTTGGAGAGCATAGGTCCACGCCAGATAATAGGTTGGTCCTCTCTTTCTTGGAGCGACGCAAATGAAACCACATCTATGCCATATTTTTTGATTGGAATAATTTTTTCATTTTTCACAGATAAATGCTCCTCTATTCCCATAAATTTATTTACATTTGGACAGTCTATGTCAGCATCAAGAAGTGCAACGCGTACAGGCTTTGTTGGTTCAGTTTTTGCCAGCGAAACTGCGAGATTGACTGCAACTGTTGTCTTACCAACACCACCTTTGCCGCTCATTACAGCTATTTTATATTTTATTTTTTTCATATTTGCTTTTATTATTTCTCTTCTTTTCTGCATCTCTCTGCGCAATTCTAGGATATCCATATCAATCATCTATTTTTATCAACTTTTTAGTCTTTCTTCCTCGTTTGTTTTGTTAATCTTTCAAGTTTATTTTTTAAGAAGTTATCTATAACCTCTTTTGCGGTTCTACCTTTTATCTTGTAGATGTCAATTAAATTATCTCGCATGCTGTGGAAGGAAATTTCGCCAATTTCTTTTGTTATGAGTATGTCTACTTTTTCTTTCAGAAGAAAATGTACAGTAGATAGTCCTGCACGGACGCTCTTGCTCTTATTTGGGTTCGGTTTTGAGTAAAATCTGCGGATAGATTTTCTTTCAGTTTCAACAAAGAGAAAATAATCTGCTCGGCCAAAATGTTCTACGACTACTGAATCCAACCCCTTTGGTTTTTTTATCGGTATCGCAACTTTATGTTTTAAGCTTTCATAAGGTTCTATATGAATAGTAAAGGAATTGACGTCTTTGAATTTCTTTTTTACTTTTCTTTCAATTTGATCAGCTATTTCATGTGCTTTGTTAACATTAGCAAATTTCTTAATTTTTATACTAACCTCCCCAAAAATAAATGGTCCGGACCTCCTAAGTTTAAGATTATTCAAGCTTTCTACACCAGGAGTTAGCTTTATCTGCTTCTCTATGTTTTTAACAAGTATTTTATTAGGACTGACATCCATCAATGAAAATATAGAATCCCTTAAACTAAAAAGCCCAAATTTAAGCACAATCATAGAAATTATTATTGTGATTAGCCCTTCTATATAAGGGATTTTATAATTAGAAAGCAGAATTGTAATAAAAACGATGAAAGAAACAAAAACATCTTTTAGCCGGTCCTTGCTCATTATATCAAGGCTCTGGGAGTTTATTTCTTTACTAACTCTTTTTAAATATGCTGAGTTGACAAAGGCCACTAAGCCAGAACTTGCGGCAACGGTTAGTGAGATAATAGGATGTTGGATAGTTGCCAGAGCAAAAATTCTCTGATACCCATCAAAAAGTAACCTTATAGCTCCATACGTTATAATTATAGAAATGAATAGGGCCGATATATTTTCAGCCTTATAATAGCCGTAAGGAAATTTTTCATTTGGCTTTCTTTGAGATAACTTGAGGCTAAAAAAAGATGCTAAGCCAGAAATTATATCAGATGCTGACTCCAGTGCATCACTTATCAAAACCAATGAGCCAGACAAAAACCCAGCTATTCCTTTTGCTAAAGCTAAGAAAAGGGAAATAGATATAGAGATGAGAGAGGCCTTTACTCCCATCTTTAAATCAGTTTCCTTATTCATTCCATCTGCCTCTTCTTCCAAAGCCACGTCTAAATCCAAAACCAGCGGTTCTTATCTGAGCCTTTTTCAGCTCTCCTCTTATAAATTTTTCTATGTTATCTTTTACAGTTCCGCCAACGCCTTCGTAGATTTCTATTTCAAGTTGCTGCAAAGCTGCAAAAGCCCTTGGGCCAAATGCCAGCGATATCGCAGCTTTTGCTTCTGTATTACCAACTATTTGCGCTGCTACTATGCCTGCTCCTCCCCTCTGATTTATGGCAGGATTCTCTATTACTTCTGTACTTTTTATTTTATTATTTTCTATGTTCACAACTGCAAAATATGGGCATCTTCCAAAAATTGGACTTATCTGGCTTTCTATATCTTTTCCAGTTGAGCTAATTGCTACTTTCATTTTTTTCACCTTCCTAACATACGGGTTCCACACTTTTGGCCCAACTTCTGATTGTATGGAATACCCTCTGATGTGTATCTTTATATCCACATTTTGGACATATACATTCGGCTGTTCCAAAATCTTATTCCCACACCTATTCCTTGACCAGTTCCTCTTGGTATATTAATCATCTCTATATATTTACCATCGCCCTCTTCCATCTCTTGGTCGTGGTAATCCTCTTGGATTTATGTCTGATTGGTGTCCAAATCCTCTGCCAAATCCTCTTCCACGACCGCGTCCTAGTCCAAATGGTCTGAATCTTGGTCGATAAGTTGGCTCTTTTTTCTCTGTTGTCGGGATTATACAATATCCACGACCTCTTCCTGTCATTGGACCCTTTCCTTCTGGACCTGTTCCATCATATCCTGGCATGTTATTCACCTCCTTTCTAAATAAACATTATTTTCTCCTCATAAAAGACCCGCATTTTTTACATTTAGTTTTGCTGCAGGGAATTCCTCTTATGTGATATTCTTTGTATCCGCATATAGGGCAGACACAATATTCTGATTTTTGAGCTATTCTATAATTACCACCCTTTATTTGAATCGCCTTCCCATTAATCAGCGCATCTGAAATCTTCTTTTTAGCTGAGTTCAGTATACGCTGAAAAGTGCCCCGGGAAATTTTCATCTTTTTGGCGCATGCTTTTTGGTTAAGCCCATTAAGGTCTTTCAATTTTATTGCTTCAAGTTCCTCTATTTTTAGTATAACCTTTTCTAAATCTGAAAGGGGAATTCTCCTTGGTTTGAAGTAGTTTACCTCTGGTTCATTCTGAACTATTCTTATTTTTCTCGGTCTTACCATACTGTGCATATGCACATAAATGTTTATAAAGCTATTGTTACGACGATTTTATGCAGAAAGCAATTTTTATGAATTATTTATAAATAATTCGTCATAATCTAATTTAATGTGATGATATGAAACTATTGGTTATTTTGTTGGTTATATTAATTTTTGTAAGTGGCTGTGTTACAGGAAACGTGGATGACAATATTTCAGCACAAAAACAGGCAGCTCAAAACCAAAACAAGTTAATCAACACAACAGAAAATGAGCCAGATTATGAAATAGCTGGTCAGATAAATGTGAGCGGAGTGCCATGAAAGTATTAGTTACAGGCGGATCTGGGTTTATTGGCTCCTTTTTAGTAAAAGAATTATTAAGAGCAGGTGAAGAGGTTATAATTTTTGACAAAAAAAAGCCACGGTTTAGAGGAGCTGAATTTATTAAGGGGGACATAAGAGATAAGATAGATTTGCCTCGCGTAAACACAATTTATCATCTTGCTGCCCAGATTTCTGTCCCTTTTGCTGAAGCGCACCCGGAGGAGAATTATTCTATAAATGTAGAAGGGACCAAGCACGTGCTAATGTATGCGTTGAAAGCCAAAATAAAAAATTTTGTATTTTTCAGCAGTGCAGCTGTTTACGGGTTGCAGGATAATCCAATAAAAGAAAATGCAATAAAAAAGCCAATAAATAATTATGGCTTGTCAAAATTAGAGGCAGAAGAAGAATGCCTAAAATATAAAAAATATTTTTCTTTATCCATCTTAAGACCATTCAACGTGTATGGCATTGGTTGTAGCGGTGTTATAAAAAAGTTTATCGAAGCTGCAAAAAATAATAAAAAGGTCTTTATAGAGGGGGATGGAAAACAAACAAGAGATTTTATTCATGTGAATGACGTTGTTGGTGCAGCTTTATTTTTATCAGATAAGCCGGGCGTTTATAACATTGGGACTGGAAAAGAGACGTCTATTAATAAGCTTGTTAAAATTATAGAGAAAGTAAGCTGCAAAAAACTAGAGAAAGAATACATCAAAGCAAGACAGGCAGACATTAGAAGAAGTGTAGCAGATATTTCCGCCTTGCGACAAGCTGGATTTGATGTTAAAATTTCTTTGGAAAATGGAATAAAACAGATATTCAGGGATTATAATTTAGTTGCACGGCAGCTGTCTAAATAATAAACCTCTAAAAACCCACAATACTCAATTAAAGATTATGCTTAGCACACTTCATTAAATTAAGGCTTTGCTTTACTTGCTCTGAATCATTTCGGGTTTCGCTTAATCCTCTAACATTACTCAACTAACCATTTAATCATACTTCTTGCTGCATGTATTACAACATATTTGAAGTCTTTAAGATATTCCATAATATTCCTTTTTCTTCTCCTTAGCAGGTAGAAAAAATTCCTGAAGCCATCAAATACTGTTACGCCCCTTCCTCTTCTATATATAGAAGGGCTTAGGTTTATATTGCACGCCATTATGTTGTGTTTTCCGATTTGAAATATTATATCTGCAGCTATTTCATATTTTTTCGCCTGAAGTTTTATTTTTTTTAAGCAATTTTTAGAAAATGCCCGATACCCGGACTCTGTGTCCAAAAGAGCTGTTCCTGAAATAAGATTGATCATGAACGATAATGAAAGATTACCTAACTTTTTATAAAACGGGTATTTTGACAAATTACGCTTGCCGAGAACAAAATCATATCCTTGGTTTATTTTTTCTATAAATTTTTTAATATCTTTTGGGTTATGTTGACCATCTGCATCTAGTGTTATTGTAACATCAGCTCCAAATTTTCTGGCCCTTTCCAGACCAGTTCTTATAGCTGAGCCGAGGCCCATATTTTTTTTATGTCTTATTACGACTGCTCCGGCTTTTCTGGCTAATTTTGCTGTACTGTCCGATGAGCCATCATCTACAACTATGACCTTATTAACATACTGTTTTGTCTTTTTTACCATTTCATATATTGTTTTTTCCTCGTTGTAGGCTGGCATAACTGCAACTATTTTCATAAAATAAAGATAAAGGAAAACTAATTAAAGTTTATAATTAACACTTAAATTATAATCAGCCAATAATAATTGACGAATCTGAAACAAAAACTATAAATATAATATTTTCCCTAAATATCTCTATTACAAGACCATACTGATACACCGTGGTAAAATGATTGAAATACGCATAAACGGAAGGGGCGGGCAAGGCGCTGTGACAACTTCCGAGATTTTGGCAATAGCTGCTTTTAAAGACGGAAGATATTCGCAGGCTTTTCCTCATTTTGGGGTCGAGAGAAGAGGAGCACCAGCAATGGCATTCTGCAGAATAGACGATAAAGAAATAAAACTGAGGACCCATGTCTATACGCCGGATTATATAATCATCTTGGATCCATCATTGCTTAATCTGCCGGATACGCTAAATGGGTTGAAAAATAGCGGAATCATCATTCTGAACTCTAAAGAAAAATACATAGAACTTGAAAAAAAATACAAGATTATATATGTTGACGCCACCCAGATAGCATTGGATATAATAGGAAAACCAATTGTAAATACAGCAGTACTTGGCGCGCTGTCAAAGAAGACAAGTCTGGTAAGTTTAAACGCATTAAAAGATGCTATAAAGGAAAAATTTTCTGGAGAATTGGCTGACAAAAATATTGAGGTTCTGCAAAAAGTTTATGATTCCACTAATTAGGTGTGTTTTATGGATAAGAAATTTAACGAAGGTGCCTGGGCTGAGCCAGGAACGTCTGTTAAAAATAAGACAGGATCGTGGAGAACTTTTAAGCCGATTGTGACTGATAGATGTGTTGGTTGCGGAACATGTACAAAATTCTGTCCTGAAGGAGCTATAAAGATTGTTGAAAAAAATGGGAAAAAAAAGGCAGAGATAAATTATGATTATTGCAAAGGATGTTTGATATGTTTGAAAGAATGCCCATTTAAGGCTATAGAAAAAGAAGTTGAAAAATAAGTTGAAGCGGTGATTTTATATGAAAAAGGTCATAGAAGGAAGCCACGCAGTAGCAGAGGCTGTCCGATTATGTGCACCAAAGGTAATTGCCGCCTATCCCATAACACCGCAAACACATATAGTTGAACGATTGAGCAAGATGGTTGCTGATGGACAATTGGATAGTGAGTTTTTATGTGTTGAGTCGGAGCATTCAGCTATGTCTGCATGCATAGGTGCTCAGGCAACAGGTGTTAGAACATATACAGCAACAGCTTCCCAAGGCCTGATGTTGATGCACGAAATGCTGCATGTTGCTTCTGGCATGAGACTACCAATAGTTATAAATGTTGCGAACAGATCAGTTTCTAGCCCACTTAGTATATGGAATGACTGGCTTGATGCAATGGCTGTTCGTAATTCTGGTTGGGTCCAGTTGTTTGTCGAATCAAGCCAAGAAGCGTTAGATACCACTATACAAGCTTATAAAATTGCGGAAACAATCCACCTGCCTGTCATGGTTTGCATAGACGGGTTTTATTTGTCTCATACCTACGAGCCCGTTGATATTCCAGATACGGTAGCTGGATATCTTGGCGACTATAAACCAAAGGTTGTTTTGGATCCAAAAAACCCAATAACACAAGGTATGATGGCAGGTCCAAAAGCATTTCAGGAGTTCAAGGAACAACAACATAGGGCTTTGCTTAGCGCTAAAGATGTGATAAAAAATGAGAATAGAGAGTTCAACAAAAAATTTGGCAGAATATATGGAGATGGGTTGGTAGAAACTTATAATATGGAATCTGCAGATTATGCAATAATTTCTATGGGCTCTGTATGTGGAACAATTAAGCATATTTTGGATGAGAAAAAAATATCTGATATTGGGCTAATACGTATAAAGACATATAGACCGTTCCCAAATAAAGAAATAATAGATTTAACTAAAAATCTAAAAGCTTTGGGTGTGCTTGAGAAGGACATTTCCTTTGGAATTGGAGGAGCGTTGTGGGCAGATGTTAAGACATTTGTAGATAAGCCAGTTTCTAATTTTATAGGAGGTCTGGGTGGAAGAGATATTCAGATAGAGGATATAGTCAAAATCTTTGGGACCATAAGAAAAGAAGAAGAAAATATTCATTGGGTCGGTTCCCAGCTAAAAAAGTGATATTATGAAAAAATTGCTTTCGTTTGGTACGAGGTCATGCGCAGGTTGTCCAGCATCTTTAGCTGTAAGAAGAATTTTAGAAGCAGTTGGAGATAATGTTATTATTGTGAATGGAACAAGTTGTCTTGAAGTAACCACAACACAATATCCATTAAGCTCTTGGAATGTTCCCTACATACATACAGCCTTTGAATGTACCGGAGCTGTTGCTTCTGGTGTTGAGTCTGCGTTGAAAAAAATGGGAAAAGACACACATGTTGTGGCAATTGCCGGAGATGGTGGGACATTTGATATTGGATTGCAGTCTTTATCAGGAATGATTGACAGGGGGCATAATGTCTTGTATATATGCTATGATAATGAATGTTACGCAAATACTGGTTTGCAAAGAAGTTCAGCTACTCCCTATGGTGCAGCTACAACTACCAGCCCCCCTGGCAAATTTTCTATTGGAAATAAAACATTTAAAAAGCCAATTGTGCAGATGCTTGCTGCACAAAAAGTTCCATATGTTGCCACCGCTTCTTTGGCATACCCAGATGACTTAGAAAGAAAAGTGAAAAAGGCGTTGACAATCAAAGGCCCGAAATTCATACATATACTTGCGCCATGCCCAATTTCTTGGCGATTTGACAGCTCTGAAACTATACATGTAGCACGGCTTGCTGTTGAAACAGGTATGTGGATTTTGTGCGAAATAGAAAATGGAAAAATTAAAATAAATGTCACACCATCGGAAAGAAAGCCAGTTAAAGACTATCTTAGTTTGCAGGGCAGGTTTAAGCATCTAAAGGACGAAGATATAAAAAAAATACAAGAAAAAGTAGACGATGATTGGAAAGCATACAAGAAATATTAATTTAAACCTTCACAGCTATTCTAATCAGGTGACTTTATGCTTGGAAAATTTATAGTATTTGAGGGTCTGGATGGTTCTGGGATATCGACACAGTCGGGTTTGCTTTATGATTATTTTTCAAAAAAAGGCAAAAAGACAGTTCTGACAAAGGAACAGACAAACGGTTTAATAGGTGGCTTAATAAAGGCCGGTTTGCGGCATGAATGGAAAACAACTCCTTTAGCTCTGCAACTTTTATTTGCTGCGGACCGTTCACACCATTTGGATAAACAGATTAATCCAGCTATTAATAATGGAAAGATAGTTATATGTGACAGATACATATTGTCTACGCTGGCATTTGGCTCTTTGGATGTTGATATGCAATTTTTAAAAGAGATTAACTCAAAATTTCCAGCTCCGGATATAACATTCATTTTAGATGTTTTGCCAAAAATTTGTCTTCAACGAATTACTAAGTCCAGATTTCACGCAGAATTGTTTGAGGAGGAGGAAAAACTAAATAAAATAAGGAAAGCATATCTTTCTTTAAAAAATTATTTCCCAAATACATTTGTAATAGATGGCAACAGATCCATAGAAGAAGTTCATAAAGACATAGTTAAAATCGTAGAGGAGCAAATCAAAGAGAAATAATAAATAATTGAATCTTAAAAATTATAAATAAACAAAAAATAAAGTGTATCTATGGGCATAAATCGAATCGATAAAATCATAGGTCTGCTTTCTTTAATTCCCCCCATTTTTACATTTGTTGCGCTTGCTTATGCTTTTACACATTCTTTGAATCTTCCAGGTCCTTTATTTGATTTTTTCATTCCCAAAGCAACTATTGGTAGTGGTGCAATTTTTTCAATTCTTTTCATAATTTTTTCAGTAAAAGTTTTTTATGAAAAAAAGAGTCTTACTGAAGGAGAAATTTATACATTTGTTTTTGTTGGTTTACTATGGACCTTTGTTTTACTATCAGAATTTATATCTTTGTAATTTTATCAATTTCTAGACAGTTGTGTTTTATTTTTAAGCTGGATGGGCTACAGAAAATGCTCATAAAGAGATTGTGTTAATCATAGAAAAATTTATTGACCAAGAATAAAACTTCCCCTTCTGGAAGGAATTAATTTCTCTATATCATTCAAATTTATAGATTTCAAAAGATTAGCCTCTTCTTCTGTAACAGCCTTGCTGATAAAGTCTTCTTTTATGCGTCTGGCAAGTTCTGTTGCAGATGTGTCGCCCGGCTTTATTGTTGTCATGTATTTACATCTGCTTCTTATAGCCTGGGAAGGTCCATATTCAAGTTTTTTGTTTTTTATGTTAAAACCTATTGCTATCTTTAATGGCGTTTTTTTCAGGTAATTTCTCTCTCCCTGTATCTGAAAAGAGCCTTTAGGAAGGCCAGGAACTTTTTTTACTTGATTCGGTCTTATCCAATACATATCAACATTGCCGAGCCCCATTTGCCACGCTTTTGAATATGATGCACCAAATTCTGACGCCTCTCTTATAGCAACAGGTGTTATCTCTTTTATTTCCTTTATTCTTGCGTCTATTCTGGATTTTATAACTACAAACGGAGCTCCTTGTATTTCAGCGTGTAAAACGATATCTGTAGGTTCTACATACTTTTTAATCAGCTGCTCATTTGTATCCGCATCTTTTCCCGCAACAACTAGAAATCCATCTGACGTCCAAAAATATCTAAACCTTTCATACCATCGTTTTTGTTTTTTTCGCTCCTTTATTTTTGGGATAAAATCATTTTGTAGTTTAGACAAAATCTTTTCAGGTGACGCTAGGCTTTTTTCTGTTTTTTTCTGTTTTTTTCTTGCATGCTTTGATTTTTCATATAGCATAGCAGCATTTTCTTCAACAGATTTTGTTATGTCAAGCTCCACGTTCTTTCCATTTAAATCTACCACAATTATGCCGTCGTGTTCTCTTATCTCTATAATAGAATTTGCTTCTATGCTGTCTTCTTTTTCTATTATCTGTTTTATTTCGTTCCAGCTATATTTTTGTCTTGCTTTATTAATTAAATTTAAAATATCGCTAACAAGGCCATAATTTTTGTATATCAAATCTGCTTTAGCTTTTTTTTCTTTTTGTTTTTTTTCAAGTTTTTTTATCGCCTCTTTATGTTGTTTTATAATAATTTCCCTTTTTTTATCTCGCTCTTCTTCACGATTGTCGGTTTTTTCTAATCCATAATAGCTATCGATGGCCTGATTAAAGCTAGCCACCTCTTGTATTTGCTTTCCTTCATATACACAAAGCATAAATGGAATTGCATCTATAATTTTATTATTTTCTATTACAATTTTTGGTTCTGCGTTTTTTGTCATCAGTCTCTTTATTTCGTCAAATAAAATTTTAACCTTTTCTTCTTCAAGTGCTTGGCACATTATCTCTTTATCGATTGCACTCTTATTCAGAAGTTCTTCTGCATACAATGACCCAAATCCCAGTCTCACAAGAAAGGATAAGACATCTCTTGGTGAGGCGTATATAATTCTTTTAAATTTATTATAATCATCCTCAAACATATTGGTTTTTGGATGTTCATATGTTATGTTTGGAGCAATAATTCTATCTGACCATTTTTGATATTCAAATGCTTTTATGATTTTATATGATTTATCTACAAAAATAAAATTGCCGTTATGAAAAAGTTCGATAATTAAAATGTAATCATCAAATATAATTTCAGCTATCCGTTCAAAATCATATTGCCGTATCTCTTTTATGCGCTTATTTTTTAATCTCTTTCTGAGAAACATAGAGAATTCTGTCGGTTTTTCTCTTCCTTCTCTGATTTGTTTTGTAATATGAAACCTGCCAGAAGATGCAAATATTTCAAATGAGCCAATTTTTCTCACATAAACTTTTATTCTTAGATTTCTATCCTTCTTTGTTACGGTGTCTTGATAAATTTTTTCAACTCTGGCCCCTTCTAGAAATTTCATCTCCTTTATTATGAATTTCAGGTCCAGGCTTGTCATCGCTCTTTGCACTTTTTATCACCTTTTTTATAATTTGTTTTTTAACCCCAAAATATTTTTCAAAATTTGGGGTTGTTGTAATGATTTTTGTTCTAGACTTTTTTTCTGTTTTTATAAATCCCCTCCTTTCCAATTCTTTTATATATTCATATGTTCTATTTCCGATAACTTTGACAATTTCCGATTGTTTTATAGGTTCATAATAAGATATTATAGACAACACGCGCAATACCCCTCTTGACATATCTGCGTGGCTGGTAAGCCTAGAAACCTTTTCGAGGTATTCATCCTTAACTACTAACTTGTACCCGCCAATATTGCTTAGTTTTATTCCTCTTTCTTCGTTTGCATACAATTCTTTTAAATCATTTAGTAACCACTTAATTTCTTCTTCAGATGTCTTCAATATCCTACTCAGCTGCTTTATACTGCACGGTTCCTCTGCTGTAAATAAACAGGCTTCAAGCAGGGCTAATTTATTCATTTAACCACCGGGTTTTTTGTAAAAATGAATATCTCATCAAAAAATCTCTCCTGAAGATAAAATATCTTTTTTGCATTTAAGAGGTGTAAGAGTGGAAGAAAAACATAAATAATATTTTTTCGTGTCCAGACACCAACCAAAGTGGAAAATGCTATTTTTTCATCTGTATAGCTATTTATTTTTTTCATTAAATTATCCGTTCTTTTTTCTATATCCTCCTCATATTTTATAAGCGTTTCAAAAGTTCTTTTAAGTTTTATCTTTTTCATTTTTTTCTTTTCTTTAAATGCAAATGCCTTCTGCAAGGCCTGTACAAGCTCTGTAATTTTTACTTTCCTTTTTGGCACCCGCTTTATCGGAGCTTCCAAAGATTTTATATGGCTTATTTCCAGAGGAGTTATTTCTTTCTCCTCTCTTCTTTCTTTCTCCTCTTCCAATAATATATCACACTTCATACGAAGCAAAATTGCAGCTACCAAAATAAATCTAGCAGGTATTCTAAAGTCAAAAAATTTTAGTGTATTCAGATATGTTACAAATGCGTCAGTTAATTTTATTATATCTATTGACCATGGGTCCATATTCTCGTCTATAACTATATTTGTTATGACTTCTTCCCAGTCTGAACTTATTATTATATTTTTTATAAGCTCCTGTTCCTTTATCACTTTAACACCCGGTTAATTTACTTCGGCGACGATACTATTTTTCAGGCATCTTTATCGCAAGTATTTTTGACACGCCATCCTGCATAGAAACGCCAAATAATTTATCGGCAACTGCCAATGTTGTTTCATTGTGGGTTATAACTATAAATTGCATGTTTTTTGAATATTTTTTTATAAGGTTATTAATTTTTTTTGTATTTGCTTTATCCAGAGATGCGTCTACTTCATCAAGCACATAAAATGGTGCAGATTTATATTGCTGTATTGCAAATAGAAATGCCAATGCTGTTATTGCTTTCTCGCCGCCAGACATGAGATCTATATTTACTAGACTTTTTCCTTTTGGTATTGCCTCTATTACAAGACCAGAATCTATGTTTTCTCTCTCCTCCAGTTTTAATACGCCTTCGCCACCAGTCAAATCTTTATAAATAACTGAAAAATTTTTTTCTATTTTTTTCAGTGTTTCCATGAATCTGCCTTTTCTTTTCGATTCTATCTCTTCAGCAGTTTTTAGGATAGCTCCCTTTTCGTCTAATAGTTTATCTAATTTTAGTTTTAGTTCTCCAAACTCAACATCAGCAATTTTATATTCTTCTATTGCCCGCAGATTTACGGGTCCTATTTTATTTATCTCACTTATTATTGCCCTTATCTTATTTCTAAGTTCGTCAACGGGTTCGTTATAAAATTTTTTAATGTGCTTGAATTCGTTTTTTTCAATCTTAAGATTATCCAAAATAGCCTCTTTTTTCGCTCTTTTTATTTTAAGTTCACTTATTTTTCTTTGAAACTCCATCCTTTTTTCAAATAAATCTTTTCTGCTATTTTTTCGCTCTTTTATACATTTTTCAAGTTTTGATATTTTTTCTTCTAACTCTGATGTTCCTTTAAACTCTTTCTTTTTGAGTTTTTTCAAATTTTCCATCTTTTTTGTCAGAGATTTTATTTCTTCCTTTAATCTTTTGTTTTCTTCCGCTAACTTTTTCTTTTCTTCCTCAGTCTTTCGAATGCTTATTTTACCCCCCTTTATAATATTATACCCCCCACGAATTGCTCCGCTTGGCTCAATTACATCTCCGTCCAATGTGACTATTTTTATTCGAATTTTTTTTATTATATGCTTGGCATCTTCGATTGTTTTAACGATAAATGTGTTTCCAAGAACATATTCGACAATATTTTTATATTTTGGATCATAGCTGAGAAGGTCTATGGCAAATCCTATTCCTATCTTTTTCAATTCTTCAGGGAGGTCTATCTTTTTTTTGCCTTTTATCCTATCCAACGGAAGGAAACGCGCCTGCCCAATTTTTTCTCTTTTTAGAAACTTAACCAATTCTATTGCCAAATTGGTGGAATCAACAATTATGTCACTTTCATGTCCACGAATGGCTGTTTGTATAGCTGTTTCATATTCTTTTTTTGTAGAAATAATTGAAGAAAATGTTCCATAAACCCCATCCTTTTTAAGTTCAGCTATCTGTTTTACTGCCCTGTTTTTTGGCACTTCTCCCAAAAACTTTTCAATTCTCTCAATCTCTCTTTTATTAAGCTCTATTTTATCCCTTTTTCTTAAAATAGATACGCCAAGCTCATCTATTTTTTTTGATGTTGAAAAATCTTTTGTCTTTTTTATTATTTCGCTTTGTAATTTCTGTATTTGTTTTTCAACATTTTCAACTTCTTTGTCTACAGAAGAAAATTTTTCATTTAATCGTGTAAATTCATTTTCAAGGTTTTTAATTTGGGCAGATATTGTATTCCACTCATCTTGTGCATTTTCAAGTTTTTTCTTGACAAGAGAAGCCTTTAATTTTTCTAATTTTTTTTCAAGTTGTAAATATTTTTCAGCATTTCGTTTTTCCTCCTCGAGTTTTCTTTTTAGCCGCTCCTTTTCGTTGACTATTATAAGCATTTCCCTTACTCTGGTTTCTATATGCTCTAATTCTTGCATGGCCTTTTTCTTTTTTTCATCAAATTCCGCTATTCCACAGATGTCGTCTATTATTCCTTTCCGTTCCTGTGTATTCATCTCAATAACTCTTGTGACATCACCCTGAACGATTATGTTGTAACCATCTGCATAGAGGTTTGCGTTTGCCAAAATATCGACAAATTTTCTTTTTGTCACGTTTTTGCCATTTATTTTATAAACCGAGGTTCCCTTTCTATTAACCTTTCTTGTTATTTTAATTTCTTCCTCTTTTAGAGGTATTTGCCCATCTTTATTGTCCAGATACAAAGAAACTTCTGCGTAGGAAGCCGGCTTTCTATCTTTTCCACCGTTAAAAATTAGTGTTTGAAGTTTGTTTGCTCTTATCATTTTTGCAGATGATACACCGAGAACGAACATTATTGCGTCAACAATATTGCTTTTTCCAGATCCGTTTGGGCCCGCTATCACGTTGAACCCCGTTGGGAACGGTATGCTAACTTTATCTGCAAAAGATTTGAAACCTCTCAATGTAATTCTGTTTATTCTAACCATAATACCAACTATTAATTAGTTGTTTACCTAATTAATAAATTTTATTAATAAAAATTACGCTGCTGATTGTTTATTTGATAGAATAGTGAATAGGCCAAAAATAATGAGCAAAGGAGTTTTAAAAGCCCAGCTTTTCTTTAATCCCAACTATAGCTAATTTAGATATAAGTTTCATTAATTTTGACAGATTGCCACTTGTTATTTCTTCTATCTTCTTTTTGTCAAGCTCGTTTGCAAGTGTATTGAGCTGTCTGTCAGACAACTTTTCAAATAGTGTCTTGGCTTTTTCCAAGTTTTTTAGCTTGTTTCCACGCTCTTTCCACCAAATCCTGTTATAGTTTGAAAGCCCTCTTCTCGACACGTCATTCTTTGCTATAGCGTCTGATATGACGGTTCCTGCTATCTTTCCAGCTATTATGGATTCTGCCAAACCACCGCCGTGTAACGGGTTAATTTGGTGCGCAGCATCACCGACAACAAGCAGGCCGTTCATAACCATATCATGCATAACCCCACCCAGTGGAATTGCTCCTCCATTGACCTCAATTATGCTCCCTTTTTCAAACTTTCTATTGGTTTTTATAAATTTGTCAAGATACGCTTTTGCTGTTCTTGAATTTTCAGCTGATATGCCAATGCCAACATTTGCCCTGTCTTCCCCCTTTGGAAATATCCAGATATATCCTCCCGGAGCTATTTTCTGGCCAAAATAAAATTCAAGCTTTTTTTTATCTTCTAAATCAATACCAGCCATTTCATACTGGAATCCAGAATCAAAAAAATTTGGGCTGCTTGGTATTTTCATCCCAGCCTTTTTTGCTATCGTCGATTCTGCCCCATCTGCTGCTACGACAACTTTTGCTCTAATATCAAAATGTTCAGAGAGAAATTTTGCATGAATACCTTTTACAAAATCACTTTCTTTTATAATACCATCAACAATAGTCTTTGTCTGTATTTGTGCTCCCGCTTTACAAGCTTCTAAAGCAAGCCATTTGTCAAACTTTTTTCTGTCTATAATATAGCCAACATCTTTCCCATAGTCCATCACTATTTTCTTCCCGTTAGGAGCATATAGAAGTGCGCCATTTATATATTGATCCACCCACTTTTCATTTCTTTTCAAGCCTATTTGGTTAAGTGCATAATCCCCAAAGCCTTCTCCGCATCTTTTCGGGCAGCCCAGTTCTTGGTTTCTATCAACTATTAAGACATCAAGGCCACTTCTCGCAATTGCAAGGGCGGTGGACGATCCGGCCGGGCCAGCACCGACAACAACAACGTCATATTCGTCTTTTATTATCATTTAGACACCTCTAATTTTAACGCCCCAACAGGACAAAAATTTATACATGCTTTACATTTAATACATTTGTCATTATCACATTTTAGTTCGCTTTCAAGCTTTAGTGCCTGCACAGGACAAACAGAAACACATCCACCGCATTTCAGGCATTTTTCTTTGTTTATTATCATACTATCACTTATAATTGAACTAACTAAAAGTTTTCGGCAAGGTATATATTATGAATAACATAAAAGAAAAATATTTAAAAAAGATTCAACACGCAGCAGAATCTATAATATATCTTGACGAAGTTAATAATCTTGTAATTAAGAAAAGAATTAAAAAAAGATATAGGCTTCCAGAAATTGATGATTCATTAAGAAAATTTCGCACAAAATCAGAGGCATCTCTTATAAGGAAAGCATCACGCATAGGTATTGATGTTCCAAAAATTTTTTGTGTCGGAGATGATGAAATAAAAATGGAGTATTTGGGCAAAAAAAAGATAAGAGATGTTATAACCAAAAAAAATTATGTAAAAATATGTGAGAAAATCGGATTTTTTATTTCGCAGCTGCATAAAAATAATATTATTCATGGTGATCTAACAACCTCTAATATGATTCTTAAGGGGGATAGAATCTATTTGATAGATTTTGGGCTTGGGTTTCATAGCAGTCGTATAGAAGACAAAGCGACTGATTTACATCTTCTTTTCAAGGCTTTAGAGTCGACACATTTTAGCTTATCGCATGATGCGTGGAATGTTATTATTAACAGCTATAAAGAGAACTATGGGGACGCAGATAGGGTTTTGAGCCGGTTGAAAAAAATAAAAGAAAGAGGCAGATATAAAAAGAACCCAGATAGAAAAGGTTTTTAAACCTTTTCTCCCTTATTAAAAGCATACTCCTACCGCCCTAATGCCGGTATGTTGGGTTAGCGGAGGTTTTTTGATAATAAGTGAAGAAAATGGCTAGAATGTATTCCAGAAAACATGGAAAATCAGGTTCGAAAAGACCAGCAAAATACAGCCACAGCTGGGTTATGTATAATAAAGAGGAAATAGAACGGCTTATTATTAAGTTAGCAAAAGAAGGAAAATCCAGCAGCGAGATAGGAATGATTTTAAGAGATGTGTATGGCATACCTCTTGTAAAAGAGTTCAATTTAAAGATAACTGAAGTTCTTAAGAAGCACAACCTTGGAAAAGAAATACCAGAAGATTTGTACAACCTGATAAAAAAGGCAGTCAAAATTAGGGAGCATCTTGAAAGAAATAAGCGGGATAATATAACAAAAAGAGGGCTTGAACTGACAGAATCAAAAATCAGACGGCTTGGAAAATATTATATTAAAAATAAGAAATTACCGCCCGATTGGAGTTATAATCCTGAGAAGGCGAAACTTTTAGTTAAATAAGGATGATTTTATGGCTATTAAAAAAGACTGGTATCAGATATTTGCACCACCTATATTTGGAAAAAGAGTAATAGCAGAAACTTTATGCTCAGAATCTGAGCACATACTGGGAAGAACAGTACATATAAGCCTAGCAGAACTTACGAATAATATTTCAAAATTTTATATGATAATGCATTTTAAAATTGTGCAACTAGATGGGCACAACGCGTTTACAGAATTTGTTGGTCACAACATTATGACAGACCAGATATATAGAATGGTGTCCAAAGGAAAATCACGAATAGATAACGTGGAAGACATGGTAACGAAAGACGGGAAAAAAATAAGGATAAAAATATTAACCATTTTATACAAAAAATCAAAAACTTCTGTTAAATCCGCGGTAAGAAAAACTATTTCTAATAAGCTGCAAGAGCTTATAAAAAACAAGACAGTTGGGGATATCGTAAAGATGATAGTTTCTGGAGATTTGCAAAAGAGCTTAAAGGAAAGCGTAAAAAAGATATATCCAGTACGAACTATTGAGATACGAAAATCCGAGATCATTTCTGGGAAAAATAAATCCAGTAACGCCTAATAATTTATAACATAAACCGATTTGGGACACAATTTTCTTGCTGCCGAGAGAGAGCCCAACTTAATTTTTAAGTTTAGAAAAAATATGTGCAAACCATCCGCCGTTAATACCGCTAGCGTTTTATTTATTCGGTTTTTGCATTCACAGCAGCAGAAATCCAAAAAACACCTGCTGAAAGCAGAAGAATAAAAGTAATCAAAAGCGATAAAATGTAACTAGTTGTGGTTGTTCCTTCTACATATGCAATATTTCCGGCTATCATAGAGCCAAGCAGTAAGCATATGGTTCCAATTATCCACAATCCATGTACATGAAAATTAAATTTCATATATACCACCTTACAAATATATTGTTTTTAATTTTTAAATACACTTATTTTTTTCTGCGACCTTTTCTTCTTTTAGCTGATCTCTTTTTTTTAGATGAGGTTTTGCCATTTTCAATATCTTCTATTATTTTACTAATGTCTCTTACAAACCTTCTTACATATTCTCTTGCGAGCTGAACATCTTTTTCACTGATTTTATTTTCTTTCTTTTCAGCTACCATTTTCCTCATTGTTATGACTTTCTTGAACAAATCTCTATATGAACTTTTTATTAACCCGGTTTCTATCAACTCTTTTTCTATAGCACGTGGAAGATCAGCCGGGTCTTCTGGAAGCTTATCCAGTTTCTTTAGCGTAGCAACGACTGCCTTTATCATTATTTCATAGTTTTTAATTATAATATTTTCCTTTTTTTTCTTTTCTAGTGAAGAGAAAATTGACAGCATCTGCTTTAGATATGATTTTGAAACTTTGATGAATTTATCTAATTCTCTTCCGCTTATTTTGGTTATTTTCTTATGCTCCACGTCTTTTCTGAATTGTACAATTTTTCTCAGGTCTGAGAGATATTTTCTTTTTAGTAATTTGTTTTTAACTAAATGCTTTTCAACCCCACTTACAATATGTTTCGGAGCAGGTGCCTCCACGCCCATGTACATAAGAACTGCTTGTGAAGAGTTTAGCATAGCATAGTAAACATCTTCCGCAACCATATATAACTTGGCCATTTCAACCCTTTGAATTTTTTTAGGTGCCCCCTCTATTAACAATGAGACTGCCTCTATCGTTCCCGGTATTTTACCAAGTTCCAAGAGTTTTCTTGTTGGTATGAAAAATCCTGTATCATAGAGTGCCCAACCGTCTCTTACTATCGTGTATAATAATGGATGGCCTATTCGCGCCATTTCCCAAAATTCTGTTAATGTCCACGATGGCTGAACATTTATATCTTTTGAAATACTTTTTCCAATCTCCTGTATTTTTTTATCAAACACATTTTTCATCTCTTCTGTAAACCTAGCAGTAGTATCATCGATTATGACAAGAAGATCCACATCGCTTTTTTCATTAAAATCTCCACGAGCAAAAGAACCAAATATAACAACAGACTTGACAATTTTTCCAAATTTCTTGACAATCTTGTTTTTAAACTCTTCCGCTGCTTTAAGCTGCTTTTTCTTTAACCTTTCCAACGCTTTTTTTCTTTTCTTTTCCAGTTTTTCAATTTTTTGTTTTTCATCTATTTCCTCTTTTCTCAATTTTTGTTCCATTTTTTCATTCAGAGTTGCCATGATAATCACCAACTATCATATTCAAACATTATTTACTATTAACCAGTAACTATTTAAAGGTTTTTAATACGTTAGTTCTTCCAAATCCTTTAAAACATAATGCATTATATTTTGATGTGTATTTAAGTCTTATGTAAGGCTAGGATAAAGATGAATACGAAATAAAAATAATCATTTTAATTCTTCCTTTTTCCACTCAGCGCCTTTCCCCTTTTCCACAGCAGCCCTTGATAAAAACCCGTGCGTTTCTTCAGGTACGGCTAGTAGACCTTGCAACGGGTCGAACGCATGCTCCCTTATTGCAATATTTTGTGCAGCTTCAAAATTTTTATTAATGCCGAAAAATTCTGGTGGAAGATCTTCAGGTGCTATATTTTTTTCAAGCGCGTCAATAATTTTTCTATAAGCTATAGCACTTTGTTTTACACCGTAACTTCCCATTTCCCATATTATGTATGTGTTCTTCATTCCAGCTTCTCTAAGCTTGTATATGGTTCTATATAATATGTACATATCATTTGATAATAATGCTATTGGCGCGTGCGCACCTGGAATCGGCCTTGGCGCATTCACATGCAGGCATCTTATATATTTTCCGTCACCTGGCATGGTTTTCATTATTTTTTCTGCCTCTTCTTCCGGGCTTATGAAATTTGTTGTTAAGTGTTCAGTATCCAAACAATACGAGATGTGTTCCGGATCAAGTACTTTTGCGATCTTGATGTGGTCAGTTGCCCGTATTATTCTCAACTTTCCTTCTGCTCCTTCGCTAGGCATATTTGTTTCTATAAATATATGTACTTTGTTTTTCTTTGCATACTCATA
The DNA here is from genome assembly GCA_021157845.1 of Candidatus Aenigmatarchaeota archaeon. Classification (GTDB taxonomy): domain Archaea; phylum Aenigmatarchaeota; class Aenigmatarchaeia; order GW2011-AR5; family JAGGXF01; genus JAGGVU01. The sequence goes on from JAGGVU010000019.1 coordinate 42,767, forward strand.
CGGTGAAACAAATTTTTTTTCACCAGCAGGAATACCGTATTCTGGGCCGCTTGCCTTGAGATGTCCTTCTATGTATTTGGCAGCAACAGCTGTTATTATTTCTTTTATACTATCATCTAAACTACCTGTTTGTCCCATTTTGGTGTTTGCTTCTGAAATTATTTTATCTGGGTCTCTCTGGTCGGTTACTATTGAGGTATATAGCGGGTCTTTATTTTTCCACATCCACTTTGCTGTTGCATGATAAACAACATATTCCTCTGCTTCTGAGCCATGTTCTCTCCAATATTCAAATACACTTGGGATATCCAACTGGTATAATGTTATTCTTCTGTAAATTGGATATATTTTGTTATATTCACTCTTTCCGTATTTTTCAATTATTTTTTCTTTTATGAACTCAGAGCTATTATTTATAATTCTGCTATATCTTCTATCTTTGGCCGCTTTTGTTCTTCTTAGCTCGGTTAGCTCTTTAATCAGGTTTTCTCTTTTTTTATTTTCTTCGCTTGTTAACCCCTTTCTCGACCTTTTCAGTTCGAGCTCTCCCAACTCCTTTTCTTTGTTGCCTGCATCTTTTTCTAGCTGGTCGCTGTCTTCGGCAAGTTTTTTGAGTTCTTCTTTTATCTTGTTTTCAGCTTCTTCAAAAATTCCGTTTATCCTATCCATTTCCTTTTGAAAATTTTCAATATTATCAAAATATTTGACAACATCCACATCTGGTGGAGAGCCCATAGCAGAGAACATAACTCGTATGAATTTTGCCATAAACCACTGTTTAAAATTAAATGATCCTCCGGATTCTTTAACAATCCAGTCCCCAAAATTCATTCCATTCCACGATGCCATTTTCGACGGATATTGTCTCTGGCCTGATACAGGGGTTAGATTTGGACGAGGGTTGGACGATGTATGAAAGAGCATGAATTTTGCTTTCATTATATCAGCTGCAGCAATGGTTCCAAGTTTAAGCTGTTCCTGCATCGTTGACCATATATAGGCATCTGCAAGACACAAATCCATCCTATAAGGAAGATGTAGGCCAACTTCTATATTTTGAGCCCTTTTTATATGTTCGACCTGCTGTTTTATATCCGGCTCAAACATTTCAGAAAGCGATTCAAAGTCTATCATTGCAAATTCAAAGCCAAGACGGGCCGCTTTTGTTATTTTTTTGGCCAGACCCATGAATGTTAGCCTGTTCTCACCTTGTTCAAACTGGGAAAATCCAGGGCTGACGCCAAGAATATATCCGATTGGTCTGTTTTCTTTGTCCCATTTTGGCATAGTTATCACTTATAAATCAATGGCCAACACCCATTTGGCTCTGTAAAAAGTTGACGATTGTGTTAAACCTACCACCAACTGTCATTAGATGGAAGTTAGGTATTCTATCATAGAAGTCTCTTTCATATGGACCGCGTTTCAGAAATTTTAATGGGATTCCAAAATAGTTGAAAAAGCTGTGTATAGGGTCTGTAATTTTGGTCAGAAATCCTCTTTTTTTTTCTTTATCTTCTTCCAGTTTGTAAAATTCTTCCGGATATTCTTCTCTTAGCTTGTCCATTGTTTCAAATTCTTTTCCTTCTGCAACAAACTTTTTACCTTTTTTTATATAGCGCACTGTTTCTAAATATTTTTCAGAGCCAACAAGCTGGTTTACATATCGTTCGAATTCCTCATGCTTGGCCTTTATTTCCAGAAGTTTCACAAGAAGGATATTCTTGCTCACCATCTTTCCAGAGATGTCAAATGTTATATCTTCTAATTCGCTCCCGTCAGGCAACCTATACACATCACGCTGCATTTTTATTGGAAACACACTATAGTAGTCCTGTTCTTTCCCACTGGTCCAAAACGAGCCTTCAGCAATTAATTCTTTGGTTTTTTGTTCCACCCATTTTTCAGTTATCCATGGAAATTCCTCCACAAGACATTTTTCTCCATTTTTTCTCAGTTTTTTTCTTATATTTGGAAAATCTGCAGCCAAATCAAATATGAAATTTCTTTTGATAAACTCATCAAGCACAGGCGGTGATTTTTCTCCAAACAATTCACCAGATGTTTTTTTGAATTCTGCAACATCTATGTAATACCATGCAAATATTTCTATTGAATTCTCAGAAACAGCTTGTGCAGCTGATTTATAATATTTGCCCGGTTCTGCTTTTCTAATACTGGGTCTTGACAGCCCTTCTTCTATTAATTTATGTTTTGCTATATATGGTTTTAGCCAGTTTTTATATTCTTCTACAGACATTCTTCTGCTTCTCACCAAATTCAAAAGGCTTTTATACCGTTCTTTCACTTCTCTGCTAAATATGTGCTTCCATTGTTCATATGCTTTCCACTTGACTTTTAACATATCTCGTTCCACCTTTGGCAGGTTTGAAAGATATTTATCTTTTTCTAGGTCTTCCAGTGATTGCATAGACATAAAGTCTTGAACAATTGTTGGCATAATATTAGCATTGCGCATAAATGCCATGCTAAGCCGGCCCGCTCCTTGTGCAGCACCGCCAGTATAAAAGTCCACCTGATCTACAAATATTGCTTTCAGGCTCGCTTCGTCTTTATTTTCAATATAGTTAATAAATTCCCTATATTTTCTTAGGTCATGCTTTAATAATTCTAGGTCTGCGACAGCCTGAGATACAGATGCCAGACCCTGCTTTATTTTAGATTCAAGCTGCTCTTTTTGTTGTGTTGTAAGCTGAAAATATTGAGCATGAACAGGAGATATATTTATCCATTCATCTACTTTTATCTCTTTCCAGCCCCATTTTGGAATTTGAAATACAAGAGCATAAAACAGGTTAGTTCCTGTTCCTATTTTTCCTGTAAAGTCTAATGATGTTTTCGCTTCGTATGGCTGGGCATAACATCCCAACCCATGATGTGGGGCTTCTGGGCCCACCAACGCGTAAATTGCATTCCACGAAACCATTCTATCGCCTATAATTATATTTCAGCATGATTTATAATATTTTAAATTTTTCATTCACTGGCAATTCACAATGCTCGAGGCATTCTGAACTATCTAATTGGCTTTACGTCAATTAAATAAATTTTAGTTGCAGAGTTTATTAAATTTTCATGCTCAGAAATATGACATCATTTAGAAAAATGTCCAGTAAATCCCAAGTATTATCAAGATAAGGCCAATCAGAATGCCCGTATGCGACAATCCACGATTCGGACCATAATACTGAATTTTCATTGTTGGATATTTCATAGCTAAAAAACCACCACACAATAATGTTATAATTCCGCCTATCCGCCCAATTAGCTTTGTCTGAACGGCTGAAATCATTTTTAGGCCAATCCATATGAATATGAGAGATGTGATTATTATAATCAATAGTTGCCTATCTCCTATTTTTCTGTCATGGCTTGTTAACAAGAACAATGATAATAATGCAAACGCTATAAGGAATGATGCCACAAGTTCTAATCCGACGATTTCCAGCAACATATTTATTTATATAGGATTTGATAAATAAATAATTAGTGTTCGCCAATACTAAGAGGGATTAAAAATGGTATTTACAAGGACGAGGATAACCATATGGGACCAGATTTATAGGCCCAGAAAAAGTTCTATTGTGCGGTATAAAGGTCCTAATACCTCAAAGGCCTACAAAAAGGTATATAGACTGATTAAATCAATATTCAATGTGCCTTCTGGTTATATTCAAGAAAAGCTCTATAACTGGGAAAATGACAAAGACAAGCAAAGATTTTCCATAAGGTGGCAAGTTGACAAACCACTTGACCAGTACACATATATAGACTGGGACATTGAGCTGAAGGGGTTTGAAGCAAATAGGACGGGCGAGGTAGTTATTAGTATAGAGCCAAGGCTTATTACAGAATATCCACAGGATACAATATGGGAGCAAAGCATATTTTACGAGATGCTAAGACGTTTGTGGCATGTCTTATTTTACGAAAAGAAACGGGAAGAATTTTTTGAGCTTGGAAAATCCCTAACACAGGAATTTGAAGAAAAGCTTAGAGACGAGTTAAATAAGTTAAAATCTTCTTAGTTGTGACTATTATGGATGATTTGTTTATATCAGACGATGTCTTGGGACCAGATGAAAAAATACTAATTATTTTTAAAGGCCAGAATCCGATGAATATTTTAAAAATAATAAAAGCAGAGATAAAGAGTATTTATCAGATTCCTGGAAAAGACATAAAAACGCTTAAATTAAACTGGGACGCGTCATCTGACAACAGAGAAATATATGCACAGTGGTTGATAGAAAAAAAAATGGATAAGTGGTCAAAAAATTGGGTAATTTTTATTGTTCAGGGTCATGTGGATGCTAAAACAAACAAAGGAGACATAACCTTTATCATGGTGCCGAGAATACAAACAAAAATCAACTATTCAAACTTTTTACAAAGGGCTTTTTGGTACATATATAATAGATGGTTTTATAGAAAACAGCGAATGAAATACATCGAAGAGGCAAAGGATTTGGCTTTTAAGTTCAGGGATAAAATAACAGATGAGCTGGGCATTCCGAGGAAGATGTATTTTGAGGATAGGGTGTGATTTGCATGTCATTTTTTAATAAAATTTCGGGAAAGATAAAAAATATTTTTTCAAGAGGAAAAAAGGAAGAAATTACGCAGATAAAAGAACGGGTTATCAACAAACCGACTCCACCGCTGGAAACAAGACCAAGAAATGACATAGCTATTAATGCAGACTTACCCACTACAAGTGAGCCAAGACCTGATTCCGTGCCACTGAGAGAGTCGCTTCTTCCAGAACCGAATACAGAGATAGCCAGACCGAGAATAGAATCTCGGTTATTAACACCCCAAAAAGAGTATAACAGAGAAGCTGATAACAGGGATGATTTAAGAAAACAGCTTCTTGCGATAGAGAAAAGACTGGACGCAATAGACCAAAGACTCAGCTCAATAGAATCTAGGATTATATAGGAACCAACATCGAAAGCCAGTGAGCAGTTTCTGCTTGCCAGCCTGTAGTTCTCAAGTCCAGATTAGTACATATCATACCTGATTTATATATATCAACTTTATGTTTTGAGGTCGAAAGAGATATATAATCAATAGAGTAGGCATCTCTTACAATTTTATTTATCAGTTCTGACAAATTTTCATATTTTTCTTTTTTAATTAGTTCATCTATTTTCTTTTCTATTTTTTCATTTTTCGGATTTATTTTAATTTTATTAATCCTTCCCCAGTCGGAAGTCCAGTATTCCAAAAATTTTGCTATTCTTTTGTCGGGAAATAGTGTGTAAACAATGGGTATGTCTTCATGATATTTTTTCTCAAAAGCTCCTATATTAGAATCAGGAATTTCTATTGTAACGAACTTCTTATCACCAACATCTATAGGAAACCAGAATGTATCCAATTTTTTATAATCCTCATCTGAAGCAGTTTTTTCGTAAACTTGATATGTTTTCATTTTATCACTAACCTTCAGTCTAAATTTTCTTAGGCACCAAGATAATACTCCCCACTTTCTTTTTGTTTTGTATCTTTTTGTGAACCAAGCTTATTCGCCCGCGGTCTGTTTGTTTCAACATCTTTTCTAAATGTTACTCCAACCTCTTTTAGAAACGTGTTAAATCCGTCCTTCACTGACATGCATTCTGCTTTTCCGATTTTTCCCGGTATTCCTGTAAAAACCATAGCCCGATCTGACAGATAGCTTAAAAACAACAAATCATGATCTATTACAAGGACAGAGGAATTTTCAGACCGAGTCTTTAAGATTTTAGCCACAGTCAACCTTTGGTCAACATCTAGGTATGCAGAAGGCTCATCCAATAAATATACATCTGCATTTTTTGCAAGGCATGAGGCTATTGCAACACGTTGTAACTCACCGCCAGACAAATCAGATATATTTTTTTCAAGAAGTTTTGTTAGCTCAAGGGGCTCCATATATTTTTGCTTAAATTCCTGTTTTGATTGTACAACTTCTTCAACCTTTCCTTTAAAATCGGAAGAAATGTACTGCGGCTTATATGATATTTTTATTTTTTTATCCAGCTCTCCGCTATCCGCGGTCGTCTCACCAGCCAGTATTCTTGCAAATGTCGTCTTTCCAAGCGCATTAGCACCAAATATGCCAAGAACCTCATTTTTGTAGATTTTATCTGATTTGATATTTAATTCGAATGTCTTAAATCGCTTTTTCAAATCTGTGAATTCTGTTAGGACTGGTTTTTTTATGACATTTTCTGATACTGTTGACGAGAACACTGTTTTTTCTCTTATTCTAATATTATCTTCTCTTATATATCCTGATAAAAATGTGTTTATCCCATTTAAGGTGGAATATGGCTTTGATACAGCACCAAAAACACTTGGCACTCCGTAAAATATATGAATTCTGTCTGCCAAGAAGTCTAGAGTAGCCAAATCATGCTCAACAACCATTACAGGGCTTTTTTGCGATAATTCCCTTATAATCTTTGCAACGTTCATTCTTTGTCTGACATCCAAATATGATGACGGCTCGTCAAAGTAATATATGTCGGCTTTCTTTGAAACAGCTTTTGCTATAGCAACGCGCTGTAGTTCTCCTCCAGATAAATCTGCTATATTCCTGTCCAGGCAGTTTTTCAGTTCTAATCTATCTATTATTGATTTATCAACGTCTTCTAGCAGTTCCTTGACAACTCCTTTACACACTTTCTTAATCTTGTCAACCTGCTGTGGTTTGTAAACTGTTTTTATCTCTTCTTTTGACAATTTTTCCAGATAGGTTTGTAATTCATTGCCCCTGTGCATTGTAATTATATCTTTCCATTCTACGTCTCTGTCAAAACATCCAAGATTTGGTTTTATCTCTCCACTTAAAATTCTAAGAGCAGTTGTCTTTCCGATTCCATTTGGTCCAAGAAGGCCAATAACACCCATCACCGGAATGGGTAACCTAAAAAGAACAAAACCATTTTGGCCAAAGCGATGTATAGGCGTTTCTTCCAGTGCTTCTGGTGTATTTACAATTGATATGGCCCTTTGACTGCATTTTTTTATACATATTCCACATCCAATGCACAATTTTTCATCTATGACAGGCAGTTGTTTTTTGACACCATTGACTAGCTTTTCCTCTATTCTTATACATTCCTCTCCTTTCCTGTTCACCGGGCAAAACCGCTTGCATGCATAGTTTGTTTTGGCCGGATTGCACAGGTCATAGTCAATTACAGCTAGTCGCATTGTGAACACTTTATAACTAATTTTTTATTAAAAGTTAATTAGGAATATTAATTAATAAACTTTATATTTAAGTTTCTTTAATAATTCTTTATGGTTGATGAAGATATCAGTGATGAAAAAAAAGCATGGAAAGAGGCATATTTCAGCGACAATAAAAAAATGGGTTTCTTGAAAAAAATCAAAACAGCAATTTTTCATCCCAATGATTTTTTTGAATTAGTCAGAGAAGAAAAGATACATGAAACCATCAAATTTTATGGAATTTTATGTGTCATAGGTTTAATTCTCTCATTGATTTCAGAAAAGGTCAGTGGGATTGCTGTTTCTTTGCCCATTAGTAAAATGGTGTTTAGTTTTATATCCGGTCTGGTCTTTTCCTTAGTTACTGTTGCTATTATTCATTTATTTGTTAAATTGCTAAAAGGAAAAGGAAATTTTTATGATACGCTTAAAGCCAATATTTATTCAGTTATACCACTTTTTGTGCTAAATGTTTTACTATCTCCTCTTATTATTTTTCTGAATTTAAGGATTTTAAAATCAACGAGTTTTTCATTTTTTATCATAATTATTATAATATTTTTTTTGGGAATTGTTTTGGCAGGTTTGAGTTATTCAGTTTACTTGTTAGTTGGTGGTTTATCCAAATATCATAAGATTTCCAAGAAAAGGGCTTTGCTAGCTGTTTGTTTACCAATTATATTAATCATGATTTTAGTCGTGGTTTTATTAGTAGGATCCGCTGTATGGTTTAATAGGGTCACATCTGGTCTTTCAAATATGAGTCTTGAGAGATCAGAACAGTTGTATTGTGCTATGGCCGCAATTTCTATTAGGAACGCAACATGTAACTGCGACGGCTCTATTAATATATCAGTATCTAATATAGGAACTGCTAATATAACTATGGATAAAGTACAAATATCATATAATAATGGAATGAACGTTTCTTTAATAGACCTTCCTAGTACAGAATTTCTGGAGCCAGGAAAAAGTTCATCATTTATAGCAAGAAATTTCAATTGTAGAGCCTATAAAATAAGTGCAATTACAGTTTTTGATAAGAATTGTAAACTTGTAGGAGATTTCATAACCGAAGAGTATATAGATTATGAAAAATGTTGATTACTCAAAAACCAGCTCAATATTTTTGTTGCTTAACTCTTTCATAATTTTTCCGAAATTTTCAGGGCTTATACTTATTTTCGAAGAATATCTCCTATTTATACATATTCTGAATAATTCACCATCGTTTGTGTATATCGTATCAATCCTATTTATTGGAACATTCCCGAGAAGCGACTTTATAAATCCCTTAGTCGATCTTGGTATGGCATTTATTCTCACATATTTTTTGACCATATCAGACAATTCCCTGACATATTGGCTACCCGGCCCGATAATTTTTTTTACATCTTGCGGCTCAACAAACACAAGTATTTTTCCAATATCAATTATATGCTTTATTTCAACTTCATTCAACTCTGGATGTATTTTTGCTAGTTTATAGATAGATTTAGCTAGTTCTATTTCTTTTTGAGTTATAATATTATTATCTAGCTTTTTTCTACAATCTTCACAAAGTTTATCTGTTTTCATACATTCGCACGGTTTCATAGTCTCATCACTAGCCAAAAATTTTACACACGCCCCACTTATCTCTTGACTTATAATTATTAGTTTCCACAGATTTTTAAACCTATAACATAATTAATATTTGGTAATAAAATGATAAAAATTATGGGCCAGATAGATGAAAAGACTAAAAATTTAACACGAGAATACAATTTATTTTTTGGGCACAAGCTCAAAGAGTCACGCTACTGTTTTGGCAAAAGAGCTGAAAATATGGTAACAGATAGTGTTATTAAGGATGCTGAGATTAAAGATTTTGCAGGGTTTTTAAAATCCTTTGGGTTGGCACTCCCATATATATGGGCAAATCCATTCTTATTTGTTTTAAATTTTTGGTTAATTGAATGATGATAGTTATGATAGAAATCGGCTTGGTAGGAGTTCCATCATCTGGAAAAAGCACATTTTTCAAGGCAGCCACACTTAAAGATGTTAAGATAGCTTCTTATCCGTTTACAACAATAGAGCCAAATGAGGGGTTGGCCTATATATCTGTCAAATGCCCGTGTAAGGAGCTTGGACTGAGCTGTTCCTCCTGTATAGATGGTATAAGATTTATTCCAATTAAACTATGGGATGTTGCAGGGCTTGTTCCTGGCGCACATCTTGGGCGTGGTCATGGCAATGCGTTTTTGGACGATATAATGCAGGCATCTGCTCTTATCCATGTTTTAGATGTTTCAGGCGGAATAGATTCAGACGGTAACCCAACAGATAATTTTGATCCAGCCAAAAATATACAAATGTTAGAAGAAGAAATTACATACTGGCTTTTGGGAATATTTAAGAAAGATATTCATGCTTATCAAAAAAATCCAGAAAAGTTTAGCGAAATATTTTTAAAGCGCTTTAGCGGGCTTGGTATAACAAAGCAGCACCTTGATACAACACTTTCATTATCTGGCTTGACGGCAAAAGAACTTTTGGGTTTTGAAGATGAAAATTTGTTTAGATTTATAGATAAAATAAGACAGCTATCAAAGCCTATAATTATAGCTGCAAATAAAATTGATTTGTCCTCTGCCAAAAATAATTTTATCAGGTTAAAAAAAAGATTTAGCGAAAAAATTATAATTCCAACATCTGCTGAGTGTGAGTTAGCTCTACGTGAAGCATCCGCGAAGCAGATAATAGACTATCTGCCGGGTGCAGCCAGCTTTAAGATTAAGTCAGAAAATATCACAGAGCAACAGAGGGAGGCCCTGGAATTTTTGAAAAATTTTTTAATTAAAAATGGCACAACCGGCGTGCAGAATTGTCTTAACAAAATAGTTTTTGACCTTTTGGATATGATAGTTGTCTATCCTGTTGAAGATGAAAATAAATTTGCACGAAAAGATGGCAAGGTATTGCCAGATGCCCTTTTGGTAAAAAGGGGGACAACTGCCAGAGAATTGGCTTATAAGATTCACCAAGAAATAGGGGATAAATTTATAGCTGCTATTGATGCACGAACCAAGCAGCAGGTTTCTGCTGATTATGTTTTAAAAAACAATGATATAATATCTATAAGAAGTGGCAGATAATGACATCAGAAATTTTTAAAAAAGAAGTTAAAAGACTACTGAAAGATAAGCTTCTAGTTGATAATTTAGAAACACCGAAGCTGGAAATAGGTGGAGATGTTGCTCTTCCATGTTTTTTCCTCGCTAAAAAAGAGAAAAAACCACCTTCTGAGATAGCCAAACGCTTGGCTAAAGATCTTTTGAAGAGGAACAGAAGCAAAATGATAAAAGATATACGCGCAGACGGGTCTTATGTTAATTTTTTTGCAGATAACTCAATTTTATCTTCTTATATTCTTAAGGTTATACTTGCTGAAAAAGAAAAATATGGCTCTTCTAATATTGGAAAGAGGAAAAGGGTTATGATAGAATTTTCAAATCCAAACCCCTGCAAAGCTATGCACATAGGTCACGCAAGAACTACGTTTTTAGGTGACGCCCAGTCGAGAATTATGTCTTTTGTAAATTATGATGTTATAAGGGCGAATTATTTTAACGACGTTGGAAAACAGGTCGCAAAAGAAGTTTTGGCTTTTAAGTTGTGGGGAAATAAAAAACCAAAAAAGAAGCCAGACCAATGGCTTGCAGACCTTTATATCAGACTCCATAAGGAGGCGAAAAAAAATCCAGCTCTTTTGAAAGAGGCTCAAAATCTATTATATAAATTTGAGATGACTAACGATAAAGCCCTTAAAAAAATATGGAAGCGAGTCGTCTCACTTGCTATAACTGGATTTAAAGAAACGTATAAAAATCTAGGTATAACATTTGATGTCAATATATTTGAGAGTGAACATAAAGCTCGGGGAAAAGAATTGGTGAAAAGAGCCTTGAAAAAAGGTGTAGCTTTCATAAGCGATGAAAAAACAGTTGTGGTTGATCTGAAAAAATACGGATTACCTTCCTTTGTTATACTAAGGTCTGATGGAACTGGTGTATATTATACAAGCGATCTAGGTGTGACTGAGTATAAATTCAAAAAATTTAAGCTGGATAAAGCGGTTTGGGTTGTTGGCGAGGATCAAAAACTGTATTTTAAGCAGTTATTTAAATTGCTAGAGCTCCTTGGATACAAATGGGCAAAAAATTGCGTTCACATGTCCTATGGTTTAGTAACCATAAAACATGGAAAAATGTCGTCACGCGCAGGAACATTTGTAACAATAGACGACGTGATTGATAAGGTTACCAAGTTGGCCAAAAAAGAAATAGAAAAAAAGAACCCAGCATTAAAAAACAAAGAAAAAATTGCTAACGATATCGGGATAGGCGCGTTTAAGTTTGCGATTCTGAAGGCAGAGCCAAATAGAGTTGTAGATTTTGATTTGAATGAAATTACAAAATTTGAGGGTAATACAGGCCCATATGTGCAATATACTCATGTTCGTGCGTGCTCCATATTAAAAAAAGCCCGTAAAATTCCAAATGTAAAATTGCTAAACTTTTCTTCTTTTAATGAGAAGGAAGCAAACATAGTAAAAAAACTTGGCGATTTTCCACTTATTGTAAAAAAAGCATGTGAGGAATACAAGCCATATCTCATAGCCAACTATCTCTTAGATTTATCATCTTTATTTAACGATTTTTATCACGCATGCAAAGTCATAGGAACAGCTGAAGAAGAAAAAAGATTGTGCATAGTTAAGGGAGTTCAAATAGTTATTCAAAACGGTCTTAGGCTGCTGGGTATAAAAGCCCTAGAAAATATGTAAATATTAACGCTTTCTATATAAAAATACAATTTCCATTTCTTTACTTTCTATTGTAAATTCCTTGATGAGATCGAGGTCTTTCATTTGCTGTTTTATTTTTTTTATTTTTCTGCCTTTATTTTCTCGGTTGCAAAATGTAGACAATAATAAATATCCATGGTTCTTCAGGACGCGTTTTATTTCTTTTACATTTTTTATAAGATGTATTGTATCGAGGCAAATTATAAATCCGAATATATTATCTTTAAACGGAAGAGAATTCGCGTCAGCTATTACATTTTTTAGTTTCACCTTTTGGTTTTTTATCATATTAACATTTTTATCAACGCCTATTATATTTTTTATTTCAATTCCACGCTTTTGTAAAAATTCTTCAAAAATTCCAGATCCAATCCCGATATCGGCTGTCGGCAGTTTAAGAAGCGGCCGAATATCTATATTTTTGACTATTTGTTTGTATTTTTCGTTTTGTATAGGTTTCCACGAATTATATATTTTATCTGAATACATAACTATGATGCCAAAGAATTAAATATAGATAATTCTCTTTTTGTAAGTATTTGTCCGTTTTTTCCATCTATATTGAAGGAATTAATAATCGCTGTTGGATATAAAAGAATATTGACCGTCCAGACATGTTTTTTTAGTTCGCTGTCAAATCTGCCAATTATTATTATTTTTTTTGTCTTTATCTTGGGATATTTCTTTTTTATATTATTAATTGCAGCAATGGCAGTTATCTTCAATTGGTTTACGTCAATTTCTTTGGCTTTTTTAATAGCTTTCGATGTTCCCTCAATTTTAGCTTCTTTGTTAACATTTATTGTTATTATTTCATTTTTTTGAGGATTTAAGAAATGAAGTTTCCAATAGCTTATGCTTTTTGCCTCAATGGTCTCAGCTATCGTCAGCCCAGATACCAAATAAAATCCAGAATGTTTTAGATATTTAAATTTCTCTTCAGCTTTTTCAACTGCTTCTCTTAATTTCAACTAAAACACCAAATAATAATTATAAAAATAATAAAAATAAAAAGAATACTAAAACAGGAGCTATTTAAACTTCTTTTAGTTTTTCAGAAATAAAGTTTACTACTTCATTTTCCAAAGGAACTGTGAAAGACCTTTTATATCGTCTTGTTCCATCAGGCAAGAAAAATCCTCTTGAAAGGGAAATAAACTCATTTTCTCCTTCTTCTGTTATTGCCTTCTTTCTTGCTACTTCGATGAAGTTGTTGTTTCCAAATTTTACTTCTTCCGATTTTATGGTTTGAAATTCTACCATTTTTTTCACATCCTTTTATTTTTTATATTTATAATGAAGAGAAAGACTTTAAAAGGTTTCCTTTTTTGGTTATGCTTAGTGAGCATCTGATTAAAATAAAGTCCATTGAGCATATGGTTTTGGCTCAAAAGATATTTTATCTAAAAATATCTTCAGAAGATGTGTTGAATAGTTAAAACATAAATGCATCAGGTAGACTTACTGCTGGTATAACACCATTGGTCTGAGTTCATATCTGGCAAGAAATTGAACGAGAGGAATATCGAAAAGTTCAGGCGACGAACCGATGCTGACCTTTACATAGCCATCTACTCTGCATCCTCATTAAACCACTTCCTGATTACATCTTCAGCAGGCTTAGTTCTATATTCCCAACCCTTATATACTGGGAAGAAATATCCGTCTACATCATTCCACGTTATATTGAAAAACATGTCATAAAACTCAGCCTGTGATTCAGGAGAAACAGTAAAAAAATCTTCTGGCCACCCATCTGAATTATTTTTCATGTTCTTTGGAGCAATTGGCTCCCACCAGTAATAATCTGGCCCTGTAAAAGCACCGGCGTTGAAGAAGAGATATTTGAATCCCGGGTAGTTTAATTTAAGTGCTAAAAATTCTTCATTAATCATTTCTTCGATCCACTCTGGATGGTCAGCAATATCCTTTGTGCACGTAAGCCCACCATCTGCAAGATAATCATACTCTGTTAGGTTATACAGATGATCTTTGGCACCCTGAACTTCAAAAACTATCTTTCCTCTGTATTTTTCTCTAATCTTGGGCAATATTTCCTGTGCCCATTCAGAAACATCATTATCGTTTTTATAAGCTAGCATTTGCGGTTCATTCACAGGGCAAAACATCTCGACACCATATTCTTCAGCAATAGCTGACCAATTCAGTATAAGAGCTGTGAGTTTATCTAATAAAACTCTTCCCTTTCCTTCTGGAGAATTTGGATCTATTTTACTATCCGGATTTGCGGGATTTAAGATTAACAATGTCCTGATGTCATTTTTGTGAAAGTCGTTTATTGAATTCTTTATCTCATTTTCATCTTCACAAATATAGAAATTATCATCTTTCTCATTTTTGCATACTTTAATCCCGATTGCGACGATGTTTATACCATCTAGCTTAAGATTATCAATGTCGCCTAAAGCTATCCGAACTTCCCTTAAAAAGGGCATCCATATTCCTTTATATTTTGTTATACTCGTATCAGAAGGTTTGATAATGACAGAACCTTCGGTGACCTCACTTGTTTGCTTTGTTAAAAAATAGAAGCCGGCTGTAGCCATAGCCACAATGAGCAAAAGCAAAATCGTTAATTTATTTTTCATATTAAAATCTTATGCAAATTTCTTTTAAAACTTTCTTTTAGTGCAGCTTCTGAGAGTCTACAACTAGCAACTGCTGTCAAAAAAATTTTTTATGTGATGGTCGGGATGTTTTGTTATTATAGCTCTGAAATCAGATGGAAATATTTTCTTATAATTGCCCCACACATACCGCTTATCCATAAAAATGACAACGCCTCTATCAGTTTCTGACCTTATACATCGGCCAGCAGCTTGCATAGCTTTTATCATGGCCGGATATATGTACGCATAGTCCCACCCTTTTGTAAATTTTTTGTCGTAATAATCTATTATTGCCTTGGTTTCTAATGTCGGCTTTGAAAGAGGTATTCCCACAATTATTACTGCTCTTAGAAACTTACCTGGAAGGTCTATTCCTTGATCAAAAGACCCGCCTATCACTCCGAACAATGCAGCACCTTTGTCAGCATAGGAGACAAATTCATCTATAAGATTTTTTCTTTCTTCCTTAGTTGCATCTTTCTTTTCCAATATTATCTCTCTATTTATTTCAGAGGCCGTGAGAATTGTATAATAAATTTTGTTTCTCATCTCATAGCTAGGAAAAAATACAGCTACATTTCCAGGCACAGTATTGATGCACCTTATTAGATAATTTGCTATTTTTTTATATTCATTTTCATTTCTATTTTCATATTTTGTTGTCACATCAGTTAGTATAAGGTTAAGTCTGCTTTTTGCTGGAAAAGACGAGTGGTATTCTTTTTTTAGTGTTCGCCTCTTTTCCAGTCCCAGAAGATCTTCATACATATTCATCGGTTTTAGCGTTCCTGACATCAAAATGGCAGAATGTACATCATTAAAAATATCTTTCGATATAATAGAGGGGTCGAGACAACTATATGTCAATACTATTTTATTATCTGTTTTTGTTATTATTCTTGTATATCCAAGGTCGTCTCCAAGCCATCTCTCAAGGAAATTTCCAACAGAGCCTATAAATGATTTCTTTTTTTCTTCTCTTATCTCGTTACCTGCAACATGAAATTTTTCAATAAGTGAGTAGTAGTCATCAATTTCTTCCACCAGCTTTATAAATACATCTTTCTTAATATATGCTTCTTCATCAGACCTTCCCGCAAGTTTTGTAATTACTTTTTCAAGTTCTTGCAGATTTTCCTTTATTATAGGTGCTTCAAATTCTTCTGCCTCTTTCATAGCAGCTTTCAGCAAAAAGGAAGAGAGCTTTAAGGTAAGGAGCGATCTTATTCTGTTTGGAAGGTTATGTGCTTCGTCTATTACTAATATAATATCACCCAACGGCTTTTCTACGTTTTCCAATATTGGCGCACTTGCCGAGGAAAATATATGAAAATAATCTGCTACTATGACATTTGCTTCTTTTGCCATTCTCATCGTAAGTTCATATGGGCACAGGCGTTCATCCTTACAATAGTAATAAACATCTTCTGTGTGGAGAGGCTGCTTTATTTTTAGGTTCCTGATTACATTTCTGGCTTTTTTTCTTAGCTTGCCGTCTTTTATCGTATTTTTATAAAACATACACTTATTATCTTTTCGCATAATTTTGCAATATTCTGTAAAATCGCTATTTGATAATTTATCTATATAAGGAACAGGACAGAGCCATTTTTTACCTATCAGGTCAACGGCAATGAAATCTTCATCAGAGGAATTTTTAATCATCTTCAACGTTTCTATTGCTAAGAGATGCTGAGAATGTCTGGGTGTTAGAAAGAAAATAATTTTTTCATTGTCTAGTGCATATTTTAATGCTGGTGCGAGAACAGCCACTGTTTTTCCTATCCCGGTAGGCGCATGTGCCAATAATATTTTTTTGTTCGCCAGACATAAATTAACATCGTTGAGAAATTCTTTTTGGCCCGGTCTGATTTTTTTAAACGGAAAGAAAGATGTACGCATGGTAATAGATTTTGTTTAACGTATTTAAATTTATAACTATGAGTTTAATAGTGATTTACATGAATTATAAGAAGAATGAAGCCGATGATGAAATTTCGCTTCTGGATATGAAGCCAGGATATGCGACGATAAAAGAGATTCGCGGCGGCATAGGAATGAGACAACGATTAACTAAAATGGGCATACAAATAGATGAATATGTCAGGAAATTACCATCACGGATTGGTCCATGCTTGGTAGAAGTTAAGGGCAGCCAGATAGCTATCGGGCGCGGAATAGCAAATAAAATAATTATGGATAAAAATTCTTATAAGAAGACGATGGATTAATTAGTCAAGGATTTTCGGTAATCCCAGTGAAAGAAGTGAGATGCAATCATTTTCTATTTTTGGCAATCCTATAGAAAGAACTGATATATCTTCATAAGTTGTCCATGGAGGAATAATTATGTCAACCTCTTTACCATTAATATCTTTTTTACCGATTACAGCTAAATATCCTTCGCCGGTTTTTTCTTTGGTTTGCGTGTAAAATGCAATTGCTCTGTTAATAAGCTCTCCCACGCTAATACCTTCTTCTTCTGCTTTCTTTACGAGATATCCATTATCCTGAAACCTTATTTCTTCATTTGGGAACTTCAGGGTATACATTGTCATCTTATCACACTACTATTTATTCAATAATCTTTTAATGTCTTTTGTTTTAACTGTCTCAGAAGCCAGCTTTTTTCTGTCCATTGCGGAATTTTTCTTGTATATTTTATTACGTTTTCCAAGCTTTTAAATTTTATTGCTTTTTTATTAAAGCAACCCCTTACAGTTTCGCGAACCACCCACACGCCAAGCGGAATAAAATATTCGTCTGATATTTTTCTTAATATCAGCACAGATGCCTGCCTTTTTATTTTATTTAAATATTCTGCAACACCAAGCCGGGCTGCGTAATAACCGCCTGTGACATTTGATGCATAATTTTTTCTGCCAAAATAGGCTTCATAATCCTGACTGATAAAGTATTCATTTCTTCTATTCCATACAGAATTCTTTTTCCAGAATTCCATGATTTCAAAGCTCCACAAAGATGGAACTAAGATTATAAGAAAATAGTTTCCCAGATAGCTATTTTCAAATATTTGGTACTCGTTTATGAGTGGATATTTTTTTATATTTTCAATAAGATTCTTGGATATAACATCATCTGTTGCTGTTATAGACCAGCGGGTTGGAACAATCTTTTTTTGTGTCTTTGTGCCAAGCAGACCGGCTGAGAATATTTTTTGTATTTGGTTAATATCTGTCAATTTATAGAGTTTGGTTAGTTGCTCTTCTGCCTTTAAATCATCTCTGACAACATATTCAATTTTTGATGATATTTTTGTGTTTTCGGTTATTACGATTTTTTTTAACTTAGCAGATGAGCCAATTGGTGCCGTTCTTGTGTCCAAAGATACAACTATCTTTGGTCTTTTACTAAGGATTATTTCACTGGTAACTGGTCTTTTTGCAAGAGCCACTTCTTGTACAACTTCTAAAAATTTTTTATCTAGTTTAGCCGGCTTTATGTTTCCTGGTTTTTTGGAGTTTATTAGTTGGTACCTTGTTTCAAGAACACTTTGTATCTCATATCTTTTCTTATACCAATAGTCTGGGCTATCCATCGTCCAAGAATTTTTATCTACAACCGGCGGACCAACAATTCCTATATTTACATTCGGGTATGAATATGTTCCAACAAATACTGAAGGTAATGAGCTGTTGAAATTTTCTTTCACAGATTTGACTTTTTGAACGGAATCAGCAATTCTTTTTAGAATTTTACACGGCTTTCCGCACAGACCCTTTCCTTTGCAACGTATACACAGATAATCCATAATAATGAGCCATGAGAAAAATAAATAAAGTTCAATACCAGATGGTTCTTGTAAGATGGTGTGGTTTTTTTATTTCGCCATTTCTTCCCACACTCCATAGAGCATAATCTACATGAAGCGCATTCACATTATAGTCAGAGTCAATTTCTTTTATTAACTTATCTGCTGCATGAATGGTGGCTGCCCTAATTTCTAGTTCTTCCCTTGAGCCAGCATCTATTGGGATTTTATTGTCGACCTTTTCTCTCAATTCTTTGGTATAGTTAAGCATTTTCATTTCTCGCAATGCTTTGGGCAGTTCATAATCAGCAAATACTGTTAGTTTGTCAATATCTTGAAATGGTTTTTTGTCCTGCAATCTTCCATAAATCATTCCAGCAGCCAGCTGTGCCCTTTTATTAAAGTGAACTATTCTTGCGCGGATTCCATCATAGGCCACACACGAATCATTATATGATGGAAAATCATTTACCAGCCTTTCTACAAATCCATCTCCATTGTTAAAAAGCTTTCCATTTGCTTTGTCAAATAAATTATAAAAGTGTCCGCCGTATTTATCTACAAGAATTTCACCGGCTTCTTGAAGAATTATTTGTCTTTCCTCCAGCATTGGCATCGGCGGATTGCCAGCAAATATTTTTTCAACATCTTTTTTTGTTAATGCCTTCAGATAATCTCCGCAAAGTATTTGTTCATCTGTTTCTTTCAACGCTCTTTTAAGAGCAGCCCACATGCCGAATGCTCCGAACCAATGGCCATTATAGTTGACAGAGAATGTTTCGCCGGTTTCAAAATCTGTAAAAGCAAAATTTACAAGATTTCCGACACACAAGAAATCTACTATTGTTTCGATATCATCAGTTTCAGGAAAAACAGGCGCATCCCACCTTGGTATTTTTAGTTCCTCTTTCGCGAATTCTTTACCCACCTCTTTGACTTTATGGTTGTTTATAAAAACGTATTTTGGATGTTCCACCAAAAATCTTGTCGATTCCAAAACGTTATTCATGTTTACCATTCACACAACAGAATTTTCAAAAAGGCGGTTAAAATCAATCTTTTTTATAAACTCATCGCCCTCTTTTGCATATTTTTCCAACGTTTTCGGAAATATGTCTATAGATATTAATGGACCGGTTTCCGGTCCTCCAACAGGCAGACCCAATATTTTTGCACCGTTGACCGTACGAGGATAATCATTTGCTTCCCCATACGGGGTATTTGTCTGTCCAAGACAGTAACATTTTTGGTGAAAAACATTTCTGCCCAAACTTTCTCCTCCATGATGGCTATGACCAGCACGATTTATCGTAAATTTTTTGGTTACTATGGCTGAAAATGCACCCCTATTTCTAAATTTATCCCGCATAGTTTTTACATCATCTTTAGTTTTTGACGTGCCTTGTTTATGCTTGTTGTACTCTGAATATGTTTTTTCTTTTATACCAAAAAGGCCGGCATAAACACCAATTTTACCATATATAGGTGCGCGTATCCTCTCTTCCGGTATACCATGTTGTTTTAGCTCCCTTGCTATTTCTTTTGGCAAGAAGGACATTCCACTATCGTTTCCTTTTGGAGTTTTTTCTCCATGGTTGCCACCGATTATTACTATAGATGGGCCCACAAGCCCTGCCTTTTTACCACGTTCAACAACACTTTTGAAGAAATCAATATCCATTATATCTCTGAACTCAATCCCCTGGTCCTGCGGAACAATTATACCGTGCTTATATGAGCTCATCGCCCCAAGTTTTTTTAGTTTAATTGCCTTTTCTTTATCAGAAATTGGCTCGTTTAAAATTTCATCGGCCTTCTCGCGAAATTGATACGGGGTTAATGGTAAATCTGTTTTACCTTCTTTCCATGTAGTTTCTCTCTCGTTTTCAGTGTCTCTATTTTTATATTCTATCAAATCTCCCAAATCATTTACTCTTAAAATAGGTGCATTTTTAAGAAAACTTTGTAAAACTTCAAACGAGTACTTTACATCATCTTCTGTCTCTATAACGTATGGAAATTTTGAGCCTATGTGAGTATCAGCATAATCTAGCTCATACATAATTTTTTCGTCTAAATCTTCACGGCTAAAGATATTTTCATTTGTTAGAAATTCGCTTAGCAGTATTTTTCTTTTCGGAATCTCATTTACAAACTCTACAATTATCGCACCAGATGAAAAATCACTTTTTTTTGCCAATTTGTCCATTTTTGTTACAGATCGGTTTTCTCTTTTTCTCATTTCGCGGAGTTCTTCCTCATCTAAACATGTTGGTAATTGTATGAGAAGTGTTTCCTTCTGTCCGTCTTCTGTGTCAAACGTAATTGGGTGCATCGTATAGGTTGGTGACAACCCTCCTTGTACAACTACATCATAAGAAATTCCAGAACTAAGTTCGTCCTGGACTCTTTTTATAAGATTATTTATCATAGTAGAGGATGGTTCGTCAGTAGATTTTCGTGTGTCATATATAACGTTAAGCTTATAATCTCCTATATTTATTACAGATTCTCCAGAAGGAATTACCTTAAGATTAGGTAATATGCTCTCTAATTTTTTGGATATGTATTCTTTCATTTCATTCGCAAGAAGATTTTTAAAATCATCATCTGTATTTGTCATCATCACGCGGGATAGGTACTGATGGCACTCGTTAGTTGCGTTTTCTATATAGCGAATTATATTTTCAGGGTTTCCATCTAAATTATATAGTTTTCCTTTTTTATCAAAATATTTTTTTATTTCTTCCAGTTCGTTTTCGTTCTCTTCTATGATATTTTTCATTTTTCTTATTTTATTTTTAAGTTTCTTCTTCTTTTTTTTATCTTTTGTTATAGAAAATGTGTATTCTAACAGCGGAAGAATCTGTTTATTGAAAGAAGTTATTTCTGTTAATTTAGTTGCTTTTAATAAATATTTTTCCACCTCTCTCTTTTCTCGGTTTAGGTCATTAATTAAAGACTTTGTCAACTCTTTTTCTTTAACAGTGGCATTTCTAACTTTTTCATTTATATGTTGCCTAAGCAGGTCATCTTCCATATCACCGAAAATTAGATAAATATCTTTATCAAATAGCTCCTTTTCAGTTTCGCCTTTAAACACATGTTCTATATAATCTATTACCATGTCAAATTTTTCTTTAAAAGTTATAAATAGCGGTTTTCGGTCTTTGGAATTTATTATTTTTTCCGGGTTGCTTATAGTTTTTTTGATTGTTTTCGGGTAGTTTATTTTTTCAGGGTCTATGCGTATGTGAGACTTTCTTGCCCTATCTGGAGCATATTTTGAATATCGCATCATATCTATATAGAACAAGTTTCCGGTTATTACGATTGCATCAACGTCATCATGTTTGCAATATTTAAGAAAATTTTTAACTAGGCCTTTATTTGTTTTTCCTCCGACATAAATAGTATTTATAAATCCAACTTTTGGATTATGTTTAACAGAAGGCTTTATATGAATTTCATAATTTTTCAATAAACCGTTTGAATATTTTCTAACTTCTTTCTCTGTTACAATACTCATTCAGACACCCCACAACTACTCTTTATTAATTTTCTATATCAAATATAATTACTATTGTCTCCTAACTATAAATTCATTCAGATGATATTTTATATATTTTAGAATATATATCGGAATGTATAGAAAAATATTTAATTAACTAGTAAATACAAAAAAGTTGGACAGAACAGCGGTTTAATAGCCGATTCTCGCTTAATTTAGCTAAATTAATCACCGGTTTCTATCAAAATGCCAAGGTATTCGGAGACATCTGGTCAAGATATGCTGAATAGTTAAAGCAAACATAAATGCATTATACCTTCAGGACAGAACTTGCGAGGACAAGCCTGACTGTAAGAAGTTGTCTAAATTCACTTAAGAATCAGATTATAATAACCTACCCGAATTTAGACAAAAAATAAATTTTTCTTCATTTAGGCCCTGCTTACTACCTTTTTCTTCTTTTTGGCTTTTTTTCTTCCATTTCCCATTTCAGGTCTTCATATTCTATCCACGCAACTAGGACGCCAAAGAAAATCAGGCAAAGTCCGATACTGCCTATAACTACCGTTTTTAATGATCCCAGTGGATTTATGCCATATATTTTGTCAACTGTATACCAGTATATACCGGCAATAGCTATTAACAGCCCGATAATAAATTTTGCAAACGTCTTCATATCATCACCTATATAAATCTTTTGTAGATAAGTTAAATAACTATTTAAAAAAAGGTTTTTATAGTTTTATTTTAATTAAAAGATAATTTGATAAGATGGGATGATTGCAGTGAAAAGTTTTTATAAATTTTTAAGCAGTATCTGGAGAAAATCCCCCAGCATAAAGGAAAGGGTAATAACGTGGAGAAAAGGGCCTGTTATAACACGTGTTGAAAATCCGACAAAGCTCCATAGAGCGAGAGAGCTTGGTTATAATGCAAAACAAGGATTTGTTATAGTTAGAGTTAGGATAAAAAAGGGAGGAAGAAGAAGAAAAAAAATAAGAAAAGGGCGAAAGCCAAAAACAAGAGGAAGAGTTAGATTTACAACACAGAAGTCCCTTAAACGGATAGGTGAAGAGAAGGTAGCAAGAAAATATCCTAATATGGAGGTTTTGAATTCTTATTTTGTCGCTGAGGATGGCCAATATAAATATTTTGAAGTTATTTTAGTAGATAGAAGCCACCCAGCAATTAAGAAAGATAAAAAAATGAAATGGATAACAAAACAAAGAAGAAGGGCTTTGCGAGGAAAAACATCCGAAGGCAGGAAAAACAGAGGCATTAGATAAATTTTACATTCTAAAATCGCTGGATAAAATCAACGGACATGTACACTATTTAGTTTTTTAAAAAGTTTCGCTTCTAATTATAACTAGGATAATATATAATATAGAGTACGAGCTGAAATTATGAAATATTATGATTTGCATGTCCATACAAATGTATCTGTTGGTGAAAATTCGCTGGAAGAAATAGTGGAACAAGCAAAGAGGCTTAATATTGATGGATTGGGCATAACAGATTATTTTTCAACAGTTGACGAATTCATGCGGCGCAAGAAAGTCAAACGGCCAGATATAGATATAGTTTTTGGCGTTATAATAAGAGCAGAAACAGAGTCGCAACTAAAAAAAACGGTCAATGCTGTTAGAAACAAAGCCGAGCTTATTCTTGTTCACGGTGGAAATTATGAAATAAATCGTCTGGCTTCTGAGATGCCTGAGGTTGATATATTAGCACATCCAGAACTTGAACGGAGGGATAGTGGCATAGACCATATAGTCGCAAGAAATATGGGTGAAAATAATGTGGCTTTAGAGATAAATTTTAGGGAGATTCTCGAATCATTTAAAAAGCATCGTGCTTATGTATTATCAAACATGAGGAGAAATATATATCTAGCAAAAAAATATAACGTTCCAATTGTTACAACTTCGTCCGCCTATTCTATATGGGGTATGCGGGCGTGCAGAGATTTGGCATCCTTTGCTAATTTGCTTGGCCTTGATTTGCCAGAAGCCATTGCTACCGTTTCATCTACGCCAGAGCAAATAATTACCTCAAATAGGCAGAAATTGGCCAACCGGCTTGATATGAGGATTGGTGACGAATTATGAAAAGCCAACCAAAAATTTTACCACCAAGTCTGAGACAAAAAAAGAGATATATAATATTTAAAGTGTTATCTGAAAAACCTGTAGAGTATATGGAGCTTGTCCAGAGTATATGGCGAAGCCTTTTAAATTTTTTAGGTGAGCTTAAAACAAGTGAGCTGAATATCTGGATAATAAAAAATCTTTTCGACCAAAAAACACAACGGGGCCTTATAAGGTGTTCCCATAAAGAGGTAGAATACATAAGAAGTGCGCTCGCGCTTGTAGAAGAGGCCGGAGAAACAAGGGTCTTGATAAAAGTAGAAGGAGTGACAGGAACAATAAAGTCAGCAAAGAAAAAATATCTCGGATATAAGGATTTAACAGATTTTAAATAATTTTTATATCAACTATATGGTGCTTGGCAAGGAGATTTTAGTCTGAAGCTTTGGGCTAGAGGATATAAATTTGACATCGTTTGGGAGATGGCAATAATGGACTATGAAAAATTACTAGAGCGTGCGTATACAAAATTACCTAAAAAACAAACAGCAAAAGAAAGGTTTGAGATGCCGGTAGCTGAAGTGTTAAATAATGGAAATAATACAATAATTAAAAATTTCGCAGAAATATCCAAAGAGATTAGACGCGACCCGCGACATATTGCCAAGTTTTTGTACAAAGCCCTTGCGTCAGCAGGTTCTATCGAGGGGAACACCCTTGTTCTCCAGAAAAAAATACACAAACATGTTGTGAACGATAAACTACATTCTTATATAAAAAATTTTGTTATTTGTAAAGCATGTGGCAAGGCAGATACGTATCTTGCAAAGGATGGGCGACATTTTTATGTAAAATGTGAAGCATGTGGTGCAAAACATTATGTATGATTTATGTTGCAAACAGTTTATTCATAAAAAACATAATTTATTGGCAATTGCTGATGCTGATTTGGTGAATAAATCTTTTAAATATAATGACACAACCATTACTATAACAAGAGAGTTTTATGGAGACGTAGTTGAAAAAGAAGTGCTTTTAAAGAAGATTAAGCAAGCAACTATAATAAATGCTATTGGTCGAAAGTCTGTATCATTGCTCGAGAAAAATAATTTAGTGCTAAAAGAAAATATTATTTATATAGAAGGTATCCCACATGCCCAAGTTGTCAAAATCTAGCTTGTCGATCTGCAGTAGAAAAGGTCAATGGTTTATAATTTCCGCTGTTTTTATTTCGTCTGCATTCTTAGTTATTTCATCGATGTTTGGAGGGTATTTTCTTACAGATTTATCATCCGCCGTAAGAAATGAGGATAACTACTATAAAGATATTGTGGAAGATTTAAATAGAATAGTTTATTCCCCAGACTGTCCTTCCTATTCTAGCGAATTAGAAGATATTGTGAAAGATTATGAAACTTTTGCAGAGGACAGGTTGAAAAGGATGGGAATATCGACAAGCATAACCATAGACTATACAACGCTACAATGTGGTAATATAAATTTTATCATTTCCATGGCTGACCAGGACATCATTATTTCAACATCATAACTATAATGCAGCTTAGTTATGCCAAGTTCACTAGCATTTACAAAACTTTTTTGTGTATCTAAGGTATTAAATATAATGATTTAATTTAAAACCTAACATAATTTGACATTAATAATTAAATCACAAATATAATTTATATGAGGCTGATATTATTGCAAATCTTTTTAGCTAAAGGAAGCATTTCAATAGCTTTTTTTCTCGACATATGCAATTCTTTGGCCAAATCTTTAATCAGTTGACCATCTTTTTTATAATTGCCAAATAATGATGGATACTTATACATTACAAATTTTTTATATTGTGACGTCTTTGCTAGAGAAATAGCAGCTGTTAAATCGGGAATATATTTCTTTAATGTCCATGACTGCCTTTTTATAATTCTAGACATATAGATATCAATAAGCGATAAAATTTCGTATGCGTCTGCCAAATCAGTTCCTTCATATTCATATGGCAGGTTTTCGTAGAGCCACATTATAATTTCTTCTATCGGCTTATCAGAATTATTTATGGCAATTCTTACATTTTCCAATTTTTTAGTTTTGAATATTATTTTTATAGTTTCAAATATCTGTTGTCTTATCTCTCTTTCACCAGGCTCAAATTTTTTGCTGTTTAGGGCACATAACATGTCTATTAGAGAAGCTCTAATATCGCCACAACTAGTATTTACTAACATGCTTAGGGATTTTTTTTCTCCAATAGTTTCAAGATATTTTTTTATTGACGACTTCCTTATTTTCTGGAATTTTACTAATTCACACATGCTTCTTATATTTTTTAGTTTTGGTGCAAAAGCGTCATCTGTTATAAAGATCACGGGCCATCCGACATTTATTATTTTTTTTATTATTTGTGTTGATCTAAGACCAGAGTTTATTTCTATTACTACCAACCTTTTACGAAAGAAAATAGATTTTTGCTTTATAGATTCAAAAATAGAATTGAGGGAATCTAAATCACTATCGTATAGTTTAATCAGTTCCAGATTCAATTCTTTTGCTAATAATTTAACAGATAGACTTTTTCCCACACCCGGGCTGCCATATATCATCAGAGGTTTTACTTTTTTATTCTTTAGCACAGAATTAATATAATTTCTTATTTTTGACAGTTGTGTAGCGTTTCCAACAAACTCTTTTATTGTTTTAGGCTCGTAATTTCTTAGCGGCATGAATTGAATTATATATCAAATTTTAAAAGCCTTTTACGTAAACTATTTATAGTGTAGAATATGCCTACTAAAAGAAAAAAGAGAAACGTGAAGCAGGGTATAGAAGATATAAAATTATTGATTCGGGGGTATAGGCCGCGCAAAACTAAGATAGGTTCTGACTTCAAAGGCAAAAATAAAATAATAATAGCAGAAAAGGAATAATTGTACGTAGTGAGGCACTTTACTGATATCTACAAAATGCTTTTGTTATGCTCAGTTGCAAAAACACGTGTGCCACTCATATGGGATCTTTGGCCAAAAACATCTTTTGCCAAAAAGATATCGAATAGTTAAAACAAACGTATTGCATTGATAAGCAATGACTGAGAACATCTTAAACAGCATGGCTCTTCTGATTCCGTAACTAGTTATTGTACCCTTTTAAATTTAGCAACTTCTTTGCTTATGTCTTTGTGTGTCAAAAAAAGGGCACGACAACAGTAATTTTTTATGTTCAAGTCGTCCAGAACCTTTTTTGGGTTCTCACCCTTCTTGACGCGTTTTTTAAATATTTCCCATTTGTCTCCCAATACTCTTCCACATGTCATACAT
This sequence comes from Candidatus Aenigmatarchaeota archaeon, assembly GCA_021157845.1. Classification (GTDB taxonomy): domain Archaea; phylum Aenigmatarchaeota; class Aenigmatarchaeia; order GW2011-AR5; family JAGGXF01; genus JAGGVU01. Next base: position 70,190 of record JAGGVU010000019.1, read on the forward strand.
CTTACGGGTATAATCATAAACTCACCTCTAACTATCTTTTACTTTGTTGTTTTTTTCTCCTTGGTCCAGCTGAACTTCTTGACGGTTTATGTGGTTCTGTTCTTCTTGAATCTGAAACCAGAATAGATCTGTCATACTCCAGAAACACCGGCTTTAGCTTAGGTTCTAATTTTGCAAGCGCGTTACCAATAGCGGTTCTTACAGCATCGGCCTGTCCCCAGACGCCACCGCCTCTTACGTTTATTTTTATATCAACTGTTTTTTTCAAATCTTTTACAATTTTTTCAGCAATTATAAGTGGCTCTTCTATTCTCATTCTTACGAATTTTGGCTTTATCATACTAACTGGCAGACCATTTACTCTGATATTTCCAGACCCTAGCTTAAGTGTGGCTCGAGCAATTGCTCTTTTTCTTTTTCCTACGGTGTGGATTATTTTTGTCTTTTTAGTCATGTTAACCAGACCATCCAAGCTTTTTGCACAGATTTTCTAATGTGATAAAATCTGTGTTTATCTCATCTTTTTTTAATGTTTCTATATTTTTAATGCCTTCTGGTATACCTATATGTACTTTTAGGTTTTTTAATGCAGCCCGCCCTCTTTTATTTTTTGGAAGCATACCCCTAACAGTTCTTCTTAAAATCAGGTCGGGTCTTCTTGGGAAAAATGGCCCGTGAAGAGCATCTCCCACCTGTCTTTTTTGCAGATAAATCTTATATACCGAATTTGGATTGCCTGTTATTATTGCTTTTTCCGCATTTACTATTTCTATTTTTATATTTGATAGCAATTTTTTTGCAACAAAGCTAGCCAATCTTCCGATTCTCATATATTTTGCATCTATTATCATTTTTTCACCCACTAACATATAAGCCTTCCGCTTTTTCTATCCCAGTCTTTTAGTAATAAAGTCTTTCCATATTTTTCTATCTTTTTTTTCGCGCTTGTTGAAAAGCTTTCAGCGAATATTGTAATGTTTTTATTTATTTTACCGTTTCCCAAAACCTTTCCCGGCACAATCACTGTTTCTCCGTCTTTCGCAATACTATTTATTTTTGCCAGATTTACAATTATTTTTTTTCTTTTCGGCATTGATAAATATTTAATAACCTGTCTGCATATTTTAGATTTTTTCTCTTTTAGCAAATCCTTGTTTATTATTCGCTTTGGCATTTCTTTCACCTTTTGTCTTATGCTGGGGGTGAGATTTGAACTCACGGAGACACTAAGTCACAGGATCTTAAGTATGACACTATTTTACTGACGATGTAAAATAAACCTGCCCCTTTGACCAGACTTGGGTACCCCAGCTTATACGCAGCTAAAATATAATTTTTAACTTTTTGTAGTTTTTGGCATTTTTCCATCCTGGACCGGTTTGCAGTTAAATTTTAACTTTTATTTACTCGTTATTTTATTGCTTTTTTAAGTTCAACAGACTTGTCGTTCAATATTTTCAGCGCTTTTTTTATTATTTGTGCTGGTTTAAGGCCAGATATTGTTTCAACTGTAAATATTATATTTTTTTCATCTCCTGATACAGAGATGGCGTTATATTTACAGGTGTCTGTACATGCTCCGCAGAGTGTGCATTCTATAACATTATGGAGCTTTATGGTTTTTCCATCTTTTCTAAATATGCCCTTTGGGCAGACTTTAACACATTCAAAACAATTTTTACATTTGCCTTTGTTTATTCTTATACTCGGCTTGTAACGGAAACTCACATTTGCTGCTTGATATTTGGCATGTTGTTCTCCGGTACCAAGCGATGCAACTGCCTCGAATTTAAGTTCTTGGCCCTTAAGCAATTCAACAATAATAATATTTTTTTCAACTGGCTTTACTGACGGATCTGCACTCTTTAAGTCAGATGCGTGCACTACACATGGTCCTTTCTTTTCTAATGTAAGCCTAACTTGGCAATGGCTGCATCCCTTTCCACCACATTTACATTTGTCTGGCAACCTGTATATTTTTTCATCATATGTGAGAGGGATAAGTCCAAGTCTATGTGCCAGTACTTCGTCAAAAAGTACAGAGTTATTCTTTTCAAATTCCACATATTTTATAGCCATTGTAGGAACTTCTGAAATCATAATTTTCCTTAGTGCGTTGGCAAACGCAGGGCTTGTATCTTCAACTAAGAATTTAATCTGTTGATTCGATTTTTTTAATATCTGTATTTTCATGTAATCACCTATACACGTCTTCCTCTTCTTCCACCTTTCTTTTTTGTTGTATCATGTGGTATCGGGGTAACATCTTCTATTCTTCCAAGTCTGAATCCAGCTCTCGCTAATGCACGAATAGCTGCCTGTGCACCCTTTCCAGGCATCTTTGATTTATGTCCACCAGGTGCCCTGACTTTTATATGTAATGATGTTATTTTTTTCATTTTTGCAAGTTCTGCCGCCTTTTGTGCAGCTTTCATAGCAGGAAATGGATCTCCTTTTAACCTGTCCTGGTTCGTAATCATACCACCAGAGAATCTTGCTATAGTTTCAGAGCCAGTAATATCTGTGATATGAATTATTGTATTGTTTGTTGATGAATATATATGTGCAATTCCCCATCTTTCCTTTTTTTCAGTCATTTTTATCCCCTTTGATATTTTTTTCTATAGCTGGTGATAGCTTAACATCTTTTTCTTCATGTAAGCTTATTAATGCACTAGGCCATCTTATCTTTCTACCTCTAATTAATATATGACCATGCGTTATAAACTGTCTCGCCTGTTTAATAGTGGTTGCAAGTTTATTTTTATACACAATTGTCTGAAGGCGCCGTTCAAGAATGTCCTTTGTTGATAATTCAAGTACATCATCCAATTTAGCACCCTTCTGGAGTAGGCCCATATTAATTAATTTTGATATAATAAGATGTTCTTCATCTTTATTTTTTGTTGCCTGCGCTTTTCTTGCTCTTCGCCTGAAATTCCTTATTATACCTTCTGCTTTCCACAGTTCTTTCTTTTTTCGTAGTCCAAACTCTTTCATGAGTGCTTTCTCTTCTTCTATCCTTGCTTTATCAAAAGGCTTCTTTGGTTTTTCATATTTTTTCCTTTGTCGTTTTGGATGCCCCATTTTATCACTTTGTCTTTTCTAAATTATCAATAAATATCCATACCCACCTGTTTATACTTTATTTAGATTTTCCAGTCCTTGCTGCCAAAGCTTTCTTTTTTTGGACACCAACTGTCTTGTTTTTTCTAAAGCTTCCTCTTGTTCTCTGTCCTCTTACAGGTAATCCGTGCTGGTGCCGTATTCCTTTATATGCGCGGATTTTTTTGAGTCTGGTAATATCTTCTCTTAGTTTTATATCAACCTTCGAGCTTATCAGATGTTCATTTTTTTGTGTTACTCTATCTCTCCTTCTATTTTTCAGCCAATCCGGAATGTCTGGATGTTTTATAATTTCTTCTATATTTTTTAATTGTGTTTCATCCAGTTCTTGCAATTTGATTTTATAGTCAAAACCAGCTTTTATACATATAACCTTTGCTATGTTTTTTCCAATACCCTTTATCTTCTGTAATGCCATAACAAGCGGAAGATTGCCGTCTATGTCTGTATTAATAAGCCTGACTATTTTTTTTACTTTCTTTTTTCCTTCTTCCAAAACCTTCTTATCAGCCATAAGATCATCTGCATATACAAAAGAAACATTTTAATGTTTCTTCGAACATTTTAGGCCTGCGACAGCAGACCGCCGGCCAGCTCAGGAGAGCCTGTTAAAACCGACTTTTTCACCGTGTTTACATTCTTTTTAATACAGAAAGATTTTTAAAGGTTTTTAATTTTACAGCTCCTGGAATAAGATGATGTATCAAAAACTTTATATTCACAGAATTGTATAAATTATTCTAGATATAGTCTATAAATAATCTGGCGGAGGTCTTTTTATGAAATATATGCAATCAGTTCTGGTTTGTTTTATTATATTTTCACTTGTTTCCACATCTGTTTATAGTGTTGACTTGACACATATTATACCAGATTTTTTCAACAGAATAACCGGGTTGCCAATATACAGAACAACATACAGAACAACACCAATAACAATTATCCAGAAATGTGTTAGCGAAGGCCATTCTATTCCTACAATTGCCAATCCACCAAGCTGCTGTCCTGGTTTGAGACTAATCAGGCCAAAAAGCCCGGGTATTATAGGCAGCTACGGTATTTGCACTGCCAAGTGTGGCAACGGTGTCTGCGACTCTGCTACGGAGTCAAGTTATAATTGTCCGCAGGATTGCAAAGGAGAATGCGGATGGTGTGGTCTTGAATGTGTTAGAAAATCATCTGGAATGATTTGCCCGACGATTGCTCCGCCAGAAGGGTATGAGTGCAAGGAAATAAATGGTATATGTCAAGTAGTTAGAAAATATGAGGAGTGTATTGGCGACGGAAAAATTGTTCGTAAGCTAGGTTATGTATATGGCGAATGCTGTGAAGGACTTCATGAAATAGCATCCGGTTACAAGAACGGTGTCGTTTATTGCACGAGCGAAGTCTGTGGCAATGGTAAATGTACTGCTTTAGAAAATGAGTGGAATTGCCCACAGGATTGTGGTCATACAACCACAACAATACCCAAAAAATGTTATGATTCCGACGGGGGAAGGAATTATTATGTTAAAGGCACAGTAATTGACAAATATGGCCATAAATATACAGACCATTGCCAAATAGATTTGGATGCAAATGCATCCAGGGTTATTGAATTTTATTGTCTGGGTAACCAAAAAGTTGGGGTTGATGTTCACACTTGTCCAAATGGTTGCATTGACGGTGTTTGTATAGGAACACCAACCACCACTATTCCACCAATATGCAAAGACTCTGACGGTGGAAAGAATTTCTACAAAAGAGGCACGGTAGTCGGGCTTGATAAATCCGGAAGATATGTGAGAAGGACTGATAGATGTGTATTTGCAACGCAACTGCATACCAAAGCAGGCATAGTAGACAGCCAGTCAAATGAGCTGGGAAAAAATGAAACATTACCCGAGCCAACATTACCAGAGCCATTACCAAAACCAGATATTTCTAGACCTTCTCTAATAGAATATTACTGTAGGGGAAATAATGTTGCTTTTGTTGTTCATACATGTGAAAATGGCTGCATTAACGGCGCTTGTATGCAACAGAAAGATTATGTAGATATTTTAGTAACGCCAAAAACCCAGAAAACTGTTTCAGGTCAATCTGTAGAATATAAAATAAAAATAAAGGATAAACATGTTCCAATACCTTGTGTAGTTGGAGAGATATGTACAAAGAAAATATACACTTATCTTTTAATAGGAGAAACAGAAGAAGAAGTGCAACTTGATGAAGGCTCTATAGGTTCTGTATCCCTTTCTTATCCAACATCAGTCAGGTTATCAGCTGGAGGTGAGAAAGAGGAAGGATTGATAGCTTCTACTTCTGGTTATGACGAAGATAAAAGAGTTAAAATATCTTTACAAGCCTTTTTGATGGATGATAAGTCAATTTCTGATAGTGACAGTGTTACACTTATTGTATTACCAGAAAATGAAACAAGAAAATGTTATGACTCAGATGGCGGGAAAAATTATTATGTCAGGGGAAAGACAAACGGATATTATCACGGCAGCTTTATAAAGGGTCGTGACACATGTCTTTCAGATCCTGAAAGAAGACAAGAGGTTAATGCAAGTCCTTATTTAGGTGAACTTTATTGTGAAGACACTACCAATTTGAATTTTGAAGTTTATACTTGTCCAAATGGATGTGAAGACGGAGCATGTATAAAAAATGAAACTGTATGTACAGATTCTGACGGTGGAAAGAACTATTTTATAAGAGGAAAAACCTTTGGTTTAGATAAAGATGGAAAATATGTAGAAAGGACTGATAATTGCATGGCAATTGCACCGCAATGTAAACCAGGAGGAGAATGTCCGCCAGCTGTACATTATGTTGAGGAGTATTATTGTTATAACAGTAGGGTTGTTTCTGATATGTTTGAGTGTCCAAACGGTTGTGAAGACGGAGCATGTGTAAGAACACCAACCACAACCATCACTATCCCGCCTACTGTTACAATAGTGACAACAACCCAGCCAGAGGTTGATCCAACAGAGCTTCTTGACATTACAATAAAGCTGGAGCAGGCCATTATCAAGGTACACAAAGTAAGGAACACAGTTGAAGCAATAGCGGACTATTACGAGTCAATAGGCTCTGAAGAAGCTAAAAAATGGAGAAAGGCTGTCAATTTATTAAATGAAATTCAAGAGCGTTTGGGAAAAGCAAAAGAAGACCTTAAAGATGTAAAGACACGAGACCAGCTAAATGCAGTAAAAATTAAGGTTGAGGGTGCTTACAATCTTATAGAGGAAGTGATAAGGATAATTTTGTATTCATAATTTAATGAAATACTCAGACGCCCAAATATTTAGTTTGTTTAGGGTAGATTGCTGTAGCTGATAAATTAAATCGTCCATAGGGCTTAGTAAATTATATTTCTTTCTTGTTTTTCTTCGTCGTAGAAAGGCTCTTTTTTTGAATCCTTTGCTTTTATAATATTGCCATAAACAATTTATACTGTTACAATAAATAAGAAAATATGCAAATCAGCGAAGTAATAAAGAAAAAACCTATTAGTTTGAGAAATAATGATAACCTTGGCGACGTATTAAAGACATTTTCAAAAAATAAAATCAGTTCCATACCAATAGTAGACGGACGAAAAAATCTTGTTGGTATTGTAACAAAGGCTGATATAATCAAGCTCTTGGACGTTCACTCAAAAATACAGGAATCATACTCGAAAACCTTTCCATTAGTTCTTGGTATTTTAAGGGGGCAGGAGCATTTTGAAAATGTTGAGGGTAGCATTAAAAAAATCTTAGTCGTGCCAGTGAGCGAGTTCATGACAAAAAGGGTTTATTCTATAGAGCCAGATAGGGATGTATATGACGCCATAAGAAAGATGAGCAAATACAATGTAGAAAGTTTACCTGTTGTTAAAAAGAGAAAATTAATAGGCATAGTTACACGAACAGATATAATCAACAAGATAGAGAAGGATGTTAGTTAATTCTGTACATATAAAAAAGAGATGTTAGAAGAATTAGTGCTCCAGTTAATAAAGGATAAAAAATGGTATGCATTCTTATAGCTAGAAAAATTGATAC
>JAGGVU010000010.1 GCA_021157845.1 Candidatus Aenigmatarchaeota archaeon
CAACAAGCGATATGTATCAACTTGTTAAGGTTGAATCTGTAAAAAAAATTGGTGGAAAATCGAGCATATATACATTTAATTACGGCTCTAATCTTGATGGAGAAGAGGTTGTTAAGAATATTGATGGATTATCAGCTAATTACAAGAAAGCTACTGCTTCTGGGTTGACAAGAGAAATCAGAAGCAGATGGAATGTTATCCCTGATGAAAATGGTTTAGTCAAGGGAACAGTCACAGACATATCTGACATTGGTGGCGACTGGAATAAGATGACTGAATTTCTTAAAAAAGAAGGTGCGCCAGATGGTGCTTATAATCTATACAGATTCACAAAAACAGAAGATGGATGGAAAGTTGAAAAAGCATCAGGGCCCAGAGGAAAAATTGATAAGTGGGTGGAAACAGATGAGCTAAAGGGCGTTAATTTTGACATCGAAGGTGTAAAAGAAGGAGACCAAGTTCTTTTGTTTAAAATGAATCCAGATGGAAGTAGGATTGCTGCTGAGTTTAGGTCAGACGCAGTAGATTATTATAGCAAATGCATATCGCAGATGAAAAAGGTCGGATATACGGAAGATGATATTCTCAACGAATTTATGAAAAGCAACTTTATGGGCGTGAATGGAGATATTAAATTTTCTAAGCTTGTTGACGATGATGGAAAAATTGCATATGCTTTCTTTGGAACAAAGGCAACAGAAGGAGATTATTATTATGTTTACATATATAAAGATGGTAAAATTGAACTGAAAGATAAATGGACAAGGGGGGGAATTAGAAACCTTCAAAATGATGGATATAAATTCAGCGGGACCAGTTTAAAGGGCTACGCAGTAAAAGAAACAGGGAAAGTGAAATGGTACGATGGCGCCAAGGTTGATTCTGAACTTGAGGAGGGATTTGTCGGGTTTGATGACGCTGATATTAATAAAAAATTCTTCCCAGCTGAGACTGTATTCAGTTCAGACGAGCTAAAAATCGAGAGAGCATTTTTTACAGAAATAAATGGCAAGCCTTTCATCGTTTCTGACGAAGCCATAACTGATACTGTTACAGGTGAAGTCTACAAATTTATAGACGGAAAAGCAACTTTGGACGGAGGCGATTTGATTGTAGAGAATGTTGATGGCAAATTAAAACTTAACTTTGTCGGAGAGTTAAAAGTAGAAACAGAAGTAAACGGGGTTTTGGGAATTAATAAGTACGGTCAGGAAAGTTTACAGAACTTCTATCAAAAAGCTTTGAATAGTTTTGTGGAAGAGCAAGGACTGATATTCACAAAAGAAGGAAAAATTGCTTATATCAAATATCTAGAAACAGAGGGAGCCACTGATATGGCTGGAGGAAAAATACTCGAAGATGTTAAAGCAATAATAAAAAATTATGAAGATGTTGGATTTAAGTATTTTGGGAATTTTCATGTTCATTTCTATCAGGAAAAGCCATCTGCTTTGGATTGGATGAGTAAATGTGCAGAAGTACAAAGTGGGTTAGAAAAACCGTATATTAACATTCTGTATATAGATAAAGAAACAAAGGAACCAACACTTTACATTTATAAAATGAATATGGGTGAGCAACGGAAAGTTAGTGAAGCGGTGCGTTATGCGCAAGAAGAAGTTGGTGATCCTGCTCGTGCTATTGCTCCAGAAAGTTCTTTTGAAAAAGTAAATGAAGTTTCTCCTACTAATGGTGAATGCAAAATTTTATCAGATAATCCGATTTCCGTTAAAATTTCGTATAAGGGTCGTAGTGATCTCTTTACATATTCACCAGAAGAGTTTAAAGCTAAATTTGGTGTTGAACCGCCCGGAATAGATCAGGTCAAAAATATGAAATTAAATGATGTTTTCGGTATACAGACACCAAAAGAGGTTTCTGTTATAAGGACAGATGACAAGATTGTGTTCTTTAAAGACGGAAAAGAAGGAATCTATATAAAACCTAGTAAGGAAGTGCGATGGGTAGAACCATCTGAACCAGGCAAAATAAAATTAGATGGTGGAAAAATTATCGACCTAACTGATTCATCAAACCCTAAGGTTATAGAGCCAATAAAGCCAGTTACAGAGCCAAAACCAATATCAGAGCCAATAACAGGCGTGTCAGACCAAAAGCCATTTTTTGAGGGCTGGGGAGACAAGTTCAATCAGTTCAGCGGAAAGATGAAAAGAGGAATTTCATATCTTTTCTCAGGCACCAAATCTATAGCAGGAAAGGGCAAAGCAGTTGGCGGAAGTATTGCTAACAAGATTAATTTGGAAACGCTGCGGGGCAATCAGCTAAAAGAGATGGCAGCAGCACTTGGCATTTCACCATTTGCAAAAGGTGAGATTAAGCCATTTACCTATAAGACAGAAATAACCATAGGTGATACTAAATATAAACTAACCTTTTATCCAAAGAAAGGGGAGCTGACTTTATATGACAATGTAAAAATAACTGGCAATGTTGAAATAGACGGAAAGGCAACAAAGTTTGAGATTTATGGAGATAAAATAAAACTTTCTAATGATATTAAAGACCTTTCTGAAATTGGCAACTTAAATGAATACAAATTTTCTGATGTTCAGATTCATTTAGGAGATGATGGTGTAATAAATCTTAATAATGGTAAGTTTTCTGACTTGTGGAAAGAACTCCGAAAGCCTGGGAAACGAATATGGAAGACTCCGTCTGATATGGCTGAGAGTATTTCACTTAAGAAATTAAAAAATCTGAAGAAATATATAGGAAAGTCAGCTGGTAGCGATGCTCTCACTTCACTTACTCCCTATTTTGATAAATTAAAATCTGCTATTAAATCCGGGAATACTGGAAGCGCTGCAAAGATATTATCTTCGATATATAATAAGCTATTAAATATGCCACTGAAGGTTTCTGGTGGAGCTGAGCGTTTTGCTGGGGTTTCCGTCTCAGGCGCGAGCAAACTGTTCAGTATAAAGACGAGATTAAATTCTATTTTTTCTTATGTCAAAAAGATGAATACGCTTTCAAAGCAAAGTTCAAGTTTCGAGGTTGCAACTGACTTATTTTCAAAAGAAAAGGTTTTGTCAAATGAGCTGAAACTAAAATCATCTTTGGTTACGTATGGCTTAGAAGACAAGTCAATCAAGATTGAATTTACAGGAACCGGCGCTGTGGGTGATATTGACTATAAATTAACAATCAAAGATGGGCAGGTTAGGATCGTTGGAAAATCAGGTATTGGCACTATAACTTTTGAAGGCTCTACTGATGAGATCAAACTACCAGAAAATAAATTCATAATCGGAAATGACGAAATCTCTGTCAAAAAAATTAGTAATGTTGAAATTAATGGCAAATCTATTGATGTAACTACTGATAACCCGGCTAAATTGTTTGACGAATTAGGAGACATTTACGGGAAAGATATTTCAAAAGTATTGAAAGAATCCGGACTGGAAGACACTGCTCTTAAGATTACATTCACAGGAGCAGATGGTACGAAATATAAATTATCAATAAGCGACGGACAAGTTGTTATAAGACATAAAGGCCTTTATGGTACAGAAACTTGGACAGAATCCGCTGATAATGTCAGAATTACGAAAAACAAACTCATAATAGGTGACGAAGAAATTTCTATTGATAAAATCACAAATGTAGAAGCTGGAGATAGTTTAAGAAATACAAAGCCTGTGGCTGTGGAAGAAAATGATAATCTAGAGGGTGCTGTCAAAAAATTGCAAGCTGATTACGGTCTGCCAGCATCTGAAACAAAAATACCAACTGATGATAAAATAATATTTTGGAGCAGAAATCAGTTTTGGAATAATAAGGGAGAATTCGTAGATGATACTAAGATGCTTTATGTGGACGAAAATGGAAACTTAATCTACAAATATATGGACAACGGTGTTGTAAAAACAGAAATTGCACAATCTGTCAAAATGGACTACGACGGTGTGAAAATAAAAATAAATGGCGAATGGATATCATTGAAAGATGTTAAAACATTGAATATAAACGGTGTAAAATATTCTGTTAAGGACAAGGTCATTGGTATAATCTCACCTATTGATGGTGGGGGAGAAGTTATCATTCCAACAAGCATTAAGGAACTAAAATCAGCAGGAAACAGTGTGGAAGCTGTATTTGATTCAGAGGAATTTTTCTCTGGCATTTCTGGAACAATGAAGAAAACACTGCACCTAGCATCACATGTGGAGATGACAAAATTAAGCTCAGGTGATGTAATCGTAGACTTCAAAGGAAGTAATGTCATAGATGCGGATAAAATGATTTTAACAGGCGCTGCTGAAAGTGAAAATTTAGAAGCTTATGCAAAAAAAATTACTAGCAGTCTTGAGGGTAGTGGCGTTTTAAGGCCAAGAATAGAATTAAGTCCTGATAACATTCAGTCAGCTGTTAAAGCTTATGAAGCCAACGATATATCTAAGTTTGAAAATACAGACTTTGGAAAATTATTCAAATCTAATTCAGAAGCTTATCTATTGTTAAATGACAATGATATTATCAAAGTTGCTAAGGACGACGGTGGCCTGAAATTGCTCGATTCTGATGGTAAATTCCTAGGAAATCTTTTTGTTGATGACGAAGGGTTAAAAATCATAAAAGAAAATGAAGTATTTGATTTATCAAAACTTATTGGCGGTGCTGATTTAAAAACTATAAAAGCATTTAGTGAGGGAACAGGTCTTGGCACAAAGTTTGTCAAGAATTTTGGGCCAGGAGATTTCACGACGATGGCACTTTTTGCGTTTATGGCAAAATGGAGTGCTTCAGGAGTTGGTGGGGATTATCAAAAACGATATTTCTTAAGGCAGGCTGCTTACGAAATCCCAGAGCTTATCCCTGAAAATCTGGCAGCAGCTTTGGCAGGAACAAACCTTGCTGTGCTTCCTGTAGTGGCGTGTGAAATATATATTGAAGAAGTGGCGGATCAGGTTATACTACAAAATGACTTCAAAAAGCTGACAGGGCATGACTACAGTGAACTTATATATGAGCATAATCCAGTTACAGAAGTTGGCAAAAGAATAAAGAGGTTTGTATGGGAGCCAGAAACAAATAATCTCAATGACGAATTTACACAAACTGTGTCTGAAATTTTGTCAGCAAAGGCACAGTCATGGACAAAGGATAAAATCAACGAAGAATGTCTCTCTGGCAAAGATATAACTGTTGACGATATTTATAATGATATTTTAAGTCATGCATACGGTTACAGTGGCTTTGATTTTGATGAGATAACTGACTATATATCTTCTGATGAATTCAAATCTAAATTTAATTTAGGAGATGGAGAAATATGGGCAAAAGATAAAATTGTGGAAATAAAAGAGCCGGTTAATCTTGAAGGCATTTTCGGAGATAATATAATTAATAATTTTGTTTCTGGCATGGTTACACCAGTTGCGTCTCTTTTTGATCGTGGTGAAGAAACCACCACAGTTGGAGAAAATTTGGCGAAGTCAAGGTATGCGCTTGGTATTGATACATCTCTGGTTAGCTCATCATCTGGAGATGAGGAAAATGTTCAGAATCTCTTGGTTTTCGCAATAGGCGACAACCCAGATAAAATTTGGTCTAAGTATAAGGATGAAGTAGATAAAATGTGGTCAGAATATGGCACAACAAAGTATTATGATAAAGATGCGAAAGGCGAATATTGGGAAATTACAATTGATAAAGAAACTGGAAAAATTATTGGCATGGACAAATATGAGTTTACAGTAGACCTACCTCAGTATAACCCGACTTCCATAGAATCTAAATTTGGTCAGGGGCTAACGCCTAAAATTGGAAAACCAAAAATTAAACATGTAAGTTACTATGGCTCGATATTTCAATTGGCAGACGAGGAAAACAAAAAACTCGCAGATACATTGAACGATTTTATGTTCTATGGGCTGGGCGATTACATAACCTCTCTAAACACAAGGGAAGATGTGGATAATGTGCTTAAAGAGTTCAAAGATTCTGAACAGTACAAAAGTTTTGTAGAAAACCATAAAGATATTCTTACGACTATGTTTGGAGAGCCGGATGTTCCAGACTCTTATATAGTTGACCAGATGTTGGAACAAACTAAAATAAAGCTGGAATGTGAAGCTTTAGGAGCAGGAGAAATTATATTCAGCGACGAAAAAATAGCAGAAGCCTTGAAGAAAGCGGACAAAAATAATAACGGACTACTTGACGCAGATGAGGAGGAAGAATTTAAGAGTGTGCTGGCTGATAGTATAGGACAAAGATTTACGTATAGTTTTCGTGAGGGATATCATTCTCTTCTTAACACAATAGCAACTTTTGCTCGTGGCTCAAAATATCATGAGAACCTAAAGAAAAACCAGAGGTTTGGATGGATAACAGATGAGTGGGAAAATTCGGAAGGATTTTCTGCAACAGAAAATCTGGAAACACTAGACAGAAACCTTGATGTTCTGGACGCTTATAAGGATGTCATGGAAATTAAAATCCATGAAGCAAAAGATTCTTTGGTGGCTATAGCAGCTGAAGCATTAATGAACGCTGACACAGACCACAACGGAATAATTGACGAAGATGAATATAATAACTATGTAACTATTTTTAATAATAAATGTGACGAGTTGCTAAAAGATATAAATGAGAGAGAAGGTGTGAGTGTAACTAGGGGAGATATTAATAATTTGATTTTAAAGTTAACCAGCCGAGAGACCAATCTTGATAATTTATTGTTTGCTTCTGTGCGAAAACAATTATTAACTGACAAAGAGCTTATATCTGACCCTGAAAAGTTTAAAGAAGCAGTCGAGAATCAGTTTAGAAATAATGAAGAAAAACAGGTGCAGTTGCTGGGCGAATATTATGCTTACTTAAATGTCAACGGTCTCATATCTCCTGCAGAAGAAGATTATGGTATTGATATTAACCTACTTGCAACATATATTAGTAAATATATTAGTGAAGGCATTGACAACGGCGATATAAATAATATAAACTTTGAGAAGATAGACAAAATTTTGGCCAAAGACCCCGCACTTAGCCGTGCTTATCTGGGTGGTGCAGGAGGACTTGCTGAAAAAATTGCGTCCATACTTAGAAAAGCAGATGCGAATAATGACGGAAAGCTCGATGAGAATGAAAAGATTTATGCCTCTCAGTGTCTCAATGATCTTTTCCAGTTTTTTGACAAAGATTCATTGGAAGGTATAAACAAAGCTGTACAAAGTGCTGTTACCAAAGCTATGGAGGAGCACCCTCGTGAGGAACAACTTCCTGAATCTGAAAAAGAGTATATAATGAGAGAAAAACAGAAACAGCCAAAAATAGGGAAAACTTATGAAACTACCATAACGACTGAAAACGGAAACGAGGTTGTAGGAACTATAACATACACAGGAAAGAATACCTATATTCTAAAATATACGATGAATGGAATTCAGGTTATAGATGAAAAAGGTTCAGACTATCGCTCAATTAAATATTCAGAACCGGTTAAGACCACTATCGGCATCCCAACAACGGGTAGCACTGATGTGACCATATGCAAGATAATTTACAAAGATACAAATGGTGACGGGAATATTAGCATCGGTCCGCAGAAAGGAAAGGTCGGAGACACCGCATATTACTTTACAGATTGCGGTGAAACTGATTTGAGCAAGGCCATAAAAATAGACTACCATTACACGAATAGTGGGCTTACTCCGTCTAACAGGTATTATAAGGCAGGTGACTGGGGTCTGACAGACAAGGATAAAGGGAAATGTTATGGCAATTGTTACTTATGGTCTAATACATCTGGTCAAGGCAAACTGTATATGTATGGCTCCAAAGGGCAGATAATTGGTTCATGTGTAGATAAAGATGGAGATATGCAATGCGATAAAGACGAGAAAGGAAATATAGATTATAAACCATATAATACAGACGGCGATATGGTTCTGGATAGTTCGGATGATGACGATGACGGCGATGGATATCCTGATATAATAGAAGTGGCATGCGGTTCCAGCCCAAATAGTGCGGGTTCAATACCTTCGCAGGATTGTTTATCCAAAGTTTCGGGAAAAAGAATATCAACAGGAAGCTATGAAGAAGGAAATTATATTATATATGAAAGTGTTAAAATAGAGGATTGTGATAATGATGGCAAGATGGAAAAGAATATTGTCAAGCAATATTATAATAAAAAGACAGGAGCAAAAGGAAAAACAACCTACACATGCAGTCCGTTATTAGGCATGAAGTCGTGTTCTGTCGGTGTAACAGTTAATGTAGCTTGTAGAGTAGGCATTTGTAGAGGTGTTATGAAATCAACCTGTGTTTCAACCCCATATGGCACAGCATGGCAAGATTCTGGAAATTGTATAGTTGATGAAAAATGTTCAGAGAGCCAAGGCATAGAACAAGAGGATGAAAAAGATAAAGAAGATAAAAAAACCACCACAACAACTCAGAGTTTGAAAGACAAATGTTTGGAAATATGCAAAGCAATGGGAGAGGAAAATTGTGAGGCAATGTGTGCTGGTATAACTTCTACAACCTTGCCATCAAACTGTAGAAGAAGCTGCGGTGCATGCTCCTCAAAAGGGAAACATTATTGTATAACATATTGTAACGGAAAGCCTGTTGATGGCTCAGGTAGCTGGGATCCGTGTACACCAACTGCGACACCAAGCACAACGCCCCCAACAACATCAAAATACCCCGACTGTGAATTTGGAGTTGAGTATAATGGAAAGTGTTATGGAGGTGTTACAGATACGGTAAATGGGAAGTACTATAATTGTAATTGTAAATATAACCCAGACTGTTGTAGAGAATATTTTGAGGCAAAAGACTCAGCTCAATCACCACCAACAACTTCATCACCCCCCACCACAGCGTCTCCATCAACCACAACCCCGCCAACTACATCAGCACCAAGCTGCAGAATAAGTTGCGGGGCGCCAGGCTCTACTGGTAAATGCTATTGCATGACTATATGCGATGGAAAACCTGTTGATGGCTCAGGTCATTGGGTCGTTTGTCCAACCTAAGAATCAAATTAATTGCTAATTTTACCTTTCTATCTTTTTTCCATTTTTGCAACCATTAATTTAGTTTTGACAGCAACATCTGGATTAATAGATATAGAATCTATTTTATTTTTTATAAGAAATTTTACAAAATCCGGAAAGTCAGATGGTGCCTGGCCGCATATTCCAACCTTTCTTTTATATTTATGTGCAGTTTTTATTAGTTGTTCTATTAGTCTCATGACAGCAGGGTTTCTCTCGTCAGCTGTTTTTGCCAGCTTTTCAGAATCTCTATCAATACCAAGTGTTAGCTGGGTCAAATCATTTGAACCAATAGAAAAGCCGTCAAAATATTTTGAAAACTTGTCAGCCAAGATTATATTAGAAGGTATTTCGGCCATAACATATTTCTTTCCTTTTAATCCTTCTGATTTCATAATCTTTATTGTCTTTTTTGCCTCTTCTATTGTTCTACAGAACGGTACCATTACTATTATATTTGTCAAACCCATTTCATCTATACATTTTCTTAACGCCTTGCACTCAAGGCGAAAAGCAGGCTCAAATATATTGTCAACATAACGCGAAGCGCCTCGCCATCCAATCATTGGATTGTTTTCCACTGGTTCATATTTTCTACCGCCCCTGAGGTTTGCGTACTCGTTTGATTTGAAATCTGATAATCTTACTACAACTGGTCGCGGATAGAATGGAGCAGCAAGTTTGGCTATTCCTTCAGCAAGTTTGTCTATAAACTCCTGTCCACGACCCTGCTCTATCATATATAGGGGATGCTCGCGTATATATGAGTTGATAATAAACTCCTGACGTGCCAGTCCAACCCCATCTACAGGCAGGCGTGAGGCTTCTAAAGCTTCTTCCGGTATTCCTATATTGACTAATATTTTTGTCTTTGTTCTGGGTATTTTTTCTATTCTCTTTTTTTCTACTTTATACTTCAATATGCCAGACCATACTTTTCCAGGATCGGATGTGCAGTCTACTGTTATTGGCTGAAATTGTTTTACCAGTTTCATCGCATTTTCAGCTCCTATGACAGCAGGTATGCCAAGCTCTCGCGACACTATTGCTGCATGAGATGTTCTTCCTCCTTTCTCTGTCACAATAGCAGAAGCAATTTTCATTATAGGCTCCCAGTCAGGATCTGTCATTTCAGTTACAAGCACTTGACCCTTTTTGAAGTGTTTAATGCTAGAAACATTCCTTATAATATTTGCTTTTCCTGTCCCTACTTTTCGACCTATTGCCTGTCCTTTAACGAGAACTTTAGACTTTTGTAAAGATTTTTTTTCTAAACTATAAACTTCCAAAATATTTTTCTTTTTTAATGATTGGACAGTTTCAGGCCTCGCCTGTAATATGTATAATTGTTTGGAATCCTTTGCCCACTCTATGTCCATAGGCGTTTTATAATGCTTTTCTATTTTTATCGCATATTGAGCGAGCTGTTTTATTTCTTTGTCTGTCAGCACACTTACATTTTGCTTGTTTTTTGGCACACACGCCTTAGCAACACCAGATTTTGTTCTGACTTCCATTATTTTTTTCTCTGCAATTTTCTTTTCTATTAAGCCAAGAGTTGGTTTGAATACCCTGAATTCGTCTGGTGTTACAACACCCTGGACTATGTAGTCACCAAGCCCCCAGGAGCCATTTATTACAATTACATCACTCCACCCCGTATCGGGGTCAAGTGTAAACATAACACCGCTTGCCTTGCTGTTTATTTGTCTTTGTATAGCTACGCTTAGATAAACTTTCAAATTGTCAAATCCCTTATCTTTTCTGTAAGAAATTGCTCTATCGGTAAATAGCGAGGCAAAACAGTCTTTTATACGTTTTATTAAATTATTTTTAGACACATTCAGGTATGTTTCCTGCTGTCCTGCAAAGCTGGCACCTTTTAAATCTTCTGCTGTTGCAGATGAACGAACAGCAACAGTTGTTTTTCCATATTTTTTCTCCAGATGTTCAAAATTTTTCAAGATTTTTTCTTTCAAGTCTTCTGGCATTTTTCCGTTTTTTATAGCTGTTCTTATTTTTTTCCCGACCTTTCTCAGATTTTTTATGTTATGAATATTCGAGTTTTTTATTTTATTTTTTATTAGTAAATCCAGTCTATTGTATTGTATGAAATACTTGTATGCATCAGCGGTTATTGCAAATCCGTCTGGGACAGGCATTTTAACCTTTCCATAAAGCTCTCCCAGATTAGCAGTTTTACCACCAACTTTGGCAACATCGTTTTTAGTTATTTCTTTAAACCAAATAATCATTTTTGTCATATCTATCACCTTAGCTACGAATAATTAGTTATATAGCCTGCTTATATAAGTTTTCATAAGAATTTACACATCTGTATAACATCTTCTCCATTTCTAAAATGATTGTGAAAATGACCTTCCTTAACAAATCCCAGCTTCTTAAACATGTTTATAGCGATTTTATTAGTTGCAATAACTTTTATTATAACTTTTCTTACCTTTTCTTTTTTCAGTTTTTTCAACATCTCTTTTACTAGCTTTGTTCCGATGCCTTTTTTTCTCCATTCTTCAGCAACTACTATATTCCTGAGTTCTGCCAAGTCATAATCAATAAGGCACGCCCGTATATTTCCTATTAGCTGATTAGAATCAATAGCTACGAGAAATCTATCGCCCGGATATTTTATCTTCTGGACGACCCATCTCTCTTTAAACCTGATTGTCTTATAACCCGGGCCAAATTCTTTTTGCAACAGCTTAGCAACCTGCTTCGCATCTGATTTTTTTATTTTTCGTATTATCATTATAAAATGTCGATGCTTTAATATTTATCATAAAAATGCGGGGGGCCGGATTTTCACAAACCTTTTCTTCGGTTTTAAAGTTGTTTTCGAAAGGGATTTGGTTTGAACCGACGCATGCACTAAGCAACTAGGTTTCTCATTACTATTCTGGGCATTGCCCTTAGGTCAAAAACCTAAGCCTAGCCCCTTTTTCTGTAACCTTTTCCGTCAACGCTTTTGCGACGAAGTCGGAAAAGGGTTGACCAGACTTGGGTACCCCCGCATTATTATTTAGGTTTCTGTATGACAGCAAATATATTTGGACTAAATGCTTTAAAACCTTTGTAATTTTTGTCCCTGAATATTTTTATTATTTTAAGGCCATTTTTTTCTATTAATTTTTTTAGTTCACCCTCTGTAAAAAGATGATAATATCTTTTCAATATTTCTGTTCTTCTATGCCACGGAACATAAATGTTAGAAAATAAAATATTGTTTGGAAAAAATCTCATTTGCCACCTATTCCAGACAGATATAAGCATATACCCATTTGGCTTGAGGACCCTTTTCATCTCCTCCAGACATTTTTCTCGGTCTCCCTTTTTTAAACACGGTAAAAGTGCAATACAAATTATCGCATCAAATTTATTGTCATCAAAAGGGATATCAGTGGCAGAAGCTTTGATAGCTTTTATATCAAGAGAAAATTTTTTCGAATATCTTTTTGTCTGTTTTATCATTTCTTTTGAGAAATCTATTGCAAAAAGATTATGATCTTTGAAAGGCAAGAGGTTGCGACCGCATCCGGCCCCAACATCTAAAATATTTTTCTTTAGCGACTTATTTTTTCTGTTCAGTTCAATCGGCTGTCTGGCTACAAAAAACGAAAAGTCCTTAACTTCTGGCAAAGGATAGTGTCTGAATTCATACCACTGGTCAGCTATTTTGTCCCAGACCAATCTCTGGTTATACTCTCCCATAATTAAGTGATACAAGAATTATTTAAATAATTATTCTGCTCCTGATTATTCTTGGCTTTCTTCGGGTAAGGAGCCTTATAATTCAAGGTAATGAAGTCAGAACATATGGTATGTCATATCTCTTAAATTTTTGGGCGTTTGTCCAGGCTGGCCATAGTTTCGGCGCATTCCACCCCATCCTCTATTTCTTTAGGGAGTGTCTTACGAATTTCAGAAGGTTGTGGTCCTATATAGTGATTGACATTGTAGAACCAAAGATCTTCTGTGGAATAAATCTTTTTAAGAGACTTACGCAACCAATCTATAATCTTGGAAAAATATTCTGTCATACCTATAATATTTCATAAAAATATTTAAGCATTTATATTTTAATTGAGTGCTCCCGCCGGGATTTTCACTACCATTTCTCTTTTACATTCAAGCTTTTCTCTTTTTAAGAGAAAAGGTTGATTTGAACCCGGGTCCATGGCTTTCCTTGAACCATTTCTTTCTATCGAAGCTTTCTTTTTAAAAGAAAGGTTCGCGAGAGGCCAAGATGCTTGACCGGACTACACCACAGGAGCATTGTATTTATTCTGAAGAAAAACTATAAAAAAACTATTTTAGCCTTTTTTTCAAACTTGTGACAATAAAAGGCAAGACGATTGTTATATCAGCTGTGATACTCACATGTTTTGCGTTATGACCAAGTTTGCCCCACGATATGCCTTCCTTTAGTTTTGCACCGCTTAATCCGCCAGTTTCTTCTCTATCCATGTTTATCTGGACACCAGATGAATGGTCTTTGGGGGAGAACTGCATCGCTTGTATAATGAAATCTTTTGGAAATCCTCCACCAAGAATAAATATAGATGACCTGTCAGATGTCCATGCCAGGTCCATCATGTCTTTTATATCTTCAAATGTATCAATATTCAACCTGTTTTTTGAATCTTTCATCATCCACGACCAATAATGAAACCCTATCGCGCTGTCTTCGATTCCGGGGCAGAATATTGGTATGTTTTTATCAACTATGGCTTTTAAAAAAGATTCCTCATCCTTTACCTGTTTGCCAATTTCATAAATGAAATCCTTTATTGACAATTTTTTATCTCCATATTTTTCTTTTATTTTATCGAAGATTGTATGAAGCCATTTTTCCAGTTCTTCATATCCCTTGTTTGGCAGGAAAACATCGTATATCCTGTTTATGCCTTTTTTATTTAGCTCGACATCATCTGCTAATTCATTTCCTTGATAGTGTTTCTCACCGACTGCTTCTATTAAGTCATGCACTAAGGTCGCACCTGTTACAACAAAGACATCGCCCCAATCTGTTAAATCCTTCAGAAGCAAACGCATACCAGCAGGTATTAAGGCACCTGAAACGCCTATGAATAATTTTGTTTCCTCATCTTTTATTGCTTCCTCGAGAATATCAACAGCCTGTGCCAGTTTTTTCGCGCCAAATCCAGCTGATTTCATATTTTTTATTAATTTATCAACATCGTTATCAGCTAGCACATGTTTTATTGGTTTCATGACATTCATTTATCCATTGTTTTTAAATATTTTTAATTTGACGCAATAAGTTTTTATACATACAAAAAACTAAATAATACATTATGGAGCCTGTTATAAATTTCGTTTTGGTATCATTATTTTTGGGCCCAATTGCTGGTGGCTGTATAGGTTTGAATATATTTTCCTTTTACGAGGTTTTGACCTATCAGATTATTATACAGATTGGAACAATTGCATTTCTTTTTTTATTGTTTTCTCATTCCAATTCTTTCAACAGAACTGCTGAGCTTTTCAACAGCATTATAAATAATGTAGAAAAGGTTGTGAATATTAAAAAAAAGACAAAAAAGTCAGAAAAGATGTTCAAGAGATTTAAAGCGGAGTTTGAAAATAAAAAAGGATTGAACCAGTTTGGCTTTTATCTTGCTATAATATTTATGACATTTATTTTTGGTATTCCTATTGTTGTATTATCAGTTTATTTCATGCATCTTAATAAAAAGAGGTCTTTTCTAGCAATGTGTTTTGGTGCTATTTTTTCGTCTTACGTCTGGACAGCATTTGTTTATGGCGCTTTTCCTTTTCTTTCGGCAAAAGAAATTATAGCTGTCGCTGTTTCATTGGCTGTAACAGGATTTATTTTCAGCCGGCGGGAAGAGAAAAAATTAATAAACAAGGTAATTAATAAAATTTTAAAACAAAGCTAATGCGAAGATTCAGTTTTTTTGCAAATATTTTTCAGTGGGCATCTTTCACATATAGGTTTTTTTCTGCAATATTCTTTGGCCAGTTTCACAATAAGTGCGTGATATTCTTTATAAATTTTTACATCCTTTTTAATCCGTTTCTCAAATAGTAATTTTATTTTGCTGTATTTTTGGGTTTTAATTAAGCCAAATCTGCTGAAAATTCTTTTGGTGTACGCATCTATAACAAATTCCGGTTTATTGAAAGCGTATAATAGAATAGAATCAGCTGTTTCTGGTCCAATTCCTTTAATAGCAAGCAGCTCCTCCCTTGTCGGGTCCGGATTGTCCAAGAAGAACTTTGTGAACCGTTTTATTCTTTTTGCTTTTTGATTAAAAAATCCGGCTGGTTTTATCAGTCTTTTTAATTTTTTTTCAGAAATTCTGAGGATTTCTTTTGGCTCGAGAAGATTATCCTTTCTTAGGTTGCTCAAGGCCTTTTCAACATTATTCCATGCAGTATTCTGTGTGAGTATGGCCCCTATACATATTTCATATTTTTTATTTTTGCTGTATACAGGCCACCAACCTTGCGGCCCAAACCGATTTAATAAAATTTCATATACTTTCTTTAGCATTAGATCATCAAAAATGAGCCCGGCGCGATTCGAACGCGCGACCTACTGGTTTCTTCCCACTGTCGACGCTTTTTCTAAAAGGGTCATTAGTTTTTTTTGTTTTTCCGTCGACGCTTTTTCTAAAAGGGTCGTCCGAAGCCAGTCGCTCTATCCATTTCAGACCTTTCCGTTAACGCTTTCGCTTCAGCGAAAGGGTTAGCTGAGCTACGGGCCCATATTTTAATTGTAAATATAATTATAATATATCTTTTTATTCATATTAGTTAAAGATTGGTTTATGAGGATAACGACAATTCTCGTACTTGTCTGCATTGTCAGTTTCTTGGCAGTTGCCTCTCTTTCTCCAGATAAGCAGAGTTATATAATAAACAGGTACGGATTTTCCGGGCAAAATCTGTTTACGCACCCAGAAGTTCTTTTGACATCGATATTTTTACATTCGAGCGTAAATCATCTGCTGTCTAATATATTAGTTTTATTTTTCTTTGGTATTGCTCTTGAATCTGAAGTGGGTAAGAAAAAAACGTTACTAATATTTTTGCTTGGCGCTGCTGTCGGAGATATTTTTTCACTTTCCTTTTATTTTTTGGGTATTTATCCTTGGGCCATGCCGTCAATAGGTGCAAGTGCCGGTGTTTTTGCTGTAATAGGCGCTGCCATGCTTATAAAGCCATTTGATTTTTCTTTCTATCCTTACTTTCTTCCAATCCCTCTTGGCTTGCTTGGACTAATATACGCAGTATATAATGCAATAGGGTTTGTCAGCGGACCCAGTAATATTTCTTATATAGCGCATTTTGGTGGGCTGTTTCTGGGCCTTTGCTTCGGCTTTCAATATGAAGGGTGGAGAAGAGGATTAAAAATAATTCTTGTAATGTTTGTGGTTATGATACTTATACCGTATATCTGGACAGCAGCTGGTCAGTTTCTTTAGTCATCAAATATTTAAGGTTGCCTGTATATAGGTTTGTTTTGGTGATAACTATGTCCGAACAAAACCCATTGAGGCAAAAGCCAAGGCAAAAATCTTTAAAAGAGCTTGGCCGTAATTACGAGAAGATACATAAAGAATGTCCGCAAGTTCTTGATGTCTTGAAAATAATTAACAAGCTCCAGAAAAAAGAGGACATAAAAAACGATATAGAAGAGTTCAGCAAGAAGTATGAGATTGGGTTTGACACGTATCTCAATGTTGCGAGGGATATTGGTCTGATTTGTAAAGATATAAAGGAGCTTACAGGCGCCGGAAGATATTATTTAGAACTTTATGGGAAATCTTCTTTGAAAGACTGAATATTAAACTTGTATAATTTAACACCTTCATTTTTCCAAAAGCCTTTTGGAAGCCCTGCTTTCAGACAAAGATGGTCTAGAAATTCCTCTTTAGCTGGCAGCTCTTTCCACACTTGTGGAAGAAATAAGCCAGAATAAAATCCATATTTAATTATCAGCCCGTCTTTATTTGGTACTATCTTTTTGAGGTGTTCTTCTGGATTTTTCACTTTGATTAAAACAGGGTCTGTTAGTATTGATAGCTCTATTTTTATTTTATCAAGTTCCTCCTCTTTAACTGGTTTAAATCTTGTGTCCAAGCACGCTGATTGGGACGCTTCAATAACAGCATCTATCATCGGTTTTACAGCATAAGGCAGGCCAACACATCCTCTTAATTGGCCGTCTTTTGTGAGGGTGCAAAACACCCCTCTTTTTTCATTGAGAATTTTGTCATATTTTTCCGGTTTTTTTGTTTTTTCTCCACGAACAAAATTTTCTATAGTTTGTCTGGCCAGTCTAAGAAGAAAATGGCCTTGTTCCCTTGTTAGCATAATAGCGAGGAGTGGATTTGAACCACTGACCTCTGGGTAACCTCTTTCCCACCTTGGCAAAATGTTAGCGGAAAGGGAATTATGGGCCCAGCGAGCAAATTGTAAACTTTCCGACAAAATGAAAAGTTCACTCCAGGCTGCTCTACCTCGCTATGACAGATTATAATTACAAATTATAATTAATGAAAAAGCATTTAAATAAGTTATTTAGCTTTCAGATTAACTTAAATATTTTTTTCTCTATAAATAGTTATGCTGGGTAACAAAAAAATAATATATGACACCTCCTCATTTTCTTGTTCTGTTCCCTATTTTTTACCGACATTTAAATATGGTTTTTTTGACGAGTCTGGCAGTACAGATATGATTTTGGTGGGTGGTTTTTCAAATAATGGCGTTCTTGCTGATAAACAATATAAGAAATTATTTTCGCAGGACGATTTTGCACAGATGATGGACCAAGTCTGTTATATGTCAATAGCTAAAAACACATTTCCAGCTACAAACAACCAGAGAAAAAATGAAGAGAAGGCAATTTCATTAATGGAATCGCTTTTTGGATTAGATAAAATTTATATCGACTCTTTTAACGGAGAAAAAATTGACAACGATGAGGTTACTATGGTGCCGCATGCTGATTCAACTTATCCTGGCGTTCTGGCTGCAGAATGGTGGGCCAGAAAAATAAGAAAAAATATAGGAAACCCCAATTATCATCTGGATGAGAGGGTTCTTGAACTAATAATAGAATAGTTTCTGAAACCTATAAATATTTCTTTGTTCAATTTATTTGCATGGCCAGGGTTTTGGGTATTGACGAAGCTGGCAAAGGACCGGTAATAGGACCTTTGGTTATATGCGGCTATTCTTTAGATGAAAAGAAAGAGCATAAACTCAGGGGTCTGAATGTGAAGGATTCAAAAATGTTAGCTCCGGCAAGGCGTGCATTCTTGGAAAAAAAATTAAAAAAAATCGCAGATGATTTCTTGGTGGTTAAAATACCCGCACAAAAAATAGATGTGTTAAGAACAAACACAAATCTCAACAAAATAGAAATAAAACATATGCAACACATAATAGACGCGATGGGTAATGATAAAGTAATAATAGACGCTATTGAAGCAGACATATCAAAGTTTGCAAGGAAAATTACATCAAAACTAAAAAACAAAAACATAAATATAATTGCTGAGAATTACGCTGACAAAAATTATCCAGTTGTCAGTGCTGCTTCGATTCTTGCGAAGGTTGAACGAGATAGGGCAATAGAAAAGCTCCATAAAATATATGGTTTTTTTGGAACAGGTTATCCTTCTGATGAAAGAACAATCAACTTTTTAAAGGCTTATCTGGAAAAAAATAATAGGTTTCCAGCTTGCGTCAGGAAAAGCTGGATAACAGCACAAGTGATTAAAAAAGAAAAGGAGCAGCAAACATTGCTCTCTTTCCAAGGTAGATGAGATGAATAGAGATAAATTATCAGCTATAATTTTGTTAGTAGCATCTATTATTTTAGGTTATTTCTCGTTCTTTTTAGCAAGATTTATAAAAAACAGCTTTTGGGTTCTTCTTTTATCTTTACCACCGATTTTTGTTGTGCTGTTCCTAAATGCAAGGTTTATTAAAAAGAAAAAATACAAATTAAAGATAGATGGAGATTTCTGGATGCTTATTTTAATGTGGTTTGTCTCTTGGGCGATATTTTTAAACTTGGCTTTATAATAGTTAAAGGGGGTTGGTTTAATGAAAAAGGTTAAAAGGAAAGACACTATATTGAATAAAAAAACCTTTAAAAAACACGAAGAACATGGCCTACTGCTTTTTGTGACAGGGATAGTATTTGGCCTTGGTCTGACAAACTATCTGTTGCACCAGACTTGGTTTGCTGTCTTGGCTATGTTAGCGACTTTGATAATCTTCTACTTCATAGAGGTTAGGGACTGATTTGTCTTGAATTTCAATTTAAACATTTTTCTTTTGTGAGCAAAATCTTTATTAACGCTGTTGTCAAAAATTAAATATGACACATATAGAAATAATTTTTTTGGGGACAACAGCGTCTATACCGACAAAATACAGAAATCACGCGGCTATTTATCTGAAATATCAGAGCGAGAACGAATATTCTTTTCTCTTTGATTGTGGAGAGGGAACGCAGCGACAGATTTTTTCTTCTGGGATGAATTTTATGCGTTTAGATAATATATTTATTACTCATTGGCATGCTGATCATTTTGCAGGTTTACTTGGGCTGCTGGAAACTATGTCTCTTGAAAAGAGGACAAAGCCACTATACGTTTACGGTCCAGAAGCGTCAAAGTTTATAGAAGTTTTATCAGAGCTGGGGTATTCTTCAAAAGGATTTAAATTAATCCCGAAAGACGTTCCTTTTGATGGTAGAGAAGAAACAATACTAACAGAAACAGATGAATACCAAATAATTTCTGTTCCAGTCAGTCATGGCGTGCCTGCTGTTGCATATGCTTTTGCGGAAAAAGACAGAATAAAAATAGATAAGAAAAAAGCTGCTAAATACGGGATGCCAAAAAAGGGTCGGCCATACAAAACGCTAAAGGAGAAAGGTTTTGTTATCTATAAAGGAAGGGAGATAAAGCTAGAAGATGTTTCTTTTGTAGAGAAAGGCAAAAAGGTTGTTTATTCTGGCGATACAAAACCAGTTAAAAATTTAATAGAGCTTGCAAAAGACGCTGATGTGTTGATACATGATTCAACATACTTTGAGCAGGAATTTGACGAAAGGAAGCATTCCACTGCTGAAGATGCTATAGATGTCTTTATCAAAGCAGGAGCAAAGCAGCTGGTGCTGACGCACATAAGCAGGAGATATCAGTCTGAAAAAGAATTATATGAGCTGCTGAAAACTATAGTGAAGAAAAAAAACTTGGATATGAAAAAAATAAAAATAGCAAGAGATTTTATGCACCTGAAGATATAAGTGGTATTATGGTTAGAAAGCTGAAGCGCGAGCTTAATCTTAAGGAAATTGTCTTTTTGTGCATGGGCGCCATAATAGGAACCGGTATATTTTTAATACCTGCGATAGGTGCCAGAATACTTGGTTTTTCCTCCCTGCTTGTATGGCTAATAACAGGTTGCTTGGCCATAATCATGTCAATGCTCTTTGCAGAGTTAGCAAGCATGTTTGACGAGTCAGGCGGAATATATATATATGTTAAAAAAGCATTCGGGAATAAAATAGCTTTTATTGTTGGCTGGACAGCATGGGTTATAAGCTGGGTAACAATTGCGATGCTTGTTGCAGGCGGGATAAATTATCTCGGTTTTATATTTAACTTGACAAATTTTTCAAGATTGATTTTATCCATTTCTATGATTTTTCTTTTTACATACATAAATCTAAAAGGCATAAAATACGGCGCAAGAACACAAATTATTTTTACAGCTTTCACATTTTTAATTTTAGGTGCATTCGTCCTTGTTGGGCTAGGATTTATGGATTTTGGTTCCATACGGTTTGAACCGTTTTCTATTACTAATTTTCTTTTAGCTGCTGCCATAATCATCGAGCCATATATTGGCTGGCAAGATGCAACCTTTTTAGCAGAAGAAACAAAGAACGCAAGAAAAATTATACCAAAAGGCATAGTTATAGGAACAATTTTAATAGCAATAATCTATTTTTTAGTTACGCTTGTCGCACTTGGAAGTCTTGGTGTATTGGAAGGAGGCATGGAAGCGTTTACATTAGCAGAAGCTCCTTTAAGTTTGTTGGCAGAAAGGTTTTTTGCTCATGGGGGAATTTTATTCTCTTTAGGTGCGGTTATTGTAATTTTCGGGTGTTTGAACAGCTGGATAACAACTTCTCCACGTCTCCCATATGCCATGGCCAAAGAAAATATGCTTCCAGACTTTTTTAGAGAACTAAACAAAAATTCTGTTCCGGCAAATGCATTAATATTTCAGCTGTTTATCAGCAGCCTGATAGTACTTTCTGGTATTATGACAGGGGGTTTTGAGCTCTTCTTAAAGGCAATGATACCTTTAGCGATATTTATTTACGGAATCGTTTTTTTGGCTTTTATCAGGCTGAGAAAGTTGTATCCTAAGAGGAAGAGATATTTTTATGTTCCGTTTGGCAAAATTTTTGCAGTCTTTTCAATTGTTTATTTAGTTATACTCTTGGTGCAAACGACACCAGATAATTTTTTAAGGGGGGCAACACTTGTAGCCATGGCGATACCATTTTATTTTTTAGTAAAAATGCAGGCCGATAAAGCTTTTCAGGCAAAATTTTTTGATAAATTTTCTTGGCTATGGGACAGGTTCTTTCCAATATGGTATTCTGAGAAAGAAGCAAGACGGGTTATGAAATACGCAAAAGTAAAATACGGACAAAAGGTGTTAGAATTTGGTGCCGGTTCTGGTTTAACAACTCCCTATTTATCAAGAAGGGTTGGAAAAAGTGGTGTAGTTGTTTCTACAGACATATCTGAAAATCAATTAAGAAAAGCTAAGGCCAAAATTGAGCAGAAAAACCTGACAAATGTCATCCTGGTCAAAGAAAAAGAATTGAGCCCGTTTGAGCCAGAGATGTTTGACGCTCTTTTATCAGTCTGCGTCTTAGAGCATTTTAGTGACCCTGTTCCCAGAATAGAAAAATTATTAGAATTTTTAAAGAAAGGAGCCCACTTTTGTTTTCTCAGTTTTGGAAAAACATTCTTAATCCCGCCACCTCATTTTCTCAAGGATGAAGAGTCAATTAGAAAAATGTTTGAAAGGGCCGGTTACAAAGTGAAGGTATATCAAAAGAAGAGGTTGTTTGCCAAATACTGGTTTATTTACGGGGAAAAATAATCAACTAGTTACATCTCTGTGCCCGACGGATCTTTAAGGTTCAGTCTGATGCCACCTTTGTTTTTAATTGCGTATATATCTAAAGTACCTTTAGAAGTTTTGAAAAGTTTTATTTTTCAAAATAGTTGGTAATGTCTCGTAGAGTTTCATACGCGGTCTTTTTTTTAAAATTAAACAGAACTAGTTTATTTTCTTCTTTTTCCCTGTATAGTTTTATTCCGGTTTTTATGGATTTTTAGTTTACTGCTTTTTCCAAATCCACATGCGGAACATTCCCCCTTTTTTATATGATAACTATGCCTACCGCATCTTCTGCATCTAATGTGTGTAATTTTATTATGTTTCCCAAAAGAAGGTTTGCCTTTAGACATTTATTTCACCACTGATTAATTATTCTTATCATGAGTTTATTCGTTTACCGGAGAAGCTAGGATTATGGTGTCCCCTCTTACTAAAACCTTCCCAAGCTTTATTTTTTCTTCGCCGTCTGTCAACTCAGCATCGTCAAGCCATATGTTTAGGTGCAGATCAAGAGCCTGCAAAATTCCTGAAATTTCTGTTTTGTTTTTTAATCTCAACAAAACTCTTTTTCCCTTTGCGTCGTTTAAAACATCTATTGGTCTGTCACTCATAAAATCCCTCCATTAAAAATTATTTACAAGTATAAACTTTATAAAGATAAGATTTAAATAACCTTTGTTTTAATAATCTTTTGTTTTAAAGCAACAGAGATGGTTATATGGTTCAATGGAATAGAAAATCAAAAAGAAAATTTACTGGCGGCTTATTAAAGAAGCATAGAAAGAAAAAGAAATATGAAAAAGGAAGAGACTTTCTCCCTACCCGTATAGATGACTACAAAGTAAAAATGAGCAGGGCTAGGGGTGGCAAAAAAAAGATAATAGCACTTTCATCTAACACAGCAAATGTAGTAGTAGGCGGAAAATATAAGCAGGCAAAAATAATTAGCGTTGAAGAAAATCCAGCTGATTCGCATTTTGTCAGAAGGAACATAATCACAAAGGGCGCTCTAATTCAAACAGACTTGGGAAAGGCCGTAGTTACAAGTAGGCCTGGCCAGACAGGAGTAATCAACGCAAAATTAATAGAGACCAATGTTAAAGATAAAGAGGCATAATTTTATTGATGATCCGTTCTATACGAGACCGAAAAAAATCATTTCTAAGGCTTCCAGCTGATAGAAATATTGGCTTACTAAAACAGGCATACTCTTTATTTGTATAAATTCTATTCCATATAAGAGTAAAGGTTTATAATTAGGTTTATAATTAGAATTAGTAAGGAACCTTCCCAAGATACAAGTAAGTTTTTGATTTTTTTCCGCAAGCTACACATTTTTCTTCGCACTTTTCTCCGGGGTTTGTGCCAAGAGACGAAATAGCAAGTGTATCTTCGATTTTTTTCGCACATTTTTCGTTATTGCACCAAGGAACCTTTATTATTCCTCGATTCTTTTTATATGTATTTTTTGCGTCTTTTAGCGTATTTGTAGAATAAATATTTTCTTTCATCCATTGCTTTCCGATTCTTGAGAGATTTTTATTTATGTCTTTTTCTAAAGAATGAATATATTTTATCAGATTTTTATTGCTTATTTTTTCCTTTTCATTTTTATCCCTTCTGAATATTGTTAGTTTTTTTTCTTTTAGCTCTTTTAAGCCAATTTCTATCCTTATGGGAACACCTTTAAGTTCCCAATAATTAAATTTAAATCCCGGTCTTTTTGCAGAATCATCTATTTTTACCCGAAATTTATGTTTCAGGATTTTTTCAAGTTCTTTACATTTATCCATAACTTTTTTTTCATCCCCTATTGGTATTATTATGATTTGTATTGGTGCTATCGACATTGGTAGAATTAGACCAGAGTCATCTCCAAACATCGATATCAAAGCACCAAGACTGCGTTCAGATATGCCATAACATGTCTGGTAAGGATATTTTTTTCTTCCATCCTGGTCTTCAAACTTTATATCAAAGGACTTTGCAAATTTTTGTCCCAAATTAATAACGCTTGCCAATTCAAGCACGTTTTTATCAGGCATTATTATAAAAAAATCATAGTTGTATTCAGCTCCAGCAAATGTATCCCACTTGGGGGTTTTTAGTATTATGTATGGAAGACAAAGCTTGTCATAGAAGTTTTTATAGATTTTTATACCTTCCTCCACTTGCTTGTCAGCTTCTTCTGCTGTTTTATGTACAGTGTGTGCCTCCTTGAATTTGACTATTTCTCTCACTCTTAGTAATGGTTTTGTCATTTTTGTTTCATATCTGAATATGTTAACAGTCTGATAAATCTTAAGTGGCAGATCTCTCCACGAACGAATCCAGAGATGAAATATTTCATACATTACTGTTTCACTTGTCGGTCTGAGAATAAGTTCTTCTTCTAGTTTTTTTTCACCAGCTTTTGTTATTTTAAAGCATTCTCCTTTAAAGCCGCGTAGAAAATTTTTTTCTTTTGAGAAGATAGAACCCGGTATTAATGTGGGGAAGTATGTTTCTTCATGGCCATAACTGTCAAGCTCTTCTTCTACTATCTTAAACATAAGTTTTAGTGCCTTAAATCCATATGGCATCCAGACATGGGCACCCTGCAGAGGATATCTTGTGTCAACTATTTCGGCCTTTTTAACAACCTCTAAATACCATTTGCTGAAATTTTTCTTTTTTGTAGTCATTCCAAGCTCTTTTGACATTTCTACACCCAATTAATAATAAGTCTTTATTTTTTCTTATTTAAAACTTTTTTTCAGATGAAATCCATTGTTTTTCTGAAAATATCAAAAGCATAAAAATACAGCAGCAAGAATTAAAGCAGCTGCCAAGATTATAATAAGCAGTGATATAACTGTCTTTATTGACGCATATCCAAATTTATACAGACCAAATAAAACAAGAGATAAGATGACAATTCCGCATGCAAGCAAAATAGGTGATGAGGACGAGGAAACTAAATTAAATAAGTCAGCAGTTTGTTTAAAGACAAAAAGAAATGTTGAAATTGTATTTTGTAAAACTACTATAACCATTCTGAATATTATTTTTAACGATTCATATATCATAAATATTAAACTTATTTTATAAGATATTTAAATATGATTTAGAACTAAGATAATTCAGTGTCAGATAATTTTTAATATTTAGAACAATTATAACATTAGTAAACAGGTCTGGGTGGGAAAAATTATAGATGTTCATTGTCATCTTGAATTTATGAAGCATCCTGATAAAGTCATAAAAGAAGCCAAAACAAAAATGGATGCAATAGTTACATCTTGCGCTGCTATAAAGCATAGGGAGCTTACACTTTCTTTTGTGAAGAAAAATCCCGGGTTTGTCTTTGCTACGCTTGGTTTGAGCCCAAGTGAAGTTCCAAATCTGACAATGGGAGAAATAAATGATTATGTAGAATTTATACGACTAAATAAAAAAAATATTGTTGGAATAGGCGAGGTTGGCCTGGATTACCATTGGATTAAAAATAAAGAGCAACAGAAAGAAACAAAATTTGTTTTTGAAATATTCATAGGCCTTGCAAACGAACTGCACTTGCCTATTGTAATACACTCGCGAAATGCGATGGCAGATGTTTTTAAGTCACTAGAAAATGCAAGAACAGATGTGGTTTTGCATTGCTTTTCCGGTTCACCAGCTGATTTAAAAGAGGCAATAGAACGAAAATATTGGATTTCGCTTGCAACTATAGTCTGCAAAAGCCATACGAGACAACGGCTAATAGGTCGCATTCCTTTAGAAAATCTCCTGCTTGAGACAGACTCTCCATGGCTTGACCCGTTTTCCTCTGATTTGGTAAACAGGCCATGGAACATTTCCTTTACAGCTGACTTGATAGCATCTAGGCTTGGCATGCTTACAGAAGAGGTGCTTTTACAAACTACAAAAAATGCGATAAAGGTTTTTAACATGGGCCAAGCCATTCGCAAAGACATTTAACCTTAGCCAAAAACTTTAAATTTGGCCAAATATTAGTATTTAACAGGCTGAATATTTAACAAGTTTATAACTAAGTGAGATTATGAATACGCAAAAATTTGCAATTTTAGTAATTTTTATACTTCTTTTTTCTATTGGTGTGCAATCTGTAGCTGTCCAGCTACCTAAATGTTCTTCTAATCAAGACTGTGACGATAGGAATCCGTCCACAATCGATATTTGTACAAATCTTGGCAACTGTGTTCATACCTATAATGTGCATAGATATAATGCACCAAAAACAACACCTACAACGATTCAACACACATATCATGTATGCTTGGCAATATGGGACCCTGTTTGCGGATCAGATGGAAGAACTTATTCCAATTCATGCTATGCAGAAAACGCGGGTGTTAGTTGGACACCCGGAGCTTGCCAAAACGGAGGAACCTCGTCTCATAAGTGCGTGACTGACAGAGATTGTGCAACCTTACAGTTGCCAGCTGTATATCCAGGCGGCAGGTGGAAATGTGAAGACGGGAAATGTGTTTTTAGGCAGATAAGAACTAGATTTCCAATAGTTGCTGCAGGAACTTGCAACGAAGTATGTAAACAAAAAGGTTATGAGTCAGGAACCTGCCGAGGTTATGCTATTACCGCTTCTTTACCAGAGCATGAGCATATATGCGAAGAAGGTGAAGTAGCCATTGGACAGACATCTGATTGTTATATTCCGGGTGGGTTAGTAGGTGGTGGAAGAACGTGCTGCTGCTCAGGTATAGAGTCAGAATCAGGAGAAACTGAAGATTATGGTGAAGAGACAACAACAACCCAGTCAAGATATGTCCAGCTACCTAAATGTTCTTCTAATCAAGACTGTGATGATAGGAATCCGTCCACAATCGATATTTGTACAAATCTTGGCAACTGTGTTCATGCCTATAATGTGCATAGATATAATGCACCAAAAACAACACCTACAGTAGCACAACAGCCAGAATGTCAAACAGCTGATGACTGCACAGGTACGATATGTCCAGCAGCTGACGAAACACAAGGATGCGTCAATGGAATATGTACATGCGTCCGACAGCCGACATCGGCCAGTCAGAGAATAGACAGAACAGCACTACTTGATACTGCTTTAAAGCTTGAACAGGTGAAAATAAAGCTCATGATTATAAGGACAAGGGCAGCGGCCATATCAGATTATTATAATTCAATTAGCTCTGAAGATGCTGGAAAATGGGATGATTTTGTTGCGAAGATTGATCAAATGCTTTCAAATATAGATGACATAAAAAGTGATATTTCTAATGCTTCAACAGAAAACGATATTAATTTGATTAAACAAAAAATAGACATGCTTTATGATATGATAGACCTGTTGATAAATATTATATTATCTTGAGCACATCTTAAATATAGAACATTATAAAACATAGGCAAGGAGCGTGAATTAGATGGGATCGAAGTTAGACTGGGTTGTAATAATTGTTTTAACCTGTATAGTTTTAGTTGGCGGCTATATGCTTATGACCAAGGTTGTATTAGTTTCTCCATCTTCTAGCCAAACTCAAACTACAACCACAACTTTACAAAAAATCAATATAAGCACAGAATCCGATGTTCAAAATGTACAGGCAAATATAAGCGAAGACATATCTGACATAAAAAATTTGCTCGGCGATATAAAAAGCGGATTAAAATAGAAGTTCTTTAGAGGCGAATCCGCTAAATCCTGGTAAACTATTTGCATTACTATCAACCGTTAAAATAGAGTTCTCTTAAAGGCGAAGTTATGCTTAGTGGCAAAAAACCATGTGTGCTAACAGAAGACGTGCTGAATAGTTAAAACAAACATAAATGCGGCATCATAATTATTCTATTTTATATCTCAGGATTCCACCAATTCCACCCAATTGG
Source organism: Candidatus Aenigmatarchaeota archaeon (assembly GCA_021157845.1). GTDB lineage: Archaea > Aenigmatarchaeota > Aenigmatarchaeia > GW2011-AR5 > JAGGXF01 > JAGGVU01. Next base: position 28,143 of record JAGGVU010000010.1, read on the forward strand.
TAAAATTGTTCACCTTCTCTTGTATCTGTTGAAACCAATTCTATTTTAGTACCATAATCTTTTGCGTGCTCCTCAAAGAATTCTTCTATATCCCTCTGTCCGACGATTTGTTTTAGTTGGTTACATTTTGGGCATATGATTTTTTTCTTTTCACCTTCTCTTATAATTTTTTTTTCTATTCCGCAACTGCACTCTAATTCAACTTCTATATAGTCTGAGTTTTCTGATATGATAACTGTATCCACGGCCCCCATTTTCAGCGCGTTTATCGTTTCTTTTATTCCATACACAGCCAAGTTCCCCCTTTCCAGCTCCGAGAAAAATCTCTTTAGCAACTTTTTTTCCTTTGTTACAGAAGCCTCTTTTAGTATATCCTCACTACGCTCTATCGTTTCTTTTAGTCCATAATCTCCTGTGTAGCTTGTATCAACTATGCCAAGAACCTTTTTCTTTACCTCTGTTAGCAGGAAATCGCCCTTAAAAAAATGTTCCTTATTTGGGCCAGGCCCGCTTATTATTATCCCTATAACATCCTTCTGTTCTTGAAAAATTTTATTTGCCGCTTCTCCTACTTGCTTGAACCAGTCGTGCAGCATACCCTCGCGGACACGTGAAAACCGCGCTGAACTTTGTCCGCCTGCACGTGTTTTTCCAGGAACAATCGAATCAAAATGAACAACCGGCTGAATTTTTTTGCCTCGTAAGATTGCTATATTTGCTTCTGACCTGTCCAGTAGTATTATTCCATATACTTCTTTTTCCTTGACCATCTCTTTTAGCGGGTCAAGAACAAAACTTTGGTCGCACCAGTATAGTTTTGTTTTTATTTTTTCAGGTGGCTCAATGGCCCACAATTCTATGTCAGCCCAGCCCTCCTTTTCACTGACATTTCCACAGAATACAGCTAATCCGTTTTCCGGCGTTCTTTTGTAGAGTGTAAGATGCCTCTGTATCTTTTCAAGAGCAGTCAAAACATTTTTTCGTACAGGCTTTGATTTTATATTAGCAGCTGTTGACTGTTCTTGTTTTAACTGGTTGGATACCTCGTGCAACGAGTAACCAGCAGGAACATAAACGCTAACTAACTCAGTATGTCTCCCTTTCTTTGACTCTAATAGCTTTATTAGTTTTTTCAATTTATACTGCGTCTTATCTGTCATTTTTACCACTTTTAATATTTTAGCTAATCTTTAAAGCTTATACTTAAATAATTTTTCTCGCCACGTAAACGGTAGTAAGTTTTTGATTGATTATGACGTTATATCCAACACCAAGATTATGACTTTAATTATCCGGAGACATTATTAGAGAAGACGAGATTTGGGCCTGTGGATTTGGTTTAGGAACAAATAAAATTTCACATAACCCACAGTTCGCGGAGATTGGATTAAACAGATATTGAGTTATTTATGACTATTCTATATTCAAAGTCATTCCGAAATTTTCCGTTGTGATTTTTGATGCAGGGCCAAACTCTATCGAGTTTGCCTTGGCCGTCGTTTTTATATCTTTTACTACCAGTTTTAGCACATCTTCTTCGGTTTTCTTGCAGTTAATTATTATTTTGTTCAGCGGGGCGTTCATAGAAATATTATTTTTTGTTTTATATTTTCTGACACTTGAAATTATATCAACAGCCAGGTTTCCTGCCTCCTCTGCCTCCAGATTTGATAATGTTTCGTCTATGCTAGGCCATCTGCTTATATGTATGCTTTTCTTATTTTCGCGTTCTGAAAAATAGTTGTGATATATTTCTTCTGTTATATGTGGCATAAATGGTGCCATCATTTTTAGTATTGTTAGAAGTAATTTGTACAGTGTGAAATATGCTGACTGAATTTCCCACTCTTCGTAGTTTTCTTTATTATAAACCCTGTCTTTTATCATTTCCAGATAATTATCACAGACATCATGCCAAAAGAATTGTACGGTCTCGTGACACGCGCCAGAATAATTATAGTTCTTAAACATTTTCGTAATCTTTTTTATTTGTTTATTTAATTTTGTTAATATCCAGCTGTCTATCGGTCTTATTTTTTCAGGTTTTTCTGTTCTTTTTCCTTTTATATGGGAAAGTATGAATCTTGCAGCGTTCCAAAGCTTTATACTGAACTTCTGCCCTGTTACCAAATCCTTTTCCATAAATGGTAAGTCTTCCCCAAGTTTTGATTGCGAAGCCCAGAACCTTAAGCAGTCAACAGAATATTTGTTTATCACATCTTCCGGCTTGATAACATTTCCTTTTGATTTTGACATTTTTTTGCCATAGGTGTCGAGAGCATGACCAGAAATCATTATATTTTTCCATGGGATTTTGTTTTCGTGTAATATACTTTTCACTATGGTGTTGAATGCCCATAGCGTTATTATATCATGTGCCTGTGGTCTCAAGCTCATGGGAAAATTTTTATTAAAAAAATCAGAACCCCATTTAAGTGTTATTTGTGGCGTTAGTGAAGATGTGGCCCATGTGTCAAGCACGTCTTTTTCCGGTATGAATTCATCTGACCCACATTTACATTTCCTGTTTGGTCTATCTCGTAGAGGGTCAACTGGCAGTTGTTCCTCGTCTGCCAGTATGACTGAACCACACTTTTTACAATACCACAATGGGAATGGAACACCGAAATATCTTTGCCTGGAAATACACCAATCCCATTGCAGACCATTAATCCAGTGGTCGTACCTTGCCTTCATGTGTTTTGGATACCAATTTATTTCTTTAGCTCTTTTGATTAGCTCTTTTTTTAGGTCAAGATATTTTATAAACCATTGCTTGGTTACCAAAAATTCTATTGGTGTTCCGCACCTTTCATGGACATTTACGCTATGTGTTATTGGGGTTTGTTTTACTAACAATTTTTTATTTTTAAGGTCTTCTAGTATTTTCTTTCTCGCTTCTTCTATTTTCAGCCCCTCATATTTTCCACTTATCTTGGTCATTTTTCCAGTTTCTGTTATTGCAATTCTAAGTGGAAGATTGTGGGCTTGATACCATTCCATATCTGTTTGGTCGCCAAAAGTGCAACACATTACGATGCCGGTCCCTTTTTCTGGATCTACGCGCTCGTCTTTCAGTATAGAAACTTTGTGACCAAATAGCGGGACGATAACCTTTTTTCCAACATAATCTTTATATCGTTCGTCTTCTGGGTGGACAAAAACGGCAACACATGCTGGCAATAGTTCTGGTCTCGTTGTTGATATTACCAATTTCTCTCCATCTTCTGTCTCAAAAATTATATCATTGAAGAATGTTGCTTGTTCAACATCTTCTAGTTCTGCCTGTGCAATCGCTGTGTGACACTTAGGACACCACATAAACGGAGTTTCTTTTTGATAGACTCTGCCCATTTTATATAATCTGAGAAACGATAGTTGTGAAATTTTTCTGCAGTAATCGGATATTGTTCTATAATTAATTGACCAGTCGACAGAAAGCCCAATAAGCGTGAATTGTCTTTTCAGCTCTTTTTCAGCTTCTTTTGTTTTTTCAAGACATAATTTAATGAACTCTTCTCTTGTCATGTCTGATGAATTCATATTAATTTTTTTTTCTACCAGCCTCTCTGTTGCGAGGCCATTATCATCAAAACCAAACGGGTAAAAGACATTATAGCCCATCATTCTCCAGAATCTTGCTATGAAATCTGCATGTGTATAGGATAATGCATGTCCAAGATGCATGCCGCCAGAAACAGTTGGTGGCGGGGTATCTATTGAGAACACTGGCTTTTCACTTTCTGTATTGAATTTATAGATTTGATTATCAGCCCAGAATTTTTGCCATTTTTTTTCTACTAATTTTGGGTCATATTTACTTTCCATCATAATTACCATTAAAATTCCGGAGATTTAAAATTTATTGAAACCTCAAATCCTTTTTTCTTTAGCTTTTCGTATATTTCCATATAAATGCCCTGTATGAACACACATCCTACACATCCGCTGTATGGCGGCGTTATCGATATACTTACATTTTTTCCATTTAGCTTTATATCTCTAATTATTTTTGAGTCAATTATATCCTTTCCGGTATGCGGGTCTTTTATATCTTTTAATATTTTTTTGATTTCTTCACTCTTTTCCATACTTCTTTTAATAAAAAAACTCTTAAATATGTTTGTTAAAGAAGTCAACAATCCTAAATCATATGTTATCGCAAAATTCGTAGTTAATCAAGGTCTATGTCTATCAATCAACAACGATATTTTTTACTACTTTATGCAAATTGTTCGTCAATGCTTTGGTTTTGTATGTTTTGACCGTTTTCAGTAATTTTAATTTCTCTCTTAGTAATATACAAATTAATATAAACATTTGACACAAATAATAACTATGAAAATCACAGAATTCATAGGAAAAAGAGCTGCAAAGATAGTTGGCGAAGCCAATGCAAAGATACTTTTAATGACAAAGGAGAAGAGTGGGCATATAAAATTAATTTTATTTAGCGAAGAAAAAGATAAAATTATACGTACAACTTATTCTGTTGACGTTTCAAACCTTCCAGAAGGTTCTATAGCACAGATAAGGGCAATTATGCTAAATGCTGTGAAAAACGGCATAGTAAAGGAAGGTGAGCACGTTTTCTGTATAACAGACAGATCACTTGGAGAAGAATTTGAAGGGATTTTTTTGCTCGTTAAGATAGATAAAAACTTTCTTAATATAAGCAACCATGAAATAAAAGAAGTTACAGAAAGCAATGTTTTTCAAACAGTCCTGAACATAGCAAAAGAAATCGGTAAAGAAGGGAGAGAAGGAAGAAAAATAGGGACAGGATTTATAATAGGGGATGGAAATAATGTTATGAAAAAATCAGTTCAACTAATTCTGAACCCATTCCCATCTAAAAAATTCAATATAATGAACGCAGGGATCAAAGAAACCATAAAAGAGTTCGCGCAGCTTGATGGTATGTTTATAATAGATGATGATGGAACAATACTCGCAGCAGGAAGGTATCTAACACCAGATACAACAAGTGTTAAAATGCCCGGGTTTGGCACACGGCACATATCAGCAGCGGCCATAACAAAAGAAACAAATTCTACTGCTGTTATTGTTTCAGAGTCTGGCGGTATTGTCAGAGTCTTCAGGAAAGGTAAATTGATTATGGAAGAAATGCCATAAACTATAAAAAATTTTTCTCCTTAAATATGGTATGACAACAGTTATTATATCTGGAAAATCCGGAGCAGGCTCTTCAACCATTGGTCAGCTTTTGGCAAAGAAGCTCGGTTTAGATTATTTCTCACTTGGGAAATGGTATAAGCAGCAATTTAAGATGAAAAGTGAAAACGAAGAAACAGATGCTGCTATTAAAGGCTGGAAAAGTAAGGAAGGCTCTTCAAAAGAGCTGCACAATAAACTTGACAATATTCAGCTAACACTTGCCAAAAAAGGACATATTGTAATTGATTCGAAGCTCGGAATTCATTTTCTGAAAGGCCTCGCAGATTTTACAGTTTGGCTTGAAGCGTCTTTGCCAATTCGTGCTGCAAGATATGCAAAAAGGAGCAAGACAGACATTGATACAGCTATCAAGCAGCTGGAAGAAAAAGAATCAGCAGAACGCAAATCTTGGAAAAAGATTTACGGATTTGACTATTTTGACCAAAGAAATCAGGCTGATCTAGTAGTTGATACAAGTGATAAAACACCAGAGGAAATAGTTGACCATATAATCAGGGTTGGTCGAATGAGAGGATTAATTGGCTGATTTTTTTATTTTGTCAATGGGGCATAATCTATACTTATCTACAGAGATTAATCCATCAGATTCTCTTCTAAACGTCTCTGTGCCATCAAATTTTATTTTTCCTATTTGCTCCAAATATCCAAAAACTTCCTCAGCCGTGATCTTATCAATACGTAAGCCTTTATTATCTCAATCGCAAGTATACTTTCATTTGGATGCTCTTCAAAAAATTTTAGTGCATCTTCAGCTTCTTTTCCTATCCACAAATATTTAATTTTTTTTAGTTTAGACATAAATAATTAAATGATATAAAAACTTATCGTTGAATTTATTTAAATCGAATTAAATTTACGATATTTATAAATTCGATTTTGATATGTTAAAATCAGCTTCGCTGATTTTAAATATATTTAATTGGTATAAAGTCAGTTAGATATTTTATATGGGCCCGTGGCTCAACTTGGAAGGGCGCTGCCTTCGCATGAACCCTTTTAGAAAGAAGCTTCAATGTAAAAGGTCAGGAAAAGGCAGAGGTTGTGGGTTCAAACGGCCCTTTTCGCTTCGCGAACAGAAAAAAAAGCGCCGGCGGAAAACCTGAAAATCCCACCGGGTCCATTCCAACTTTTTAGAAAAAAGTTGGATCAAAAAGAAAAAAGAAAATCTAGACGTCCCAAAAGAAAAATGAAAAATAAATCATTTTAAACTTTTTCTTTACTAAATTATCTAAATGGGCCGATAGATCAGCCTGGAAGATTGATGTCTATCAATCGGGTAAAGATCGCTACCTTGGCATGGTAGAGGCCTCGGGTTCAAATCCCGATCGGTCCATCCCAATTTTTTAGAAAAAGTTGGATCAAAAAACGAAAAAAAAGATAGATTTCCCAAAAAGAAAATGGAAAAATATTAAAAACAGGAAAGTTAACATATCCAGAGAATAAAATCTTTAGAAAATTAACTTTATTAATACTTCTCAACTTTATTCTTATTGTGGTTCAGCGGTGTTTAGATGGAGTGGTATGTCTTTGCATTGATATGTGCATTATTATCAGGTCTTTCTACTGTTGTCAAAAAGAAAGTCCTGATAGACGAGCATACAATTGACTTTTCTGTGACTTTTACCGTACTTATGTTTATTATTTCCTTACCACTTTTGTTTCTGATAGATATTCATTTTACTACAAGATTTTTACTATTGACATATATAGCTTCCTTATTTGGGACAGTAGCGTTTTTCTTTATATCAAAAGCCATGAGGCATGCGCCAATTTCTATTGTTTCGCCACTGACAAATATAAATCCAATACTACTCATGGTTGCATCATTTTTTATTTTGGGTGAACGAATAACATTTGTTCAGGTGTTTGGCATAGTTATTTTTGTCTTTGGCATGTATATGTTAGAATCGCGTAAACATGACAAATTTTTGGCCCCAATAAAACGAATAAAGAAGGAGCGCGCTTTAACATTTATTTTAATAAGTGGAATATTTTATGCTGTTTCTTCCATGCTTGATAAAGTTATCTTAACATTTACACAACCATTAAAATATCTAATAGTAGTCCAGTTTTTTGTTGCGTTAAATTTTATTATTTTGACGATATACAAATACAAGAATCCTATACATATGATTAAAAAAGATATAAGCGGTCCACTCTTATTAGCTTCTATTTTAACATTGGCGCAGAGACTGGCGCAGTTTCAGGCTGTTTCGTTAACATATGTCAGCTTGGTTATACCGATAAAAAGAACAGGAGCATTGGTTAGCACGCTGATAGGAGGTGAGCTCTTTCACGAGAAAGATTTGGCAAGAAAACTCGTTGCAACGATTATAATTATTTTTGCAGCGTATTTAATTATAGCAGGCGGTTAAATGAAAGTTTTGATAGTTTCCAAAAGAAATGATGAAGGCATTAAAAAAGCAGAAGAGTTGAAAGACATACTATCCAAAAGGGGGGTAGAAGCTATTTTTGGAGAGATGTGCGATGGAGCAGAGTGCTCATTTATAAGAAAATTTTCAGGCGACTATGTTGTTACTTTAGGCGGAGATGGAACATTTCTGTTGACTGCTCAAAACCTTTCCAAAGAGATTCCAATTTTGCCTGTTCGTATAGAAGGAGTCGGATTTCTCTGCGATTTAGATTGGAATGAATTTTTAGGCAATATAGATAGATTTGTAAATGAAAAATTTTCTTTCAATTATTTCCCGCGCATAGGAATATACAACAAAATTAAGGCAAGGGCGGTGAATGAAATTGTTATCGCGCGTGCAAGGCTATCAAAAATTCTTAGAATTGAATTTAAAGTAGGTGAAACCAAGTTTAATGTAAAGGGAGATGGCCTAATATTCTCAACTGCTTTGGGTTCATCTGCTTATAGCCTGTCCTCGGGCGGCTCACTGATAGATCAGAGTTTGGATGTTATTCATATAGTTCCTATTTCACCATTTAACACAAAAATTAAGCCTTTTGTAGTTTCTGCTGACAAAGAGATAAAAATCAAATTAAAAAACAAGGGCGGTTCGGTTGTTGTTGACGGGCAAAAAGAAGAAAGCCTTGAAGCAGGGGAAGAAGTTACAATAAAAAAATCAAAACCTTTAAAAGTTATAACTTTTAAGGATAATAATATTTTTAGGAAATATAAAGAAAAGTTTTTAGAGGGCCGGTAGCTTAGCCTGGTGAACCTTTTCTTTTTTAAAAAAGAAAAGCTTCAATGGAAAAGAAAAATTCGGGCAATTAGAGCGCTACGCTGATAAATTTTCCACAAGCGCTTTTTGAGCGTTAGTGAGAAAAGGGCTTCGTAGAGGCCGGGAGTTCAAATCTCCCCCGGCCCATTCAAACCAAATAAATTGACGTGCCTATCCACATCGGTCTGGCAAGTCCTGGCGTAAAACAAATTTTAGAAATGGTTGAAAACTAATTTCCGCATAATTATATGTCAGTCTTCATATTTTAATGGGTTAAAATAAAAAAACCTTTAAATACTTAATACTAAATTTAATTATAGCTCTCATGATTCGAAGAAAACTACGTGTTCTGGTTAGATATCGGCAGGATTGAAAATATTTAAAAGCTTTTGTCATTACAATATTGTATTGATTTTTGCTATAAAATCATAAATCATGTATCAAACTAAACTTAAACTAAAGATTAAACAAAATGATAAAAAATACCAAAAGAAGGGATAAAAATGCCTAAACACAGCAAACCAAGATCAGGTTCAAAGCAATTTTGGCCGAGAAAGAGAGCTAAACGTATCTATCCTGACATATCTTTTAACCAGTCATTCTTATCTGCTCATGAGGTCAAGCCAATGACATTTGCCGGATGGAAGGTTGGTATGACACATGTGCAATATGTTGACAACAATCCCAAATCACCAACATACAACCAGATTATAACAAAACCTGTAACGGTTGTTGAAACTCCTTCTCTTTTTGTTTGTGCTCTTCGCTTCTATTCTCATTCTCCATATGGCCTGAAAATTTTGGGCGAAATGTGGTCAGATATAAAATACAAAAACCTGAAAAGAAAGATAAAAAAAGAGAGTGAGAAGAAATTTGATATTGAGAAAAGTAAAAAAGACATAACCGATGTACGGTTAGTTGTTCATACAATTCCTGAAAAGTCAGGTGTGGGCAAGAAGAAGCCTGAATTATTTGAAGTTTGTTTGGGAGGGTCTGATATTAATGAAAAAATAAAATATGCTCAATCCGTTTTAGGTAAAGAGCTGGATATAAAAGATGTTTTTTCAGATGGAGAAACTATCGATGTAACGGGAATAACAAAAGGGCATGGGTTTACCGGCCCTGTCAAGAGGTTTGGTATTAAAATACAGACAAGAAAGGATGAGCAGCATCACAGACATGCTGGAACAAAAGGTCAGGAAAGACCTGGAAGACAGAGATGGCAAGTTCCAATGCCCGGGCAATATGGGTTTTTTAGAAGAACAGAACTAAATAAAAAAATTCTGAAAATAGTTGACAAGCCAGATACAGTCATTCCAAAAGGAGGCTTTCTAAATTATGGTATACCAAAATCGAGGCTAATAGTTATTGAAGGATCTTTACCCGGACCCGCCAAAAGATTAATTATGATTAGAAAGGCAATGCGTGCTAAAAAAAGGCCACAGCCAGTTGAAATAAAGTATATATCAACAGAAAGCAAGCAAGGCGTTTAAAAATGAAGACAGATGTATTTGATGCAGAGGGGAGGAAAATTGGAAAGATAGACCTACCTCCTATTTTTGACACACCTGTTAAGCCCGATGTGATTAAGCGTGCTGTTCTGGCTGAGCATTCATGGTCACGACAACCTTATGGTTCAGACAAGATGGCTGGAAAAAGAACGTCTGCACACTACCATGGCAGCAGAAGTGCAAGATACACGATGATGAACAGAGAGATGTCTAGAATGGCAAGGATACATAGCTCAGGGCATTTATTTTTCCGTGCGAGGTTTGTTCCACAGGCAGTAAAAGGACGCAGAGCCCATCCGCCAAAAGCTGAGAAAAATTGGGCAGAAAAAATAAACAAAAAGGAATACGAACTGGCAATAAAGTCAGCATTGGCGGCCACAGCTGATTTAACCTTTGTAAAGGCGAGAGGTCATAAAATTGACAACATTGACAGCATGCCAATAGTTTTAGATATTAATAATATAAAAAAGACAAAAGAATTTTTTGCTTTGTTGAAGAAAATCGGTTTAGAAGAAGAATTGAAAAGATGCAAAAAAAAGAAAATTCGACCTGGTAAAGGAAAAAATAGAGGGAGGCCGTATAAAAAGAAGAAAGGACCTCTTATAATTGTTGAGGAAGGGTCAGAAATTTTAAAATGCGGAAAAAATATAGCAGGTGTTGACATTTGCACACCAACTAATCTTACAGTTGAAAAGTTGGCTCCTGGCGCGAGCTTAGGTCGGCTTTTAATAATAACCAAGCGTGCTCTTGACGAATTAAAAAATTCATTTTTATCAGGCGAGGCCTCTTAGACATTTAGGTGATTTTAATGTCGGAAGAAAAAAAATCAAGTCCATCTGCGGCGATTCATAGAGATACCGCCAGTGCTGGACTTGAGCAGGCAAATAAAGAATTGAAACCTGATAAAAAGCCGCTTATAGAAAAAAAAACAAATGTGAAAAAAAAGTTTAGCGACCCATGGAAATATTTAAAATTTGTGCATATGACTGAAAAGTCCATAGGTTTGGTAGAGAAAGAGAACAAACTTATTTTTATGGTCGAAAGGCGCGCAACAAAGAAAGATATTAAAAATGCCTTTGAGAAAACATTTGACGTAAAAGTTGATGATGTAAATATAATGATAGACCAGAAAGGCAGAAAAAAGGCATTTATTAAACTTTCAAAGGATTATCCAGCATCTGATATTGCTATGAGGTTGGGTGTAATATAAATACCATGATTGTGGTTAAAAATACAAACGGTGTTTAGTATGGGAAAAACATTAATACAACAGAAAAGAGGAAAATCACCTCGCTACAGAGTGCCTAGCCGTGTCTCTCGTATACAGACAAGACATCCCAAAACGAAAGAAAAAATATTGGGAGAAGTTGTTGATATTGTTCATGTGCCGGGAAGGGTAGCACCAGTTGCTTTTGTAATGTCAAAAAATAAAAAAATACCTATTATAGCTTCTGAAGGCATGTTTGTTGGGCAAAAAATCAGTTTGAATGCGGAAGAAAAAGAAAATATTACAAATGGCAGCCTTATAGCTGTTGGAAATGTGCCAGAAGGTACAAAAATTTATAACATTGAACTCAATCCCGGCGATGGTGGAAAGCTTTGCAGGTCAGCTGGAAATTTTGCCGTTGTTGTTTCACACGAAGGTGAAAAAACTGTTTTGAGATTGCCATCAAGACAAATGAAAAAAATTTCAGCCAAGTGTCGCGCAAATATAGGAATTGTTGCAGGCGGTGGAGTAAAAGAAAAGCCATTTATGAAGGCAGGCAATAAATTTTATGCTTATAAAGTTAGGAACAAATTATATCCAAAAGTTAGCGCATCTGCTATGAACGCTGTTGACCACCCATTCGGGGGCTCTAATCTTGGGAGATCTAAAACAGTTTCAAAAAATGCGCCACCTGGCCAAAAAGTTGGAATTGTATCTCCACGCAGAACAGGAAAGAAGTGATGATTATGGTAAACTTTAGTTATAAGGGGAAAAGCTTGAAAGAGTTGAAAGAGATGACATTGGAAGAGCTGGCAGAATTAATGCCAGCAAGAGAAAGGCGCTCGCTTAAAAGAGGGCTTACAAAAGTTCAGAAAAGACTTTTAAGGAAAATAAAAAAAGCAAAAGGAGAGGACAAAGTTATCCGAACGCATGCAAGAGATATGATAATTTTGCCAGAAATGTTTGGAGCCAAACTAGCTGTTTACAATGGTAAAGAGTTTGTCGTTATTGAAATAAAGCCAGAAATGCTTGGGCATCGTTTGGGTGAATTTGCTCCAAGCAGGAAGGCTGTTAGACATAGCGCACCTGGATTTGGTGCTACAAGATCTAGTAAGTTTGTTCCATTAAAGTGATGTTTATGCCATACACATTTAAACCTGAGAAAGCATATGCAAGGGCATATGGAAGAAATATACCAATATCTACAAAAGATGCTATTTTAATATGTAAAAAAATCAGAAAGAAAAGTTTTTTCAAATCAAAAAAACTGCTCGAAGACCTTAAGATGAAAAAGATAAGCTTAGGAGGAAAATATTATACAAAAGCTGTTACTAATATTTTGAAATTGCTGGAAAGTGCTGAAAAGAACGCGGAGTTTTCCGAGCTTAATTTGGATAAATGTGTTGTTTATGCAAGTGCATCCCATGGTGCAATAGTTCATAGAAGACGAAGGGCGTCTAACTTTGGAAGTAAGCTAAAATATACAAATCTGGAAATTATAGTTGTTGACCGCTCTGCTAAAAAAGAAGTTGAGCCACAGCAGAAAAAAGAGACAGCTGCTAAGCAAGAAACTGGAAAGCAAGCTGATGCAAAAAAGAAGGATACAGCGAAAGAGAGAAAAAAATCTGAAGAAAATATCGAAAAGGAGAGCAGTGGAGAGGTCAAAAAATCTGTATAAATGAAGCGTGTTAAATATGGCAATAATAAGAAAAAAAGAAATGAGGAATATGGGAAAAACTGAGCTAGAAAAAAAATTAGCTGAATTGAATTTAGAGCTCTCAAAAGCAAGGTCTATTTCAGATGTAGGGGGCTCTGTAAAAAGTCCTGGAAAACTAAAGGAAATAAGAAGAACGATAGCAAGGATAAAAACTTATATTAATCAAAAACAAAGGAGTGAAAATGACAATCTGTAAAAAGTGTGGATTACCAAAAGAGCTTTGTGTTTGTGAAACAATAGCCAAAGAGCAGCAGACTGTTAAAGTCTATGAAGAAAAGAAAAGGTTTGGCAAGGTAATGACAATAATAGAAGGCATTGATAGTCAGCGAGTTGATTGTCGCGCCTTGAAAAAAAAGCTTAAAACAAAGCTTGCCTGTGGCGGTACGTTCAAAAATGGAAAAATAGAGTTGCAGGGAAGCCACAAAAACCAAGTAAAGGAGCTGCTCAGAGCTGAAGGGTTTCCAGAAGAAATGATAGAAGTTTCGTAATGCACAAAGATGGTATGATGAGAAATGAAAAAAATATTTTTAGACACGAACTTATAGGATTGCGAGTTGAGATTCGTAAGGCAAAAAACAAGAGTTATAACAAGATAAAAGGAACAATAATTGATGAAACAAAAAATAGCATAATATTGGAAAAGGATGGTGAAAGGAGGAATATATTAAAGAAGGGAACAATCTTTTTAATACACCTGAACGGAAAAAGAATTGAGATGGCTGGCGACATGCTTTTGGGAAGGCCAGAAGACAGAATTAAAAACAAGCTAAAGAAGTGGTAATATGAAAAACTATAACAATCTTGGACTAGAAGCAAATCCACCGGAAAAAACGTGTAATGATAAGACATGCCCATGGCATGGGCATTTGAAAGTGCGTGGCAGGGTTTTCATAGCCAAGGTTGTAAGTGATAAAAACCGGGCGTCAATTGTAGTTGAGTGGCCTTATACAAAGTTCGTTCATAAGTACGAGCGCTATGAAAAGAGAAAAACAAAAATAACTGTTCATAACCCAAAATGTATAGATGCTAAAAAAGGCGATTATGTAAAAATAGCAGAATGCAGACCTATTTCAAAAACGAAGCATTTTGTTGTTATAGAAAAAATTAAAAAGTGATGGTTATATGAAACCAGTAAAAGCAAAGATATCAAAACCAATAACGCTTAGGACAGTTTTAACCTGTATAGATAACAGTGGAGCTAAGAAATTATCTGTTATAGCTGTCAAGACATATAAGGGCAAACGGCGCCGTTTGCCGCGTGCAGGCATTGGAGATATAGTTATCTGCTCTGTAGTAAATGGAAATGAAAAAATGCGGCATAAAGTCGTATATGCAGTTATTGTGCGGCAGAAAAAAGAATATAGAAGACTAGATGGCACAAGAATAAAATTTGAGGATAATGCCGCAGTTGTCATAAACCCAAAAAACAATGAGCCACAAGGAACTGAGATAAGAGGGATAGTTGCAAAAGAAGTGATACAGCGATTTTCAGCAATAGGCAAAATAGCAACACAGGTTGTCTAGGTGTTAAATATGGAAAAAAAATGGTCAATATCTTGGAAATCAAGCAAACAAAAAAGAAAACAGCGAAAGTATAGATATAATGCTCCGCTACACATCAAGCAAAAGTTTATTCATGCTTTGTTATCTAAACAGCTTAGAAAAGAATTGGGAACAAGGTCTTTTGGCCTTAGGAAGGGTGATGAGGTTAAAATTATGCGTGGTAATTTAAAAGGAAAGACAGCAAAAATAGCACGCATATCAGTGAAAAAATCCAAGGTTTGGCTGGAAGGAGTTAAGAGAAAAAAGTCAACAGGAGAAGAAGTTTTAATACCATTTCAGCCGTCAAATCTTATGATAATCAGTTTAACCAAGGAGGATAAAAAAAGGCAAAAAATAAAAGAGAGAAAAATAAAAAAGTGATAAATTATGGGTATTACAAAAAGATATAATGCACCGGTCTTTTGGCCAATTAAAAGAAAGGGAAAGAAATTTACAGTTACACCAAGTCCGGGACCGCATAGCAAAAATTTATGCGTACCGCTTGCAATTTTAATAAGAGATTATCTTGGGATAGCAAAGAACATAAAAGAAGTTAAAACCATATTGTCAGGGAATAATGTAAAGGTAAATGGAAAAACCAGAAAAGAATATAAATTTCCTGTTGGGCTGATGGATGTAATTCAGATTGGTGACATGTTCTTTATAACTTTGCCATCAAAAAATGGACTTACTTTTGTAAAAACAAAGAGCCCATTGAGGCTTGCGAAAGTCCGTAATAAAAAGTTATTGAAGGGGGGCCGGATACAATTAAATTTGCATGATGGAACTAATTTGCTAACCAAAGACAAAGAAATAAAGACAAATGATGTCCTCGTTTTAGATTTGGAAAATAAAATAAAAGATGTTGTAAAATTTGAGCCAGGGGCACTTATTATGATAATAAATGGAAGTAATGCCGGAAAATTTGGTTATATAAAAGACCTTATAAAGAGAAAGGACTGTAAGGAGAATATAGTTGTTATAGAAATAAATGACAGTCTTATAGAGGTGCCACTTTCCTACACATTTGTTGTTGGTAGAGATAAGCCGCTAATACCCCTGAAGGCAGATGGTGAATCAGATGAATAAAGACAATATAATGAGAAAAATATATATAGAAAAGATAGTGTTAAATATAGGATGTGGCAAGACTGGTGACATAAAGAAAGCTACCAAAGTCTTATATGATATTACAAAACAGAAACCAGTAATAACCAAATCAAAATCAAAATCAACATTTGGGGTTCCAAAAAATAAAGAGATCGGTGTTAAAGTTACTGTCCGAAAAAATGTTGAGCAATTGCTGAAAACTCTAATAAAGGCGGTTGATAATAAATTGCTGTTCAAAAATTTTGATAACTTCGGAAATTTTTCATTTGGTATTTCCGAGCACATATCTGTGCCCGGAGTAGAATATGATCCGAACATAGGAATTTTCGGATTTGATGTATGCGTTAGGTTAGCGCGACCAGGATTTTCAGGTTCAAAAATAGGAAAGGCACATAGGATAACAAAAAAAGAAGCAATGGAGTTTATTAAACAAAAATTTGGTATAGAGCTTGTTGAGAAGAGGGTTAGCGAATATTAGACGATTAAAAAGATTAATAAATTTTAGTGATGGTGACAAAATGAGAACAAAAAAAATAAAAAGAAAATTTGGTAAAGGTGCGAGACAATGTCAAAATTGCGGAAACTTTCACGGAGTTATACGAAGGTATAACCTTTACTATTGTAGGAGATGTATGCGAGAACTCGGAAAAAAACTCGGGTTCAAAAAATTCAACTGAGATGATAGTTATGAGGGATGACAATTTAGCTATTATGTTTTCAAGTATGAAAAATGCTGAAGCCATTGGCAAGCAGACATGTATAGTTCCACGCTCTAAGCTGATTATAAAAATTTTGGAGCTATTAAAAAAGGAGAATTATATAAAGAGCTTTGAAGACGCTGGAAAAAATTTGAAAGTGATTTTAGCCAAGAGAATAACTGATTGTGGTGTTATAAAGCCACGTTTCTCTGTAAAGAAAGATGAATACGAGAAATGGGAACGAAGATATTTGCCTGCTAAGGGCTTTGGATTATTGATAGTTTCCACCAATATCGGCGTGGTTACACAGGAATATGCAAACAAAAAGGGCATTGGAGGAAAACTTTTGGCCTATATATTTTAGCTGTGATGTTTATGATAGAAAAAATCGTTCAGATTCCTGAGGGCGTTTCTGTTACGATAACGAACAAACAAGTTTTTGTCAAGGGTCCTAAAGGGGAGTTGAATAGGGATTTTTTCAGCCCAAGATATGAAAATAGTATATTTTTAGAAAAAAAAGATGACAAGATAAAAATTTATTCAAAAACAGATAGAAAAGAATTGAAGTCCATGATTGGAACAATTACCGCACATATAAAAAATATGATAAGAGGCGTCTGCGAAGGATTTGAGTATATACTAAAAATCCATTATGTTCATTTTCCAATGTCAGTTGAAATAAAAGACAATATTGTTTATATTAAAAATTTTCTTGGAGAGCGCGGGCCAAGAACTGCACGGATAATTGGTGATACAAAAGTAACTGTAAAGAAAGATGAAGTTATTGTGTCATCTATAGATAGAGAGGCTGCTGGTAAGACCGCTGCTAATATAGAGCAGGCCTGCAGGATTAGCAGGCGAGACAGAAGAGTTTTTCAGGATGGCATATACATAGCTAAAAAGCCGGGGAGAAAATTCGGTGATGCTTAATGCATGATAACAGCTCAAATACAACAAAAAAAATACCAACATTTCACAGGCAGAACTATACAAAATTAAAAATTAAGGGCAAAGACAAATGGAAAAGACCAAAGGGGCTTCAGAGCAAACTAAGAAAAGGCAAGCGTGGAAAAGGGTCAATGCCTGTAATAGGTTTTCGAAAACCAAAGAAAAATAGATACAAAATCAGAAACTATAATATTATTGAAGTTTCAAACGAATCTGACCTAAAAAGAGTTAACCCTAAGGTCGATGGAGTTTTGATACGTCATGTTGGCTTAAAAAAATATCTTTTATTAGTTGAAAAATGCAAAAAGGCTAAAATAAAAATTTTAAATAAAATGCGGAAGTTGAAAAAAAGAGGCTAAGTGATGTGAATGTTTATAAATTTTGGCAAAGGTAAATGCCCGTTATGCGGTGCAAATGGGAAGAAAACTTCCGATCTGGAAATATTTTTATGTCCAAGGTGCCGAGTACGTTTTCACCCATTTGGCTTGATAGATACAGAACCTGAGAAAATATATGAAAGCTTGTCTCAGGTAGATGAAATGAATTGATGTGAGTTAAAATGAGTTTACAAAGAAAGATTGCTGCTAGAAAATTAAAATGTGGTGTAAACAAGGTTTGGATTGATCCATCTAGGCTTGCTGATGTAAAAGATGCAATCACTGGTGCTGATATTCAGAAGTTAATTAAAGATAAGGTTATAAAAAAGATTAAAAAGAAAGGGGTTTCTCGCGCAAGAGCCAAAAAAATCAGAGCTCAGAAGTCAAAGGGGAGAAGAAGGGGCGTGGGCTCGAGGCGCGGAAAGAGAACAGCAAGAAAATCAAAAAAAGAAAAATGGATGAGACGAATAAGGGCTTTGAGAAAATATTTAGCAGAGCTAAAAGGAAAAAATATGATATCACTTACAACTTATCGTAAGATGTATAGAAAATGCTCTGGTGGGTTTTTCAGAAATAAGTCACATCTTAAGTTGTACCTTACTCAACATAAGTTGTTAAAGCAGGATGATAAAAATGAAGAGGCTAAAAAGAAGGATTAGGAAAAAAACCAACTACCATCGAAGGATAAGGTTGTTGAAGTCAGGATATCCACGATTAGTTGTCAGAAAGAGCAATAATAACATACTTGTTCAGGTTGTAAAATATGACGGCAAATCAGATAAGACAATTTTTTCTGTTTTGTCAAAAACACTTGCAAAATATAACTGGTTCCCAAAACCAAATACACCAACAGCTTATTTAACAGGATTAAAAGCTGGTCTAGAAGCAAAAAAGAGAGGTATAGACCGTCTTGTTTTGGATCTTGATATGAAAGTTTCATCTAAGAAAACATTACTCTATGCAGTCGCAAAGGGCGTTAAAGACAGCGGTGTGAATATCGCTTTAGATAAAGATGTTGTGCCACCAGAAGATCGAATACGCGGAAAGCATATTGCAGACTATGCAAAAAGCTTGAATAAAAAAGATGAGAAATTTTCTTTATATTCAAATATGGGAGTAAATCCAGAGGA
Organism: Candidatus Aenigmatarchaeota archaeon; assembly: GCA_021157845.1. Classification (GTDB taxonomy): domain Archaea; phylum Aenigmatarchaeota; class Aenigmatarchaeia; order GW2011-AR5; family JAGGXF01; genus JAGGVU01. Next base: position 46,770 of record JAGGVU010000010.1, read on the forward strand.
AATTGAAAGTATTTTTGAAAATGCAAAAAATAAGATTTTATCCGAAAAATAAACAGGTGTATATATGAAAGAAAAAAGCAACTCTTCAGAAGAAAACACAATTGACTGGGTTCCTAAAACAGAACTTGGCAGACAAGTTATGAATGGGAAAATCAAATCTATTGATGAAATATTTAAACAAGGTATTAAGATAAAGGAGCCAGAAATAGTTGATAAATTATTGCCCAACCTTGAGACAGAGATAATTCTAATAGGAGGCTCACCCGGCAAAGGCGGCGGAATTAAAAGAACTCCAACAAAGAAAACCGCAAGGATGCACAAGTCTGGTAGGAGATTTAATGTTTCCGCTGTTGTTGTAGTCGGAAACAAAGATGGCTATGTAGGTATTGGAAAAGGTGAGGCAGCAGAGCATAGGCGTGCAATAGAAAAAGCTACGCTAAAGGCAAAACTGAATATAATCCCTGTTAAAAGAGGATGCGGGAGCTGGGAATGTAATTGTGGAGAAAACCATTCTATACCGTCTCGGGTTGAAGGAAGACAGGGAAGTGTAAGGGCTGTCTTAATACCTGCACCAAAGGGTATTGGCTTATGTATACCAGATGAAGCAAAAAAAATATTACGATTGGCAGGTATTCGCGATATTTGGTCAAAATCGTTTGGAAATACACACGCCAGAATTAACTTTTCATTCGCAATTTTTAATGCCTTAAAAAACTTAAATAAAATTTATATGACTAAAACAAAGAAAAATGAAAAAAGTGAGAATCATGACTGAATTAGCTGTTATTAGAATAAGAGGGTCAGCTGGAAAGCCGAAAAAAATTTTAGATACATTGAACATGCTGGGATTAAAAAAGCCAAATATGCTTAGATTATTTAATAGCGATGATAAGGTTATTTTGGGCATGGTTAGAAAAGTAAAAGATTTTGTAACTTGGGGCGAGGTTGATGAGGAGACAAAAGAGTTATTGAGCAAAACTAACAAGAAAAAGAAAAATATATTTAATCTTCACCCGCCTGTGAAAGGCTTCAAATCTATTAAGGTTTCTTATCCTAAAGGAGACCTTGGATACAGGGGAAAAAATATAAACAAACTAATAAAGAGAATGATATGATTTTAGTGTGACGATGAGTGGTTAGGATGGTTATGCGATTCAGAAAAAAAATAACAAGACAAAGGGGTTCTCATACTCATGGGTACGGAGCAAAGAAAAAGCACCGAGGCAAAGGGAGCAAGGGTGGAAAGGGCTACGCAGGGTCCACAAAACATAAGCTTAACTATATACGTAAATATGAGCCATGGCACTTTAAACATAAAAAAAATAAGCCAAAGCCAAAAGGAAAGACGATAAATGTTTCAGAGCTGGGAAAACAGCTGAAAAACGCCAAAGATAGGAAGACAATTAACTTGAAAAATCTTGGATATTCAAAATTGCTCGGAAAGGGCAAGGCCGATGAAAACCTAACCGGTGTCAAGATAGTAGTTCGGAAAGTTTCCAAAAAGGCCAAAGAAAAATTAGAAAAAGTAGGTGCAATTGTTTCTGATTAATAAAGAGGCAGAAAAAATTATAGCCTTACTGAATCTATTTTCCTTCAGGATCAATTTTATTACATTCTGTTGCCATCAGCCACTATCTGGTTCTTTATGCTCAGTGGAGCTCACGGCATCGCCGCATATTGTTTTGGCTGAAGGAATATCTTTGGCCAAATAGACGTTGAAAAGATTTGCTTTTTGAATATATAAATGCGGCATCATATATAAATTGAATTATAAGAACTAATACCTTCACAACTATGTGCAGAGGCTTGACATACGACATTAAATGACTTTGACAATAAATTCCTTTCGTCCAAATTTTTACTAACACAAAAACTTCTATGAACGTCGAATACGCGATTTCACTTGCTTCATTCCATCCAAATTAAATCAAAGATTTAACTTTATCTATTCGTATAAAACCAACAATAGGTTTATAGAACTAGCGACCGAAAGCTTTATATACATTAATATGCTAATTTTTATATCTGGCCAAAGAGCAACTTGGTTTCAGGTCTTCGGGCCTGATTCGATGACCCTTCGGGGTTATTTTGTTGGTGTCTTCGGGCATCAACTTTCAAGCTTTGATTTGGTCAGAAATCTGATTGGAGAG
>JAGGVU010000009.1 GCA_021157845.1 Candidatus Aenigmatarchaeota archaeon
CATTTTATATAATCAATAAAATAAAAAAAATTCCCGTACAAACTCAATATGAACTTTTAAAATACGAGGAAGGCAAAAAAACCATAGAATTATTAAACTCCTTCTTAAAGGACGTAAATGAGTTGAAGAAGGTTCTGGCAATGAGGTATGGTAGATATAGTGCGGTTAATCATCTTGAAAACGCCACAAGAAAGGCAGATGAAATAGAAAATATAGTGAATAATATTAAAGACATAGAAAAGAAAATTGAGTCGATACGCAAAGAAAAAGAAGATACAGAACGATTGCTAGAGAGGAAACTAAACTCCATCAATCATACAAAATCTGGTATTAACACTAAGAGAGTTATAGAACTTAGGAATCGTGTAAAAACTTTAGACGATAAGATTAGTAAAATTGAGTTTGATTTAAGATCAAATATTTTAAGAGCAAGAAGGCCTATTAGTAAAATACTCCATTCTAAGAATAAAAAATTATTTGAATTCTTTCAAATTTTTATGAAATATCCACTAGAAAATATTAATGAAAATTTCTGGAAAGTTGTTGCTCTAGTTAGATTTAAAGACAATAAACTTAACAAAGACGAAAGTAGATTATTAGACGAGTTCCTGACATTTACAGACCATGAACTGAAGAGAAAGATTGATGATTATAATAACTTGAGAGAAGAGAAAAACCAACTTAGAGACACACTTAAAAAAGTTTCTTCTGAGAATGAAAAAGCTCTTAAAAAAATTGGAGACGAGAAAAAAAATCTAGAGGAGAATGTCAAGATCATAGATAAAAGATTGAAAAATCTGGAAAGGGAACGGCATAGTCTTCAGCTCTTGCTCAAAAAAAACATTAAAACGCTAGAAATTATGATAAAAAAGGCCAGCGGAGATAAAATAAAAGTTAAAATTTAAGGGCCAGTATTCGCTGGTTCATTACTGGTGCGAATTATGAATAAAAATTTGGTTGAAGAATTCCTGAGAAATAAAAATATTTTTGCGATTGCTGGGGTTTCGAGAGATAAAAGAAAATATGGATATAAAATTTATATTAGTATAAAAAAAGCAGGCTACAAAGTTTACCCCATAAACCCAAACACAAACGAAATTTTAGGCGACAGGTGCTATCACTCAATTAAAGACCTACCAGAAAAACCGGATGTTGTTGTAACTGTTGTTCCACCAAAGATTACAGAGCAGATTGTAAAGCAATGCAAAATATTAAAAATAGGCAAAATTTGGATGCAGCCAGGCTCTGAATCAGAAAAATCTATAAATTTCTGTAAGCTTAACAACATTAAAGTAGTTCATGACACCTGTTTTATTGTTAACGGGTTAAAAGAGGAGCTTGATTGAAATGATAACATTTTCATGTAAAAATATAAGTGAAGAGGAGCTGATGAGGTGTTCATTTAGTCTGAATAAAACTGAGTATAAATTGTTAGTTTTTATGTTAAGATATAATAAAGCAATTGCCGTATCTCAAATATCTAAATGCATGAAGCTGGAAAGGACAACAATTCAGAAAGCAATAAAAAATCTTCTCAAAAAAAATCTGGTTACAAGAGTACAAAAAAATTTGCCTAGAGGTGGGTATGTTTTTTTATATTGGCCAAATAAAAAAGATGAAATTAAGAATAAAATGAAAGAAATAACTTACAAATGGTATAAAAGTGTCGAAGAAGCGATTGATGGGCTATGAGCGTTTATTAGGTTTGTTAAAACTAACTTGAGTTTGCTGCTTATCTTCTATCGGATTTACATACGTGCTTATATATTTTCAACAAGCTCTTCTTTCGTGAAAACACGTTCACAATAATAACACCTGGCCTTTAGGGGTTCGGTTTGTTCAACCAGAAGCTTTGGTTTTACTGGCTCTTTTTGATTTGTTATGCAGGACGGGTTTGGGCAGTTTATAATATCAATGATATCTGGTATTCTTATTTTTCTTTTTTTAACAACCTGAAAATCCTTTATTATATTTACAGTAGCGTTTGGTGCAATTATAGCTATTTTATCAATATTTAAATCTTCCAACTTTTTATTCTCTATTTTTATTATATCCTTTTTACCCTTTGACGCACTTTCCACATTCATCAGTATACTTACGGTTTCGCCAGTTTTTTTGTCTATATTGAGTATTTTTATAATATCCAAAACCTTTCCACACGGCAGGTGGTCTAATACAATTCCATTCTTAATCTTTTTTACTTTTAATTCTTTTTCCATTTAATCACCCATAACCATAGACAATATAGCCATCCTCGTTGGTATCCCGTATGACGACTGGACAAAATATTTTGCCCGCTTATCATGATCAATTTCAGGCGTTATTTCATTTACCCTTGGAAGTGGGTGCATTATCATCGTCTCCTTTCCAATCTTTTTAAGTGATTCTTCATTTAAAACATACGCACTTGCAACCTTTTGATATTCTTCTATGTCAGGAAACCTCTCTTTTTGTATTCTCGTTAGATATAAAACATCTGATGTTGTTTCAATGTTATCTGTTTCTTTTACAGAGATACCTGCTGATTTTAAGTCATTGATAATCCATCTTTGTATACGTAGAGCTGGTGGTGAAGCAAAAACAATAGAGACATCAAATTTACCCAGAGCATATGCAAGAGAATGTATTGTACGACCATATTTAAGATCGCCAGCAAGAGTTATTTCTAAACCGTCTATTTTATGCTTTTCCTTTAATATAGTATATAAATCTAACAACGCCTGTGTCGGATGCTGATTTGAGCCGTCACCAGCATTTATAATAGGTATATTTGTGAATTCAGCTGCCAGCGCTGCTGCACCTTCATTCGGATGCCTCATTACAATAGCATTGGCATAAGATTGAACAACCCTTATCGTATCTGCCAAAGTTTCACCTTTTTTTACAGATGATGTTCTTGGATTGTCAAAGCCAATAACAGTTCCGCCGAGCATTTTCATGGCTGTTGTAAATGACAAATTTGTTCGTGTTGACGGCTCAAAAAATAACGTGGCCAGTATTTTTCCTTCCAATATGTCTAATTGTTTTTTTGATTCTGCAACCGGATCCATTTTTTTTGTTCTTTCAAGTACTTCTTCAATAAATGACCGTTTCATATGTCGTGTTGATATTATATTCATAGTTATACCCCCAATAAGCTAACTATAATAGCTTTCTGTACATGCAGCCTATTTTCAGCTTCGTCAAATACTACAGAATGTGGTCCGTCTATTACTTCGTTTGTGATTTCCTGCCCCCTGTGTGCAGGTAGGCAGTGCATCACTATGCAATCTGGCTTTGCGTGCCTAATTAAATTATTATTTACCTGGTATGGTTGCAGGTCTTTTATTCTTTGTTCAGCATTTTCCTGCCCCATGCTTACCCATGTATCTGTATAAATTACGTCAGCATCTTTTACACCAGCAATTGGATCGTGCTCTATACTAATTTTGCCTGATGCATGTTCAGTCGCAGCTTTTATTATGTCCGGGCTTGGTTTATACTCTTTTTTATCAGGGCACACTGCTGTTACATCCGCACCAAGTTTTGAAAATCCTATTATTGTTGAGTTGCACATGTTAAATCCACAATCGCCAACAAAAACAACTTTTAACTCACGTATTTGTCCCCTTTTCTCCTTTACAGTCATCATGTCAGCCATTGTTTGGCACGGGTGATAAAGATCTGTTAATGCATTTATTACAGGCACATCTGACGCTTTGGCAAGTTCTTCTATATCGCTTTGTTTGTACAGGCGAGCCATTATTATATCAGAATATCTACTTAGAACGCGACCAGTATCTGCTATTGTTTCTCCTCTTCCAAGCTGTGTTGTTCTAAAATCAAGATAAATCGCATGCCCACCCAATTGTGTCATACCAGCTTCAAAAGAAATTCTTGTTCTTGTTGAAGGCTTCTGAAATAGCATGCACATTGTTTTGTTTCCAATATTTTTTTCTTTACCATTTTTCATCTTTTGTGCAAGATTTATAATTTCTTCTAATTCCTGCCTCTTGAACTCTAACAATGTTAAGAAATCTCTGCCTTTTAGATTCATATCATCACCCTAATTTTTAGAAGGAGGCTATTAGAACCTCTCTAAAATTGTTTCTTAAAATATATAAAGATTATCTATATTGTGCTTAATTTTTATTGGGTAATCGCACAAATACAACGTCAGTTTATCATTTATAATTGGAGTAGATGTCCAGAAATATATAGAAATTATCAACCAGATAAATATTATTACAATCCCGATGCATAAATTAAAATCATAAGACTTTAAAATCATCTACAATTATTTCCAGTTCATTTTTATATATATTTATCTTTCCTTTAATTTGTACGCTGTCATTCGTATCTAGTTTATATGCCCCGATTTTTTCAGCTTTATTCTTAAATACAACCGCTTTTATTGTCCCTGTTTTATCCTCTAATGTTAGAAATATGTTTCCATCGTGTATGAACATATCGTGAATTTTACATTTTATGTTAACGTAACGGCCCTGCATATCTTCTCTTATCTCATTTATGGTATATGCATCTGGCGCCATCTGTTGTACAAGAACGAATAAGCTTATTATTCCTGCAAATGTTCCTATATATGCGACTTTGACTAATTGATGCTCTGTTATCATTACAAGACCTTTTGTAAGTTTTTTAGGCTAAACTTTGTGCCAGAGCAACCATTTTTTATAAGTGGAACACCCTGCAATTTAATGCCTGAATTGGCAAGGTGATTTATTGCTAGTTCTATTTCCTCGCAGCATGCAACGCCGACAATTCCTGAATATTTTCTTTTGCTCAATATTTTGCGTATGCATGATCCACCCGGTAATATGTAGACATCATATCCTTTTTTTTCTCCTAGCTGAGTTGCCTTATTAACTAGGCAGTCCTTGGAACAATGTGCACACTTGTATGAAGAAAATTTTTTATCAAATACCGCCTGACATCGACTGTCCATATACTTTCTGGAGCAATGTGGTAAAAAAAGCGCTCTTCTTTTTGTTTTTAAAAATTTATCCCTTTGGGAAAGATTTTTGACATTTATATCAATCAAATCTTCAACAACTTGCAGCGCATCAGACATGGGCAGGCCAGTAATTTCATTGATTTTGAATTTTTTCACTAAATATCTTGCGGTTTTGCCAATTCTTTTAGGTACGTCTCTTCTGTTGGCAAATTTGGCTATGTCTATAAAAAATGATTGTGATAGTTTTGACAGGTCGAAATTAAACTTATATGCCATATTATTCACCTAGTTTAACAACGCTTAAATCTTTATAAATTGGGCCTGTGGACGTAAGTACGCTTTTTTTTAATTTTATGTTTTTGATATCAATATATCCAACCTCAACATTGCTCAAAGATTTTATCTTTTTAACCAGCAGTTCTTTATTATAAACCATTTTAACTCGGGCAATTGTCAAATGTGGGACATCAGCCCGTTTACCTAGCTCTATTTTATTAATTTTTTCTAAAAGCTCTTTCATATCTTCATAACCTTCTTTTATACCTAGCCATATAACTCTAATATAGCTTTGAGAAGGAGGAAATGCGCCAACACCATTTATATTAATGCGAAACGGCTCAATTTGCTTAGCAATAAATTTTAGCTCATTTTTAACGTTTTTACACTGCTCTGAAGATATGTCGCCTAAAAATTTTAGCGTAAGATGCAAATTCTCTGGGGCTACAAACTTCATTTTTCCGGCTTTGCCAATTTCTTCCTGTATTTTTACAATTTTTTTCCTAACCGATTTGTCAATATCTATGGCTATAAATGATCTCATCTTAACACCGAATCATTTTTAACTGCATTTATTGTTAAATTTCTGGCAAACTTTAAATATTTGGCAGATTTGTAGTTAGAATAGTATTTAAACTCTATAAAGATTTAAATAGACAGCTGTCTAATAAATACTAAACAAGAGATTTTAAGGTAAATTTTAAGGAGATGGCAAGATGGGAAGAAGAGGAAGGCCTTCTAAAATAGATGTAAAGAAAATATCTAAAATAATTGGGGTTTTGTATAAGAATCCAGACGGATTATGGCTGAGAGAACTGTCAAAAAACGCTGGTTTACACCCATCTACGGTAAATTTATACATCGAAAGGTCATTAAAGCCCCTATTAATCGACGAGAGGATTGGAAACGACGAAAAACCGCTTTTAAGAATAATAAGATTAAAGCCAATTGTAATTCAACGGCTAGATCAGGGTCAGCGGTTAAGTGACATTCTAAAATACATAAAATTAATTGAAAAAATTAAAAATTAAACGAAAATTGCTTAAAATCTTATCTCACACACTAATTTTATATCTCACAAAATAACTCTTTTTAGAATAAAATTTTTTGTAAATACTCACAAAATTTTAAAAAAATTAAGAATTAAACCAGAATATCTTCTAAATTTCACAAATTAATATATTATGGGTTTTATCAATAATAAACCTTCACGTGAACTTCACATTATGTTCACAAAACCTTCACATTTCTTCACATTTCGCCTTTATCTTCACATTTTGTTCACGCTTTCTTCACATTATGTTCACATTTTAAGATAATGTTCACGTGAACTTCACGCCATCTTCACAATATCTTCACAGATGTTCATATTTATTTCACCAATGTTCATTATATTCACATTTCCTTCACAAAACATTCATATTACTTCATCTGACTTCACAAAATGTTCACAATATCTTCACGGTATTCATACATTTAAATTTTTTATAATATTTAACTCTTCTTAACTTCGCAGATATCACATATTTTATATCCTAATCATTGGTTAGCAAAAACTATTAAAACATATTGTATTAATTTTAAATATATGAATAATACCAAGTTTTATATACCTTCACATTAACTTCATATATGTTCACGTGAACTTCACATTACCTTCACGTGAATATTACGGTGTAAGATATGATAGATGAAAAAGAAGCCCGAACGGAAAATAACTCTCCTCAAGCAACGGATAAATCAGTAGAAAAATGGTTTTCACATTTTGGATGGTCCAAAAATCCATTTATTTTAAACATAGAGCCAAGATTATTAGTTGGTTATGAAGAGCAGCGAGACAAATTGCTTCGCCATATACAAGAGAACCAGAAAGTCGCATTGGTTATCGGACCAACAGGTTCTGGAAAAACAACATTGCTTAAATGGTGTGAAGCACACCTAGATCCAACATTTGAATCAATATTTTTGGGAAAACCTCCTGAACGCCCTGAAAATTTTATTGATATACTCAGAAATAAATTCAAACCCTCTATCATAGAATATTTGTCTCAGATTTTTTTCAATAAATCCATTAGTCTTAATGAATTACCGTCTTATATAAATAAAAAACTAGGAAAAAAAACGCTTGTCTTATTTTGCGACGAAATTCATGAAGCAACTCAGGATGTTCTCAGTTGGTTGCGTGTTCTCAATGACCAGGTAGAAAATATGACACTTATAATATCGGGGCTTCCTGTTTTTGAGAAGAGGCTAAAAAAAGAACTTGAATCTTTTTACAAAAGAATTACAACAAAAATAACCACCCTATCCCTCACAAAAGAAGAGACTAGACAACTTATTGAAAAACGGATAAAAAAAGTTGGCGGTTCTGGAACAGGTCCGTTTTCAGATAATGTTATAGACTATATTTATGATAAGACAGGTGGCTTTCCAAGAGAAGTACTTTGTTTGGCGAACCAACTAATTAATCTAGCTATGGAATCGTCTACATTTGAAATTAGGCCAGAAATACTAGAGCATAAGAAAGAGAAGGCGGTAGAAGAGAATTTTGATATGATAAATAATTTACCATCGCGACAAAGGGAAATTGTAAAAATTTTACAGCTCTCGGATTCGTCTCCGAATCAGATAGTAAGTAAACTTGATTTAAAAAAATATAAAACAAAACAACATGCTGTAAGGTCTGTGAATAATATATTAAAAAGATTATTGAAAAACAAGATTGTTACAAGAAAAGTGTCTGGAAAGACCTATATTTATGTACTTAGCTCTAAGTATAAAACGCTTGGAGCAGAGTCGTAAGGCGATCATTATCTCTCACATAAACATATTTGCAATAACAGGTATGCCCGGAGCTGGAAAAAAATTAGTGAGGAAAGTCATAGAAAAGCATGGCATCCCCGTAGTTGTTATGCGGCATGCTGTTGAAAAAGAGATGCAAAAGAAAAATATTTCCTTGACCAATGAAAACCTCAGAAAATTTGCAACAGAGCTGAGAGAAAAAAAAGGAAAGGATATCGTAGCAAGGTTATGTATTCCGCTTGTTGACAACATACTTAAAAAATCATCCTCTGTTATTTTAGACGGAATACGTTCACCAGATGAAATATCCTTTTTTAAGAAAAAATATAATGGAAAATTCGTTCTGATCGCTGTTCACGCATCGCCTGATATACGATTTGAACGATTAAAGAAACGTGGTTTAAAGTGGGACATGAAAAAAAGAGAAGAGTTTGATTGGCGCGATAGCAAAGAGTTATCGTGGGGGCTTGGAAAAGCAATAGCAATGGCAGATTATACAGTTCTAAATGAGGGAACAAAAGAAGAACTTGAAAAAAATATAGAAAATATACTAAAAAAATTATTGTAAAATTTATTGTAATTGTGATAAAATGATTGTTATCTGTTTAGTTGGATTTTCAGGAAGCGGAAAAACTTTAGTTGCAAAGCACTTTGAAAATACGGTTTATGTAACAGATATAATTAAAAAAGAAATAGAAAAGAAGACAAAAAATTTCAGTGA
>JAGGVU010000020.1 GCA_021157845.1 Candidatus Aenigmatarchaeota archaeon
CCTTCCTGTTACCCTTATCACCCTTCGCTTCGCTTTCCGCCTTTTTTTCCTCATGCTCTTTTTTATCAGGCTGTGCTTCTTCGGATTTTTTATCTTCTCCCTTTACCTCTTTTTCACCAGTTTCTTTCTTATCTGGCTGTGCCTTTTCGGCTTTTTTAACTTCTTTGTCATCAGGCGCTTTCTTTTCTGTTCCTGCTTCCTTTTTACCAACTAAATTATCCAGAGGGGTTGTCCCTTCTTTAACCACCACACAATTTATCTGGGCAATATCTTTATCTATCTGATTTCCCCGTATCATTTTTTTCTTTCGCATACCCTTGATTTGCTTAAAGCCCTTCTTTGTTTTCTTTTTGCCTCTAAAGCCGATACCCTTTGTCAAAATAATCCTTTTTCGCTGCGTTCCGGCTATGTCGCGCCTCATCGGAAACCCGTCTCTATCAGAGCCGCCTGTTATCCTAAGTTCATACCCTTCCAAGCCAATAAACCCAGCATTAAATTTGTCGCCGATTTTCATGCCTATAATAGATGCAGCTTCTTTCTGGTCTTTCTCTAGTTGAAACGTTTTTCCAGATTTTGAGCCTATTACAAATTTAAATACAGCCATTAAACCACCTCAGTTTTTTCAGCCGAGTAAGGTTTGTTCAAAAGAACAAACATTTTATATAATAAGAATTATGCAAAAGAATATAAAGGTTTGTCAATCTTCATATTTTAAATAACGCCTAATACAAACAAAAATCTTTAAAGTTTTAGCAAATATAAACTATTATAAGTGCTGGCTATGTTAAATTATTTTATTTCTATAGGAAAGAAATTGAAAATTCGGAGAGATGTGTCAGGTGCATCGGAAGAAGAATTGGAGAACGTATCCAAAGGTGTGGCTGATACCCATTTTAACCAAAAATTTAAACCATATAACCAAGTTGAAGATTCGGAGTATGAAAGAATTATAAAAAAATTAGAAAGAGACGTGGGTTCCCAGACCAGACTAATCACAACCATTTTGGTGCATCAAAAATCTTTGATTGAAGGTGGCTTGGAAAATGTAGCAAAAGAAGATGTGAAAGAGATATACAATACGGTTACGGAGTGCGTTAAAAAAAGTTTCCAGCGCCCTGAAGTTATTGAACATTACGCTAAAGATAATATATTAACAAAGAGGATTGAAGAAAAGCTTATGAAAGTATTTGGTGAAGATTGTAAAAACCATTAAAATATTTAGTTTGTCTGCGAAATAGTTTTCTAGTTATCCGTTGTCTATATTTTAATCAATCAATTACTAGACAATTTCGGGGCTTCCGTAATATTTCTCAGCGGCATTTGCAACAGTTTTATATGTATTACAAATCTCTTCATCTGATGCACCATTATCTCGAGCTTTTGCGATAAAAAATAGTGCTACACCTGTAGTCATTATTGTAGCCATTGTATCTCTAGGAATTATATTTTTTTCTTCTAATTGTTTATCGCGGGGATAACTAAAATCAAGATAACGACCTAATTTTTTCAATTTCTCAAGCATATATACACCATATAGTTAATTAAACAGCCAGATATTTAAATTTTATTTTAAATAAATCGGCCGGCTATTTTGTTTGGGTTTATCGAAGATAGCTATCTTGTTTATATCTTCTTTCTTAGTGAAAATCAGAGAACCCACGTTTTTATAAATGTCATAAGGAATTTTATTATCAGCATAAGACTGGTTCACTACCTTCTTCCGCATTCTTTTTTAAAGTAGTACAACCTTGATAGTTTTGTTTTTACTAACAGGCCTGTCTTTAAAATCTTTCATAACTCTGCGAGAACTAAAATATCTTTTATTTTAGCTTTTCTAATTATCATCAAACTCCCCAAAATCTGTCCTTTGACTGTTTGATTTGTTTTATTTCTTCTAAGCATTGCTTTTCAGAGGCTGACAGCAAATCCTTGTGTTTTTTGAGTATTTTATATTCGTCTGAAGATACATGCGTATAAAAGATATCACCCTCCTTAACACGCCTACCTATAGAGATATCGAGAATTGATAGAGCAACCTTATCATTTTCTTTTGCTTGGTCCAAATTATTGCCTTCTGACTGTATTTGCTTTATTTTTCCAACAATAGTTTCATCAGTGCTCAAAAATACTTTTGCTCCTGGTCTTAACAAACCTAACAAAATTTCACATCCGACAATAGCGGGGCTGCTTGCCCTGAATATACATCCGGGCAATATTCTAAACTTGGCTGGTCTTGTAACATCCTTTATCTCTGCCTCTTCCATACGTTTCTTTTTTTCCTCTTTCCATTTTGCGTATTCCTCTTCCAGATGGTATATCACTTCGGAGGTTATTATTTTGACTCCTCTGGCATTGGCCATAGAAACCGCGTCTGTTGACGGAGTTACATTAAATCCAATAACTGCTTTCAAAAATTCGTCGTTATTTGCCTCAGCGTCTATTATGTCAGTTTTGGTTATCTGCCCTATGCCAGTTCTCTTAATATTGTAATTTTCAAAAACCTTTATTAATGCTTCCAAACTTCCTAAACTGTCTGCCTTTAATATTAGCCCGTTTTCATGCCTCATAGTTACGCTTTTCGTATCTTTTTCAAGCTCCTGTCTGACTTTTTCCGCTTCTTTCTCAGTTGGAACTATAAAGAATTTCGAACCAGCGACAGCTTTGTCCAAATTAGGTGCACTTATTTTGACACCGCATGCTGCTCTTACACTATCTACATTTCTGAATATTTTTTCTGCCCGTATATCTCTCATTAGTTGTGGTAAAAGTAGTGCCTTTATTTTTGTCAATATTGGCTCTTCGCCAGCTATGACAAGATAGTCATTTTTTGTTGCATAACCATCGTATATTATTGTGTCTATTGTCATGCCGAGGCCTTTTACCTTCTTAACCTCTAAAATAAGACCTTTGCAACGATCTTTTAATTCGAGCCGGCCTCTCAAATATTGCTGAGCTAATCCTGTTAATATCGCGAGCAGTTCCGGAATCCCTTCGCCGGTTTTTGCTGATATTGGCACCACGGCAATTGTTTTCGTAAAGTCAGATATCCTGTCAAATCTTTCAACATTAAAATTGTGTTCACTAAGCTGGGCAACTATTTTATAAAACTTTTCCTCAAATTCTCCTTTTACAGAATCTGTTTGGTTATTGTAGTTATCCAGAAAACACTTATCATCTGAAACCCAACCATGTATTTTATCTATTTTATTAAGAGCAACAACAAATGGCACTTTGGAACGCTTAAGGATTTGCAGACATTCTTCTGTCTGCGGCTTAAGTCCCTCATTTATATCTATTAGCAAAACAGCTATATCAGCTATTGAACCCCCACGCTCTCGCATTGTTGAAAATGCGGAATGACCTGGTGTGTCAATAAATAACAAACCTGGTATTTTAACCTCAATATTAAATTTCTTTAATAAAGAGGCACACTGCTTTTTTATTACATCAATTGGGACTTCTGTAGTTCCTATTGACTGTGTTATACCGCCAGCTTCTTTTGCTGCGATCGTGGTATGTCTAATATAATCCAATAATGTTGTCTTGCCATGGTCAACATGAGCAAGTATTGTTATTATTGGCTGGCGTATCATTTTTCTCACCTGAATACACCAATAGTTTAGTCAGAAAGAAATATAAATAAATTATTTTAAACGCTTAAAGGGTTTAGCAAATCAGCCAAAAATTTCATTATCCTTGAACCAAATTGATATCTCTTTCTTTGCCTCATCAAGGCTGCCAGAAGCATGCACAATATTACGAACAGTCCGGTTCTCAGCATTAGCCACAGCTATTGAGTCATTGCTGTAATCTGCCCGTATTGTTCCGACATCAGCTTCAGAGGGGTCTGTTGACCCAACAATTTGCCTCACCTTTTTGACAGCGTTTTCTCCTTGCAAAACCATAGCAACAACAGGGCTGGACATCATAAACTTTCTCAACCATCCCAATACTCTCTTACCTTGCTTGTTGACATCCTTTACTTTAGCTCCGGCCTTCACGCTTTTTTCGCCTAAAATAGGTATCATAGAATCTGGGTAATGTTTTTTCATGAGCGATAAATCAGCTTTTATCATCTTCAGGCCAACAATTCTTAAATCAGCTGACTCAAATCGCTTTATTACATCGCCTATGATATTTCTCTCCATCCCATCTGGCTTTATTATGACTAATGTCCTTTCCATTTTATCACATCGCTGTTTAATTATGATTAACTTTAACAATAATAAGAATTTGTTATTTAAATAGTTTTAAGATACGTTATCAATCTTATTTTACAAATTTAATCCATAATTAATTATATAGCTAACTTCACTTACTAGTCTTGGCGATCGATTATAAAATGTTGGGACACGAACCCAGTACCATATTAAACTTTCTTCTATTTTTAAAACTTCTGCATCGTCTTTTACAGAAAAAAATGAAAGACTTCTATACTCTGGACCTATAGCTCTTATCTTGAATCCATATTTTTTCAACCATAACTTTTCTGCTTCTGCCATATAATCAAATGCCTTTTCTCTCTTTCCAAGGTCTGGATATAGTTGTTCCTTTTGTGTCCCCTCTGGAACTGGCTCGCCCATCCTGAAAAGAATTCTATTTTTTAGTGATTTGATATCAAAATTTTTGAACTTAGGTATATCAATGACCGTATCCATATCAATTTCATACTTAACTGGTTCTGGTATATTTTCAGATCTGAATTCTTTTTTATCCATATTTTCTATTCTTTCATTAACCTTTTTCTTTACCATAAATGCACCATAAAGACCACTTGTGTCTTTATATCCTTCTGATTCCATTTCTATCCATCTATCTATAATTTTACAAGTTTCTTCTATCTCTGGCAAAATCTTTTCAAAAAACATTATATCACCTTACAATAGTAAAGAAGAAAAATATTAAAAGATATGATATTTTTTAAAATTATATGATGTCGCATTTTTAGTTAAAGCATATGCGACATGCCAGTGAGCTCTTAGTTAAATGCTCACTGAGCATAAGAAATCAGTCAGTCAGTTCTATTTCAATATTAATATCCTTTGGTATAGAAATACGTGTTATTTGTTTGAGAACACGATCACTTGCGCCTATATCCAGAATCCGCTTGAATATTCTCAGTTCCCATCTTTCCCAGTTTTTTCCTCCGCCGCCTCTGTGCATGCCGTCTCCACATGGCGTTTTCATAACAGGAACCCTAAGCCTTTTTGTTGGCAGAGGTATTGGTCCAGACACAGCTACTCCCAGCTTTTCAGCTGTCTGCTTTATCTCGTCGCATATTTTGTCCAGCTCTTTTGGGTCTCTTCCTGTCAATTTAATTCTTGCTTTTTGCATGTGCTTATTTTTGTAATATAACTTTAAATAGGTTTTTGTTATTTTTGACAGAATTGACAAGACTAATAATTATAAAGAAGGATAAAAAAATAAACGATAATGTTCTTCAAGGTACTACCTCTTTTTTTTGAGACGCTGGTTTAAGACCGAAAACTGCGCCAAGATCTTCTAGGAGCTTTCCTGCGTTGTTTTCTTCATCTACGTAATAACCAGGATCTATCCGTATACTCTCCACACCACCAAAATGTACAATTTCTTTTCCCTTTTTGTCTTTAATAGAAAGACCATCAACAGCTAAACCATATCTTTTAACAATTTCTTTTATTTTGTCATATTCCTTTTTTCCAACATCATGGCCAATTCTGTAAACAACCAGATCACCCCCTGATAACAACACCATCAATGGACTGAAATCACCGTCGCGTATTTCTTTTGAATATTGCTTCAATTTTCTATTAATTTCATTTTCTATTACATCAAGCGGATATCCATTTTTCTTTTCATCTGCTATCAATTCTTTAACTTTCTTTATGCTCATAGCCATATAAATCACCTTATAATAGTAAAAAGAGAAAAATATTTAAGGATGATAAATAGAAAAACTTGAACAAAAAAATAAAAAAAAACGGCATCCCTTTGCCGCGCTCCGTGCTTCTTATCATTATACAAATTTATTCAGTTACTGTGTCTATGCAAACACCTGCAGCAACTGTCTGACCCATGTCCCTGATAGCAAATCTTGCCAGTTCAGGACAATCAGCCTGTTTTTCGATAACAACCGGCTTTGTCGGCTTAACTTTAACTATTGCCGCATCTCCTGTCTTGATAAAATCTGGGTTTTCTTGCACTGTCTGCCCAGTCTTCGGGTCAAGCTTCTTTTTGATTTCTGTTATTGTGCAGGCGATCTGAGCTGTATGGATATGAAATACCGGAGTGTATCCTTTAGAAATTACAGATGGGTGATTTAGGACAATTATCTGAGCTGTAAATTCCTTTACAGGCTTTGCTGCACTATCCGGATGGCAACATACATCTCCTCTTTTTATATCTTTCTTAGAAACGCCTCTGACATTAAATCCGATGTTATCTCCTGGTTTTGCTTCTGGATACTGTTCATGATGCATTTCTATTGATTTCACTTCACCGCTAGCTCCAGATGGGACAAAAACAATCTTGTCGCCTGTTTTTAGTACACCTGTCTCAACTCTGCCAACAGGAACTGTTCCAACACCAGTTATAGAATAAACATCTTGTATAGGAATTCTGAGTGGCTTGTCAATCGGGTGTTCTGGAACTGTAAACTCGTCCAAAGCCTCTAAAATTGTTGGGCCTTTATACCAGCTCATATTTTCTGATTTCTTCGCAACATTGTCACCAACAAAGGCTGAAGTTGGTATAAACTCCATTTTTTCCGTATTATAACCGATTCCTTTTAGCAGTTTTTCAACTTGTTCCCTGACCTCTTTATATTTTGCCTCATCATATTTTACTTCGTCCATTTTGTTTATGGCTACTATCATCTGGCCTACGCCAAGCACTTTCGCAAGATATGCATGCTCCTTTGTCTGCTCTTGTACACCGTCTTTGCATGAGACTACAAGAATAGCACCATCTGCCTGTGAAGTACCTGTAATCATATTTTTAACAAAGTCCCTGTGACCAGGTGCATCTATTATTGTAAAATAATATTTTTTTGTGTCAAACCTCTGGTGCATTATGTCTATTGTAACGCCTCTTTCTCTTTCTTCCTTTAGCTTATCCATTACAAAAGCGAACTCAAACGTTTCTTTTTTTAGCTCTTTTGCCAACTCTTTTAGCTTTCTTAATGTGTCCTCTCTGATTGCTCCTGTGTCAAATAAAAGTCTTCCGACTAATGTAGATTTTCCATGATCTACATGACCAATCGTAACCAAATTAAGATGTGGTTTTTCTGCCATAAAATTACCTCCTTGTCAAAGATAATATTCTCCAATATTATCTTAGCTTATCTATCTAATAAGATACCAAAAGTTTTTTATCTTTACTATATACAACAAAGATTTATTAATAAAAGTCTTTAAATATGTTTTGGGTGTTTTTACACTTCTGAAACGTAATAAATGCCTAAAATTATATTTTGAAATACATTGATTTTTAATAAATCAAATCTTTTATAAGTCAAAATACTAACTATTAGACACAATAGTTTTAGAAAACATTTAAAAAGGTTTGTTAAAAGATAACTGATAATGGTGATACAATGAAGCTCTTATGTACGACATGCGGAAAGAATGTGATATCAGAAAAAAACTTTTCAAAGTTTTTATGCCCTGGCTGTGGAAAGGAAGTTATTGTCAGATGCGAAAAATGTAGAAAGCTCAGCAACACATACAAATGCCCAAAATGCGGATTTGAAGGGCCATAATTTTCTCTCCTAATCCAAAATAATAAATCCTATTAAAACAAGATGGTGATGAAATGGGACAAGTGCTAATAAAAATAAAAGTTATGCCAAAAGGGCCTGAATCTGATGTAGAAAAAATTAAGTCAGATATAGAGCAGATGTTGAAGCCAAAAGACATAAAAATAATAGATATAGGATTTGGCCTGAAATCGCTGGAGGTTATGTTTGTAAGAAGCCCGGAAGACGGAGATACCGACAGGATAGAAAAACAGCTACTTCAGATAGATGGCGTTGAAACAGCAGAAACCCAAGATGTTACGCTTTTGTGATTTTCCTTAATATGACATTAAACGAAGTTGGGTATAAATCCAATTTGGACGAAAGGAATTTATTGTCAAAGTCATTTAATGTCGTATGTCAAGCCTCTGCACATAGTTGTGAAGGTATAGTTCTTATAATTCAATTTATATATGATGCCGCATTTATATATTCAAAAAGCAAATCTTTTCAACGTCTATTTGGCCAAAGATATTCCTTCAGCCAAAACCATACTCAGTGAGTTCTTTATTTTAATCAGCCGCTCACTGAGCATAACTAAGTATAAACCCTGTCTGGATGAGTTAAATATTTAACATATCCTCATAATAATTTCATAATGTATCAGTGGGATAAAATTTATAAGAAAAAAGGGAAGGTATTTACAAAAGTTCATGAGGATATGCCTAGGGTTCTTAAAATATTCAAAAAACATGGCGTAAAAAAGATTCTTGACCTAGGATGCGGTTCTGGAAGGCACGTTGTTTATTTTTCTAAGAAAGGTTTTGATGTTTACGGAATAGATATCTCTAAATACGGAATAAAGCTTACGAAACAATGGCTTGGCAATAGAAAGGCAAAACTAAAAATTGGTAATATTTATAAAAAACTTCCATACAAAGACAACTTTTTTGATGCTATAATATCTGTCCAAGTGATAAATCACGGAACTATAGAGAAAATAAGAAAATTAATAAAAGAAATGGAACGAGTCCTCAAGCCAAACGGATTAATATTCATAACCACTAGCAAGAAAAGAGTAAAAAAAGAAATTCCAAAAGAAAAACTATGGAAAATAAAGTTTATTGCTCCAAGGACTTTTATTCCGCTAAGTCACGACGAAAAAGGGTTAGTACATTATTGGTTTAATAAAAAACTTTTAAAGAAAGAGTTCAAAAACTTTTCTCCTGATATCTGGGTTTCCAATCATCATTACTGTCTTCTCGGGAAACTGAAAAAATAAGAAATTTCTTGACTCCGCTAAAAGATCTTTTAATGGCCCGATTGTTTAAGGTTTATAACCTTTTCATATAATTTTATATATCCGTCTACCATTTTGTCTGCACTAAATTTCTTTTTGATATATTCACGACAATATCTTGGATCTATTTCATCAACCCTTTTTGTATATTCAACCAGTTCATCTATGCTGTTTCCGTAAAATCCGGTTTTTCCATTTTCAACTATTTCTGGAATAGCACATTTGTTAAAAGCTATTACAGGAGTTCCGGTTATCCCTGCCTCTATGAGAACTAAACCGAAGCATTCATTCTTTTCAATTGGAAAAAGGAGGGCCTTTGAATATTGCATAATTTGATCTCGCTCTCGCCCGGTAACTTCTCCCAAATATATTACTTTCTTTCCTTCTGGTTCATAGTCAGAAATTTCTTCTATAAACTTGCGTCTTTCTTCCTGTTTATTTCGCTTAGTAAGGTCCATATCAACATAAGGAGAAATTTCTTTCTTAAAATAAGGCTCACTAATTACATTTCCAGCTATGATTATATCTAATCCAGCTTTTTTTGCGATTTTTATTGAAGTTCGCTGCCCTTTGGAAGGTCTGATTCTGCTGACTGAAAAAAGATAATCGCACTTTTCGTCTGAAAATGGATGTTTCTCTGATATCCCATTATAAACAAATCCAAGAAAATTCATGTCAGGAGGATATGCGTTCATTTGATAACTAGAAACAGCAGAAAATGCTGATGAAGGAAAGCATCCAAAAGCTTTTTTATTTTCTTCAGTTGCCGGACCATGCAATGTAGTAAGGACTGGTGTTTCAATTCCTTGAAGTGCAATGAAAGCAAGGGGATCATAATGATTATTTATAATGTCAAAGCCTTCTTTTTTCTTTTCTAAATCTTTTATATTTTTATATATTGAACCAGCATAATACGCAAGCTCTGTAGATGTTAAAGACTTTTTGCCAAATTCCACATCAAATATCCCTTCCGGATACTCAACAGTGCAAGGCAAATCAGACTCCTTACCAGCATAGAGCGTGACATCAATTCCTTTTTTTTCAAGCCCCTTTACTAAAAGAGATACAACCCGTTCAACCCCCCCATATTTTTTATTCTCACCATCGTCTAATACTTGTTGAAAAGGTTGTAGGATTATAGCAACATCTTGTAGATCAACACTCATACTCTAACGCCTTTATTTTTTTCATTTGACTTTTAGCTGAGAAATATTATTGATAAAAACTTTATAAAGGTTAAATTTTTGATTACTATTAAAGAATTACACAAACTTGCCTTAGTTGATACAAATTCTTAAAGATATTAAAAACTTATACGACAAACTACAATTATAGGCGTATAATTATGGGAGTGCAGATTTCAAGATTAATCGAGCCTGTAGAGATAAAACTAGAAGACTTATTAGGCAGAAGGATAGCGATTGACTCTTTTAATATATTGTTTCAGTTTTTATCTAGTATAAGACAGTATGACGGAACACCCCTAATGGATTCACACGGCAGGATTACATCACATCTTTCCGGGCTGTTCTACAGAACAAGTAAGTTTATGGAAATAGGAATAAAGCCTATATTTGTCTTTGATGGCGAAGCGCCTCTGCTTAAACAGGAGACGCAAAAAGAAAGAAGAGAACAACGACAAAAGGCAAAAGAGCAAATGGAAATTGCACGACAAGAAGGCAAGTGGGAGGAAGCGAGAAAATATGCACAGCAGTCAGCTTCGCTAACAGATGAAATGATAAAAGAATCCAAAGATTTAATAAAGGCCATGGGCCTACCTGTTGTTCAAGCACCTTCAGAAGGTGAAGCAGAAGCAGCCTACCTTGTAAAGAAAGGAGAAGCGTGGGCAACCGGAAGCCAAGATTGGGACTCGTTATTGTTTGGCTCTGAAAGGCTAATACAAAATCTGTCCATAAGCGGAAGAAAAAAACGCGGAAATACATATGTACAAATAAATCCGCAACTAATAGAATTAAAAAAAATTTTAGACCAGTTAAAGATAAATAATGACCAGTTAATTTTATTGGGTATTCTTATTGGCACAGACTTCAACCCTGGTATAAAAGGGATTGGACCAATAAAAGGATTGACCATAGTAAAAAAATGCAAAACTCCAGAAGATTTGGAAAAGACTGTTGATTGGTCGTTCAGCACACCAGCAAGGAAAATTTTTGAAATTTTTAAAAACCCGGCTGTAGCAGATGTGAAAATAGACTTTAATCTGCCTGACAGCGAAAAGATAAAAAAAATACTTGTCGATGAGCATGACTTCTCGGAAGAAAGAGTACAAAAAGTTTTGAATAAAATTATCGGGCTGAAAAGGGAATCATCGCTGGACAAGTGGGTTAAATAGAATTCAAAAGCTCCTTTAATCTTTCCATTACTATTCTCATCTCAGCTCTTCCGCCGGTTTTTTTCATTACCTGGCCTGCTAGATAATGTATAGCTTCCTTTTGACCAGACTTGTAGTCGCTAACTGCTTTTTTATTTTCTTTTAATGCGTCTTTTATTACTTTTTCCAGCTCTTTTTTATCAGCAACTTTCTTTAGCCTTTTCTCAACAACATAGTTAGCTGGGTCAAATTTTTCCCCATTCACCAATTTTATAATGAGCTCTTTGCAGGTTTTTTCTGTTATCTCACCAGATTCGAGAAGCTTCAATGCCTTTATCAATTTTTTTTCATCTATATGTGCAGTTCTTAATGAAAGGTTTTTATAGGCAAGCACACCAATTAGCACGGTTCTAAGCCATTTTGAAGCAAGTTTTGCGTCAACCTGCTTGGCAACCCTTTCAAATAATTCTGCCAGACGAAAGTTCATGCATATAACAGATGCCTCTGACCGGGATATTTTATACTGTTTCAAAAATCTCTTTTCACGTTCCTTTGGCAGCTCTGGCATATTCTTTTTTATATCACTTATAAATTCTTTTGTCAAATCTATCCATGTTAAGTCCGGCTCAAAAATATATCCATAGTCTTCTTCTGTTTCCTTTGTCCGTAAACTTACGGTTGTTCCCATATCAGCATCAAAATGGCGTGTTTCCATTTTTATTTTTTTTCCTATCTTAACCATATTTTTCTGTCGCGACAATTCATACTTTATTGCATGCTCAACAGCTTTGATACCATTTACGTTTTTTACTTCTACGCGACTGCCACCCATAATTGAAATATTAATATCAGAGCGTATTGAGCCATTCAGCGGGTCATATATTCTTAAATGTTCAAGCGTTGAAATAAGACCTGATAAAAACTCCTTTACTTCTTCTATAGAAGAGAAGTCAGGCGCTGTAACTATTTCACAAAGCGGTATTCCAGCACGGTTATAATCTATTAAAACATTTTGAGCCGTTTTTATTGTTCCGCCTTTGTGAATTAACTTACCGGGATCTTCCTCTATATGCACTCTCCATATTCCTATTTTCTTGTTTTTTAATTGATATGAGCCGTTTTTTCCGATCGGTATTTCATATTGTGTAATCTGAAAATTTTTTGGCATATCCGGATAAAAATATGATTTTCTTGAAAAGAATATTGCCTTTGGAAATGAGCAGTTAAGCGCCAAGGCCAGGCGCATTGCCTTTTTCAGAGCTTCTTTGTTCAGTGCAGGTTTTGAACCAGGAAGCCCCATACACGTGGGGCATATATTTTTGTTTGGCTTGGAGTTTTCAGAATTTGTTGAGCAGGAGCAAAACAGCTTTGATTTTGTATTTAGCTGAACATGAATTTCCAAACCTATTTTAACTTTCACGCTTAACACCTATTTTCCAGTAAATATGCAATTTTTATTATTCTCCCTTCCTGAAGATGGTCAGCCACAATGTGTATACCAACAGATGGCACACTAGAAGGAACTGATATCATCGGCATGCCTGCGAGATTTGGAGGTACGGTAAGGATATCAGACATATAACACTGAATTGGGGATATTTTTTTAACATCTTTTATTTTTGGCGGAAATATTGGCATTGTCGGAGATATTAATGCATAGTATTTTTTAAATAGCCTCTTATACTCATCTATCACAAGTGTTCTTACTTTCATTGCACGTAGATAGTACGCGTCTCTGAATCCACTCATTCGTGCAAATGTCCCCAAAATAATCCTTCTTTTTGCCTCTTCGCCAAATCCTTTTGAACGGATTTTCGAAAAATAGTTATTGAAATTTTCTGTTGGGTCGGCCTGCAACCCATATCTTAGCCCGCAAAACTTAGCGAGGTTTGTTGACGACTCTGCCATTGCGATTATATAATAAGCTGGCAGAGCGTATCTCGTCATCTCTAGGGAACATTCTTCATAATCTATGCCAATCGATTCAAGATAATGAATTGAATTCCAAACCTCATCTCTGATGCGTTTATCAATATCATCTGAAAAATATTCTTTCGGAACACCAAGCTTTATTTTTTTCGGTACGTCAGGGCTGCAGTAGTTTGTGTAATCTTCTGCCTTTTTATTAATAGTTGTAAAATCCTTCTCGTCATGACCAGCTATGATAGAAAGGAGCAACGCAGTATCGTAAACTGTTTTTCCTATTACACCTATCTTGTCAAGGGAATTGGCATAATCTATAAGGCCATACCTTGACACCAAACCATATGTTGGTGTTAAACCAACAACACTACAAAAGGCAGATGGACAGCTTATAGAGCCGCCTGTTGACTCTCCCAAGCTCACGTGCGGCATGTCCAGCCCAGCTACAATTGCTGCGGAGCCACCAGAAGACCCGCCAGCTACTCTTGTCTTGTCAAGTGGGTTCAAAGGTATGTCAAAACCGGAATTAGTTGAAAATGTTCCAAATCCAAATTCGTCCTGATTTGTTTTTCCTATTATTGCTCCGCTGTTTTTTTTCACATTTGAAATACACGATGCGTCAAAAGGCGGTATATAACCTTCCAATATTTTTGAGCCGGCACAGGATTCCACGCCTTTGACACATATATTATCTTTAACAGAAATCGGCAGACCGTATAATTTTCCTTTGTTTAGGTCACCTTTCTGAGAATGAGAAATAACCCTAAGCGCTCTTAACTCCTTGTTTTTCCTTTTTAGATTAGTCACAAAGGTAGAATAAAAATCGTTATAATCTATTTCACCATTCTTTCTTTTTTCTAAAAATTCTTTCACAGATAAATTATATTTCATCTAATCAACTCTTTGATCAGCTACTTGTGGCACTAACCCACCTTTGGGCCTAGTATGAAACCTTTTTCTTTCTTTTTCGCATTTGAGAGGATATCATCAGCTGAGAAAATCTTAACATTATCATCCCTGAATACATTTCTTATATTTAACGGATGAAAAGAAGGCTCAACATCTTTTACGTCAACTTCATCTATAATTCTGAATGCGTCTAGTATTTCTACAAATTCTGAAGAAAATTTCATAAGTTCTTTTTCTGTTAAGTTAATTCTTGCAAGATCGGAGATATGCTTAACATCGTCTGTTGTTATTATTTTTTTCATAATGACCACTAAGGTACAAGCCTGTCAGGATCGCGCGGAAACAGAATTGCTTCTTTTACACTTCTCAGATTTAAAAGCTTTTCCAAGATGCGCTCAAGGCCTGTTCCAAACCCGCCGTGCGGAGGCATTCCATATTTAAAGCACTGCAAATAATATTTCAGACTTTCTTCAGATATGTTTCTTTCAGCGGCCTGTTTCTTTAGTATATCAATTCTATGCTCTCGTTGTGCACCTGTGCTGATTTCAAGCCCTTTGTAAAGCAAATCAAATGACCTTGTTATATTGCCGTCTTTCATATGGTAAAAAGGTCTGGCACTCCACGGAAACTCTGTTACAAAAACAAAATCATGTTTGTATTTTTTCTTAACCAGCTCTCCAAGAAGTTTTTCTTCTTCTGTCCCAAGCTCAGCACCAACTGATATTGAGGCATGCTTTTTTGTAAATTTTTCAACCTCTTTCAGGCTCATTCGCGGAAACGGCTTTTTCGGTATTTTAATATCAATACCAAGTTCTGTTAGCTCTTTTCCGTCATTCTCTTTTAATTTTTTGAACATATATATTATTAAATCCTCATGCAAATTTATTAGTGCATCTATGCCATCTATGAATGACATCTCAACATCTAGTGAAATAAATTCTGAGACATGCCTTGTTGTGTGTGATAGCTCGGCTCGAAATGCCGGCGATATCTCGTAAACCTTTGAAAACCCTGCTGACTGCATCATTTGTTTATAAAACTGCGGTGATTGTGCAAGATAAGCCTCTTTGTCAAAGTAAACCAATGGAAAAAGTGTTGCACCGCCTTCTGCGCCAACACTTACTATTTTTGGCGTTTGAATCTCTATAAACCCTTTTTTATCAAGAAATTCCCTTGCGTACTTAAACATTTTGCTCTTTATGATAAAGATTAAAGTGTTTTTTCTTCTTCTCAAATCAAGAAACCTATTGTCAAAGCGTTTATCAACAGAAGATTCTTTTACCATATCTAATGGCAACGGACTTTCTGACTTAGCCAAAATATCTATATCTATTGGAATTATCTCTACACCACTTCGTGTTTTGTTTGTCTTTTTCACAACGCCGGTTATTCTGACAGCTGATTCTCTCGGAATGTTTGAAACCTTAGAAAATA
The DNA here is from genome assembly GCA_021157845.1 of Candidatus Aenigmatarchaeota archaeon. Classification (GTDB taxonomy): domain Archaea; phylum Aenigmatarchaeota; class Aenigmatarchaeia; order GW2011-AR5; family JAGGXF01; genus JAGGVU01. Next base: position 15,613 of record JAGGVU010000020.1, read on the forward strand.
TTTTTTCACTTGTCTTTCCTTTTATACATGTAACCTGAACCTCTGATGTTCTGTCCCTGACCAACAAAAATTTCAGGCCACCAAGATCTCTTATATCCTTAACCCAGCCATGCATTGCTATTTTTTTGCCGTCGTCTTTGGCTGAAATCTCACTTAAAAACTCAATCTCTTTCATAATAAACACTTTTCTATCAAAATATATCTAATCAATAAGTTGATTTAGATATGTTAAACAACACTTAATGTTGTTTAAATA
>JAGGVU010000004.1 GCA_021157845.1 Candidatus Aenigmatarchaeota archaeon
GAGTATAATTTGCAATGTTCCAAAGTAAAAATATGTAAAAGGAAACGATAATTAATTTATGAAAGGAGATGAATATAAAATGGGTATGAGTAATAAAACAGAAGGCATAATTGCCATCTTAGCAGCTTTCTTCGTGTTGCTCTCAGCAATGCTTAACCCAAAAATTTCCACAGGATTGGCTATTGTTTTCCTTGTCGTATTGGCTGCATACAAATTATATCAAAGTAAAACAAAATGAGGTAATAAAATGGAAAAAGATAAACGGCGAAAAATTGTTGTCGCTGCGCTTTTGATAATAGTAACAATAAGTGTGATAGCATATCTCAATACGCTACCGAAACCAGTTTTTGAGAAACCATATTGGACTGGAATTGTTGCATTATTGTTCCTGTACTGGATATATTTCATCAACTGGTCCAAACGTAAAAGAAAATAAGCAAGGCATCCCTTCGCCGACTACGCTTATCTCGTTCGACCGCATTGCATTCTCGGTCTTCGGCTTGCTAAGAGACATAACATTGGACAAATTCACACCTAGCAGGATACTATTTCTGGAATTCCTTAAAAATTATCAGATAATATTGTTTATTATTCGAGACAGCAAATTATGGCTAAATGAAAATATTAATGCCCAACTCAGTTAACAAATGCTTGTAAATTAGAGCTGCCACCAGAATTATAAATAAAATAATTGTCAATTTATGCCATTTTCTATGTTTATGGTACTTCTTTCTATGTGCGTGCTTAGCTACGTCGATAAGTTCATCTCCAAAATAAACAGAAAAGAATGTTCCAACTGCTGAAATAGCAATTATGGCCCAGTATGGAAACGGGTGTAAAAGGATGTATCTGAAAACCCTTAAAAGCAACGTTTTTTCATAAACTCCGGGATTAAACATAAGCGAATAAAAGTTAAGCGAAAAGGCCACAATCCATACACATATCTCAGAATAAATCATTCTAATTTTTGTTATCAGTCGGACTGGAAAATCCAATAAAAATCCGGCATCAGCTATTGGTGTGCAGAAGACAAAAAAGGACCAAGTCAGAAGAGTCAGATAAACTCCTTGGTCTATTCCATATTTCATAGACACGACAAAAAAATAGAACGCCACGATAGCAAAAAGCAGCAAAAACCTTATTACAACAGATTTTTTGGTTTCATGAATAAAATACTTTGATTTTTTAAAATAGGATTTTATTTTATTTAGCGCACTCATAATTAGAATAACTTTTGCTATTATATAAAATTTATTTTTAAGGATTTTGGTTAGTAGAAAACCACTTTCCCAGTCATACTAACAAATAGAGCAACTTTAATTATTACACAGCATTGGTTAAACCTCAAAAATAGCCCCGCTCGGAATTTCTGAACTTTCTTTTCCATTGAAGCTTTTCTTTCGGAAAGAAAAGGTTCATTCGAACCGAGGTCCCGGGCTCCAAAGGCCCGTATCCTTGACCAATTTTCAGCCGTTCTTTCTTGAACCCAAGGGCCTTCTTTCTTTTGAAGAAAGAAGGGGCTTCTAGACTACGGGGCTATTGCCCAAAACAATAAAGAACATTATTAGAGAAATTCTTTTTAAACCTTTTCATTCTTTTTAATCATGTTCATAATTTTTTTTGGGTTCTTTTCGTACATAGAAATATATTCTGAAACCTCTTTCCAGTCTGTTATATTTTTGGACAACATCCACTCAAGCACGAGTTGTCTTCTTTTTAGCTCTTTTTTTATAAAATCCAATGAGATACCTTTTTCAGCTGACAATTTTTGAAGAAGGTATGAATTTCCTCTGTATTCGTATTTATCTACTGCAGGAAGCCACGCAAACGATTTTATGGATTTCACAGCACCAGTATCCTTGATAACACTTTCTATTTCCAATACTTCTTTTATTCTTCGCGCATCTTTTCTCAGTTCTCTTGCGTGAACCATGATTATTATCATGTCTAATGATTCCAGGAGGCCTGGTGGCAAATTTATAGGCGGTGTTTCAAGTCTTTTAACAACAGCATCTAAAGACCCGGCATGCATAGTTGAAATGGATGGGTGTCCAGAAGCCATGCCCTGAAACATAGCAGAGGCCTCTTTACCTCTTACTTCACCAACTATGAGGTAATCTGGATTTTGCCTGAACGACTCTTTTAGCAAATCAAAAATAGTGACTTGTCCGACAGCTTCTGTGCCAAAGCCGACTCTTGTAACACCCGGAATCCAGTTTTCATGAGGCAAATTTAATTCGCGCGTGTCCTCAATTGATATTATTTTTAGTTCTGGAGGCATAAACAACGCTATGCAGTTTAACAATGTGGTTTTTCCAGTTGCAACACCGCCGCATATCAGTATGTTTACACCATTTTCCACTAAAAACCAGAGATAACTCAGAAGTTCTGAAGAGGCTGTCCCAAGCTTTATCATATCTACTGGTGTAAATGGCTCTGCGGTAAACTTTCTTAATGAGAATGTTGGTCCCTTAGTTGTAACGTCTCCTGCCAAAGATGCCTGCACTCTGGTTCCATCTGGCAGTGTTCCATCCAACAAAGGATTTGCATAACTTATATACCTGTCGCACCGTTCTGCCATTTTTATAACAAGCTGTTTCAGGTATTCTGGGTTATCAAACTTTATAGTAGTTTTTACAGACCCAAACCTTTTATGAACAACATAAACCGGAACATGAATCCCATCGCATCCAATATCTTCTACATAGGGGTCGTGAAACAATGGCTCTATTTCATTTAAGCCGACAAAATCCCTGTATATATAGTACATTATCCTAAGGTATTCATTCGCATTTAACTCAAATCCGTACTCGTCTATTAGTTTCTGAACATTTTTTTCCAAATATGATAATAATTTATCCTGTTTGCGCACAGTTGATAATTTTACGTCTATTGTCTGGATGAGGCCTTCCTTTATCTTGGTTAAGGCTTTTATTTCCTTTTCAGTTAGTTCCGGCTCTATAATATAGTAATTAAATTCCTCCTTTATGGGGTTTTTCACAATTCTCGCATAAACATACGGTTCCATTAGTGGATAACGCATAGATTTTGTAATTTTATTACTAAAAAGAATTGGTCTGGTTGGTGTTCTTATATAAAATTTTGGATATTTTGACTTCACATGTTTTACTATTTTTTTCCTCTTAAGAAAGAGCTGTTCACTCTGCTTCTCTTTAAGAATAGCAGAAAGATATGCGGCACGAGACATTCGTGTTTTGGTTAAGTTTTTGGCCTTCTTTTTAATAATTTTTCTATACAAATACCCCCGCATATCTTTAATCTGGTCTACAAAACCTTTTCCGGGCACTATCTCACCATTTTGGCAATCTTTTATCAATTCTGGTTCTTGATTTTCTAGATCGCCCGATTTTTATTATTCCTCGGTGTCTTGCACAACTTGGGCAGGCATAAACTTTTTGGCTAAACGTGCTTACATGCTTCATATCAACATTTCTTTTAATAATAGGATCTGATATTCTAAATCCCCTTTCTAACGCAAATGCCTTAAATCTAGGAACCCGTTTGCCACAAAATGTGCAGACAACAGTTGATTCACTGCCTCTTCTTCTTGTGTGTTTATATGTTCTCTTATATGGTGCTCCCATGTTATCTACCTCTTTTGTATCTAATAATGCTCAAAATTTTATACTGGCTTTTATTAAAGAATATTTAATTTCTTTCTTTATAAAATTTTAGCCTTTCATTACAGCTAGTGGTCTTAGCTTGGCAACGGTCTTTGCTATTCCAAGACCGTCAGAAACTCGTATAACTTCATCTATATCCTTATAAGCTTCTGGTGCTTCCTCTGCCATAACTCTCCATGATGCCGCTTTTGATAAAATATGTCTTTTCTCCAATTCTGCTTTTACAGCTTCTCCCTTGGTTTTTCTAATCATTGCTGCCCTGCTGAAGACCCTTCCTGCACCATGCGCAGTTGAGCCAAATGAAATTTCCATTGACCTTTCTGTTCCCTTTAATACATAAGAAGATGTGCCCATAGAGCCCGGTATCAGAACAGGCTGTCCAATCTTCCTGTATTTTTGTGTTACATCTTTATGTCCTTTTGGGAAAGCTCTTGTTGCACCTTTTCTATGCACAAAAACTTCTTTCTTTTCACCATCTATGATGTGGGTCTCTCTTTTTGCTATATTGTGTGCAACATCATATACTATATCCATTCCAAGGTCTTCTGGTGACTGCTTTAAGACATTTTCAAATGCTTCTCTTGCCCAATGAACTATTAATTGCCTGTTGCACCATGCAAAATTTGCAGCACACTTCATGGCTTCAAAATACTCTTCACATGTTTTTGACCCTGCGGGTGCGTATACAAGTTGTCTATCTGGCAATTTTGAAACCAAGTCAGAAAATTTTGTTTCCATTTCCCTAATATAATCAGAACATATCTGGTGACCAAATCCTCTTGAGCCTGTATGTATCATAAGGACTATCTGATTATTTTCTAATCCATACACTTTAGCAGCCTTTTCATCAAATATATTTTCAACTCTCTGTATTTCTACGAAATGGTTACCAGCTCCTGTTGTACCGATTTGTGCTCTTCCCCTTTCAAGGGCTTTTTCTGACACATAATCTGAGTTAGCTTCCATCGATCCACCCTCTTCTAGAACTTCCAAATCTTTTTTCCAGCCATACCCATTCTCAATAGCCCATTTTGCGCCAATTTCCAATGGCTCCAGCAGATCTTGTTTTGTCAATCTTATTTTTCCCTTTTTTCCAACACCTGCTGGTATATTTTTGAATAATTCATCTAACAGATGTTTCAGATGCGGCTTTATTTCTTCTGTGGTAAGGTTTGTTCTGACCAGCCGGACACCGCAGTTGATGTCGAAACCAATCCCTCCTGGAGATAATCCGCCTCTTTCAACATCTAATGCAGCTACACCGCCTATTGGAAATCCGTACCCGAAATGCGCATCTGGCAGACAGATTGAATATTTGTATATGCCCGGTAACGCTGCAACATTTCTTATCTGGTTTAGTGTTCCATCTTCTTTTATTTTATTCAAAATATTTTCAGATGCAAATATCCTTCCCGGCACGTGCATATCTCCCTCTTTTTGGATTTCCCATTCAAATTCTGATATTTTCTTTATATTCATAAAAACACCTCACCAATTAACAAATTCTATTAACTTTTATTAACCAAATATTTTATTAACTAATTGTATGTCAGAATAAACTGACATACCTGTTTCACTTTTCCTTAGGAAACCAAGTGCAGGCATGTCTTTATTAAAGATTAAATATAATCTTTAAATAGGTAAGGATAAATGAAAATAAACTTTTCAAAAGGTAAAATACAAATAGAGAAAAGATTAAATTCGCTAGATAAATTTGCTTTAAATTTTTCATCTATTCTAAAAAAATTAAATATAAAATATGTTTTAATTTCAGGCTACGTTTCTATTTTATTTGGAAGAGCCAGGTCTTCTGAAGATATAGATTTAATTATAGAGAAACTGGATGCTGAAAAGTTTCATATGTTTTGGAAAGATGTCAACAAAAAATATAACTGTATAAACACTTCTAAAGAAAAGGAAGCATACGAGAATTATTTGTTAGAGAAAATACCTATCAGATTTTCTGAA
>JAGGVU010000014.1 GCA_021157845.1 Candidatus Aenigmatarchaeota archaeon
AGGCAAGCCCGCGGATAATATTTTGCTCTTGTTAGCCCATGGACGGGTCTGAGAAAAAAATGACTTTTTCAACAGCCTGTCGTAAACCGGAAAAAGTAAAGTGTTAAAAAAAGAAACCAGATGTCCAATCCTAAGCATCAAGCTCGTTTAGATAAACTTATTAAAGAAATAGCCAGAGGCGGTATTGTTAGTCTAGGAGGGCAAATCTGTTTTAAGGGGTTAGCTTTTATCACCCACATTCTTCTCGCACGGTTTCTGGGTGTAGCCTCTTATGGCCTATATGCCCTCGGTTTCACGATATTAATATTTATCCAACGTTTCTCTTCACTAGGTCTTCAAAATGGTGTAGTTCGTTTTGGTGCGATCTATTTGGCAGAGGAAGATAAAGCAAGGCTGAAAGGAACCTTGCTCTCTAGTCTTCTAATTCCATTAAGCCTAGGATTAGTATTCTGTATCATAATTTTTTATTTTTCAGACTTTATAGCGACTGAGATATTTAATAAGCCTGCCCTTGCCTTTGTTCTTAAGCTATTTGCTATATCTCTTCCCTTTTATTCCTTGATGATGGTTGGTGTAAATTCATTTAGGGTATTTAGAAAAATGGAATACGAAGTCCTCACGCTAAATATATTCCACCCTTTTCTTAATATTTTTATCTTAGCTGCGATTTTTTTGTTAGGATACCGATTGATCGGAGCGGTCCTTGCTTTTATTATTTCATCTTTACTATCAGCAATCTTGGTAATTTACTTAATATATAGAATTTTTCCTGAGATAGTTTCTAACATCAAGGCCAAATATGAGTTAAAAAAGCTCTTACCTTACTCTCTAACTATGCTTTTATTGGGATTTTCTTATATCTTGTTATTAAGCATTGACCGTGTTATGATTGGTTTTTTTGGTTCTGAGGTAGATGTAGGCATTTATAATGCAGCAGCCATGACTGCTTCTCAAGCTTCTATTTTCTTAGGGTCATTCGCTCCTATTTTTTTACCATCTATAGCCGAGCTTTCAAACAAAAACCAGTTTCATAATTTAGAAATTTTATTAAAAGCAGTTACCAAGTGGATCTTTATTTTTACCTTACCTCTTTCTATGATATTTATCCTTTTCCCAAAAGAAATTATGGGGATATTTGGACCTGATTTTATAGATGGTTGGGCTGTATTAGTTCTTTTGAGTGTAGCTCAGTTACTAAATGCTAGTACAGGACCAATAGGATCGATACTTACAATGAGTGGTCGACAAAAAGTAGAATTGATAAATAGTATATTTTTAGGAGTTTCTAATGCAGTTTTGAACATATTTTTAATCCAAAGATATGGAGTATTAGGCGCAGCAATAGCAACTGGTTTATCACTTATATTGGTTAACATTGCAAGACTTCTTGAAGTTTACTTTTTTTACAGGATGCACCCATATAGGTATTCTTACTCTAAGCCTATAATAGCAGCACTTGGGGCTATTGCTCTATACTCATTAATAGATTTTGTTATAGCACCAAAAGGGGGCTTTCGCTTTAGTGAATTAGCTATTTTGGGCATTATTTATTTCTTAATCCTTATACTGTTGGGTACTGATGAAGAAGATAACATAGTTTTACAAGCTGTAAAGAAGAAAATTGCAAGGGCTTAGTTTTTATGTTTGAGAAAGTTATATATATAGCTAGTGATTGCAGGTCTGGATCTACATTATTAGATCTTTTACTTGGCAATCATGACAAAATTACTTCCGTTGGGGAGCTTTGGCGCCTTGAAGAGTGTTTGAACAATCCTAAAAGTCATTGCCATATATGTATGTGTGGGAAATCAATTAAAGAATGTCCATTTTGGGAGAAAGTTGAATATATGCTTGGGGTGCCCTTAGGTAAAATAAAAACAAAATGCCATGAAAAACTGATAGATAGGCGACTAGAACAGGTAATTATGTTACTAAATCATAAACTTTTTATATTTTGTTCATATTTTTTAAATTCTTTTAAACATGATATGGAATGTGCTGTCAATATGTTTAGGTTATATGATGCTATAAGTAAGGTTAATAAAACTCCTTTTATTGTTGATTCTTCAAAAGTAGCTTATTACTTTAGATTGTTATATTTACTTCAACCTGAGAAAGTCAAAATTATATTCTTATACAGGGATGGGAGGGGGGTTACATATTCTAAGATGCGTGAAGAAGGAATGAAATTAGAAGAAGCAGCTAAGGGATGGGTTAAAAGCAATAGGATGATGGAAATAATGAAGCTTGGTATACCAAAAAATAAGATATTTACAATAAAATATGAAGACTTATGTAAACAACCATCCAAAGTTTTAGAAAAAATATGCCATTTTATAGGAATAGGCTTTCAAAAGAAAATGACTCGATTAGATAAATGCGGAAAACATATTATTGGGGGAAATCCTATGAAATTTAAAAAAGAAGATGATCGAATCATTTTAGATGAAAGTTGGAAATACAGTATGACTGAAAAAGATTTAAAAATTTTTGAACAAATAGCGGGTAAAATAAATAAAAAAATAGGATATTGGGACTAGTTTTTTGAGCAGTTGTCTTGTTCTTAAAGTTGTGTCTGTGTCAACAAAAATGACAGCGACACAGCCCTGAAGAATCAAAACTAAAAAATAAGATAAAAATAGTTAGAGAAGAAGATAAAGCAACATGGGTG
>JAGGVU010000012.1 GCA_021157845.1 Candidatus Aenigmatarchaeota archaeon
AAAAATCCGAAGAAGCACAGCCTGATAAAAAAGAGCATGAGGAAAAAAAGGCGGAAAGCGAAGCGAAGGGTGATAAGGGTAACAGGAAGGCAGAGTTGAGCCATCCTGAGAAAAGCCAAGAATCAGCTGTCGGGAAATAAAAAGAGAGGTGAGAATTTTCACTCTTAAACATAAAGACGATAAAAAAAGGATACCTGAGCTAAATATAGGTCTCATCGGCCATGTTGACCATGGCAAGACGACCCTGACAGAGGCCTTGTCTGGAAAATGGACAGATACACATTCTGAAGAGATAAAACGCGGTATCACAATAAGAATAGGATACGCTGATGCAACATTATACAAATGTAAAAAATGTGGATTCTATTCTACATCTAAGAAATGTCCACGATGTTTTTCTGATTGCGAAATATTGCGTACGATTTCGCTCGTTGACTTGCCGGGCCATGAAACATTAATGGCTACTGTTCTTTCTGGTGCATCGTTGATAGATGCTGCTCTGCTTCTAATTGCTGCAAATGAAAAGTGCCCACAACCGCAAACAATAGAGCATCTTTTGGCACTAGAAGTTGTAGGAATAAAGCATGTTATAATAGTTCAAAATAAGATAGATCTTGTTGATAAGGAGCAGGCACTAAAAAATTATAAAGAGATTAAGAACTTTATAAAAGGAACATCCATAGAAAATGCTCCGATAATACCTGTTAGTGCACAACATAAAATAAACATAGATAAACTAATAGAAGAATTGGTAAAGATACCAAAGCCTGAGCGGGATTTAAAATCACCGCCAAAAATTTATATTGCCAGAAGCTTTGATATAAATAAGCCTGGCACAAGGCCAAAGGACTTAAAAGGCGGTGTATTAGGCGGAACGATAATCAGAGGTGTTATCAAAAAAGGCGATGAAATAGAAATAAGGCCAAATCCGGAAAATATTATTTTAAAAACCAAAATAGCAGGAATACAGCAGGCTGGAATAAATTTGGATTGTGGTGAGCCAGGCGGTCTTGTTGGAATCATGACCACGCTTGACCCAAGTCTTTGCAGGGCGGATAACTTATCAGGATATTTGGCAGGAAAAAACCTCCCAGATGTATTAGACCACATCAAATTGGAATTTACAAAACTTAAACGCGCTATTAAACTTGGGGACTCATCTATTTCTCCTGGCGATAATCTTATGATAAACGTTGCTGTTTCCAAATCTGTTGGTCAACTAACATCTGTCAAAAAAAAGGGTGATAAGCAGCAGATAGAGTTAAAACTGAAACTACCTATTTGTGCAGAGAAGGGAGATATGGTTGCTATCTCAAAGCTTATCAGCGGCCGGTGGCATCTTATCGGTTATGGAAAGATAATTTAGGCGTTTTTAACACAAAAATTTAAATTCTTAAATTTTCTTCTTAAATAGTTATGTATGAAAGGTTACAAGCCAAGGTATCAGAAAGGAGAAATAGTTGTAGGAATCGATGGTGATATTTCTGGTTTGGATTTACCTAGCTTATTTGAAAGAAAATTCGGCTATAAATGTATAGATGAGGAGTATGGTGAACGTAATTATGGCGGAAACTTTCTGCTAAAGGTTCCAGATGGAAGTGAAGAAGAGGCTTGTAAAAAAATCTCATCCCTAAACAATGAACTTAAACTGCTTGATGTGGAGGGGAGGCTATGGGCTGAGCCCAGAGATTTAAAATATGAAGAGCGATGCGATACGCAAGATAAAATTAGTCTGATAGTTAAAAAATTGGACCCCGGTTTGCCAGATGATGAATATAATAAAAAGTTAGATGAAATTATAAAACTATCTGAAAACGCAAAAGAATAATCATTTAACAATAAGCACAGGGCATTGGATTCTTCTAACAATTCTTGCTGTCACATCCATATCAATAACATCTTCAAGAATATTGTCAAGCAGGCTTCTTTTATGTGCGCCCATGATTAATAAATCTGCATGATTTTCTTTAACAGCTCCTTTAAGGCCAGTTATCAAGTTACTAAAGTATATAATTACAGGTGTGCCATCTGGCATGAGGGGTTTTATCTTTTTGATTGTATTTTTCTTTATAATTTCAGGGTCAATTGTGAACTCTTTTGGTATTACGTGAACAATTTTTAATTTTGCATTTATCAGTTTTGCCAGAAAATATGCGTATTTCAAAGTTTTTTTTCCATTCTTATTAACAGGGTACCTTACAGATACAAGTATAGTCTTCATCCTCATACTTTTAAATTTTTTTTATGATTTAAATAAGTTGCATAGCTATTCTTTTTAATGAAAATTATAGTTGATACAAATATATTGTTGGATTCTGTTAAGTTTGGTATAGATATTTTTCACGATTTGGCGGAATTTGGAACGCCTGTAACAACTGATTTTTGTGTTGAGGAGCTGAAAAAGCTTGATAGAAAAGAAGCCAATCTTGCTCTCCGGATTATCAAACATGCAAAGATAAAAATTATAAATACAAGCAAATTATTACAGCAGGTTAAGCCGGTTGATGAAAAGATAGTGGAAATTGCTAAATTAACAAATTCAGCTGTTGCAACGAATGATAAGGAACTTATAAAAAGATTAAAAATGAATAAAATAAAAGTTTTCAGACTGAGGCAAAAAAAATATCTCTCTTTAGCATGAATTATGTGGTGAATAAAATGAATAAGTCAGAAAAAATTTTTGTCATAGGGCATAAAAACCCAGACACAGACTCTATATGCTCTGCATTAGCTTATGCTTTTTTCAAAAAGGCAAAGGGGAAAAACGTGATAGCTGCAAGAGCTGGCGAGGTTTGCGATGAAACAAGATTTGTTCTTGATTATTTTAAAGTCAAAGAGCCTGTTTTAATTAAAGATGCAATTGGAAAAAAGTTAATCCTTGTTGACCATACAAACCCTTCGCAGGCGGTTGATAATGTTGAGGAGGCAGACATTATTGAAATAATAGACCACCACAGGCTTGAAGGACTGGAAACAAAATCACCGCTTTTTGCTAGAATAGAGCCAGTCGGTTCTTCGGCAACAATTGTGGCTGATATGTTTTTTAGCGATAACATTAAAATGGACAAGACAATAGCTGGTCTGCTTTTATCAGCACTTCTGTCTGACACGATTATTTTCAGAGCTGTCACAACAACTGAAAAGGATAAAAAGATAGCAAAAAGATTAGCCGAAATAGCAGGTCTAGATCCAGAGAAATTTGGCGTGGAAATCAAGAAAGCAGGTTCGTCCATAAAAACAAAAACAGAAAGGGAAATTATTGAGTCAGATTTTAAGCTTTTTGATTCGATGAAATTGGGAGTTGGCCAAATTCAAATTGTGGATAATACTGAGATAAATGAAAGAAAGGAAAAAATATTAAAAGAAATGGAAAAAATGAGATTAGAAAAAAACTGCAAAACGCTTATGCTTATGGTTACAAATATTCTGGCACAAGATACAGATTTGTGGATTGTTGGAGAAACAGCTGCTGCAGAAAAAGCTTTTAAAGAAAAGGTTAAAAATAATAGCATATATTTAAAAGGAGTTATGTCAAGAAAAAAACAAATAATTCCGCCGCTTAGAGAAGTGTTGTTAAAAGAAGGTGCGTTATGATGTATAAAATTTTAACTATAAAGGACGAAGTGCGTATCCCCCCGAATAAAATTAGCGCAAATATAATAGCTTCTTCAAAAGATAGCCTAGAAGAGGCACTGGAGGGAAAGATAATACCAGACATCGGCGTATTTCTTGCTATACCCGAAGTTTTAAATTTGGGTGAGGGCGAAATAAGGCCCGGCGATGGTGCAATATTTTACCCTGTTGAATTTAAAGCACTGGTCTTTAAGCCAGAAGAGCAGGAAGTACTTCCTGGAGAAGTTGTGGATATTACAGAATTTGGGGCTTTCATCCGGATAGGTCCTTTAGATGGCCTTTCTCACATTTCCCAACTAACTAACGAAAAAGTGTTTTATGACCAGAAGAACAATATGTTTACATGCAGGAAAACAAAAAGAACATTGAAGGAAGGTAATATTGTGAGAGTAAGAATAGTTTCCGTCTCACTTAGTAAATCAAAGCGCAAAATCTCGCTGACAATGCGGCAACCATGGCTTGGTGCTGAAGATTGGATAGAAATGGAGAGGAAAAAGCTTCGCAAAAAGGCAAAATCCGGCAAAAAAACCAAATAAGGTGTGATAAATGAAAGCGTGCAGATCATGTAAAAGAATAGTATCTGGGAAGACCTGTCCAGTATGCAAAACAAGCGATCTTACAAGCAGTTTTCAGGGCATAATTCAGATATTTGATCCAAACGGGTCGGAAATAGCAAAAAAGGTTGGAATAACTGCTCCTGGAAAATATGCAATACGAGCGTGATAAAATGAAAATAGAGATAGTTGAAAGAAAAAATAACCCGTTTTTAAAAAGGGAAGAATTAAAAATAAAGATAGAGCATTTAGGTGAAAAAACACCTGAAAAAGCAGCATTTCAAATTTTTCTCTCTAAAGAACTTGGGGAACATGCGAATAAAATAGATATAAGGAAAATATTTTCAAAGCCGGGTATTGGTATGTCCGACTCTACTGTATATATATGGAAAGAAAAAGTTGTGCCGGTTCTTTCAGAAGTTAAAAAAGCCAAAAAGGCAGAGCCTGATAAAAAAGAAACTGGTGAAAAAGAGGTAAAGGGAGAAGATAAAAAATCCGAAGAAGCACAGCCTGATAAAAAAGAGCATGAGGAAAAAAAGGCGGAAAGCGAAGCGAAGGGTGATAAGGGTAACAGGAAGG
>JAGGVU010000016.1 GCA_021157845.1 Candidatus Aenigmatarchaeota archaeon
AAAATAAAAAGAACGCCTCTACTCATATATAAAAAAATGAAAATAGATTTAGCGTATATTAAAAAATTTCTGGATATACAATTAAATGAAAATGAATTAAAAATTCTTCTCAAAAAAATGGGATTTGGGTACGAAGATGGTTATGTAAAAATACCTCCATATCGGGCAGATATAATGCACCCAATAGATATTGTAGAAGATATTTGCATAGCTTACGGGTATAAAAATTTTGAGCCAAAAATGCCTGCAATCAAAAAAGGAAAAGAAATGGAAAAACAAAAATTAATAAAAAAAATAAAAAACTTTATGCTAGAACTTGGTTTTCAGGAAGTTGTTAATATGATACTAACAAATGAGGATGACGAATTTATAAAAATGGGGTTGGAACCAAAATCTTTTGTAAAAACAAAAAACCCACTAACAACAGAATGCACGATTTGTAGAAAAAAGTTAATTCCATCTTTGCTTAAGGTTTTAATGCACAATAAGCACAGAAAATATCCACAAAGAATATTTGAGCTCGGATATGGTGTCTATATAGACAAGGACACTGAGACTAAGACAAGAGATAGCCTGATATTAGCAGCAGCTATGTCTGATGATGTAGTCAATTATGGTGATTTGTTGTTTATCTTAGAAAAATTTATGAAAAAGCTGGATATGACCTATAAACTTGAGAAAATGGTTCACCCTTCTTTTCTGAAAGAAAGGTGTAATAAAATTATTTTTCAAAAAAAGATAAAAGGAATAATTGGTGTGATAAGCCCGGATGTGCTAAAAAAATTCTCAATAGAAAAGCCTGTGGTCGCTTTTGAAATTAAATGGTAAATTCTGTGATCGTCATGACAGAGCTAATATATATGAAAAATTGTTATGTAAAAGAGTGGAATGCTGTTATTGAAAAAGTTGGAAAAGATGATCAAGGAAATTTTATTGTTCTAGATCGCAGTGCATTTTACCCTGAATCGGGCGGACAATTAACAGATACGGGTTTTGTAGAATGGGATGGACAAAAAGCGTATGTTATTAAGGTAACGAAACGCGGGCTCATAAAACATTATATAAATGGGCCAGAACCACCTGTTGGAAAAAAAGTTCATTGTGTAGTTGACTGGAAACGCCGCTATGCGCTAATGAAAATGCACACTGCCCAACATATAATATCTGCTGTTGCACTAAAAAGATTCGGATCTAAAACAGTTGGCAACCAAATACATACAGATTACTCTCGCTTAGACTTGAAGCCTTCAAAGCTTTCACAGACTGACCTAACTTTTCTCGAACAGAAGTCAAATGAGATCGTAGACTCTGCTATACCAATAGAGATATATGAGGTTGACAGACAAGAAGCAGAAAGCAAACCCGAAAAATATAGATGTAACTTTTCATTGCTGCCAAAATTCATCAAAAAATTACGGGTTGTTTATATAAAAGGATTTGATAAAGCAATCTGCGCCGGTACCCATGTATCAAACACGAAAGAGGTTGGCCACTTCAAAATTTTGAAAAAAGAAAACAAAGGTAAGAATACCGAAAGAATTATTTACGAGCTTGTCTAATTGGAAAAATTTACTTAATCTTTTTTGGTTTCCACCCAATTGGTTTTATGTCTCTTTCTGCTGATTTTTCCCAGAATTTTATGACCTTTTTATTGACATGTAAATCATGTGCTCCTGACTCAAAAAATTTTTTTCTTTCAGCTGCTCTGTGCCTTAAGAATTCAAAGCATTCATGAAAATTTTTTGGACAATGACTATAACTACATATTTTTTTATATGGGCATTCTTTCTTGTCATTAACCATTTTCATCTATCAATAAATTTTATTTGAACAGAAATCCAAATAATCGCTCATGCCATGGCTTTTTTATTTCGTAATCTATACCAACAAGATTATAAGCAAGTTTTTTAAATTGCTGACTTGAAATATGGCTTGGGTTGTGATAGATAATTGGCATCCTTTTTGATATAGATTCTTGTATCGCATCTGATTCTGAAATCTCCGCTAAAATAGGAACTTCCAACATACTCTCTATATCTTCTCTACTAAGCTCATGAGGCTTATTTTTTATTCTATTGATAACTACACCTATAACTTTTGTACCAATCTGCTCTGCAAGTTTTATACTTTTTAACGCATCTGTTACAGAAGGTAAATCTGGTGTTGTAACAATTATTGTCTCATCAGAGGATTCTATAGCTGATAAAGTTTCGCGTCCAAGACCTGCTGCACCATCTATTAAAATTATGTCAACATTTCCGACAAGGTCTAACATCAAAGTGGGAAGATCTCGTGCATCTATTCCTCTTAAATCATCTATACCGATACCGGCAGGTATGATTTTCAGACCTTTTTTATTTTTATATATTGCCTTGTGGATTGGAGCTTTTCGTTTTAGAACATCATGAAGTGTTATTGGCGAAAGCGCCATACCAAGATGTAATCCAAGGTTTGGCGTTGTCAGATTTGCATCTAAAATTAAAACATCATAATCTAGCTCAGCAAGAGCAGCACCAACATTCGCGACTGTTGTTGTCTTACCAGTTCCACCTTTCCCGGAAATTACAGAAATTATTCTTGTCATTAGACCACGCACCAATAATTATAACTGATGTTAAATTAATAAAGTTTAGCTAACCCCCTATTCTCAATTCTTTCTATTATATCCGAATGTATAGCTACTATTGATTTAGAATTTGGTCTTATGCCAAAATCGCTAAGAAATTTTTGTTAGCACGTTCCAACCCAAACTCTGTAGCTCCCAACAACATATTTTTCACAACTAGCGAGCAGATTTCGGTCAGTTCTTCCACCACCATTTAGAAAAATACTTCCTTAATTTTAGCACAAAAAGTTACGTTCATCTCGCAAATCTGCTTTGGATTTCTTCTGTTTTATTCAAATATCCCAGAACCTCACTAATTTATTGTCTCTCCTAGATAAATGTATATATTCCTTTACTAACCAGCTAAGAGAATAATTATTCAGTTTGTCATCTCTAATATTCGTTTCTTAATCAATTTTTCTGATAAGCTACAACCTTTATTTTTTATATGACGTCTGAAACCTATTATACAGTGTTCAATGCCCCCGACGGGATTCGAACCCGCGACCCTCTGCTTTCTCCGTTTCTTCTGCCAACACTTAAAGAAGATCGATAGAAGGCAGATGCTCTATCCACTCCAGACCTTTCTGCGTACCAAAAGGGTTAGCTGAGCTACGGAGGCTTATCCAATTAAGACTCATTTATCTTTTTAAGTTTTATATTTTTCTATTAATTATTTGTTAACAGTTATTTATTAATTTCATTAGTGATGTCCATGAATATTAATTTAATAGAAAAGAAGTGGCAAAAGAAGTGGAAAGAATCAAAAATATTTAATGTTGATGAGGATAAAAAAGAAAAATACTATGTTCTTGAGATGTTCCCATACCCCTCTGGTAGATTGCATATGGGACATCTTAGAAATTATTCTATAGGAGATGCTTTTGCTCGATTTATGATTATGCGTGGGTTTAATGTAATCCACCCAATGGGATATGACGCCTTTGGACTGCCAGCAGAGAACGCAGCCATAAAAGGAAAAAGCCATCCGGCTGCGTGGACAGAACAAACAATAGCTGAAATGATAAAACAGCAGGAGGTGCTTGGTCTAAGCTATGATTGGAGAAGAATGATCAAAACGTGCTCTCCGGAATATTATAAATGGAATCAGTGGTTTTTCCTCAAATTTCTTGAAAGGGGATTGGTTTATAAAAAAAAATCTCCTGTCAACTGGTGCCCTGGTTGCAAGACCGTGTTGGCAAATGAACAAGTAGAAAATGGTAGATGTTGGCGTTGCAAGTCTGCGGTAGAGGTAAAAAATATAGACCAGTGGTTCTTTAAAATTACTAATTATGCTGACGAGCTCCTCAACGGTTTAGACCAGCTAGATTGGCCAGAGCGCGTTAAAACAATGCAAAGAAATTGGATTGGAAAAAGTGAAGGCACATTAGTAAATTTTCATATAAAAGGTTCGGATGATGTTATACCTATATTTACAACCAGACCAGACACATTATTTGGTGTGACTTTCATAGTTTTTGCTCCTGAACATCCAAAGGTTATGGAACTTGTTGCTGGCACAGAATATGAAAAAAAAGTAAAAAAATTCATAAACAAGGTTGTCATAGAAGATAGGTTCACGCGCACAGCAGAAGATAAAGAAAAAGAAGGCATGTTTATTGGTAAGTATGCTATTAACCCTCTAAATGGAGAAGAGATCCCTATATATATAGCAAACTTTGTACTCCTTGACTACGGAACCGGGGCTATAATGGCTGTGCCTGCCCACGACCAGAGAGATTTTGAATTTGCGAAGAAGTATAAAATACCAATAAAAGTTGTTATAACTCCAAGGGATAAGGAGCTCAAACCAGAAGAGTTGAAAGAGGCATATGTAAGTGAAGGTGTGCTTGTTAGCTCTGGAGAATTTGATGGGATTAGTAATACAGAAGCCATAAAAAAAATCAATGATTATATAGAGAAAAATGGTTATGGTAAGCGAACTGTTCAATACAAGCTACGTGATTGGCTAATTTCCCGGCAAAGATATTGGGGAACGCCGATACCTATTATTTACTGTGATAAATGTGGGACTGTTCCTGTACCTGAAAAAGATTTGCCTGTGGAACTGCCTACAGATGTGACATTTGATGGGAAAGGAAATCCTTTGAAAACAAGTGAATCTTTTGTTAAAACAACGTGTCCTAAATGTGGTGGGCCTGCTAGAAGGGAAACAGATACTATGGATACATTTGTTGATTCTTCATGGTACTTTTTCAGATATTGTGACCCAACTAATGATGAAGCACCTTTTGACAAAGAGAAGGTAAAATATTGGTGCCCTGTAGATCAATACATTGGAGGTATAGAACACGCTATAATGCATCTGCTCTATGCCAGGTTCTTCACAAAAGTTCTGCACGATATGGGGCTAGTTAATATCGACGAACCTTTCTCCAGATTACTTTGTCAAGGTATGATAACAAAAGATGGAGCAAAGATGTCTAAATCACTTGGGAATATTGTAGAACCAAAGGAAATTATAAAAAAATATGGGGCAGATACTGCACGATTGTTTATGCTGTTTACTGCTCTGCCTGAAAAAGAATTTGAATGGAGCGACAGGGGCGTTGAGTCATGCTTCCGGTTTATTAAGCGTGTTTGGAAACTTGTCACAGAGGATGCATTACTTTCTGAGAAAATAACAAACAAGGATAAATACATACTCACAAAGCTTCAGCGGACTATTGAAGATGTTACGAAAAAGATTGCCAAGTTTCAATTTAATTTGGCTATAGGCTCTCTTATGAGTTTTGTAAATGAGGTCTGTAAATATAAAGAATTGCCTGTGAACAGAGATGTTTACAATGAAGTAATAGAGAAGGTGTTGATTCTTTTGACACCATTTACACCACATATTTGCGAAGAACTGTGGGAGAAGATTGGTAAGAAACCTTTCATATCGCTTGAAAAATGGCCAGAACCGGATGAAACAAAGATAGACGAGCAGGTAGAACGCATGGAAGAGGCGGTGAATAAAACAGTTGATGACATAAAAGAAATCATTAAAATAACGAAGAAAAAGCCAAAAAAAGTCTGTCTTTATGTTATACCAAAAGAACTTGATTACTTTAAAGAAAATTTACTGAATTTCGAGCAAAGTTTTAAGTGTTCGTTTGAAATTTATGCGGTTAATGACCAAAAAAAATATGATCCAGAAAACAAAGCAAAAAAGGCCAAACCCGGAAAGCCAGGAATATATGTGGAATAAAATAGAGATACGTCAAAAACTATTCAGTCTGCTGCCATACAAAGCGGTGCCCAACTAAGTGGTGGAGGTCTTTGGAAAGTATATAGACATTCCCTCTATGAATTGACTTTTCAAGTTCCTTTACATGTTCAGAAGTTTCATACTCCTTTCTTGTCATTTCCATCTTAAATCACTTTCAAAAATTTCTTAGCGAGCTCAATAGCTCGTCGTCTTCGTCCTTCCTATTAACCCTAACCATCTTTTCAAGCTTCGAAAGCCTGTTGTTGATATCTGACTGCGCTTTCAAAAGATGAATTATTGCCTTTATAATTTCTGGCTCGATTGATGTGTTTTTCTTATTTAAACTCCTTTTTTTTTCTATTAAGAAGAACATTATATCACTATTTACTACTTTACAGGTAAATCTTTTAAAGGTTTGTTAAAGAGTAAGCTACAGAGAAAAACAAACTTAAAAAGGTTTGCCCCAAATCATTAAAATACTTGAATTAGTTTATTAGAGGAGGTTAAAAAATGAAAAAAGGAAGTTTTGTAAAAATAGATTATATTGGAAAAATAAGTGACGAACATGGAGAGATATTCGATTTAACAAGAAAAGATGTTGCAGAAAAAAATAAAATATACAATCCAAAAATAAAATACGCGCCTGCGCCGGTCATTGTAGGTGCTGGTTTCATAATCAAAGGACTAGACGAAGCGCTGGAAAAAATGAAGGTTGGTGAAAAGAAAAAAATAAAAGTTCCTGCTGAAAAGGCCTTTGGACCAAGAAAAAAAGAGCTTATAAAAGTTGTTCCAGAATCTGCATTTAAAAATCAAAAGTATAGCCCAAGACCGGGCATGGTAGTTGATTTTGGTGGAACAAAGGGGCGAATACAATCTGTTACTGCTGGCCGTGTAAGAATAGATTTTAATAACCCACTGGCTGGAAAGGATTTGTTCTACGAAGTAGAAATAAAAGAAGAAATAAAAGATAAAAAAGGGCAAATAAAGGTTGTTACTTCGCTCTTCCATTTGGCTGTAAAAGATGTGACAATAAAAATTAATACAGCTGAAATAGAGTTGGATGTAACAAAGCCAGTTACGCAGAAACAAAAAATATTAACAGCTGGTGTTATCAAAAAATATATAGATGGTATAAAAAAGGTAAAATTCATAGAAATATATGATTTTTCATCTGCCAAACCAGCTAACAAAAAGTAAATAATTTATACGATATTACATTCCTGTCTTTCCAGCCAAACCCTTATGCAGCATATTCACAAACCATTAGCAATATGTATTTTTACATGCTGCCCAAAATACCTGTATTATTTTGAAATCACATCGATGGCTCACTGAGCATAGTATCATATATGCTGTGTGTCTGGCGGCTAAGTTAGTCAAACGCCTTCTAAACTTCTGGCTAAATTGTAAATCAAACTTTAAAAGGTTTAAATATTTTATTAGTTAATGAATTTTAAGTGCGGTTATCGACTCTTAAGAATAATAATTTATAAAAATTAATGGTGGTGTTGGTCATATGGCTATTGAGGTAAAAAGCAAAAAAAATGTTGCAGATGAGGATTTAAAAAGAATTTTGGAATCTAAACAGGCAAGAATAAAAGTTGTTGGGACAGGTGGTGCTGGTAATAATACCATATCAAGGATGATGCAGGTTGGTATTATCGGTGCCGAAACTATAGCTGTGAACACAGATGCGCAGGATTTATTGTATACAGATGCTGATACAAAAATTTTGATAGGAAAAGATATAACAAACGGCCTTGGTGCTGGGTCTGACCCAAAGATAGGAGAGGAGTGTGCAAAGGAAAGCAAGAAAGATATAAAAAAGGTGTTAAAGGACTCTGACATGATCTTTATCACATGTGGCCTTGGTGGTGGAACCGGTACTGGCTCTGCACCAATAATTGGCGATATTGGTAAAAAATTGGGTGCGTTAACTGTCGGCATTGTGACAATTCCATTTTCAATGGAAGGTCGCCAAAGGATGAAAAATGCCCAAGAAGGTCTTGAAAAATTGGAATCTATTGTTGATACTCTGATAGTTATTCCTAATGATAAATTATTGGAAATTGTTCCAGATGTATCATTAGCAACCGCCTTTAAAGTAGCTGATGAAATTCTTGTTAATGCCGTTAAAGGTATTGCAGAGCTAGTAACAAGAGCGGGTCTTGTAAACCTAGACTTTGCAGACATAAGAGCTGTTATGGATGGCGGTGGATTAGCAATGATAGGTATGGGTGATTCAGATACAGAAAACAGGGCAATTGAAGCTGTTGAGCGTGCTCTAAATAACCCGCTGCTTGATGTAGACATAGACGGAGCCAAGGGCGCGTTGATAAATATATCTGGCGGAGCTGACATAACTATTAAAGAATGCCAGGAAATTGTTGAAGCTGTTTCTTCAAGACTTTCACCAGATGCGAAAATAATATGGGGTGCTCAAATAATCAAAGAGCTTGGAGATTCGATAAGAGCGATGTTAATAGTTACTGGCGTTGAGTCACCACAGATATACGGACCAGAAAAAAAATTCACAAAAGAAAAGAAGAAAGAAATTGAAAAGGTTCTTGGAATAGATTTTGTCGGCTGATTTCTTTTTACAGCTAAAACACATGGAGTAATTTAGATATAAATTTGAATTGTAGGGGTTCACAAAAGTTATAGTTAAATTTTTAGAATAATCGGCCAAAAGCAAGTCTTTTCTATGTTTTCTTTTTTTCTCGCAATGATTAGTTTTTGGCTTGGATGCGCCTAAGTCAGGTGCACGGTCGTTGGGCTATTAGCGTATTGTAGAAAAAGCCGCACCCGTCCGCTGATTATTGTTTTTGTCCTTGCCTTTTATTCTACTGCCGAATAATATTCACCTATAAAAATATCTTCATATTTTGATTAATTTTAGAATAAAAACAAGAACACGAAGCATTTTTAAGTCTTTCCGACGAATAAAAAGCATGAATTTAAAAAGACTTTTCTTTATAAATTTTATTGTTAAAATTATTTGAAAGCTGAGTGGTGAGCTTGTGAATATAAAAGAATTTTTCAGGCAATGTAAGAGGGTGCTAATGGTTGCCTCGAAACCTGATAAGGAAGAATATAAAATGTCTTTAAAGATAACAACTATTGGTGTTGTTATAATAGGAATTGTGGCATTTATTATATTTATTTTGTTTAGACTTATTGGAGGAGCTTAGATGATATTTACAATAAGAACAACGACAGGAAGGGAGAATGTTGTTATAAAATCTCTGGTATCAAGAATTAAAAAAAGAAATATTCCTATTAAGGCGGTTGTGCATCCAGAAGAATTGCGTGGTTATATATTTATAGAAGGTGACCTAACCAGCGTTGGCGAAGCTGTGCAAGGAATACCGCATATAAGAGGCATAATAGATAAGCCAGTTAAAATAGAAGAAATAGAAAAATTTCTAGTGCCTGAAAAGCAGGAAATAAAAATAGAGGCCGGTGATATTGTAGAAATTGTTGTCGGACCTTTTAAAGGTGAGCGTGGCAAGGTTACAAGAGTAGATGAGCAAAAATCAGAATTAACGCTCGAACTCTTAGATGCTGCAATACCAATTCCGGTCACTTTGTCTATGAACTCACTAAGAATATCTGAAAAAAAGAAGAAAGAAAAGAAGAAAATAGAACTTTAGGTGTTGGTATGGGAAAACAAACAATAGATGCATTGGTACAGGGAGGTAAAGCTTCTGCTGGTCCGCCATTGGGCCCTGCTCTCGGACCACTTGGTGTAAATATAGGAGAAGTTATAAAAAAAATAAATGAAAAAACAGCACCATTCGTAAACATGGATGTTCCTATAAAAGTGATAGTTGACGACTCGACAAAAGAGTTTGAAATAAAGGTTGGTTCTCCTCCAATAACATCTATGATTAAAAAGGAATTGAATGTAAAAAAATTGAGAATTGTTGACGAAGAAAAAAATGTGACAAATCCCGGAAGTATATCGCTTGACGCTGTAATAAAAATAGCAAAAGCAAAAGAGGATGCACTTTCAGGCGACCTAAAGGCAAAAGTTAAACAGGTGTTAGGAACATGTATTAGTGGCGGTGTCTTAGTAGATGGAAAAAACCCGAGAGAGATACAAAAAGAAATAGATGATGGAAAATATGACGACAAGCTGAAATAGCTTTTTATATTTTATTCAATTTTGATATATCTTAATAATTGTGAATTAGTGGGGTGTAATTATGGGAGATGTTATAAAAATAAAAAAATCGACTATAAAAATTGCAATAATAATTATTGTTATATTTTCTTTTGGCTTAATTGTTGGAAAGGGTGGGCTTTCTACAAATCATGCAACAGGATTGACACTAACTGTTGTTACAAGTGATAAATGTAATTCATGCGACAGTTCGCAAATAGTTGAAGCAGTAAAACGGCTGTTTTCTGGAATAAAAGTAAATACAATAAGCTATGAAAATGGTGGAAAAGCAATTGTAGATAAAATGGGCATAAAAATGCTTCCAGCATATATATTTAGCGCTGATGTGAAGAACGAAGGAAATTTTTCATTAGTAGAAAAAACTCTTGAAGAAAAAAACGGCGAATATTATATAATTCCAGACGCAGTTGGATCTTCTTTTGATCCTTTGCACGAAAGTGAATGCTCTGATGGTGAAGATGATGATAATGATGGTAAAATAGACTGTAATGACCCAGATTGTTCTACATCATTTAAATGCGTAGAAAAAAGGGAAACTCCGGAAGTTGATTTATTTGTAATGGCCTACTGTCCATATGGAACACAGACAGAAAAGGCTTTCTTGCCTGTACTGGAGCTTCTTGGTGATAAAATAGATTTTAATTTGAGATTTGTTTATTATGCGATGCATGGAAAGAAAGAATTGGATGAGCAGCTAAGGCAATATTGCATACAAAAAGAACAAAAAAGCAAATTATTGCCTTATCTAAGATGCTTCCTCGAAGCTGGAAAATCAGAAGAATGCCTAAATAAAACCAACATTAACAAAGATGCGCTAAATTCTTGTATAAATAAAACAGACAAAGAATTTAAAGTTACAGAAAAGTACAACGATAAATCGACGTGGCTAAGTGGAAGATTTCCATTATTTGATATAGATAAAGAACTTAATGAAAAGTATAATGTTGGTGGTTCTCCGAGTCTTGCTTTCAATGGGGTATCTGTTCCGTCATTCGCAAGGAACCCCGAAGCGTTGCTTAAATTAATATGTGATGGGTTTAAAGACAAACCGTCTGAATGTGAACAAAAATTATCTACAGACACTCCATCCCCAGGATTTGGATTCTCTGGCACTGGGAATAGTGGCGGAAGCTGTGGATAACCTTTTTCTTTTTTTGCTGACTCTAACCAGTAGATGAAAAGCTTTTTAAAGTTTTTATGCTTTATAACTATAAAGTGATAATATGCTTGGCTATGAAAAGCTAATTATTATAATTAATACTATCATTATTATACTCCTGATAGCTGCTAGAATTAATTGGCTTTTGACAATATCAGTAATGCTTATACTTATACTAATTGTAATACAAAAAATGTGGTTCCAAGAAAAATTTGAAAAATCTTCTAAAAGGCAAAAAGAACTATTAGAAATTATGAATGATAAACTGCTAGACTTTTCACAGAAAGTAAATAAAATAAAGACAGACATAAATAGAGAAATGTTTATAATAGAAAACAAATTAAGCGAAGAAAGAGTCAACTACCAGAAAGATATGGATATGCAATACAGAGATCTAACAAGAAAAATTGTAGATATCGAAAATAAATTGAATAAAATTAAAAAAACTGTTGGCGCTGGCCTTGGAATAACAGAAGAACGATTAAATAAAATAGAAACTGAACTCGGGATATTTACGAATTTTAAAGAGGATGAAGAGGCGGCCTGAGCCGTTAGTAGGAACCTTTAAAAGCTTTCCTATAATAAATCATATGTTTTATCCGTTTACTACTTGATGTAGGAGGATTTGTATGGCTATAAAAGATGATATAAAGCAATTGAGAGAACATTCTAAAAAGCGTAATTTTATCCAGACATTTGATTTAATTATTAACTTAAAAAATATTAATCTAAAAAATCCTGAAAACAAGATATCTAAAGAATTAGTTCTTCCACACGGCCGTGGCAAAGAAATAAAAATTTGCATAATAGGAGAGAAAGAGCAAATAAATAGAAAAAAATTAGAAGAACTGGCCAGAAACAAGAAAGAGGCAAAAGCCTTTTCAAAAAAGTATGACTTCTTTTTAGCTGAGGCGCCTCTCATGCCAATAGTTGGTAAGACTATAGGCAGATTTTTAGGTCCGAAAGGAAAGATGCCAAAGCCAATAGCACCAAATGTTGATAAGGCAAAACTTATAGAACTGGCCAAAAAATCTGTAAGAATAAGTGTAAAAACAGAACCAACTATAAAGTGCCCAGTCGGCACAGAGCAGATGGAAGACGAAAAAATAGAAGAAAATATAAAGTTCGTTTTAAAAAATGTGGAAAGTATGCTTCCAAAAGGTAAATCACAAATAAAAGATATACTGCTGAAGCTAACTATGTCAAAGCCGGTAAAATTAAGTTTTAAGTGATACTATGTTAAAGAAAGAAAAACCAAAAGAGGTTGAAAAATTAGTTAATCTCATTAAAGGGTATTCGGTAATAGGTATTTTAAATATGCATGCTATGCCAGCAAAACAACTGCAAAAAATAAGGGATGCGCTGAGAGATAAAGCGAAAATAAGAATGTCAAAAAAGAATTTGATTAAAAAAGCATTTGAAAAAGCAAAAATAAATGGCATTGGTAAACTAGAAAAATATCTTAAGGGAGAGCTAGCGCTTATCTTAACAAATGAAAATCCGTTTAAACTTTATAAATATCTGAAAAAAAATAAAACACCTGCAGCAGCAAAGGCTGGTCAGGTAGCAACAAAAGATATTTTAATAGAAAAGGGTCCAACTCAATTCAGTCCTGGACCAGCTATTTCGACATTACAAAAAATCGGTCTTAAAACCACTGTCCAAAATGGAAAAATCGCTATTCTAAAAGATAAAGTTGTGTGTAAAAAGGGAGAAGAAATAACACCAGAAATGGTTGATGTATTTTCACTACTAAAAATAGAGCCGATGGAAATTGGTCTGGAGTTGGAAGCTGTTCTCGAAAATGGAACTGTTTATGATAAAAATGTTTTGAACATAGATGAAGAAGAATATCTAAATAAATTAACACGGGCCATTCATCAAGCAGTTAATTTATCAGTTGGTATTTGTTATCCAACACCATTAACAATAGAATTAATTGTAGCAAAATGTTTTGCCGAGGCAAAAACATTGGCAATAGAGGCATCTATATTTGATAAAGAAATTATAGGAGACCTTATTTTAAAGGCCATACAGGAATCTGAAGGCATATCGCAAAAGATTAATTATAGTAATAAAAAATTGAGGTGATAAAAGATGAAACTTATATACGCTGCTTTGTTACTTCACTCAGCTGGAAAAAAAATAAATGAAGAAAATGTTAAAAATGTTGTTAATTCAGTTGGTGAAAAAGTAGAGGATGCGCAAATAAAGGCGTTGGTTTCGGCATTGGATGGAGTAGATATTGACAAAATTATTGAAAAAGCTGCAATGCCTGTAGTTGCTGCGCCTGCAGCAGTAAGCGAGGAAAAGAAAGAAGAGAAAAAAGAGGAAGAGAGTGAAGAAGACAAAGAAAAGGCAGCTGAAGAAGCAGCATCTGGGCTAAGCTCATTGTTTGGTTAGCGTAGCTTTGTGATAACTAACAGACTACAGACATAGAAGTATGAAACACGATTTAATATTATTTTATTCTTTTTTATTTAATTAGTTATAAATGTATGTAGGTGTCGTAGTTGATAAAAGCAATTGTTTTTGATTTAGATGGAGTCCTAATAAGTTCAAAAAAATCTGCCATATATGCATTACGAAAATCGATAAATTCTTTTGGTTATAATTACACTAAAACTGACATTAATCAACGTCTTGAAAAGAAGCCATTGGATATTATAAAGACGTTAATGAAAAAAGATCGTAAAAATGATATTGAAAAGTGTAAAAAAATTTTTGATAAAATCGGTTCATCAAAAAAATCATTAGATATGATGAATGCATATCCAAAAATCCGTTATATTTTAAAAAACCTAAGAAAAAAATATAATCTTTTCATAGCAACAAATTCTGATAGGAAAATAGTAGAAAAACAGCTAAAAACTTTTAATATTAAGAAGTATTGGAAAAAAATTATTTGTGCCGATGACAGGTTTAAAAATAAACAGGAAATCATAAAGCATATAATGAAAAAACATAAGTTATCTCCAAGAGAAGTTATCTATATTGGAGATAGAAAAATAGATATAGACGTGGCGAAGGATGTTGGATGTATATCTGTAATAATAGAAAATAAATTCTCATGGGGAAAAAGGGAAAAAATAAAAAAAGGAAATCCAGATTTTATTATTCATAAACTTGAAGATTTGCAAAAAATTGCTGAAAGTTGTTGATGGTGACAAAATTGGAAAAAAGTTCATTAATAAAAAAATTCCAAAAAACCCCTGAAAAGTACTGGAATGTCAAACTCTTTAAAGAAAAAAATTTAATCAGAAAACGATGTCAAAAATGCGGAAAATTTTTCTGGACAGAAGATGATGAACAAAAAACTTGTGGAAGTCCACCATGCACAGATTATAGCTTTATAGGAAACAGCCCAACAAAAAAGAAATTAGACTATATATCTAGCTGGAAATATATCAAAAATTTCTTTGAAAAAAACGGGCATACTGCTATTAAATCTTATCCAACTGTTTGCAGATGGTTCCCGGGGCTATATTTTACAATAGCAAGTATAACAGCATTTCAGCGCAAAACTGGCAGTAAAACTGTTTTTGAACTTCCTGAAAATCCGCTAATTATTCCACAATTCTGTCTTAGGTTTAATGACATAGAAAACGTTGGAATAAGCGGACGCCATTTAACAGGATTTGCTATGATAGGACAGCATTCCCTGTTTGGTAATGGAGAAGGCTACTGGAAAGATAGATGCATAGAGATTGATTATGAATTACTCACAAAAGTTTTTGGCATAAATCCGAAAGAAATAACGTGGGTAGAAGATGCTTGGGTCGGTCCAAATGCATTTGGCTATTCACTCGAATACTTTGTCAGGGGACTGGAAATTGGTAATGCTGTGTTTACAGAATTTCTTGGAACCCCAGAGAAATATACAATAATGGATAAAAAGATAATAGATATGGGAGCAGGTCTTGAACGATTTGCGTGGCTTACGCAAGGCACACCAACCATCTATGATGCAACATTCGGTCCTGTTATTAAACTACTTAAAAATAAAATTGATTTTGATCATAGATTCTTTTTAAAATTTTCAAAAATAGCTGGCTCACTTAACATCGATGAGTCTAACATAAAAAAAATGAGAAGAATTGTTTCGAAAAAATTAAATGTTAGTGAAAAAGAGTTAAAGAAAAAAATAGAACCAATACAAGCCATATATGCCATAACTGACCATATAAGAACACTACTGTTTGCGTTCACAGATGGCGGATTTCCAAGCAATACGGCGGGCGGTTATAATCTCCGAGTTCTTACAAGAAGAATATTTGATCTTAAAGAAGAGGCTAAGCTTGATATAGATTTTACAAAAATTGCAGAAGCCCATGCAAAATTTCTCAAACCTCTTTATCCGAAACTTAAAGATAATATAGATGTATTTGAAAAAGTTCTGAATAATGAAAAAATAAAATATAAAAAAACAAAGAAAAAATCTGCAGAATATGTAAAACAAATTTTAAATACAAAAAAAGTTATTACTCTAGACGAAATGACTCGTTTGTATGAATCACGAGGCATAACGCCAGAATTGATACGAACTATCGCTGAAAAGCGTAATCTAATCGTAGATGTCCCGGATGATTTTTATAATAACATATCTTCAAAACATCTTATAGAAAAGAAAGATCATAAAAAAAAGATTACTATAACCGATGTCAAAGAAACAAAACCCCTTTTCTATAAAGATATAAAAACATTTAATGCAAAAATTCTGAAAATAAAAAATAGTTGGGTTATCCTCGACCAAACTGCCTTCTATCCAGAATCTGGTGGTCAAAAGTCAGATAAGGGATTTATAGAAGATAAAGAAGTTTTAGATGTGCAAAAATTAGATAATATTATTTTACATAAGCTCAGTGATGTTAAAAATTTGAAAATTGGCCAGATGGTAAAATGCAAAATAAATTGGAAAAGGAGAAAACAATTAATGCAGCATCATACCGCAGCCCATATAATAAATCTGTCTGCACGAAGGGTTTTGGGAAAACACGTAAACCAAACTGGTGCGAATAAAACAGAGAAAAGAGCACATTTAGATATTACACATTTTGAGTCAATTAAGAAAAATAAATTAAAAAAAATAGAACAATTGGCCAATAATATTGTGAATCAATCTTTTCCTGTCAAAATAGAATATATGAAAAGACAGAATGCTGAAAAAAAATATGGGACAGCTATTTACCAAGGTGGTGCCGTCCCTGAAGAAAAACTAAGAATTGTTTCTATTGCTGACGACCATGAGGCATGTTGCGGAACGCACTGTAAAAACACAGGGGACGTTAAAAAAATTATTTTAACATCATCAGAAAGAATACAAGATGCGGTAATAAGAATAAATTTTGTTGCTGGTAAACGAGCGGTTGAATACCAAAAATACCAAAGAGAGCTAATTAAAAAAATAGAAAAAATTATGGCCGTAAAAAGAAAAAAACTTGTAAAAGAAATTAAATTATTACTTAAAAAATGGAAGAACCTTCGAAAAAAAATCGACAAAAAAAATCTTCACGAAGCAAGAAAATATGCAAAAAAATTAGCTGAAAAAAATGAAAAAATAATAATTAAAAAAGTAGATGTAAATCCGCAAAAACTTTCTCTGGAGTTATCAAAGGACGATACAATAATAATTCTTTTTAGAGAAACTAAAAAAAAGATAGATATATTCGGATCTGCAGGAAAAAAAACCGGAGTAAATATTGGGAAAATTGTGAAAAATATATCAAAAAAACTTGGCGGAATGGGTGGCGGCTCTCCGTTTGTTGCGACAGGATATGGAATTAAAAGAGACAAAGTTGAAAATATTATTAAAAATTTAAGAAAAAAATTTAAGAGCATGGATTAATTATGTATAACTGTTGAAACTGCGTTGGTCGGGACTGCATTAATTTTATATTCGGTGCGTTTTAGAAAAGAAATGATGATTTAGAACATGGTGGAGAAGATGGAAGATAAAGATATTTTAGATGAAATCTCGTCAGTACTAAAAGTCAGACAAGAAAATATACCAAAAACTTTAATGAAATTAAAAAGAGAAATTAAAAAAATGGAAGTTGAGCTTCATGGAGAAAAGCAATAATTCAAAGGTGGGTCCCAAACTATATTGCACAACTCTTCTCTAAGCTTATCAAAATCTGGTTTATTGAGTTCAGTCAAATTTCTGCTACTAGTTGCAACTAGATGAAACTTTTCTCCATTTAAATTTTCTACCAATATTTGTTTATATCCACCTGTTGTTTTAAATTCTTCTTGTATCTTTTTTAGCTCATCAAAATAAGACTGATTGGATTCTACCTTTATTATCGTAAACCCTTTTGAAATTATATTTGCCTCTGTGCTCTCATCTAAAGTCGCATTAACAATTAAAGATTCTGTTATCTTGGTGGTTTGTCTTGGGGTGAATCTTGATAAAAATACAAATCCTAGTGTTGATCCAAATAAAACAAATATCATTATAATTATCCAGATTCTTTTTTTGTTTTCCTTTTTCATAATTATCATTATTTAAAATGTTGTTTAATATACTCGTATGCCGAAGTCGCTGCAATTGCACCATCTGCACACGCTGTTATAACCTGCCTAAGTGGTGTAGTTGTTACATCACCAGCAGCATATAAACCAGGCACACTTGTTTCTTTTTTTTCATTTACAACTATATATTCATTCTCTGTTTTAACATTTAAGTCTTTAATAAGTTCTGAAGATGGCACGATTCCTATTTCAAAAAATATACCATTTACTTTTTTTTCAAATACTTCATTTGTCTTAAGACTTTTTATTTTTATTTTTTTTACATAATCAGATCCGACTATCTCCTGCACAACTGAATCTAAAATAAAATGTATTCCCCTTTCTTTTGCCTGAACAATGTATCTTTTTGCTGCTCTAAGGCAATTTCGTCTGTGAAGAATAGAAACCGAGGACGCACCAATATCCTTTAGAAATATTCCGCCTTTTACAGCAGAGTCTCCACCACCAACAACAACAACATCTTTACCCTTAAAGAGAGGTCCGTCGCAGGTAATACAATAAGAAACGCCCTTTCCAACAAATTTATCTTCGCCAACTATATTTCCTTTTCTATGTTTTGAACCTGTTGCTATAATAACCGTCTTAGATTGGTAAATGTTCTTTTCTGTCTGTACAAGAAATAAGTCGTTTTTCTTCTTAACAGAAAAAACTCTCTCATGTGTTATCTTAGATATTAACTGAGACTGCATCGCGTCTAGTAAATCTGGACCGCTTATTGATTTTATACCAGGATAATTATCAACAAAATAAGCTTCGTGAAGCATAGAACTATGAAAAGAATTGCCAATTATTAATATTTTAAGTGCCTGCCTCTCTGCAAATAGGGCAGCTGTCAACCCTGCTGGACCGGCACCAACAACTATTATGTCATATACCATGCCAAATGATGAAACTTGGCACTATTTAAAACTTTTTAGCTAATCTTCAAAAAATGTCGTCTTCGACAATAAAAGAATATTTAACAGGTTGCATGTATTTACACACTCACTTTTAAAGAAATGACCTGTAAATAGCCCCGAACGGATTCGAACCGTTGTCAAGAGGTTTCTTTAAACTTTTAAAAAAAGTTTACCAGAGCCTCTTATGCTTTTTTGGCTGCGAAGCAGAGACCACTACACCACGGGGCTAGGAAACAAAAAATAATTATGTTATTCTTCCAAAACCTTTGAACCGTCTTGTGTGATAACAAGACATGTTGCGCCAATTGGATTTATAATATTAATAAACCCATTTGAAGAGAGTGATTTAATTGCTGAATCCAAAACACCCTTTGCATTCGCAACCTTCTTTTCATTTTTTAAAAATTTAATTAGTTCCATTTTTGTTATCAATTGGTTCTGTGCAATCTTTTCAAGTATTTCTCTCTCAATCGAATTTAAAGACACTATATCACCAATATTTTCTTTATTTTTTCTGCCTCGTTTTTACCTTTTAATATTTCAACCAGCTTTATTGCAAAAACTGGTGCACACAACGGACCATGTGTTGTTATTATATTTTTGTCTATAATTACTTTTCCTTCTCTTAGTTTTGGTATGTTTTTTTCCAATCCGGGATAGACGGTGGCCACTCTGTCATCAAGCAAACCCAATGATGCAGGCACAACAGCGGATTGTGAAAGTGCTGCAACAATTTTTTTATTCTTGATGAATATTTTTATTATATTTTTTATTTCACTACTCTTTAAAAATCTTTTATACTGCAAACCACCAACCAAAACTAAAATGTTATAGTCATTTATATTTATATCTGTTAATCGTTTTGATGTTATTATTTTTAATCTCTCTTCACTTTCAACTATTGTCGAAACAAGACCGGCCAACTGCACATTTACACCAGCCTTCCTCAAAATTTCTACAACAGACGCAAGCTCTATATGACTAAACCCATCTGTGAGAGGTATGAGAACCGACATATTTAAAACCTTTTATAAATACAAGTTTATAGTTAAACTAAAAAGCATATAAAACTTTTGTAATGGGGGGAATGATAGTATGCCTGTTTTAGGATTTATAATAAATGAAATAGAAGCAAAAAAAGAGCAAAATGTTAGTAAAAATATAAAAATAAACAGCACACCGACTATTCTTGATATAGAAGAAAAAAAGATGAATATCCCTGGCTTAGATAAGGTGCTTTTAGTCAAATTTAAATTTGATACCAAGTATGAACCAAAGATTGGGTATGTAAGCCTAAAAGGAGAAATTGTTTATAACACAAAGGATAACAAGAAAGTGATAAAAGACTGGAAAAAAGATAAAAAATTAGATAAAGATATTGCTGTAAATATCCTAAATGTAATATTTAGAAAATGCTTAACAAAAATTGTTTCTATAGCAGAAGATCTTCAGCTACCGCCACCTATCAGATTTCCAATTGTTAAAGCGCAGGAACAGAGCAAATATATAGGTTAGTTGATTATGAAATTATTCAAGCTGGCAATTATAATTATTTTTTTTATTTTTCTTTATACACTAGTACATTTCAGCGCAACAACAGGATTTATTACATATGACAAAGATAAATCAATACCAATAACAAAAGATTTTATATGTAATAAAGAAAATGTTCAGACAGACATTCTGAAATACAGGCATACAGAAGCTGACTATAATAGCTTAAGATTGTGTTGTGAAAGACTTGGTGGGTATTGGTTTGATATAACAAAGCGAAGATCCAGATGCAGCAGTATTTTCTACTGCTCTGGCCGTTATGACCCCAAAAAGCCATGGCCGCACTGTGTTATTCTGGATCGATAATTCAAAATAAATCTCTTACAGCAGCTATACAAAATTTCCTTTCAAGAAAGGCTTTGTATAATATAGGCAACCAAACGAACTCTCACAAACGAAGAGGGGGTTGCTTATGACCACTAAGAAATATATTTCATTTACAATATTTTTAATAAGATATTTAGTAATAGATATTATATTACACATCCTTAAATAAAAATAAAAAACAAAATATCTTAAACAACAAATGTATAGTAT